>JAFGKY010000134.1 GCA_016928305.1 Bacteroidales bacterium
ACCATAAACGGTCAGGTCTCCGCCGGTGGCGTTAGCGGCAAATGCTATGGTGATATTGCGGGTTGTACCGCCGGTTATGGTAGCACCTATGCCGGTATAGTTCCATACATAAGAAGTTGCATAGTCAATGGCGGGTACGCTGTAGGCCATGCCGCTCTGTCCCTGGCATACGATGGCCGTGCCGGTGATGGTTCCGGCAGCGTCGGGCAGAGGAATAACATCTACTGTCCGGGTTTGTATTAATTGCTCACTGCAGCCATTGTTGTATGCCAGAACATTAAATGTTGTTGCAGTGGTCAGCAAATCAGAGGGTAAATTTATGTTTCCTCCTGTCCCTGCCGCTGGAGTACCAATATTGATTATACCGTCGCGCAGCTGATAATTAAATCCGGTTTGGGAGCTTTCCACCGTTATTATAGCGGATGTATTATCACAAACCGAAGGTGGTGCTGTAACCATAAGGCTTGTATTGGGTTGTGGATCGACAACAACATTAACAACATCAGTACCGAAAAGCGGACCATTTGACTCAATCACTGAAACCGAACCATTGCCTGTTGCATTCCAGGTTACATTGATCGAGTTACCCGTACCGGTTGCCGGTGTTCCACCTACAACTGTCCAGGCGTAAGTATGTCCTGCAATATTCGGTGTGGAATATGTTACGGACTCATTCAGGCATACATTGGCATCATCGGGAGTAATATCGGGGGAAGGTGTATCCAGGACGGTAATTGATTGAACATCGGTAGCCACGCATCCGTTGTATGTAGTTTCAGCAACCTGAAGTTGATAGGTGGCAGCCGTTGCCATAGTAATATCGGTTGATGCAGCATTGGGCGAATCAATTGTTCCTCCGCTGGCTCCAATCCAGCTCCAGGCATATGTACTTCCGCTTCCGCTGTTATCGGTAGTGTAGAAATTTCTTACTTCGCCTGCACCCACTGTAAATGTTCCCTGGATATCAGGGATGTAAGTGTCAAGTACAGTAACGGGATAGACCGTTGGATCAGCCATGCCTGAACTTGAAGCATCCGATATAGCAGTCAGTTGAATGTTGTGTGTCCCGGGTCCTCCAAAATCAGAGCCTGTCAGTTGAATGTTGAAGGTTGACGATCCGATACCCGATTGAGTATAGCTGTTGCCTCCGGCACTATAGGTTAGTGTCCAGTTCGGATTACCGGTTAGTGCTACGGTCACAGTTACCACTTCGCCGTTGTTGCAAATAGAGGTAGGTGTTACGTTGGTAATCCTTGCGGTAACGCCGCTGACACCCAGTGTGAAAATATAAATACCGGTAGTAACCGGAGCTGTGGTAGATATTGTTCCTGCTGTGAGTGTACCTGAAACCAGGTTGCCCTTTTCTTCCCATTGGTTAGCGGGGGTCCATTCTGTAACACGTGTTGAATATACCGATGCTATATTACTATATGCATCCCATCGCAAACGTATATTAGCATTATTACCTCCCGTTCGTGTTACAATCCAGTATTCGTTATCGCTTACTGAGGTAAGCGGGGGTAACAGATTTGACCTGCTGTACAATCCATCCGGATTTGCATTTATGTATTGAGCTGTCCATGTGTCGTAAGCACTGGTATTGGAAAGATATATATTGCCATAACGGGCAGGTTTGGCGGCTGATGCATTGTAATTTCCCACCGGAAAATTGAAATATTGTCCGGCCAGTATTCTTTTTGCCAATGGTCCGTCAACAAACGATGCATCACTTGCCCCTGAAGCTGCATTGGTCGAAGTATTGGTTATGGTAAGCAGGTTGCTGGTTGTAGTGTTTAGTCTTCCGTTAAGAAGGACGAGCCAGTATGAAACCTCAGCTGAACCGTTCAATGTGACACCGGCCGCATTGTATATCTTCATCCGGTAAAAATGTTCAGGATCAGGAGTGTTGACCGTTTGCAGTGTACTTCCCTCGAATGAAACAGTACTTTTACCCGGTATAAAACCATGGGTCACATTGTCTGTCCAGTCTCCCCAAAGGGTTATATTTTTATAATAAACCGAATTATCGACCTGACTTTCCGTTATCAGCAAATTACCTTTTATCAGCAGATTTACATTCGCCAGTATCTTGTTGATTGGACCGGTGAACTCAAGGTTCTGATACTTCTTATAAGTCGAGGATATGCTTGAAATGATTGTTCCGTTTGATCCGTTATATTCGACAGTGCTTCCCGGCGTGTCCATAAATTCAGAAAAGTCACCGCCCGGGAAAACAAACTGACCAGCCAGTGTATTGATAACAATAATACGACCGTCACCCCGCACATGTCCCAGGCTGTGTCCTACGGAATAGCCAATGTTTAATATTCCGAAATTATCGACCGAATAAGCTACCCTGTCGCTGTCAGCAATAAAAACAGTATGGTCATTTCTGATGATTATTGGATTTCCATCGGGAGGGATTGTCGCAGGCGTGCCTGTATGTCCACCTATTGCCCAGGTTCCGGCTGTGTTCCAGTCGGCTCCGACAAGAGGATTGTCAATACCGGGAGCAAGGTAGTAACTGTAATATACCGGTTTTGAAAGAAAGTTTCCGGGTTCACCGCAGGTATATTCCCCATCGATATCCGTACCAGTGATGGTTATGGTATTTGCATCGACATCCATCACACCGGGTTTCCCAAAATTCGTCCAGTTATTATTGTAATACCGGGCTCCTACATAGAGATCTTCATTTCCCAGGACATCAGCATCCAGATATTTATAAGTATGTGTAATAGAACTTAATCCGGTGAAGGGTGTACTGGAGACATGCCAGTAATATTGCAATTCATCTGCTAATGCATTGGTTAAGGAAGGTATTTTGATATTAACAGGTTTCACAGTAATGCTACCGGGTGATGTATAAGTGGCATCGAAGGTGACAGGAGTGTATTTTCCTGCCACACCTATAGGATAAGTAAAGGAAGAAGGACCTGCAGGGAAAACTCTTTTAATGCCACCATCACTCAGTACTCCGTTTGTGGTTATCCAGTTCTTGTTCGCTGGTATTCCCGGCGTACCGCCGATGGCAGCTGTTGAAGCAAGTGTCATCAGGTAATCGTTGATATATAAGTATCCTGTTGTAAGCGTAAGAGTACCGTTTATAAGTATGTTGGCAGTGAGAGTTGCTCCGTTGGCTGCTCCGTTTGCAAGGGTAAGATTACCGAATTGCCCGTTATCATTACCTGCAATAATCTGGTTTGTTGAACCCTGCAGGATCAGACTTCCTGAACCAGTGGATGTGTGAACACTGTTGTTAATGATGTCCCCTTGTACTATTATATCCAGTGTTCCTGAGTTCATTAGCGTACCGCTGTTGATTGTCAGGGTATCTGTAATTGTAGGAACAAAAGCTCCCGGGCTTGTAAAGGAAATAGAACCGACTGTCTTATCAATCAAAAGCTTTCTGAAAGTTGTATTAACACCGAAAGAAGCCGTCTGTGTCATACCTCCGTTAAAAATGGTAGTATTGGTACCTGCCGTATAAATCCCGTTATTGGTGAAATCACCAGCAACTGTCACATTCAGGCTGTTGCAGTTTAAACGGCTAAAGCCATCGTTGATGGTCAGATCACCTAACAGAACTAAAGGATTTACCATTAAATGAACCACTGCACTGTCATTGCCGTCATATCCGTTAATAGTGAGGTTTCCGAGGGGACAGGATGCATCAACCTTGAAGTCCTGGTTCGGACTGTTATTCAGCGGAACAAAGGCTATGGTTCCGTTATCGTTAACGGCTGAATTAGACGGACGCAGGTAGACATCGCCGAACGTTACACCACCGCCATTATAAATGTTTATCGTTCCGCCTGAAAAACCAAAATAACTGCCTTCATTGCATATTTCAAACTTTCCCCGTGTATTATCCTGATTTTCTCCGTATATGTTGACTGTGCCGCCCTGCTGCCTGTAATCGAGTGCACCGAAGGTGGTGGATGAATTTCTTTTGATCTGCCCGTTTATATTTAGAACACCGCCATTAATAACAATTTCAGGATTTCCTTCAGAAGAATATTCAATGCAGTTACGACGCACATTGGCCGGTGAGCCAATATTCAGCATTCCACCAAGCAATTCAAGCTTACCAATCAGAAACAAGGTATTGTCTGTATTATTTACAGCTACGGTTACGGAAGCCATGCTGTCGATGCTCAAACAGGCGGTTACCGGAATGGTAAAGCTACTGGCCTGTGAAAGGTTCAACGAACCCTGCTTTATCCGGAAAGTCCCGTTTTTAAGGGTAACAGCCGGATCAAATGAAGTTGTTATTCCGGCTCTGACATTGAGGACAGGTGTCTGATCGGTACCTTTATCGACTTCGAGTGAATAAAATGTTTTATCTGAACCGGTAATGCTGGCATCGTTCAGTCCTTTAAAGTATACCCATATCCTTTCTCCGCCGTAATTTGCATCAAAAGTACCCGTGCCGGACAGGTTACCGTATAGCTCGAGTGTATGATCCACAGCGGTGCCATTCTGAACCCTGAATGTACCATCTACTTCCATATCTTTGAGTACACGGATATGCTGAATATTGGTGTTCTGTACTTCAAAGATCCCTTCTTCTATGATAAAGTCCCGGGTTACTTGTACATTGTGTACCGCAAGGGTGTTTGTGTTTACCTGTCCTGCATCTGCTTTTGTCAAATCGTTATATATGAGCAGGTCTGAATTCGGGAAGGTAATGGTAGTTCCGGTTGCAGGGCTTACTTTAAGATTATAATAATGATCGAGCATCAAGCCTGTTACATCTGAATTCACAGGTATTGTAATGCTGGCAGGTGCAATCGTATAATACTCAACAGTACCTCCGGATTCGCCGATAAAATCGCCGAAATCACCTCTTGGGAAATAGTTATCACTGGCAATGCGCAGTGTCCCGGTACCCTTGACCCCCTGATCAGGAAAGGCCTCAAAATTATGACCGGTGAAATCTCTCAGATCGAGTGTTGAACCGTTGCATATCGACAGGCTTCCGCAGACCCTGCTGTTCTGATTCACAAAAACTGTATGATTATTGACGGTGTCACCTATAATGACTATGGTGTTGGCATCCGGTATGCTTGCACCACCCGGACCCCCGACTGCTGTTGCCGACCATGTTGCAGTGTTATCCCAGTCACCGTTGATTCCCGTGCTGTACCGGATCTGAATAGGAGTAAAAGCATCCGGTTCACCAGCTGTATAGTCTCCATCAGCTTTGTAGGCTGTATCGTAGGTAGCAACATTGGTTCCGTCATTGACCAGAACAGGATTATTTATGGTTATCCATGTAGCAGCATCACTGTTTCTGTAAACGGCAGGAATATAGTTACTCTCGGTGCCGCTTACAAAATAATTGGAAAGGGGATCATACGTATAATTATGCACAACAGAACCTGCAGGAACGCCTGTAAATCCTGTGCTGAATGTTTTCCAATAACAGGCAAGTGCATTGGTGGTCTGTGCCAGCGGATGCCTTGCATTTACCGGTCGCGATGTAACAGTGCCGTACGCAGCAGGGGCGCTGCTGTATCGGATTGATGCCGGCATATAATAGTAAGTGGCGTTTGTGGCGTTATAGAAGCCAAAGGGGAACAAGAATGCATTGGTGCTGTTGTATACCTTACTTATTCCGCCATCTGACATTTTCCCAGTGGTTTGGATCATCCTGGTTGCACTGAAATTTTTGCCCGTTCCTGTGAGATTATCAAATACATCACCTGTTGCGCTTATGGAGAGGTTATTGGATCCAATATTAAACCTGGCCGCTGTATTGGCAAGGCGCAGGTCACCTGCAAGCGAGATATCGGCCTGTAACGAAACTGATCCTGCAGTTTTGTTCAATGTAAGGTTATTGAATACACCTGTCCCGTCGCCATTTATGACTTGCGAAGCCGTACCGGTAAGTTGTATGCTTCCCGCACCACTCACAGGTTTAAAGTGGACTCCTGAATTCAGGACATTACCCTGAACCTCAAGAATCCGGCCGTTGTCAATGAAGGTACATCCATGATTGAGATTGAATCCCGAACGAACAACAACGGGTACGATGGCACTGGGATTATTCAATGTCAGACTGCTTGTATTGGCCAGGGTTAAATTATACAGGGAGGGGTTGATTGTACCCTGAATATCAAAGATTTGTGAACCATTGCCATCAAAGCTCGTAGTATTGTCTCCCGGCCGGTATATACCGTTTGTCGACACTGTGAAATCACCTCCAATTGTCACGTCCACATCCGGAGCCGGAACCGTTGTATTCAAAACAGCATTGTTTTGAATCATCAGGTCGTTTAAAACGATAAGCGGCTGCGGTGCCAATGTTGGAGGAGCTGTTCCGGTACCGGGATTGGTATATTGAACAATCCTCAGATCGTTTGCTAAATTGGTTCCGGTAATATTCAGGTTATAGAACGGTACGGTTGAATTGATATAAGCATTATTACCGCCTGGAATATTGATATTAAAAGTACCGCCTGTGAGGTTGATATTTTTTGACAACGATCCAAACATAACACTAAAATACATGCCGCTGCTTCCGGGGCTCATATCGGTAGCCGCGATGGTGGGATTTTCAATATTAATTACCCCGCCTGATATGTTTATCACATTATCAGGATAGCCGAATGACAAGGTTGCATGATATCCGTGCGACGTGTTGCCTGAAAGGGTGACTGTACTGTTACCACTTACAAAAAACGCACCCCTGTGATAACTGTTCAAGCTTGATGTTCGGATAAGTGTCGCCTGTAATGTGCTGTTATCAACAATAATGCTGCTTGCCTCCCGGGTGACAATGCCCCTGCGTTGCGATGCTGTGCCATCATCCATGTTAAAAAGAGCATTGTTTGTAAGTTTAAGCTTACCGTATATGTAAATACCACGGTTGAGGTTTGAAATATAATACCTGAGCTGAGAGGCGTCAAGCCACAAAGCGGCATCCTCATCCAGGATGTAATACTGACTTGATAAAGCCGGTAATGCAATGTTATTTCCCAGTCTGCAGGTTCCGCTGAGCAGCCCTAATGCATTGAGGTTAACTATGTTGGGAACATCAGGCCCGAGGGCTGTTGGATCATAACTTGTATGTCTGTCATTGCGTCCGTATAAAAAGAACTGATCCGGTCCATCCGCATCGATATTTAATACATAAGTCTGATCTGTTCCTTTGGATATCTGTATACGGTAGAATATTGTTATACCATTACAATCAACATACTGGTCAGCATTTGCATTATTAAAAATAACATCCGACCAGCCTGCCTGTGCTCCTCCCGGAGGATTAGCGGTGTATACCGGTCCGGTCATATTGGTGAACCTTACCGTTCCTCCGTTATTGTATAGGTTGCCAGTAATAGTGATCTGGTGACTCCGGTTAGTCATCCCAAAAGCACTTCCGATATTTCTGTTACCTACGGCTATCTGGCCATTCGCATTAACCGTTACATCACCATTGAAGTTAACAGTTAAGGCAGTTGTATTTGCATTGTCGCTAATACGAAACAGCCCTTTTTCAATGGTAATATTACCGTTAACGGTAAATGGATTTGAGGTAGTAACAAACAAGGCTTCATCCGTATTGTTGTTTAAATTGATAATCAGGTTGTTGTATGTCACCTGCGAAAATGTAAATCCGGTCATATTCCTGTATTCGACTGTGCCTCCTCCGGTCTGGACAAAAGAACCGGCGGCAAAATTCGGGAATGTTGCTGTTGACAGGCGTAGCAGACCTGAACCGTTGAGTTGCGATCCAAAGCTGTGTCCGGTAGTGTTGGAAATATCCAGCACAGCACCCTCCTGTATCGTAACCGAAGCTACTGTCCTTCCCGTAGTTCCCATAGGGATCGTAACGATACGTCCATTCAGGATTATGACATCATCCGTGGCTCCCGGCATTAAATGCGATGGATTGATCAACGTGGTCCCCGATGGATCCGTTGTCCATGTACGCCATTCAGTGTCATTCCAGTCACCTGACTGGTAGCTGTACCATGAAGTCTGAGCAAATCCTGTGGCGTGGATTACAGAAGATAAAAGTAGCAGTACAACAGCGTACTTTAGGATCTGTTTTACTGAAAAAAACTGAGGTACGGTTCCTTGTATCATTATTCTTTTCATAAGGCAGGAATTTATGCTGTATCTAATAGATACATTAGTATATCAGTCAATTATACGAATAAAATTGTGAAAGTTTCTCTTTATTTTATAGCTACTTATTAACATCGTTGGTGATGAATCAACTTTGAATGGATAAGACGATAGGAAAGGGCTAATATTGTTTGCTTTTCAGTATTGGCGGTTCAAACATATACATGATGTGAATATGCAGTTTAATTGACAAAAGATAGTCTAGCTTTGACAAATGTTGATAGTATTAATTTGGGCTCGTCAAATCAAGACCATATGATTGAAATCATGCCAGGAGCATATTGCTTTTGCTAATTTTATACGTTGATCCAATGATAAAATGAGTAAACTGGCTGTAGTTGCTTTGGGAGGAAATGCCCTGCAACGTGACTTTGAAAAAGGAACCATAGAGGAACAGGAACAGAATACCTTTGTTACACTTGAGAATCTTGTTTTCCTGTTGAAAGACGGTTATGACCTGGTTATAACCCATGGCAATGGTCCACAGGTGGGAGATATACTGCTTAAGAATGATGCGGGAGAGGCAGTATACGCTATTCCACAAATGCCGCTGGATATTTGTGTGGCCGGCACGCAGGGTGAGATTGGTTATATGATCGAAAGGATATTACGGAATGTGCTTAACAAACATGCGATTAAGAAAAACGTTATCGGCATTATCAGTCAGATTGTTGTGAACCATCAGGGAGAAGCATTCAGAAATCCTACAAAGAGAATAGGTCGGATCTATACCCGTGAACTGGCTGACAAGCTGACCCAAGAAAAGGGATGGTTTTTTAAGGAAGAACAGAAATCGAGTGGTGGTCATAGACGAGTTGTGCCTTCACCTGAACCTCTTGACATTCTGAATAAAGGTATCATTCATCAACTGGTAAGGCAAGGCAATATTGTCATAACGGCAGGCGGCGGAGGTATACCTGTATACATTGATGACCGAAGTGATATAAGACCAGTAGAAGCAGTGATTGATAAAGACGCGGCTTCGGCACTGCTGGCTTCTTCCATAGAAGCAGATGAATTTTATATATTAACGGATGTGCCATACATCTATCTGAATTACAAAAAACCCAATCAGCAGGTTGTTGAATTCCTTGACTATAAAGATACACTTGAATACCTTAAACAGGGAATGTTCGGGGAAGGAAACATGAAACCCAAAATTGAAGCAGCGCTTTACTTCATCAGGAACGGAGGTAAAAAGAGCATTATTACGGAAGCTACAAAGCTGGAAGACAAAAGATTTGGTTCTAAGATTACTTTAGAGTACGATCCGGAAGACCGGAAACATGTTGAAAACTATCCTGCTCCCTGATCCCGAAAAACGTTTTGGAAGATAATTTGTGTTTGCTGTTTTATTTTAAAAAAAAATTTTAGATTTGTTTACGCATATTCTGTTTTATGAGCTTTTTTTCATTTCGATCAAATTACCCTATAGTTGTTGTTCCTGTCCTGATTGGACTCTCAATTATTACCGATCAGTCTTTTGGCCAGGATCTTCTGCATATTAAATTCGAAAATATTTCCGTCCGTGATGGTTTGTCTCAATTTACGCCAAACTGCATCTTTCAGGATTCAAAAGGATTGTTATGGATAGGTACAGAGGACGGCCTGAATAAATACAACGGCTATGAGTTTGAAATTTATAAACCCGAAATCAATGACCCGGCGAGCATTAGTTTCGCCAAAGTGAAATGCATTGAAGAAGATCTGGATGGAAATCTTTGGATTGGTACTAATGGAGGGGGATTGAATAAATACGACCGCAATTACAATTCTTTTATACGTTTTAAGGCCAACGATCAGGATTCCGCTTCTATACCGGGTGATGTGGTGACAGCTGTAAAATGCATGAATAATGGCAGTATATGGGTTGGTACCGATAAAGGACTAAGGATTATAAACAATAAAAACCATACATTTTTCTATCCGGGATTCCTTGAGAAAGAATCATTAAGGCTTCAGGACGAGAAAATAGCAGTCATTCTGGCAGACGCTAACGGCATTATCTGGATCGGTGCAGAAACTGGTTTGTATAGTGTTGACACAGCACGCGGTTTTGTAGCGACCTATATGCATGACCCTTTTAATGCAGCTTCTTTGCCTGCAGACAGAATTACCTGCCTATATAGCGACAGATACAATAACCTGTGGATTGGAACAGAAAGGGGTTTGGTTATTAAGAATTCCGGAACGGATATTTTTCAACGATCTCAGCCCGGAACAGCTTCATCCATCTATGAGATAAAAGACTTTCTTGAAGACAGAAAAGGTAATATCTGGATTGCAACATTTGGCGGAGGTATGGATATATTTACCCAGGAATCAGGAAAGATCATTTCACTTACCTTTGATTATAATAATCCATACAGTGTTAGCCATAATGAAGTATCCTGTCTGTGCCTCGACCGCACCGGTATTATTTGGGCGGGAACCTATGGCTTGGATAAATACAATCCTAACCGCGAGAAATTTAAACTTTATGATTATATTCCAAATACAAAAGAAAATATATCGTTTAAAAGTATTTATTCCATTTATGAAGACCGGTATAAAGTATTATGGATAGGCTCAAAAACAGAAGGTCTGCATGTATTTGATCGCGATAACAATGAGTATTACAGAATTAAACACGAGGAAATCAACAGTAACAGTCTTTCAGGCAATATGGTGCGGGTAATCAGGGAGAATCCTGATGGAGTTTTCTGGATCGGTACAGAAAATGGTGGCCTTAACAAAGTAATCCTGGATGATGCAAGAAGACCCAGACAATTTATTCATTACAAGCATGATCCGCTTGATTCCAATACGTTAACCAGTAATCTTGTTTATTCGTTATACTTTGATGCAGAAGACAATCTGTGGATTGGAACAGATAACGGACTTAACCGCATGGAAATTGAGACAGGTATCATTAAACACTATCTTCCCGATTCAGCCAATCCGAACAGTCTGAGTAATACTACTGCCTATTATATTTATGGTGATGCTACCGGTACTATGTGGATAGCAACTGATTACGGTATTAACCAGTACAATCCTGAAACCGATGATTTTATTCACTATGTGCACGATGATAAAGATACCAATAGTCTGATCATAAATGAGATCCTTACAATATGCGAAGACAGGGAAGGGATGTTGTGGATCGGAACCTTTTCCGGAGGTCTGGACAGGTTTGATCGGAAAACAAAAAGGTTTACCCATTTCAATACCGTAAAAGAGTTGTCCAATGCCGTTATTTATGGCATTTTTGAAGATGTGAAATCCAATCTTTGGATGAGCACAAACAACGGAATTATGCAGTTTAATCCTAAAACTAAGTTTCTCAAGCAATTTACCATAGACGACGGACTACAGAGTAATGAGTTTAACGGAGGTGCCTATTTTCGTAGTCCTGACGGTGAATTGTTCTTTGGCGGATATTTTGGTTTCAATACCTTTTTCCCTGAAAAAATCAAACTTGATACGATTGCTCCTGCAATTATCTTAACTGACCTTCAGGTTAAAAATGTTTCGGTTCAACCGGGGAAAAAGTCTCCGATCAAAAAGCATATATCTGTCACCGATGAAATCATTCTCAATCACAACCAGAACAATTTTACGCTGTACTTTGCAGCCTTGCATTTTGCCAATCCACAACAAAACAAATATCGGTATCAGCTTGAAGGATTTGATAAAGGGTGGATTGATGCCGGAAACAAAAGATTTGTCTCCTTTACCAGCCTTCCCTATCGGAAATATAAATTAAGAATACAGGCTGCAAATTGTGACGGAAAATGGAATGAAGAAGGTATATCGGTTAAGATCAGAATAAAACCTCCGTTAACCGGAACTGTTTGGTTCAGAATTTTAATGATTGGCCTGGTGGCCGGAGGTATAATTTATGCTCTACGTTACCGGATGAAACGTGAACAAAAACAGAAATCACTGTTGGAAGAACGTGTCAGGGAAAGCACTCATGAACTTGAAATAGCAAGGGAGAAACTTGACAAGCAGAAAGAGGAAATTATCATACAGAAACAGGAGCTAAAACTCAGGGAGCGGGACCAGGAAGAACTCCTTTGGTTTAATCAGGGAATCAGCACTTTCTCTGAACTCATCAGCAAAAATAAAAGCGACATTAAAATGCTGAGTGAACAACTGATTATGAAATTAATAGAATATGTTGAAGCTCAGCAAGGCGGGATCTTCCTGCTTAATGATGATGATGAAGACAATGTGTATCTTGAACTTGTTGGCCATCATGCTTTTAACATTGAAAAGCTTAATAACCGGTTCTTACCGGGAGAAGGATATGTCGGAACCTGTTTTGTCGACAAGGAATTCATTGAAATTGATGATCTCCCTGAAGGATATGCGGTCCTTCGGTCGGGACTGGGGGAAGAACAGCTCAAGCACCTGGTGCTGGCACCGTTAAAGGTGAACGAGATATCCGTTGGTGTCATGGAAATTGCTTCATTCAGGAAGATAAAGGGGTATAAGGTTGCTTTCATTGAAAAGCTAAGCGAGACTTTTGCTTCCGCAATCGCTACTGAGAAATCAAATATAAAATTAAAAAGGCTGATTGAACAGACACGAAAACAGGCAGCAGAATTACAGGAGAGAGAGGAGGAGTTGCGGCAAAACCTTGAAGAAATGCAGGCAACTCAGGAGGAGTCCATCCGCCGGGAAGATGAGCTTATTAAATATGCTGAAGAGGCTGCCAGCCGGGAGGAGATCCTGAACCAAAAAATTGCAGAACTCGAAGCGAAGATAAAAAGCCTTACCGAAAAGGGGAAAAGTAAGAAAAAAGAAGGCTAGTGGTCGTTACATGGTAAGCGATGACCAGTAGCTGGTACAAAAAAAGTACAGTTTGGATATTGTATGGGGATTTGCGGGCGTTAGCCAGGAATTATTGAGTTTTGAAATAATAAAATGCAAAATACTCTATTTCTGTATCATCGGGTATCCATAATCCGTTATCTGCTATCAACATTTGTCACGGCAACCTTAACCTTAATCATTCACTTATAGCTATTGTCCATTTTTATACTTTGCGTATTTTTTACGTTAAGTTTGAATTTAAAGGAATTTGTTTCTATATTTGATTGAACATGTAAATAGAATGACAGCTAATCTTAATCCATGTTTATCGGTTGACTGTGTTGTTTTTGGTTTTGACGGAAACGAACTGAAAGTGCTGTTGATAAATCGTGATCCATCAACCGGATGTGAGCAATCAGGAAAACTTAAGCTGCCGGGGGACCTCATCATACGGAGTGAAATGCTTACCATTGCAGCCCAAAGGATACTAAGCGAATTCACCGGACTTCATGACATATACCTCAAGCAGTTCGGTATCTTTGACGATCCTCAACGGTTAAATTCCAGGAATGACCTTGAGTGGCTCGAAAACAGGTCGGATTTGAAGATCGAACGGGTTGTTACCGTTGCCTATTATTCCCTTGTAAAAATCGACAAAAGCGTTCAAACCGATCTATCCATTGCCTATAATGCATGCTGGTATTCCTGTTCATCGATCCCTCTTCTGATATTTGACCATAACAATATCATTGATAAAGGTCTGGACGCTTTGCGAAGGGAATTACTTACTGAGCCATTGTGTTTTGAATTATTACCTGAAAAATTCACGCTCAATCAGTTGCAGCGTCTTTATGAAACCATTCTCGGATGTGAACTGGATAACCGGAATTTTCGAAAGAAAATTCAACGGCTTCCCTATATTGTTCCTTTGTATGAGAGACAAAACGGTGTTAATCATAAACCGGCACAATTGCATGTTTTTGACAACAATAAATATGCCTCTTTAAAGAAAGATCATACGGTTTTTATCTTGTAATTAAGCAGGAATTTAAATAATAGCATTATGTATCTATTGGGATTTGATGTTGGAAGTTCCTCGGTCAAGGCAAGTCTGCTGGATGCCGCATCCGGAAAATGCATCGCTTCAGCCCATCAGCCGAAACAGGAAATGTCTATGATAGCTGTAAGGCCCGGTTGGGCCGAACAGGATCCGGAAAGCTGGTGGAAATACCTTAAAATGGCTTTATCCGATGTTCTGAATCAGGCCGGCATTGACAGGAACGAGATCAAGAGCATTGGTATATCATATCAGATGCACGGTCTGGTTATTGTTGATCAAAATGGCAACGTATTGCGACCATCAATAATCTGGTGCGACAGCCGGTCGGTAGATATCGGGAACGCTGCTTTTACGCATATGGGTGCTGAAAAATGCCTTTCATCCCTGTTGAATTCTCCCGGTAATTTTACAGCATCAAAACTGAAATGGGTTCAGCAAAATGAACCGGATATTTATAACAAGGCTTTCAAGATAATGCTGCCGGGTGATTATATTGCTTCAAGAATGACCGGAGAAATAAAGACTACCATATCGGGTCTTTCGGAGGGGATTTTTTGGGATTTTCAAAATAACAGGTTATCTGAAATGATCCTCAGTGAGTATGATATTGACCCAAAACTGATCCCTGATATTATTCCTGCGTTCGCTGTTCAGGGTGTGATCTCACAACAGGCAGCAAATGAACTCGGGTTGAAATCGGGTACACCGGTTTCATATCGTGCCGGTGACCAGCCAAACAATGCCTTTTCACTGAATGTGTTGAATCCGGGTGAAATTGCTGCTACTGCAGGCACTTCCGGTGTCGTATACGGAGTCAGTGATATCATTAAGTACGATCCGCGCTCACGGGTTAATACTTTTGCCCATGTTAACCATACGACCGGCATTACCCGCCTGGGTATTTTATTATGTGTTAACGGAACCGGAATCCTGAATTCCTGGTTGAAGAAAAACATAGCCGGAACGATGGAATACAGTGATATGAATAAACTGGCATCACAGGTTCCCATTGGCGCTGAAGGACTTGTAATTTTACCCTTTGGTAACGGAGCAGAACGTATGCTGGGTAATAAGGATTTGGGTTGCAGGATAACCGGACTTAATTTCAATATGCATAACAAAGCCCATGTATACAGGGCGGCACAGGAAGGAATTGTATTTTCGTTAAACTATGGAATTGAGATCATGGAATCGATCGGTATTGAACCTTCTGTTATCCGTGCAGGTAATGCCAACATGTTCCTGAGCCCTGTTTTCAAAGACACACTGGCATCTGCAACCGGTGCTATCATTGAATTATATGATACCGATGGTTCTCAGGGCGCTGCATTGGCTTCCGGTGTCGGGGCAGGCATTTACAAATCATTTGAAGACGCATTTCAACACCTTCGTAAACTGGAAACCGTTTATCCGGATACGGCTACGAAAAATGCCGTTAAGGATGCTTATGGCCGTTGGCGCGATCAATTGGAAAGTATTCTGAAGGAAGAAAAGTAAGCGATAATTATCCGATTATAAAACAATATTAACAATTAACAATTAATAAAACAACCATGAACATTGTAACTGGCAGTAAGGAGTATTTCCCGGGAATAGGGAAAATCAAGTATGAAGGGCGTGATTCAAAAAATCCGCTGGCCTTTAAATTCTATGATGAGTCGCAGGTAATAGCCGGAAAGTCAATGAAAGATCATTTTCGGTTTGCTATGGCATACTGGCATACGTTGTGCGGAACCGGAGGAGATCCATTTGGCTCTGGCACAAAAGATTTTCCGTGGGACGGAGACAAAGATGCATTAACGGCCGGGAAAAATAAAATGGATGCAGCTTTTGAATTCATGACAAAAATCGGCTTGAATTTTTATTGCTTTCATGATTATGACCTGGTTAAGGAGGCCGATACCATTGCTGAATCCGAAAAGAGGCTTCAGGCTATGGTAGACTATGCAAAGGAAAAACAAAAAACGTCGGGCGTAAAACTTTTATGGGGTACAGCTAACCTGTTCTCAAATCCACGTTTCATGAATGGTGCGGCCACAAATCCTGACTTTAATGTTATTCCATGGGCAGCCACACAGGTAAAAAATGCTGTTGACGCTACCATTGCGCTGAATGGCGAAAACTATGTATTCTGGGGAGGCCGCGAAGGATATATGTCATTACTCAATACCAACACCAAAAGGGAACTGGAACATATGGCGATGTTTCTGACCAAAGCCCGTGACTATGCACGCAAACAGGGGTGGAAAGGGACTTTCCTTATCGAACCCAAACCCATGGAACCCTCCAAGCATCAATATGATTTTGATGCACAAACCGTTATCGGTTTCCTTCGCTATTATGGACTGGATAAGGATTTCAAATTGAACATTGAAGTAAATCACGCAACGTTGGCAGGTCACACCTTTGAGCACGATCTCCAGATGGCTGCGGATGCCGGATTGCTTGGCAGCATCGATGCAAACCGCGGTGATTACCAGAATGGTTGGGATACAGATCAATTCCCTGTTAATATTTATGAATTAACAGAAGCAATGCTGATTATTCTTCAGGCAGGTGGCTTTACCACCGGAGGTGTGAACTTTGATGCCAAAACACGTCGGAACTCAACCGACCTTGAGGATATATTCATAGCTCATATCGGCGGTATGGATGCATTTGCCAGAGCACTGGTGGTGGCAAACAACGTACTGACCCATTCCGATTACCTGAAACTCAGGAAGGAACGGTATGCAACCTTCGATAATGGTGATGGAAAGGCTTTCGAAGAGGGGAAACTATCGCTTGAGGATCTGCGTAACCTGGCCGTGAAGAATGGAGAACCCAAACAAATAAGCGGTAAACAGGAACTTTATGAAACATTAATCAATCAATATATTTAATTCAATGTCGTTTTGTTAAGCATCTTCATATTACTTTCACATCCTGATTTTTGTTCGACTCCGCTCAGAGTGACGGTCAGGCTGAGCGAAGTCGAAGCTTACTTTCCTTAACTAAACGATATTGATATTTAATTTAGAAAAATTCGCCAGATATACAGATACAACGAAAGGTTCAGCGGCTTTTTGAAACGATAAAGCCCTGAACCTTTTTTTGAGTACGGTGTTCTGAACGATATCAAGAACTATTTCAGAAATATTCCCGCATGATTCAAGAATTGTTGTACTTTAGAAAACAATATTTAATACTTATTATATGCGTCAAAATAATCGGAAACAAAACAAAACATTGGTCATTATCATCACAGCAGTGGCAGCTACCGGTGGGCTTCTGTTCGGATTTGATACAGGTGTTATCTCCGGTGCAAAACCTTTTTTCAGGGATTTCTGGTCTCTTACGGATAAGCAGATCGAATGGATCACAACGGCAGGATTATTTGGTGCAATCTTCGGAGCCGCTTTCAGCGGCAGGATAACCGATATCCTTGGCCGCAAAATTGTGATCATAGCCTCGGCTGTCATTTTTGCCATTGGGGCTTTGTGGACAGGCTGGGCTGGTTCACCTTCAAGCTTATTCGTTGGCCGGCTTTTTATCGGTATTGCCATAGGTATTTCTTCTTATTCAGTCCCCATGTATATTGCTGAAATTGCTCCCACAAAACAACGAGGGGCACTGGTATCGGCATTTCAACTATTGATTACCATCGGTATTTTTGTATCATACCTGAGCGATCTTGCTTTTGCCGAAGAAAGCAATCTTGAATCCTGGAGGCCTATGTTCCTCATCGGTGTTGTCCCTGCCATGATATTGTTGATTGGCATGTTTTTTTTGCCTGAAACCCCAAGGTTTCTGATAGGTAAAGGAAATGAGGCAAAGGGAAGAAAAATTCTTGAACGGCTGGAAGATCCTGATCTTGTTGAGGAATCTATTAATAAAATGAAAGAAGAAATTGCACTGGCCAGCCAAAGTGCCCATTCATGGAGAGAAATCTTGCAGCCCTGGCTGAGAACAGCTTTGTTCATTGGTGTCGGCATCATGTTTATTCAACAATTCATAGGGATCAACACGGTAATTTATTACTGTCCCGAAATATTTGAAAACGCAGGATTTGAAAGCAAGGTTGCACAGATAGCTGCCTCGGTAAGCGTGGGAGTAGTAAATGTATTGTTTACTGTGATCTCCATGATGATCATTGATAAAATCGGAAGACGTAAATTGTATTTTCTGGGTGTAACCGGTAATGTTATCGCACTTATTGCCCTGGCGATAAGCTTTGCTTTTCGCGATTCACTGGGATCTTCCATGAAATGGGTTACCGTGAGCCTGGTTTTGTTATACATCGTTTTCTTCGCAATAAGCCTCGGTCCGCTCGGTTGGCTTATTATTTCAGAAATATACCCACTGAAAGTCCGGGGTGTTGGAATGAGCATCGGCGCTTTGTCTAATTGGGGATTTAACGCGGTCGTTACCTTTACCTTCCTTACCTTCCTCAGGATTTTATCACCAACAGGTGCTTTTCTGGTATATGCCGGGGTGGGAGTACTGGGTTTGATATGGGGGTATTATTTTATTCCCGAAACAAAAGGTCATACCCTTGAACATATCGAAGAACATTGGCGTCAGGGTAAAAAACCGAAGGAATTGTAAATTTATTAATATGTCCACAGTCGACAGTCCACAGTCGACAGACAATGTCCACAGTCGACAGTCCACAGTCGATAGACAATGTCCACAGTCGACAGTGAACAGAAAATCGTGAACCGTTAACTGTGAACTATTGAACATTTTTTGTAGACCGCCGGCCGTGAACTCTTGAATGTTTTCCGTGGACCGTTGACTGTTGACCGTGGACTGTTTTTTCAGACTTCTTTCTGCCTGCTTATGATGTGACGGATCGGATTTATGATCCGGTTCATTAATGTCATTTGCTGGGTAATAATTTCAGCATTGCCCTGCATTTCCTGCCGGAACGTCAGCATTTTTCCATACGTTGTTTGCAGGGAATCCCTGAGATTGACCTGCACCAGGTAAGCCGATTCATTGGGAGCAGCTGCAATGGATTGCACATATCCGTTTAACATGCCGAATTCAAGATAGGGATAATGGTCCAGCTTTATTACCACACGCTGCCCCTCCTTCACTTTTCCGGCTCCTTCCATGGGTAACCTGACCTTCCCGATGATCTCACCCTGATCGAAAGGAATAACGGTCATGATCAGTTCGGCTTCAGTTACCGGCTGATTCTCATTCCATACTTTCGAGAAACTTACTTTACCGGCGACCGGGGCTTTTAATACATACTTGTTCTCCCAGGTAGCTATGGAAGATACCAGGTTCAACAAAGATTCCTGGATGCTGCGTTCCTTTTCGTACTGTATTTCTTTTATCTCCGATTCGAGTGTTACAATTTCCTGTTGCACGCGTGTCTCCTGTAATCTGTTGTTGGCAAGGGCTACTTTTGCTTCTCCGTATTCGAATTCTTTTGCAAGCAATAACGATTCTGATTTTTCAAGGTCGGCATCTGAAATAGTGCCGGATGCGTGAAGGCTCGAGTTCCTTTCATGTTGTTTCCGCACAAGTCCGGATTCTTTTTTCAGAATACTGCATTGCCGGGCAAGTTCGTCATTCAATTCACCGTACCGGTTAAGTTCCTGTTGCAGAGCCGCCATTCGTTGCTTTTGAGGATTATCGGTCTGGTAATAACTGTAATCTGAAAGATTGCTGAGATAGGCTGAAAGCAATGGCTGTATCTCACCCAGTTGAAATTTATTGTTGAATAGTTTTTGTCTGTCATCCGTTTCATCATTTGCGGCGTTTGACAGGATGCTGTCGGTCCATTGCTTTACCTTCATGACATCGTCATAGTCTGCCGGGTTATTTATAATGACCAGTATATCTCCGGAATTTACCGATTCGTTATCGGCAACCAGTATTTTTTGTATGTTGCCGGTAGAACGTGCCATGAGGTTTGCCGGTGGATGCTCAGTGGTAATTACTATGGCTGATTTTACCGAATCGGGGTATCGAAATATTGACGCAAACAACAAAAGAATCAGTATAAATGCAAAAATGACCGTTGTCCCCCAAATGGTAAGCCAGCCTGGCGTCCGGCCGATAATCTCCTGAACCGGTGCATTCCTTATTTGAATGTTATGATCTGTGGCGTTATCCATTGCTTATCCTTAATTATTCATTTCATAAAGCTAACCTGCATCAACCAATCAACCAATCAACCAATATTATAGTAACAAGTGACAAGTGACGAGTGACAAGTTAATTCAATCACCCAATCACCCAATCACCAAATCACCAAATCATCAAATCATCAAATCACCCAATCACCCAATCACCCAATCACCCAATCACCAAATAATCACACTCCCAGTTCCAGCTGGTTTTTAACCAGCTTAAAATAACTGCCTTTTTTTGCGGTCAGTTCTTCATGTGTGCCGAGCTCAACCAGCTTCCCGTTTTCAAGGACAACAATCTGATCGGCATTTTTCACTGTACTGAGGCGATGGGCTACTATCACCACAGTTTTGTCCTTAAAAACAGCTTCCAGGTTTTGCATAATGATAAGTTCATTGTTGGCATCCAGCGCATTGGTAGCTTCATCAAAGAAAAGAAATGCCGGATTCTTGTATATTGCCCTTGCTATCAGAATACGTTGTTTTTGTCCCTGGCTGAGGCCATGTCCTTCGTTTCCGATTTTTGTGTTATACGACAGGGGAAGTACTTCCACAAATTCGCGTATATTAGCCACATCGGCTGCAAGCACTAACTTCTGCACATCCACAGGATCTTCAGCCATGACAATATTACGGGCGATTGTATCGGAGAATATGTAACCATCCTGCATCACAACCCCGCAATTCTGTCGCCAGTAACGCGAGTCAATGCTGGCCAGGAATGTGTCACCTATCTTAACTGAACCTAGGGTGGGCGGATAAAATCCCAACAGAATTTTAATGAGTGTTGTTTTGCCACTTCCGCTGGTGCCTACAATGGCTGTTATTTTTTTCTCTGGTATGATGAAGCTGATAGTGTTAAGGGCATAATCGGAATGGGGCCCTTCATACTGAAAATATAGTTCATGCACATGAATATCGTGCCCTGACGGAAGTGATAACAATTTTGCAGCTCCTGCAGGTTCTTCGTCTTTTTTAAGATGGATCTCCCCGAGTCTTTCCAGGCTGATCTTGGCATCCTGTGCGTTATGAATAAACAGGGTAAGCTGTTCAAGGGGACTGTTGAGCTGTCCGATTATATACTGGATACCCAGCATCATACCAAGGGATATATTGCCATTCAATACGGCATAGGCAGCCAATACAGTAATGATGATATTCTTCAGCTCATTAATAAGCATGGCTCCGGCCTGTTGATACTGTGACAGGGCCAGACCACTGATGTTGATCCTGAAGATGCGCGCCTGAATATTTTCCCATTCCCAACGTTTCTGTTTTTCACAATTGTTCAGCTTTATTTCCTGCATGGCTGTGATAAGCTGAATGATGTTGCTCTGGTTGGATGAAAGCTGGGCGAACATTTTGTGGTTAAGGTTTCGCCTGCGGTTGAGAAATATCGTTACCCAACCGATATACAATGCACTTCCGGCTATAAAAACCAGAAAGATCACCGGGTTATAAAACAACAACACAAGTCCGAATACCAACAGGTTAAAGGCAGAAAAAACAACGGACAGGGAAGAGGTTGTGAGGAAATGTTCAATGCGTTGATGGTCCTGAATGCGCTGAATAAGATCACCGGTTAATTTAGTATCAAAGTATGCCAACGGCAATTTCATGAGTTTGGCCAGGAAATCAGAAATCAGTGATACGTTAATACGCGCGCTCAGGTGCAGCAATATCCAGCTGCGGATGAATTCCACCGAGCTTCGGCTTATCAGCAACACAAGCTGGGCCAAAAGCACCAGGAAGATAAAGCTTCGCTCCTGCTGGTTGATACCGATGTCAACCAAAGCCTGAGTAAGAAAAGGAAATATCAGCTGGATCAGGCTTCCGAGTATAAGTCCCAGAACCAGCTGAATCACAAATTTCCGATACGGTTTCAGGTATGAGAGCAGATAACCGAATCCGGATTTATTAACCGGTTCGTCTTCGGTAGCGTAGAAATCAGGTCCGGGTTCGAGCAACAGGCAGAGTCCCTTTTCAACATTCGCGTCCTGTGTGCTGGCCCAATGCTCAAGAAACTCTTTATGGGTATATTGGATTAATCCGTGAGCCGGATCGGCCACACGGATCATATAATCTTTTTTTCCGTCTTTCCGGCGCTGGACGATTTTATATACGACGATGAAATGATCCTGCCTCCAGTGGACAATGCAGGGCAACGGTATTTCATGTGCCAGCTGATGAAAATCGATTTTAACGCCAAGGGTTTTAAATCCCGTGGATTCAGCAGCCTCACTTATGCCAAGCATACTTACCCCCTCACGGGTAAGGTAGCTGCGGTCCCGCATGGTCTGAAGCGAATAGCTCTTTCCGTAGAATTTTGCAATCATCCTCAGGCATGCCGGACCACAATCCTTGGCATCATATTGCTGGTAAAAGGGGAAACGGGGCATACATAACGATTTCACTGCACAAGTTAAGGTAAAAATTTATGGTATGCAATATGAAAAGCGGAACAGTGAACAGTGAACGGTGAACGGTGAACGGTGAACAGTGAACAGTGAACAGTGAACAGTGAACAGTGAACAGTGAACGGTGAACGGTGAACGGTGAACAGTGAACAGTGAACAGTGAACAGTGAACGGTATAATTTAATTGGCTACAGACTACAGCTCCACAGCACTTGCGCCAGATTATTCCGGCATAAGATACCGGTCACCGTTTCCCTAAAGTGTCGTCAATGAAAAGGTGGCATCGATCCTGACTGCCGTATCGCCAAGGATTTTAACCCGTTCAAAAACCATATCGGCAACGATACTGTCCCGGCTCAGGTTAAGGGGCACATTATACGCAACCGGAACCGTGTCCTGTTTAAGGTATTGATGAATGCCGTCAATGCCGTGCTGAATCTTCACCGGGGAGTCAATGGCAGGTTCAATCACATACAACAGCTGGGTCAGGATGCTGTACCATCGCCTGACCTTGCTGGTATCCGTTCCGAACCGTGAGGTCTCGAACCGGAAGGTCAGGTTGTATGACTGACAACCCCAGTTGATGATCAGCAAACGGTCCCCGGTAGGCAATTCGATCTTCTCATAGCCCATCAGGTCGACCTGTTTGAATTCTGCACCGGGCAGGACGCTGGCATCAATAACCCGCTGCGGGATGCTGGTAAAGCAGTTGTTTTTTTTAACTTCATTTTTTGTTGTGATACCGGATCGTAACTTTTCATCGGTAACTTTCTTTTTGCCGGCTTCATGAGAAGGTTCTATTATCGTATAATGTTCTTTCGTATTTTCCTGATAAGACCTTTTACAGGCATTAAAAGAGATCGTGACGCAACAAAAAAGTGCCAGTACGCAAAATCCGGGTTTCATATTTTCTAACTGTGCCATTTTTGTGAGATTGGACAGTCTTCAAATATAATAGATTTATTATGAATTTGTTCCGGAGAATTAACGATTTTTTTTTAAAAATAGTTTTAAATTTGTATTAAAAGTTATTATTCCGTTGCCCTATTCCTGTTTCAGGATTTTGTTATTTCTAATCGCACTGAAAATGAAAAAGTTATTCTTAATCTTAGTGGCTTGTATACAGGCGTTTATCTTGTACTCCAATCCTGTTGCTATACCATTGTCCAGTTTGCATGCCTTTTATTTTGGTGAGGATCAGCATTGGAAAATGGAGTTGGCTATCAATATCACACCCGACAGCATATTGATCAGTTCCTCATCGGGGCGTTCATTATACACAGGGCAAATGGTTGATATGGCCGTTATTACAAAAGACAGCCTGAGGTCTGTTGTGAGTATTAATCCAACAGGGGACTCTGTTACGATAGTTACTTATTTTACTGCATGGGATCTTTCGCCTGATTCACTAACTGAAACCTTCGTGTTTGGCAATTACCGGAATGCAATGCTTCCATGCCTTTTAAAAGGACAGTTTATTACGCGGATTTTGGAATCATATTACGAAAGCGATTATCATTGTGTCTGCGATTCCCTTGGAAACACAAAGGGAATCCTTCGGGGTAGCATATACGATAAAGAGAAAAATCTGATCACATCCGGTTCATTTAATTTAAGCCCTTTCCCTGTTTATGTGCACTGTGCAGAAGGAAGTTACCAGACCGATGGTATCGACATTCAGGCAGATGGAACGTATTCAACTTCGTTGTATAATGTAAAATATGCAATTGGCACCATTCAGATATGTTACCTGGAGATGGGTGGACTGGGATGCCAGATTTACCGGCCGGCTGGTACGCTGAAAATTGATTCCCTGGAATTCATCATGAGACCCGATACAACAATATCAAGGGATTTACACTTAAAGGATGACTTTGTCGGTTTGAAAAGAGAAATTCCGGGTTTAGCAACTGTCATGAACATATTTCCAAACCCTGTTATTCATTATGGTTTTCATTATCAGGTAAGCATTCCGGTGAAATCAACGCAATGTTTTTTTGAATTGATCAATGCAAAAGGACAGGTAATTTGGCACACTTCAATTGATAACAATACGGGCGATATCATCCTGCCTTCTGATATTCCGGGCGGACTGTATTATTTGCATCTGAGATCAAAAGCAAGAACGTTTTGTTCATCTCAGTTGGCAATAAAAAGGTAATGAGAAAGTTTTTTTTCGCCTGTTTACTGATCTTCGCATTTGTTTTTGCTGATGCCCAGCAATCCCTGTCGTTTTATTCAGAATATATCGATTTTTCGATTGATGGTAAGTATTTTTCAGTGAACGGAATATACCGGTTCTGTAACAATTCCGGTAAACCGGTTAATAATACTATTCTGTTTCCGTTTGCTGTCGGCGTTTCATTCATCGATAGTATAAGCATAAAAAACCTGGAGAATTTTAAAAAAATAACTTACAGGAAAAGGGAACGCGATCTGGTTTTTCCGTTATCGGTGACACCTTATGATTCGGTTGATATAAATGTCTTTTACCGCCAACCGGTAAGTCGTGTTAATTCCTATGTTCTCCGTACAACACAATCCTGGGGAACTCCGTTAAGGAAAGCTGCTTATACGCTAACCACGGATAAGGATCAAAGGATTCTCTCTTTCTCCATCGAACCCGATTCATCTGCATTCAATTCAGAAAACAGGATTTATTACTGGAATAAAGTTGATTTCAATCCCCGGACGGATTTTGAGATTGTGATTGACCGGTGATGTATTACCTTTGAATTTTACACTTCATTCAAACAACTATGAAATCCTATCGCAAAGAACTCTGGTTCGAAACCCCCACACGCAGGGCTTTTATAAATATTACCAGGGAGGTGGCAAAATGCCTTGCCGAAAGTGGTATTAAGGAAGGCCTGGTACTCGTTAACGCGATGCATATTACAGCAAGTGTTTTTATCAATGATGACGAATCGGGTTTGCACCATGATTTCGAGGTATGGCTGGAAAAGCTGGCCCCTGAAAAACCATATTCACAATACCGTCACAACGGATTCGAGGATAATGCCGATGCCCATATTAAACGCACCCTGATGGGCAGGGAAGTCGTCGTGGCTATTACGGAGGGCAAACTTGACTTCGGCCCCTGGGAGCAGATCTTTTATGGTGAAATGGACGGGAAAAGAAGAAAGCGGGTATTGGTGAAGATCATTGGGGAATAAATGAATCCCCTGACTGAAGTCAGGGGCAACAGAAGCAGGAAAATGTTAAGTGTTTATCTATTGCCCCTGGCTTTGCCAGGGGAAGAAAATATTTCCTTTATTTAATTTTCAAATCTTCAATAATTTGCTCTATCTTTTCATCCAGCAGCTTATTCACCTTTTCATATTCACGTATGTCATTCAGCTTTTCCTTCACGCCGAAATAAAACTTAATTTTTGGCTCCGTACCGGACGGCCGGATAGAGATCTTCGAACCGTCTTCGGTAATTAACTGAAGAACATCGGATTTCGGGATTTTGATGCCTTTGTTTTTTTCATTTACTTTTCTGAGGGATGCATCACTTAAGTAGTCAATAACTTCTGTTACCTTTGTTTTATTAATCGTTACAGGAGGATTTGCACGGAAATCCCTCATCATCTGCTGAATTTCCTCCTGTCCTGTCTTTCCTTTCCTTACGAGTGAAATGAGTTTTTCTTTGTAAAATCCGAATTCCTTATAAATTTCAAGCAAAAGCGTGAACATCGATTTTCCCTGGTCCCTTGCCCACGCAGCGGTTTCGGCAATGAGGGCACACGACATAACGGCGTCTTTATCGCGTACAAATTCACCGGCCAGGTATCCGTAGCTTTCTTCGCCTCCGCCGATGAATGTTTTCTTTCCTTCAAAATGTTTGATTATATCCGCTATGTATTTAAAACCCGTCAGCACATCAAAATAGCCCACCCGGAAATGCGTAGCGAGTGCCGCCAGCAATTCAGTGGTAACAATGGTCTTTACGATGTATTCCTTTCCCGTAAGTTTATTTTTTTCTGCCCATTTTGTCAACAGGTAATAGATCAACAGGGAGGCTGTCTGGTTTCCATTCAGTATTACAAAACTGCCCTTGTGATCACGCACAGCAACCCCTACACGGTCGGCATCCGGATCTGTGGCCATTACCAGGTCAGCATTGGCTTCCTCAGCTTTTTTTATGGCCATGGCAAGGGCGGCCTGCTCTTCGGGATTCGGTGAATGAACGGTGGGAAAATTACCGTCGGGTACATCCTGTTCCGGAACAGTGATGATATTTTTAAATCCGAACTTCCGGAGTACCATGGGTACCAGCTTCACTCCTGTCCCGTGAATCGGCGTGTAGACAATTTTAAGTTCACCCTGTTGCATGATTATCTCCGGTGAAAGCGATAAGGTTGTGATCTGATCCGTGTATATTTCATCGATCTCTTTTCCGATGATCTCAATGTTTTCCGGACTGGCTTTGAAATTCACCTCGTCGATTGATCTTATTTTTTGCACTTCTTCTATGATCCGTTTATCGTGTGGTGCTATGATCTGCCCCCCGTCATCCCAATAGGCTTTGTAACCGTTATATTCTTTCGGATTGTGCGAGGCAGTAATCACAATCCCGCTCTGACAGCTGAAATATCGTATGGCAAACGATAATTCGGGTGTGGGACGGAGTGCATCAAACAGGTAAACTTTAAATCCGTTGGCTGAAAAGATGTTGACGGCAGTTTCGGCAAACAACCGGCTGTTATTTCTCGAATCGTGTGCTACCGCGACTTTGATCTGCGAAATCCCATGAAATTCTTTTTTGAGGTAATTACTCAATCCCTGTGTTGCCATACCCACGGTATAGGTATTCATCCGGTTGGTGCCCACGCCCATGATACCGCGAAGTCCGCCCGTTCCAAACTCCAGATCACGGTAGAAACTCTCGATTAGCTCTTTTTCATTATTTTCAAGCAGTTCCCTGACCTGTCTTTTTGTTTCTGCATCATAATTCCCGTTAAGCCATAACTGCGCTCTCTTTCTTATCTCCGTTAAATGGTTTCCTGTGTTCATAAGCCATAAAGGATTGTGTTAATTTGATCTATTCGTATGGAATGCAAAATTAGGAAATAATTCCCTTGAAAAATTCGGGGCCGATAAGAACTTATTTGTAAAAGAAAACTAACTTTGTTTAAAAGGTTTATGATTAAATAATTATTTAATACCTTTTACGATATGAAACTTGATTCTGTCAAAAAAATAGCAAAAAGAATTCTGTGGATATTTATATCTGTACTGATTCTCGTTCTGGGAGTATATATTTTCTGGAAATACTTTTATACATACAGTGAGGGTTATCGTGCAGGCCTGCTGCAGAAGTTCACCCGAAAGGGAAACATCTTCAAGACTTATGAAGGAGAAATCATCCTCAGCAGTGTTACCAGCAGTACAAACGTAGCACTGGCTTCCGAAAAGTTTTTCTTTTCCGTTACCGATGATTCACTGGCACATGCCCTGGATACCCTTCAGGGACGATTTGTGATTGTACACTACAAACAGAAGAACGGTAAGGTTATATGGAAAGGTGACACACCTTATTTTGTTGATGATGTGAAATTGAAGGAATAAAGATCTAAGATCGAAGATCAAAGATCAAAGACGCCTGACAACCACAACAATCATAACAACCATAACGACCATAACCTCTACAACAACCTGTCACCCTCAACCCACAACCTTCACAATCGGCCCACCTTCGTTGTCAACGCGTTAAACCACTTCAAGATACGGTGGGCGCAGCAACCTGCAACTGGTCTTGTTTCACGCCCCATCCTCTTCACCATTCTGCTCATAATCCTTCATGGTCAGGAAGGAATACTGGTAATGCATGGGGATGATGACGTTATAATCTTCCACGGTGGCGCCCGATATGCAGGCATCGATGATCCGCCTGCCCACGGAAGATAGCTCGGGCGTCAGGTATTGCTGCAATTCCTTTTTAAAGAAATCGTACAATATGTTGGCTCCGGCATCATATCCGTCGGTGCCGACTTCATTCTGGCGATGGACCTGCAGGAACCTCGACGGTATTTTTGATCCCTCGATGGTCAGATAATTCAATTCATATCCCAGCAAAGGGCATCGTGCATGCTGGTACTGGTCACTCCTTAGTTTTGCATTTCCCCTTCGGGTAAGGTACTCACGCATCAGAAGCTGGGGTTTAAATCCTACTTTCCACACACCTATGTGTTGATTCGGTGCCAGGGTATAACGTATGCGGGGTGTATGAATAATCTGTTCCAACAATAAATTGGCATGCGTTACCATCTTACCGGTAGCAAAAGGCCAGTATGAACCGACACCTTCTGATTCCATGCCTTTCCCTCCGACAATGCTCGGATTGGCATAACCCCTGGGGGAGACAAGCCTCCATAACCAGGCCAGGGCAGGCGGGAGGATATGAAACAATCCAATGATGCCGTAGTCAGGATGTTCTCTTGAGCAGGGTGGTGTGCGTACTCCGAAACTGCGGACATCCACTGTTACCGGCTTGCTGATGACACCGGGAACAATATCTCTGGGGAGAATAACCCTCGGATTGGGACATCTTTTCCCGGGTTCGTCCTCAATATGATCCCAGATCAGAGCTGTACTGTCAGGATTTGTTTTGATATTCAGGAATAAAAGTGGTTTTTTTGGTTTAATGGTGATTTTCTCGAGAAAAGGATCATCACCATAATCACAAACGCTGTCAACGCGGATGAACCAGGAATTTTCCGCATCCAATACGGTTAATTTTCCGTTATCCCCCTGGATGGAGGGATGACACAAGGCCATATCGTCGGTAACCGGATTAAAAGAACAGAACAGAGGCAGGCTGATTAACCTTTTTTCTCCCGTTATGGTGTTTTCGCCAATGAGAACCTGGCCATTCAGTTCCCTCACAATATGTTGGAGCATTTCACTTTTACCACCGCCGCTGGCACCTTCATGCATGAACGTAGTGATGTTATCATACGGGCTTATTACCTGAACCGTGGAACAATGAGCCGTGATCCATCCTTCTTTTTCGCCCTTCGTAAGCAATGCTCCATACAAACCTTTTTTGGCACTGGGCCCCGGATATAGATTGTAGGAGTATATTTCATGCAGGTTTTCAGTCCGGTTATGAACAACAACTTGTTTTCCTTTAAAATGCGTATGACGAAAGGTTGGGGCAACGTATATGACGGAATCAACAAAAAATCCTTCAGGTAAACCGGCAACGGGTATGATACGTTGCAACATGGATAATCCCATGGCAAAAAAACCCGCATTGGAAGGGACAATGGCCATTCCGCCCACGCCTATTGTTTCGCCTCCTGCAAAATAAAAGAATACGCTTAAATCCTGTTGTGTTAACCAGTTGTGCGTTTCTGATTTCAGCGATTGAAAGTCATAACCAAATTTTTCCTTGAATTTTTCTTTGTCACTGGGCTGGTTATCGGCAATGGCCATAGTATCGGGGTCGCGCCGACGCATATAAGGCTCAGTGTAATTAGCCGAGATACCGTTTGTTACTCTGTGAACGATTGCTTCAGTGAATACACCTTTCCGGGGTATGTCGTATTTAACTTCATAGGTATTATTATCCACGCCTCCGACAGCAGCATCTTTTAACTGATTAACGGTATCGAAAACAGTATATTTCTTGCAGCTGTTGAGCAGCATGTATACATCGTCGGGCAGGGTTATTTTTTTGCTTTCCAGTACCTTAAAAAAATTCTCAGGCATATATATTCAATTAAATGTATCAGAAATCAGGATCGAAAATAGGAAATCCCGGTTAAAATGTAACTATTGTATGAAGATTGGTTTCAGAAATGTTTTGGAAGGGGGAATATAGGTTTGTATAGTATTGATTAATTTGATTTATGCATTCTACTTCTTAGATCTTGAGTCCACTCCAAAAAGTCATAAAAATATGGATGCCACAAATACACCAAGGCTCAAAGGTTCACAAAAAGTCAATAATTAATCCTTTATCTTATTGAATCTTAGTGCTTTAGTGACTTGGTGGCTAAAAAACCACTTTTCGGAGTAGCCTCAATCTTAAATCGTTAATCTTCAATCTGTCAAAGTAGAATTAAGTTAATTATGAAAATCCTACTTCAGCCATGGTCTTCTTTAAACTCTTCTTCCAGTGCGGTATTTCCAGTCCGAAAGTTGCTTTGATCTTAACTTTATTCAGGACACTGAATGCCGGCCGTTTTACCGGTGACGGGTACTGGTCGGAGGTGATGGGATTTATCTTGCAGGTCAATCCGGCCATTTCCATGATCTCCAGTGCAAAATCATACCAGCTGCAAACACCTTCATTTGAATAATGGTATATTCCGCCCTGATTTACATTGGATGAACCAAGGCGGGAGCAAATTTTAAGCAAGGCTCTTGCAAGGTCGGCAGCCGAGGTTGGTGTGCCAACCTGGTCAAACACAACATTCAGTGATTTACTCTCTTTTCCCAGCCGCAGCATTGTCTTCAGAAAATTAACACCCTGCACGGAATACAGCCAGGAAGTCCGGATAACAAGATAATCCGGGTTTTTAAGCACTTCGAGTTCTCCGGCAAGCTTGCTTTTGGCATAAACCGATTGCGGAGCAGTGGGATCGGTTTCAACATAAGGTATACAGGCCCGGCCATCAAAAACATAGTCGGTAGAAATATGAATCAGGCGGCAATTGTTTTTTGTACAAATTTCCTGAAGCATGCCTGGAACCTGTGCGTTAATAAGGAAAGCCCTTTCCGGTTCAGTTTCAGCTTTATCGACTGCATTATATGCTGCACAATTGATTACGCAGTCGAATGGATGCTGATCAAAATAACGATAGACGGCATCCCGTTTTGTCAGGTCAAGATCATTTATATCAATGTGTTCAAATGCGAAGGCCGAAAATTCCGGAGCGATTTTCTTCAATTCGCTACCGAGCTGTCCCTTTGCCCCGGTGACTAAAATTCTTCTCATTGCGGGTTATAGGTAAAATTCATCTCAGCTTTATCAAAATCAGGAAATGATCGATCACGATCCGTCACAATCTCTTCGGAAGGCATAAGTCCCCAGTCGATTGAGAGGAATTTATCATTATAGAGGATACCGCGTTCAGCTGCCGGCATATAAAAATCATCGGTCTTGTAAAATACAACGGCTGTTTCGGATACTACTGAAAATCCATGGGCAAATCCTTTAGGAATAAGAAGTTGCAGCTTGTTCTCACAGGAAAGGTCAACATGGTAGTATTGGCCAAATGTTGGAGAACCTTTTCTGATATCCACAACAACATCGCGTATCGTGCCTGAAAGAACCCTTACCAGTTTTGTCTGGGCGTGGGGCTCAAGCTGGTAATGCAAACCTCTTATTACACCGTAAACCGATTTGGACTGGTTGTCCTGAACAAACCGGTAACCAAAACCTTTTTCGATCATTTCTTTTTCATTATAGCTTTCATAGAAATAGCCGCGATGATCACTGAAAATTCTGGGTTTTGTGATCACCAGTCCGGTAAAACCTGTTTCGATTATCTCCATTTTAATCAGGATTAATGAAGGTAAGGGTTTTTTCTTCAGCGACCTTAATAAGGTATTGGCCGTACTGGTTTTTCATGAGGGGTTGTGCCAGCGCAATAAGCTGGGATTTATCAATGTAACCCTGTTTAAAAGCTATTTCTTCAATACAGGATATTTTTAAGCCCTGTCTTTCTTCGATGGTTTGAATATAAATGGAGGCCTGTAAAAGACTTTCGTGTGTTCCGGTGTCAAGCCAGGCCATGCCTCTTCCAAGGATCCGTATTTTCAGACGCTTTTCTTCGAGGTACAGCTGATTGAGGTCTGTGATTTCCAGTTCTCCACGTTTTGAAGGTTTCAGTAATTTCGCCTTGTTAACCACATCATTGCTGTAAAAGTATAATCCCGTGACCGCATAGTTCGATTTTGGAGTAGCCGGCTTTTCTTCGATACTGGTCACACTGCACTGATCATCGAATTCAACCACTCCGTATCTTTCGGGATCTTTCACGTAATAACCGAAAACAACAGCGCCATCCTGAAGCCTGGCTGTTGCAGAAAGCACTTTTCCAAAACCATCTCCATAGAATATATTATCGCCCAGGATCATGCATACGCTGTCTTTATCAATGAACCTCTCACCGATAATAAATGCCTGAGCCAGTCCTTCCGGCGATGGCTGAACCTCGTAGGAAACTGACAATCCAAGTTGTGAACCGTCTCCCAGCAAATCCTGGTAAAGATGAATATCCTTTGGGGTTGATATGATCAGTATTTCACGGATTCCGGCAAGCATTAACACGGATAAGGGATAGTAGATCATCGGTTTGTCATAAATGGGAATGATTTGTTTTGAAATGCTTTTTGTGATAGGGTAGAGGCGGGTTCCCGATCCTCCGGCCAGGATTATGCCTTTCATGGTTTAACAAATAAATTAAAGTACAATAATAGTTAAAATAAGGTAAACGGTAAATAGTGAAAAGTGAACAGTGAACAGTGAACAGTGAACAGTGAACAGTGAACGGTTAACCATTAACCATTAACCATTTATTATCGACCACTTGCTGTTTTATCTCCTTCCAATTCCATAGTAAACAAAACCATTTTTCCTCACTTCTGCCGGATCATAAATATTTCGGCCGTCAAAAATTGTTTTTTTTCTCATGCGTTTTTCCAGCACCCTGAAATTCAGAACCCGGAATTCTGTCCACTCAGTCACCAACACCAGTGCATCGGCGTTAACGACAGCATCATAATTATCGGAAGCATACTCAACACTGTTGCCAAGCCGTTGCCGGGCCACTTTCATTGCAACCGGATCATAAACCCTGACAGATGCTCCGGCTTCAATCAGCTTATGGATAATCACTTCGGCCGGAGCTTCACGCATGTCATCGGTATTGGGTTTAAAGGAAAGGCCCCATATTCCGAAATGTTTGTCCCGGATGTTATTCCCAAAATGATGCATTATTTTATGAAACAGCACTTCTTTCTGGCGGTTGTTTACCGATTCAACCGCTTTCACAACATCAAGGGAATAACCCGTATCATCGGCTGTTTTTATCAGCGCTTTAACATCTTTGGGAAGGCAGGATCCTCCATAGCCGGCACCCGCATATATAAATTTGCTGCCGATACGGGGATCACTGCCAATTCCCTGTCGGACCATGTTTATATCAGCACCGACCTTTTCGCAAAGGTTGGCAATTTCGTTCATGAAGCTGATTTTTGTGGCCAGCATGCAATTGGCAGCATATTTGGTTAACTCAGCCGAAGGGATGTCCATAAAAATAGTGCGATAACCGTTTAACTGAAAGGGCCTGTAAATTTTTGTAAGAATGTCTTTTGCATTTTCATTTTCCACACCAATTATGATTCTTGCTGGTTTTAAGAAATCTTCGACAGCATTACCTTCCTTTAAAAATTCAGGATTGGCAGCTACATCAAAAGGTACGCTACGATGAAACCGGTGCAGTTCTTCCTGAATGGCTGCCTTGACTTTAAGGGATGTTCCGATGGGAACAGTGCTTTTGGTGACAACGACCATATATTTCTTCATGCATCTTCCAATTTCTCTTGCTGCATTCAGAACATGTGAAATATCAGCACTGCCATCCTCGTCGGGCGGTGTTCCCACAGCAATAAATACAGCCTCACACCCGTCTATGCTGTCATTCATGCTGGTAGAAAAATGCAAATGCTGTTTTTCTATATTGCGCTTTACAATATCTTCAAGTCCGGGCTCATAAATGGGGATTATTCCTTCTTTCAGATTTCCTATTTTTTGTGCATCGATATCTATACAGGTGACTTCAATACCCGTTTCTGAGATGCATGCGCCGGTTACAAGTCCCACGTAACCAGTTCCAATGATCAATATTTTCATACAGTGAGCGTTTATTAATTTGCAAATTAAAATACTATTTTAATTTAATCAATTAGGAAGGTTGATTAATTGATAAGCTTTGGCAAAATAATCAATTGTTATGGTCAATAATTTGAATTTCAGAGATGAGGCCTGCAATTTATTTTATCATTTTTTTTTGTAATTTTAGTTTTTTAATACGGAAAAATTATAGCTTTGCAGCTCCATTTTGGTCAAAATAATGTCTAACTTATTAACTTTTAACGATTTAATTAAATGGTAGATAATTTGGAAAAGAATCCTGATCCGCAGCAGGATCAGGCTGAAGGAGCTGTTATTCAGAATATGGATGATGCTGCTGTCGATGATGGACTGTCATCTGGAAAAGAAGATACACATGAACCGGTTAATGCGAAAGAAGAAAAACAAGAAGCAGAAGCCACCGATGAAACCGTGGCTGAAAAAAAATCCAAGGAAAAGTCTTTAAAAACCGGTACACGCCGGAAAACCAGAACGGGTGGTGAAGATGCTGAACCGGAAAAAAATGCTGTTGAAAAAGAATTTGATTGGGAAAAATACGAAGAAGGCAGCAATTTCTATACAAAAACAGAACGTTCAAAATTTGAAAAACTATATAATGACACACTGAGTGCTGTTAAGGTAAATGAAGTTGTTGACGGAACCGTTATTTCCATGAATAAACGTGAAGTTGTCATTAACATTGGCTATAAATCTGAAGGTGTTGTCAGTCTTAATGAATTCAGGTATAATCCTGAGCTTGCTGTTGGTGATACGGTGGAAGTATATGTTGAGAGTCAGGAAGATAAGAAGGGACAGCTGGTCCTTTCCCATAAGAAAGCCAGGGCATTAAAATCCTGGGACCGTGTCAACGAGGCGCTCGAAAAAGATGAGATTATTAAAGGTTATATCAAATGCCGGACGAAAGGTGGAATGATCGTGGATGTATTTGGCATCGAAGCCTTTCTTCCGGGATCGCAGATTGATGTAAAGCCCATTCGCGATTATGATATATACGTGGGAAAAACAATGGAATTCAAGGTGGTTAAGATTAATCACGAATTCAAGAACGTAGTGGTATCCCATAAAGCACTTATTGAAGCAGAACTGGAACACCAGAAAAAGGAAATTATTGCCAAACTCGAAAAAGGACAGATTCTCGAGGGCACTGTTAAGAATATCACATCATATGGTGTATTTATTGATCTGGGAGGCGTCGATGGTCTTATTCACATTACCGACTTGTCATGGGGCAGAATCAATCATCCGGAAGAGATCGTGCAGCTCGACCAGAAACTTCAGGTAGTCATTCTCGATTTTGATGACGAAAAGAAACGCATAGCACTTGGATTGAAACAGCTGACAGCTCATCCTTGGGATTCACTCGATCCGAACCTGAAGGTTGGTGATCAGGTAAAAGGTCGTGTTGTTGTGATGGCAGACTACGGAGCATTTATCGAAATTGCCGCTGGGGTTGAAGGTCTTATCCATGTTTCTGAAATGTCATGGTCACAGCACCTGAGAAGTGCACAGGAATTTCTTAAGGTTGGTGATGAGGTCGAAGCTGTTATTCTGACCCTTGACCGAGAAGAAAGAAAGATGTCTTTGGGTATGAAACAGTTAAAAACTGATCCCTGGGAAAAGATAGAAGAAAAATATCCATTGGGTAGTAAACATAGTGCAAAAGTCCGCAATTTTACTAACTTTGGTGTATTCGTTGAAATTGAAGAAGGAGTTGATGGTTTGATCCATATATCCGATCTTTCATGGACAAAGAAAATCAAACACCCAGCAGAATTTACCAACATCGGGGATGAAATTGAGGTGGTTGTGCTTGAGATCGATAAGGAAAACCGGAGGTTGAGCCTGGGTCATAAGCAACTGGAAGAAAATCCGTGGGATGTTTTCGAAACCGTTTTCCTCACCGATTCAATTCACGAAGGTACGATCATTGAAGTTACGGATAAAGGTGCTGTTGTTGCATTGCAATATGGTGTGGAAGGATTTGTGACACCCAAACACCTGATTAAAGTAGATGGAGCAACGGCCAAAATTGAAGAAAAGCTTCCTTTTAAGGTAATTGAGTTTTCAAAATCAGCAAAAAAAATCATTCTTTCCCACAGCCGGGTGCATGAAGATGAGAAGAAGACAAGTGAAGCGACGCAACGAAAGTCTTCATCCGATGCTACACGTAAGGCCTCAAGGAAGATTAAAGCGGGTCTTGAAAGAACAACGCTGGGCGATATTTCCGAACTGGCTGCATTGAAAACAGCAATGGAAAAAAAGGAATCAAAGAAAAAAAAGACCAAGGAGGAAAAAACAGAAGAATCTAAAAAATAGTCAATATATCTAATACTTTTCATCATGGAATTTAAAATCGAAAAGCTGAACTTTTATACATTAATCCAGGTATTGGAAGAAAAACTTGATACCCATATTGCACCGACATTAAAGTCAGAATTGGTGCTTGTATCAGGTAACGGTGAAAAGAATATTATACTTGACCTCAGCAAATGCCGGTATTGTGATTCTTCCGGACTGAGTGCCATTCTGGTAGCTAACCGCCTGTGTAAAAATGCTAATGGAACCTTTGTATTAACCGGACTTAACGATGCCGTGGAAAGGCTTATTACCATTTCACAGTTGGATACGGTCCTGAATATTACAGGTTCCGTTGAGGAAGCAGTAAAACTTATCAAGGATACCGGTAAATAGAATCAGCTGACGTTCCTATGTCATTTTCTTTAACGGTGCTGGGAAGCAGTTCTGCTTTGCCTACATCAAAAAGATTTCCAACCGCTCAGGTACTCAATGTACAGGAGCGGTTTTTTTTAATTGATTGTGGAGAAGGAACACAAATACAAATCCGCAGGTTCAAACTGCCGTTATCGCGAATCCATCATATTTTTATCAGTCACCTTCACGGTGATCATGTATTCGGATTGTTTGGACTGCTTTCATCCATGAATTTGCTGGGCAGAAAGGCTGATCTGACTATTCATGCTCATGCTGAAATGGAAGAAACGATCCGCTATTTTAAGAAGTTTTTTGGGACTGAACTTCTTTACCCGATTGTTTTCAAACCTTTTCCCCGAAAAAGACACAGCCTGATTTATGAAGACAAAAAGGTAACGGTTGAAACCATCCCTTTAAGACACCGGATACCAACCGTGGGCTTTGTTTTTCGTGAGAAGAAACAACCGCTGAATATCCGAAAAGACAAAGTAACAAAGCTTAACATACCTTACCGCGATATCATTAAGATAAAGGCAGGTTCCGATTATATTTCAACAGACGGGAATATTTATAGCAATAAAGAACTGACCTTACCCGAGGTCAGACCCCGTTCGTATGCCTATATCACCGATACAGCCTATTACGAAAAAAATGCAATCATGATCTCTAATGTAGACATCATGTATCACGAAGCGACTTTCCTTGACCGTGATCATAAGCTGGCAAAACTGACCGGACATTCAACGGCCCTTCAGGCAGCCCGAATGGCGGATAAGTCCCATGCCAGAAAATTGCTCATTGGTCATTTCTCTTCCCGTTATAAAGATGTATCAGCATTTGTTGATGAAGCAAAGTCGGTTTTTGAAAACACCGTAGCTGTGGAAGACGGCGATGTATTTCAGGTCAGAAAAACCCGTGTTTCTGAATCCTGACAGTTTTTCACTACCCTTTCGGTTTGATGATAAAAACATATATCTTTGGACACTCATTATAAGAGAATAAGAGTGGAGGAAAAAATCATTATTCTTGATCTTGGATCGCAGTATACTCAATTGATTGCCAGAAGGATTAGAGAGTTACGTGTTTACTGTGAAATTATTCCTTACAACCGAACGGTTGCCCTCGACACGGTAAAAGGCGTTATATTATCCGGCAGTCCGTTTTCCGTTCGTGATCCCAATGCACCGGTTCCTGCCATAAACGCGATCAAAGGGAAATTGCCCTTGCTTGGCATATGTTATGGAGCACAATTTCTTGCTCATCAATACGGCGGCGAGGTGCTCCCTTCAAAGACCAGGGAATATGGCCGGGCCAACCTGCTGATAACCGATATCGCTTCAAAACTGCTTAAGGACGTTGAAAATAATTCGCAGGTATGGATGTCACATGGTGATACAATCGTTAAAATCCCCGGTCATTATAAAGTTATAGGAAGTACACGGGAAGTGTATATAGGAGCATACGAAATCAATGGTGAATCAACCTATGGACTTCAATTTCATCCTGAGGTATACCATACCAAGGAAGGGATGAGAGTATTGAAGAACTTTGTTGTTGATATCTGTGGTTGCCGGCAGAGCTGGACAGCCGAGTCGTTTATTGAAAACACGGTCAATGCATTAAAGATCCAGCTGGATAATGATAAGGTTATTCTTGGTCTTTCAGGTGGCGTTGACTCTTCAGTCGCGGCTTTATTACTGAATAAGGCCATTGGTAATAATCTTATTTGCATTTTTGTGGATAACGGATTGTTGCGTAAAAACGAATTTGAAAACGTGCTGGCATTATACCGTGAGATGGGCCTTATCGTAATTGGTGTTGATGCACGAAAATTATTTCTGGATGAGCTCATGGATATTATTGATCCCGAAATAAAACGAAAAATCATAGGACGGAATTTCATCAGGGTCTTTGAACAGGAAGCAAAAAAAATTAAAGATGTCAAATGGCTTGCTCAGGGAACCATTTATCCCGATGTCATCGAATCGGTTTCTGTCAACGGTCCTTCGGTGACCATTAAATCGCACCACAATGTCGGTGGACTTCCGCAGGAGATGAACCTGAAAGTTGTGGAACCCCTGAGGCTTCTTTTTAAGGATGAGGTAAGGAGAGTAGGTAAATCCCTTTCCCTGAATCCACAAATCCTGAACCGTCATCCCTTTCCAGGCCCGGGTCTTGCTATTCGCATCATCAGTGATGTAACTGCTGAGAAGGTCGCCCTGCTTCAGGAAGTGGATGATATCTTTATTAAAGGACTGCATGAACATGGACTATACGATAAGGTATGGCAGGCTGCCGCAATATTATTGCCTGTTCAGTCGGTTGGCGTTATGGGAGATGAACGTACTTATGAAAATGTGATTGCATTGCGGGCGGTTACATCAATGGACGGGATGACTGCTGACTGGGCCCAACTGTCCTATGATTTTCTGGCAACTATCTCAAACCGGATCATTAATGGTATTAAAGGCGTCAACAGGGTCGTCTATGATATCAGTTCAAAACCCCCTGCAACCATTGAATGGGAATGAACTGTCAATACTGTCACGACACTTTCTGACAGATTTTCAACTGCTTTCATTTTTTTTAACTTCATGAAGTGGTCAGTGAAATATAATTTCATTAACTTTCCTGCAAATTAATAAGCCTATGAGACCTCTTGATATACAGGCTGGCAAAACGACTCCAAGGATTCTTTATAATGCCGGAGAAAACGTTTTATCCATTATTGGTTCATCGTTGCCGGAGAATGTTTATACATTCTACGAACCCGTGATGGAATGGATCAATGAGTTTGCCGCATCGCCTGTCTTTGAACCACCGTTGCGGATAATTTTTAAAATACAATACTATAATTCCGGTACGATCCGTTACCTGGCTGAAATGCTCACTGCTGTTTCAAAGATGCGAAATAAAGGACTGGAATATACCGTTTATTGGTATTATGAAACGGATGATGACAATATAAAGGAAGCCGGTGAAGATCTTTCTGAAATTACAGAAACTCAGTTCAACATGGTAACGTATAAATGAAAGTCCGCTGCTTCATTTAAGAAATATTTAAATCATGTACAGATAAAATACATCAGCGACAGAAAAAAGGGGAGTATACACATTATGAAAAAGCTTGGATTTCTGCTCATTGTAACAGTTGTTGCATCATTTTCTTACCGACTCAATTCTCAGGAATTATACGAACAGGCATTTAAATTCGGAAAAGTACTGGAATGGATCGATAATTATTATGTTGATACGGTAAGCCAGGAAAGACTGGTAGAAAGAGCTATAATTCAATTGTTGAAAGAACTCGATCCACATTCTTCTTATCTTACAAAAGATGAGGTGGATAAAATGAACGAACCCTTGCAGGGAAATTTTGAAGGTATTGGTATTTCGTTTAATATTCTGGAGGATACCATATTCGTTATTTCCCCTATTTCAGGGGGGCCTTCTGAGAGGGTCGGTATACTCGCAGGTGACCGGATTGTAAAGGTGGATGGCAATAACGTTGCCGGCATAGGAATCACGAATGAAAGAGTGTTTGAGTTGTTGCGAGGAAAGAAAGGAACCCGCGTTAACGTTACGGTATTGCGTCGTAGTATGATCCAGTTACTTGACTTTGATATTGTTCGCGATAAAATTCCCATTTTCAGTATTGATGCAAGCTATAAGGTTGACGATAAAACCGGATATATTAAGATTAACCGCTTTTCACTTACGACGATTGATGAATTTAAAACTGCAGTGAATTCTCTTAAAAAAGATAATGTTACCGACCTGATCCTTGACCTAACCGGTAATGGAGGCGGATATCTCGAAATTGCCACTGAATTGGCCGATCAGTTTCTGGAAAATGGAAGACTTATTGTATATACTGAGGGTGTTAATAATCCCAAAAGGGAATACTATGCGACAAAAGAAGGGGAATTTGAGAAAGGGAAACTCGTGGTACTTATTGATGAGGGCTCGGCTTCTGCAAGCGAGATCGTATCGGGTGCTATCCAGGATTGGGACCGGGGGATCATCATCGGAAGAAGGTCTTTTGGCAAGGGATTGGTACAACGGCGATGCCCCTTGCCTGACCAGTCTGAGATACGACTTACTATAGCGAGGTATTATACACCCACCGGCAGACTGATACAGAAACCCTATGATAAGGGAAAAGATGAATACGATATGGAAATCAGCCGTCGGTATAATCATGGTGAGTTTATTTCTTCCGACAGCATTCAGCTTCCTGACTCACTGAAATACTATACATTAAAAAATACGCGTTTGGTATACGGTGGAGGAGGTATTATGCCGGACTTGTTTGTTCCAATGGACACATCTTATTATAGTGTTTATTACCGTGATCTTATACGGCTGGGAATACTTAACCAGTTCGTTTTAAATTATGTTGACCAGCATCGGAATGAATTATTACGACGATTCCCGAACATTGATGATTTTAAATCAAAATTTGCAGTAGATACAAAAATAATGAACAGCTTAATTGCTTATGCAAAGGAACAGGGCTTACCTGAAGATCCTTCGCAATTTGCTGTTTCAGAAAAACAAATCAAGACACTCACCAAAGGCTATATTGCACGTGACCTTTGGTCCTCAAGCGAATTTTTCGAAATCGTCAACGAAGAAGATGCAAAATTCCGTACTGCTCTTTCCATTTTAAAGAATTGGGATCTCTATGAAGTAAGCTTATTAGCCGGCAATGATGAACAGGTACCATAAGAAAGCAAGGTTCGCCTGTAAATGCCTGTTTCATATTAGAATTATTTCATTGTATTCAGTATTCATAAATCCAATATCTTGAAATTCTGGGGACCTTATCCGGTTTGGTTTCGTTATATAAAGGCCTTCCATTGCAGTGGTTTTGTTTTTTATTTATACCTTGCCTGCCATTAAAGATTATTTTAAATGAAAAAAACCCTGGTGATGCTTATTCACCCTTTATGCGTCTGGTCATAACGGTATTGTGCGGAAAGAACTTTTTCAGGTTTATCATCAGAAAATCGAAAGACTGGATTACTTTTATGCCATTGTTCAGCGTAAAGTCGAAATATGAAGACGGAATGGTATTAAAGCTGTTGAATCCGGGCTGAAAAAAAAGAACTGAACTGCCGGCATATGATAAAAGGTGGAAATAAAAAGGATTATGAGATCGTAGCTAAGACTACATATGGCCTTGAAGATATTCTGGCACAAGAACTTGCCGGAATCGGGGCGGATGATATAAAAATACTAAACCGTGCTGTCAGTTACAGGGGAGATACCGCCCTCCTTTATCGTTCCAATTATTGCCTAAGAACGGCTCTGAGAATCCTGAAACCGGTTGCATCGTTGCAGGTTTCTGATGAACATGAGCTATATGAGGCTGTACGGATTGTTTCCTGGAGCGATTTTCTCGATAAAAAGGGAACACTGGCGGTTGATGCTACTGTTAAATCGAAGCATTTTACTCATTCTCACTATGTAGCACAGAAGGTTAAGGATGCTGTAGTTGATCAGTTCAGGGATCGTTATGGCATGCGACCATCGGTTGATCTTAATAATCCTCATCTCCGGATTAATATTCACATTGCTGAAAAAAAACTTACCATATCGCTGGACAGTTCAGGAGATTCGCTGCATAAAAGGGGATACCGTATCAGTCAGGGAATAGCGAATCTCAGTGAAGTACTGGCTGCCGGTATGATTATGCTGACCGGATGGAAGGGAGACTCTCCCTTTGTTGATCTCATGTGCGGTTCCGGCACACTGCCCATAGAAGCGGCTTTAATTGCTCATAAAATACCTCCCGGTTATTACCGGAAAGAGTTCGGATTTCAGCATTGGCCGGACTTCCGTTATGACATTCTTAAGAAAATACGGTCGGAATATCCACCATCCTTTAATCCTGCCTTTTTATCGTATGGATTGGATAATACTCCTGAAGCCATCCGTTTCTCCAGAAAAAATGCTGAAGCAGCACAATTAAAGGATTATATAAAGTTTGAAGTCTGCGATATAGTAGCTGCCAAAAAGCCCGCTGATCATGGCATTATAGTAATGAATCCTCCTTATGGTGAGAGATTAAAGCAGGATGACCTGAACCTGTTATACAAGACAATTGGCAATACCCTTAAAAATAACTTCCAGGGATTCAATGCCTGGATTCTTAGCAGTAATCCGGATGCCTTTAAGCATATCGGATTACATCCCGATAAACGCATTACCTTATTTAATGGCCAGCTGGAGTGTAAATTCAACCATTATGGTTTGTACCCGGGATCGCGTAAGCATAGGATCACAAAAATCTGAGGAAATTAATGGTTTTAATAAGGTATTTGGAAAAAAATGGAATAATAAAAAATTAATTTGTGAAAAATAGCTATATTTAAATCAACAGATTATAAGTATTATTTGACAACTCTGATAAAAAAAAGAAAGAATAATAATAGCAGATTTTTAAAAGAGAATATTTTTTATATATTTGTCAGTTAATCAATTATTCCAGATAATAGCGAATAAAGGCTTCTATGAGCTTTAATTTGAAGGATTATTATAGTGATCTGAGCAAGGGAAATGTAATTCTTGCCTATAAGGGAAGTATTACTTCTGATCTTATCAACGATGTACTCGAAGGCGTTGAGAAGAAGCTTGAAGAAGCCAATGAAGAAAGCAAAACCCGAAAAAAAATTTATAACGTTCTGGTGGAAAGTATGCAAAACCTTTTTCACCATATCGAAGAATATCATGAAGGAATTACGGAAAACCTCGATCCGAAATTTGGTATTCTTGTTGTTGAAAAAGAAAATGGTCTCTATAAGGTAACAACCGGAAATTTTGTCAATTCCACAAAAATAAAATTCCTGAAGGAAAAAATTGATAAAATCAACTCACTTACCCGGGATGAACTGAAGGATATGTATAAATTCATCCTTAATCATCAGAAATTGTCCGCCAAAGGTGGTGGTGGTCTTGGATTGGTAGATATTGCCCGCAAAACAGGTAATAAGCTCGAATATGCTTTTTATAATTATAATAACAACTACTATTTTTTCAATTTAACTATTCGTATCTGAGGTTGTAGTTTTTAATACATTGCAAACATATCATGGAACCAATTAACATAGAGGGTACTCCAAAAACACCATCCGTTAAATTTGACAGGGAAGCTGGTATAATGGAGATTAAAGGAAGATCAATTCCCGAGAATTCCATCGAATTTTACAAACCATTGGTGGACTGGCTTGAAGACTATGCGAAAAATCCGTTAAAAAGAACCCAGGTGGATGTGCAACTGGAATATTTTAATACAAGTTCATCAAAGTGCATACTTGATGTATTTAAGAAGCTCGAAGCTATACACAAAGCCAAGAATGATGTCATTATTAACTGGTATTACGAAGAGGATGATGAAGATATGCTGGAGGCCGGGGAAGACTATGAGTCTATTATTCGTGTACCCTTTAAAATGATCGAAATAGTTGACTGATAACCTGAAGTATAGTAAATAAGAAAGCTCCATGTTTTTTGGAGCTTTTTTTATACCCGAATGTATTGAACTTATTTTTCGCTATTCTTTTTCCACCGCTCACTGAGCTGTTCAAAGAAATCCAAAACTCCTTTTAATCCTCTGTAATAGAGAATAATAAATAAAATAACTGAAAATACCCAGATAACGATTGTATTGACCCAGAATGTATCGTATAACTTCCCGAAGAATCTTTTGTGCGGAGCATAGAAGTGTGCCTTGAGGAATTTATTGTCCGGTACCATATAGATCGGATCAATTTTCTGGATCAACTTTCCTTTGTATTCTATGATGCGGACAATTTCATTATTATTTTCGACAAATTCTGTAAGCTCATCATTATGATGGTTTCTTTTCAATTCCTGGAACATGGCTTTTTCTTCAGGTGTTTTCTGCATATTACGGATCCGGCTATCTCTTTTGTCATTGGCATCATTATATATTTTAATGTAAACCCGATTGATAAAACGTGTTAATGAATCCGTCTTGGTCAGAATCTTCAAATTTACGCTGCCGGGTTGCAAACTGTCGAGAAAAGTCGGATCGATATTCTGGATCGATTTATTATTAATGGATTTCAACAGGATAATTTCTTTTTTTAACTCATTGCGCAAAAGTTTGAGCGAACTTTCATTTTTTTCCTGCATGTTTGTATTACTGTAATTGCGTCTGAGGTAATCAATCTTGTTCTGAAGGTTTTTTATCCAGTAATTCTTTTTGTATTCAGCCATGCTCATCACCCTGTTTTCTGTGTAAAAGATTTTATCATAGTCATTTTCCATAAACTGGTTTACGGCAAGAGCTTCGTAACCCCAGCGGGCAGTCATGGCTTCTCCGTACCAGGGAATTTTATCCGGTGAGGATATGTTGGGATTCAGTTTTTCGTATTTAACCATAACGCCGCTAAGCATGATCTGAGGGATAACCAGAAAAGGAATCAGGATATAAATGGTAACAACCGTTTTAAAGCTGTCGGAGATAAGCAACCCCATTATATTGGAGGAAGCCCAGGCGCTGAAAAGCAGTATCCAGTATCGAAAGAACATGCCTTTGATTTCAATAATGCTATTACCAACCATCACAAAGGTTAAAGCCTGGATGGCTGAAATGACAAACATTACAGCAGCTTTCGAAAAAAGGTAACTGCCCCAGCTGAGGTTCAGAAAAGCTTCCCTTTTAAGGATCTTGCGGTCTTTGATAATCTCCTCAGAACTCAGGGTCAGTCCTATAAAAATGGCTATGATAACTGCCATAAAAAGATATACCGGAAGATTGCTATTCTCAATAAAAGAATATGTGTTGGCTTCAGTTTCGCTTACATTATAATATTTAATAATGTATGACAGGATCAAAGCCAGAACCGGTGCCTCGAGAAAAGTAATTACCAGGTATTGCGTATTGGCAAGCTTGGCCAGTACATCACGTTTAACGAAAACGAGAAATTGATTAAGTTTATTCGGCACTTTAAAGAAAATCGAGGGCAGTTCGGTGGCCGGTTTAATATTGTGCTCTTCCGGATGTGCAGAATCATTATAAATTCTGTTCCATTCCTTCGGAGATATTTTCCGTGTATGCGTTTCTTTTCCGTACTCGTCAATGACGACCGACTCAACAATATTAAAGATCTGTTCAGGATTGACATTACCGCATATGTGACATTCACTTTCAGACCAGTTGGCATGGTGTACCCTCGATTTAAAATACATGATGGAATCGATAGGATTACCATTGTAAATTAAATACCCACCGGTGTCGAGGAATAATAAATTGTCAAACATTTTAAATATGTCCGACGAAGGTTGATGAATGACCACAAAAACCAGTTTGCCTTTTAAAGTAAGATCCTTTAAAAGGTCCATTATGTTTTCGGAATCCCTCGAAGAAAGACCTGATGTCGGTTCATCAAGGAACAGTACCGCCGGTTCCCGTATCAGCTCCAGCGCAATATTTAGTCTTTTTCGCTGCCCTCCGCTGATTTTCTTGTTTAATGGAGTTCCAACCTGTATATCCTTTATTTCAAACAATCCCAGGTTATGAAGCATATTATCTACAGCATATACCAGTTCTTTCTTTGAATAATTATCAAAGCACAACTTGGCATTATAATACAAATTGTCAAAAACTGTAAGTTCTTCAATCAGAAGGTCATCCTGGGAAACATGTCCGATAAGTCCCTTGGTCTTTTCTTTATCCGTATAGATATTGTTGCCGTTGATTAATACTGAACCGGTGGTTGGCGGAGTTGAACCATTCAATACATTTAAAAGGGTTGATTTGCCGGCACCGCTTGCTCCCATAATTCCAATGAGCCGACCCGATTCTTCCTTAAAACTCAACGGATAAAGACCCGTCTTCCCGGTCTTGAATTTATAACTTATTGAGTCGACTTCAAATACAATGCGTTGTTGCTCCTGATCTTCCCTGAACTTATTGACAATATCGCTGAAATAAAGTGGTTTTATCAGGTGATTTCGTATTGATGTTCCCGGATTCAGTACATATACTTTATCCTGCTGCAAAATCTGGCCGTTCAGATACATTTCATTTTCCCCGATGTATCTCAGAAAATATATGTTTGCCGTTGCCATATGGATGATCCATAAATGACCATCGAGAAATTCAGAATACATGTGCTTATAATCACCCTCAACCGGCCCTTTTTTGTTATTTACTACCAGTAATTCATGATTTTCAGGGATATTCATGAATGAGTTCGTTGTGAAGTTCTTCAGCAGTCCTTGTTCTTCTTTTGTAACGTTAAATGAATCGGCCACTACTTCAATAAATTCCATTTCCTGTTCACTGATCTCATCCTTATCACGTTTGACAAATTCCAGTAACTGAACAAGAACAATGAATTTTTGTTTCTGAGTAAGTTCTTTGTTTATGTCGTAACAGATTCGCAGGATTTTAACCGAATCGGGTCCGATACGCCGTTCACCTCGTTCCACCTGAAGAGCCTGATGTTTGCTGTAATAGGCATCAAAAACATCGAGGTAATCACTTACAAGTTCCTGATTTAACTGACGGATGAGGAATGATTCAACAACAGAACGCCTGTCATTGCCATTGCTGTCTGGCCTGGCAATGATTGCAAACAATTCCATTAATGCCTTAAGTATCTGTTCACTCATGTTTTAGGCTGAAGTAGTACTCGGTTGTTTAAATGTTTGGTTCAGTCAATATTACGAAATAAAACACGAGAGGTTACATAATCCTATAGGGATTATTCCTGTTTACAGTTTAATACGGATGCTGAAAAAATAGCAGGCTGTACGACAATCTGGCACATTTTGTTTGTATTTTTGGCCATAGTGTCGTATAGAAAGAAGATTTAAAAACTGGTAAATTATTTGATGACTATGAGGCAGTGAAAGGAATGTAAAAATGGACTTTAACAATTTTACCATTAAGGCGCAGGAAGCAATCCAGCAAGCGTTTACCATTGCGCAGGGATATATGCATCAGGCTGTTGAAACAGGACATCTGCTTAAAGGCAGTATTGTCCAGGGGGAGAACATCATGAGTTTTCTGATGAAAAAGATGGGTGTTAATGACAATGATTTACAACGGATACTGGACCGGATCCTCCAATTCTATCCAAAAGTAAGTGGTGGTGAACAATACTTGTCTGCTGCTGCTAATAAAGCCCTGCAAAAGGCATTTGACTTTTCAAAGGAATCGGGGGATCAGTTCGTCTCCATTGAAGCCATTGTAGTTGGATTACTGATGTCGGGAGATGAGGTTTCGAAAATGATGAAGGACTTTGGTATCAATGAGAAAGATCTCAAGGCAGCGGTTAAGGAATTGAGGAAGGGTTCAAAAGTGCAAAGTCAAAGTGCTGAAGATACATTCAATGCGCTGAACCGTTATGCCATCAATCTTAATGATCAGGCGAGAAACGGTAAGCTTGATCCGGTCATTGGTCGCGATGATGAAATCAGAAGGATACTGCAGATTTTATCACGGCGTACAAAAAATAATCCTGTGCTTATAGGAGAAGCTGGTGTTGGTAAAACAGCTATTGCTGAAGGGCTTGCCCACCGGATCGTTGCTGGTGATGTTCCGGAAACCCTTAAGAGTAAACAGGTTTATTCCCTGGATATGGGAGCACTTATTGCAGGTGCAAAATATAAAGGGGAATTTGAAGAACGTCTCAAGGCTGTTATTAAAGAAGTCATTGCATCAAATGGTGAAATCATACTGTTTATTGATGAAATACATACGCTGGTTGGTGCCGGCAAAGGTGAAGGTGCCATGGATGCTGCCAATATTCTTAAACCTGCACTGGCAAGGGGTGAACTGCGGGCGGTTGGCGCAACCACCCTCGATGAATACCAGAAATATGTTGAAAAAGATAAGGCACTTGAACGGCGGTTCCAGATTGTTATGGTGGATGAACCCGATGTGTCCAGTGCTATTGCGATTCTCAGAGGCTTACGGGAAAGATATGAAAACCATCATAAGGTGCGCATTAAGAATGAAGCACTGGTAGCTGCAGTAGAATTATCTCACCGCTATATTACCACAAGGCATTTACCGGATAAAGCCATTGACCTTATCGATGAAGCAGCTTCGTGCATGCGTCTGGAAATGGATTCCGTGCCGGAAGAAATTGATACCCTGGAGCGGAGAATTCAGCAGTTGGAAATCGAACGTGAAGGCGTAAAGCGTGAAGGTGATAATACTCGAATTAAAGAAATCAGCCTGGAAATTGAAAATCTCAATGAAGAAAGAAAAGAACTGCGGGCCAGGTGGCAGTCAGAGAAAGAGATAATCTCCAGGATCCAGCAACATAAACAGCTGATTGAGAACCTGAAAATTGAGGCTGAACAGGCTGAACGGCAGGGCGACTACGGAAAGGTTGCTGAAATCAGGTATGGACGTATTAAGGAAACAGAGGCAAGCCTTGATGAACTGAATAATAAACTTCGCGCCATGCAGGCAGATTCAGCACTGATAAAAGAAGAAGTAACGGCTGATGATATTGCAGAAATTGTTTCCAAGTGGACCGGTATTCCGGTACAAAAAATGTTGCAGGGAGAACGTGAGAAACTGCTCAATCTTGAAGAGGAATTACACAAAAGAATAATAGGGCAGGACGAAGCTATCACAGCCGTGGCGGATGCAGTGAGACGAAGCAGGGCCGGATTGCATGATGCAAAAAGACCGGTTGGATCATTTCTGTTCATGGGCACAACGGGAGTTGGTAAAACAGAACTGGCAAAGGCTCTTGCAGAATATCTTTTTGATGATGAGAACCTGATAACACGTATTGATATGTCAGAATATCAGGAAAGGCATACGGTTTCACGGCTGGTGGGTGCACCGCCGGGTTACGTGGGTTATGAGGAAGGAGGCCAGCTGACTGAGTCTATCCGGAGGAAACCTTATTCGGTTGTACTGCTGGATGAAATTGAGAAAGCCCACCCCGATGTTTTTAATGTATTGCTGCAGGTACTGGATGATGGCAGACTCACGGATAATAAGGGAAGGGTGGTAAATTTCAAGAACACCATAATCATTATGACATCCAATGTAGGTTCGCACCTGATCCAGGAAAATATGGCAAGACTAACCGATAAAAACCGACCGGAAATCCTTGAGAAAACAAAAAACCAGGTATTTGAACTGCTCAAAACCATAATCCGGCCTGAATTTCTAAACCGTATCGACGACCTCATCATGTTTGTCCCGCTTACGAAAGAGGAAATAAAAGATATAATACGTTTGCAATTCCGCCGGATAGCTAAAATGCTCATGGAAAATGAAATCACTGTTGAAATCACCGAGGAGGCCATTCAATGGATTGCTGACCGAGGCTATGATCCGCAATATGGAGCCAGACCGATTAAAAGAATATTGGAAAAGAATATTGTAAATGAATTATCCCGGGCTATTCTTGCCGGCTTGGTAGTGAAAGAAAATACAATCGTTATCGACTGCAAGAAAGATTCGTTGGTTTTTCAAAACCTGGAAGCGAAATCGTAAAGTCAGCTTCTCAATTGAAGCTTTTAATGCAATCCTCCAGGTTCTTATGAATTTCAAATACATTATGCAGTTGCAGCAGCCTGAAAAGTTCCATAACTTCAGATTCAATGTTGCACAGCTTGAACTGGCCATGGTTGTTGTTGGCTGTCTTCAGAATGGAAAGGAAAACACCGAAACCTGAACTATCAATGAACCGGATCCCTTCGAGATTCAATATCAGCCTGGTATCCGGTTTGTTAAACAAACTTTTCAGATCTTCTTTAACTGGTTCTGAAATCAACGCGTTGAACCTATCAATATTGTCAAATCTTACAATGACAACATTATTTATTTTATCCGTTTTCAGCATGGTTTATCAATTAAAAATAATTGTCAATTTTTTGCAAAACGTTATTTAATTCCTGAACAGCTGATTGTGTTTCTTTTTTGAAAAACGAAACAATACCTGCATATTTATCGGTATCTTTTCTTTCTTTGGCAAGATTTTCCAATTTCTTCAGTTCTTTTGCCAGATCATTCAGACCCATGATGGATATCGAAGATTTCGCCTTATGTGCAAGTTTGCCAAGCAGCTCGTATTCTTTCCTTTCCAGGTGATTTTCCAGATCCCGTGAAAACTCTTCAACCTGGGTGTTAAAAATAGTTATCATCTCTTTGATCAGATCCTTGTTCCCTCCCGACATTTCACGAAGATATGTCAGATCAGCCTTCATACAATTGCATTGGTTAATTAAAATTGAAGGTAAAATAAGAAATTTCTATAAATATAAACTAATTTTTTTACTTTTAATATCGAATAGAAGGAAGAAACTTATACAACGAAAACAATAACCTGAATATGGATATAAAAGTTAAATTTTGGTTGATCCTTATTAGCCTCTGGCTTTTTGCCCCTGCAAAAGCACAAGAAAGTCAACAAACACTGACTTCAGGTGACCGGAAAAAGGCAGAACAGGCGTATAACCGGGGTGTTGATAAAATTACTCAAAAGGAATACCAACAGGCACTGGCAGAACTTGATGAAGCGGTAAAGGCTGATCCTGCTTTTGCCGAAGCATATGTTTTGCGCTCACGAGTAAAATATCAATTGGGGGATTACCAGAATGCATCGGCAGATGTTGATATGGCAATTGAACTCAATTCATTTCTGGGCGAGGCTTATTTTTTCAGGGCTTTTATTGCCTTTGCAGTGGATACCGGAAAGGTAAAGGGAACTGATCTTGATAAAGCCATTCAGCTGGGTTATACGGATGCATTAACGTACTATTACAGGGGTCTTTTTAAATTGATGAAAGGATATCCCCAGGATGCAATTTACGATTTCAATATGGCTATTGAGAAAAAGCCTAATTATGTTAATGCTTATCATGACAGGGGAACAGCACGTTATCAGGGAGAGGATTACCAGGGAGCTATATACGATTTTAAAGTTGCTGCAAACTTTGATTCCCGCTTTGCCATTGCTTATGTCAATATGGGAAATGCAAAAAAGAAAATCGGTGATTACCAGGGAGCCTTATACGATTTTAATGAGGCACTTCGATTGGACTCGACGTTATCCGAAGTATTTAATTATCGTGGTGAAGTTCACCTGATTAATGGTAATATTGAACTGGCCCGTCAGGATTTTGAGAAAATGATTTCGCGTTTTCCTTCTGATGGATTTGCATTGTGCGGAATGGGAAATGTTCATCTGAAATTGAATGAACTTGATAAAGCTAAGGAATATTTTGACCGGGCCATAACACTGTATCCGGATATGGGAGAAGCTTATTTGGACCGGGGATTGCTTTTGGAACTAAGTGGCGATCTCGAAGGGGCATGCAGTGACTGGCAAATGGCTGCCACGCTGGGAATTGAAGCTTCCGGGGAATTTTTAAAAGAATGTCGAAAACCGTAAATACCTGCCTCTTATGAAATTTCTTTCGCTATTACTTCTGTTGGTATTCATGGCCTCCGGCTTGGATGCCCAGCAACGGCTTACTGTTAAAAAGAGAGAATTCAAGATCGTTGATGAGGGCCTTAAGGAGGCCTGGAAATCGATAAAGGAAGCGAACAAATTGTTTGATGACGGTCTGGGTACCATCCGGGAGGCCCGTAAGCATTATCTTAAAGCATATCGATACAATCCCAATAATGCAGCTTTAAACTACAATATTGGCCTGTGCTACCTGTTTACCGATGAGAAATTCGAATCCATTAAATACCTTTCCAAAGCTGCACATATTGATCCGGCTGTAGCTCCTGATATTAAATACTTGCTGGGACGTGCTTATCACTATACTTTTGAATTTGACAAAGCAATTTCCTATTATACCGATTTCATCAACCGTATCTCTTCGGAAAAAAGATCAGCAGGAGTTGTCAGTCGTGTCAACCGGCTTATTGAACAATGCCGCAACGGCAAAGACCTTGTATCAAAACCGCTACGGGTAGTTATCAACAACCTGGGACAAACCGTTAATTCCGAAGAAGATGACTATAATCCCTTGCTAACGGCAGATGAGAATTGTATGTATTTTACATCACGCCGGATGCAGAATGAAAAAAGCCGGAGGAATGCATTCGATAATAAATATTATGAAGACATCTTTATTACCCGTTATGATAGCGGCAGATGGTCTGTTGCTCATCGGGTGGGAGAACCCCTGAATCCGAAGGTTAACAAAACAAATAACGCAGCGGTTGCGTTATCGTCTGATAATAAGCGGATGTACCTCTTTGACGGACACAAGAATTCGGGTGATATCCGTATAAGCGAGTACCTGGCTGAGTCGTGGTCAAAGCCAAAACCTGTTAAAGGCAAAATCAATTCGAAATCACGTGAAACATCTCTTTGCCTGACACGTGATGGAAATACTATGTATTTCATATCCGATGATCATAAAACAACATTGGGAGGAACCGATATTTATATTGCTAAAAAACTGCCAAACGGCAAATGGGATGAGCCCCGGAATTTTGGTGCCATTATTAACTCAAAATACGATGAAGCGGCTGTCAGACTTTCTGAAAATGACAGTATGTTGTATTTCAGCTCAAGGGGCCACAAATCCATGGGTGGCTATGACATTTTCTATTCGGAACTGATGGCAGGGGACATGTGGACTATCCCGGAAAATCTCGGTTATCCGATTAATACACCCGACGATGACCTGTTCTATTTTCCTACATCTAAAACCAAGAGCGCTTATTATTCTACCATCCTCGAAAAAGGAACCGGAGGTAAGGATCTGTATAAGGTGGTTTTTCTGGGAGCTGAGAAAGAAATCATATTCCCGGAGGCTGAAATGCTGGTAAGGGGATTAATACCACCCCCAGAAAACGCGTTTTTAGTTGTTCCGGCTAAATTTGAAGTGGATACGACCTTGCTGATGAAAGGTACCATTACCGACTCGGAAAATCAACAACCGGTATTCGCAAAAATGGATATTATTGATGCGGAAATTAGCAGGGTGGTTGCAACAACAACATCCGATACAGGCGGGAATTATTTTATCAGGATTCCGCAACCCAAGCAATATGGTGTTGAAATTGTCGCTCGTAATTATATGCTGTATCTTGACATATTGGATCTTTCAAAGGAAAGTTACCGGAAGGAAATCGTCAGGAATTTCAAACTCGAACCCATTGAGATCGGTGCCAAGATGATCCTGAAGAATATATTCTTCGAATTTGGCAAATCAACCCTGAAAACAGAATCCTATATACAGCTCGATAATGTTGTATTGCTTATGAAATCTACGCCTGGCTTGCGTATTGAGATATCCGGCCATACCGATAATGTGGGTTCCGCAAAAGCAAACCAGAAGCTTTCTGAGGACCGTGCAAGGGCTGTTGTTGATTACCTTGTAAGCCGGGGTATTGATATCATTCGGCTCGAATATAAAGGTTATGGATTTACCCAGCCTGTAGCTTCAAACAGCACTCCTGAGGGGAGATCACAAAACAGAAGAGTGGAATTTAAGATTGTGGGAAAGTGAAACCCTGAACAGTGAACAGTGAAAAACTAATAGTGAAAAGTGAACAATTCATATTAACTAGCTACTAACTACTAACTATTAACTTCTGATAATGAAAAGAACTGTATTTTATCCAAAACACCTTGAATGGAATGCACGAATGATTGAATTTGCCGGATTTGAGATGCCTCTCGAATATGCCGGTATTACAGCAGAACATCTTAACGTCCGAAATGCTGTAGGTGTCTTTGATGTTTCACATATGGGTGAATTCTGGGTCAAAGGTCCCAATGCATTCACATTATTACAAAAAGTAACCACCAACGACATTTCGGCTCTGTCACCCGGAAAGGCTCAATATACGTGTTTCCCTAATGGAAAGGGAGGTATTGTGGATGATCTGATCATCTATCAGTATGAAAAAGAAAAGTATTTACTTGTGGTTAACGCTGCCAATATTGAAAAAGACTGGAGTTGGATCAATGCTCAGAATTCACCCGGAGCCGAACTTGAAAATGCTTCGGATAAAATATCGCAGTTAGCTGTTCAGGGGCCTTTTGCAGCAAAAGTATTGCAGCCACTGACCGACACGAATCTTTTCACGATTCAGCCTTTTACATTCGTTACTGGTTCCATCGCGGGTGTCAGCAATATTATTATTGCTGCCACTGGTTATACGGGTGCCGGTGGATTTGAACTATACATTCATAATTATGATGCGCTTCCGGTATGGGATGCCGTTTTTAGTGCCGGTAAGGAATATGGAATACGACCTGTGGGACTGGCTGCCCGAGATACCCTGAGACTCGAGATGGGTTATTGCCTGTATGGAAATGATATCGACGATACAACCTCCCCCATTGAAGCCGGATTGGGATGGATCACGAAATTTACAGAAGGCAAGCATTTTATCGACAGGGAATGCCTGCTCGAACAGAAGAAAAAGGGTGTAACAAGAAAACTGATTGGTTTTGAAATGGTAGACAGAGGTATACCGCGTCATCTGTATCCGATTACAGATGAAAACGGATCCCCTATCGGGGAAGTTACATCCGGCACCATGGCGCCTTCACTGAAGGTGGGAATCGGCATGGGATATGTGAAGACTGCTTATGCACAGGCCGGGACGGTTCTGCATATCAACATAAGAGATAAGCTGTTGAAGGCCCGTGTTGTAAAAATGCCCTTTTATAAAAGCAGCTGATAAGTATTAAGATCCAGTTTGTTCGTTATTATTGTATCGGATGAAGTCTGTTAAAAGAAAAGTTGAAGTTTGTCTATCACCTTCTGTTTTTCCGGAATTCAGGAATGATGATGCCATTGTTGTGGTTGTTGATATTCTCAGGGCTACTTCGGCTATTATCACAGCTTTTATACACGGTGCTAAAAAAATAATTCCGGTAGCCACCCTCGATGAAGCAAAGGTTTATAAGGAAAAAGGATACATGGTGGCCGCTGAGCGTGACGGAATTGTAAGAGATTTTGCTGACTTTGGAAATTCACCTTATAATTTTCAGAAGGAAGTAATACAGGACAAAGAAATCGTATATTCAACAACCAACGGAACCAATTGTATTACAATGGCAAGAAACAGCTACCGGGTGCTTATAGGAGGTTACCTTAACCTTGATGCCGTTGGTGACTATGTGAAAACCGAAGCACATGACCTGGTGATATTGTGTGCTGGCTGGAAAAACAAATTCAACCTGGAAGATACGCTTTTTGCTGGTGCCCTGGCTGAATCGGTGTTGCAGGATGATAACTATTTTACGATCTGCGATTCAGCCCATGCAGCCATAGACCTGTGGAACATGGCCCGTCAGAATATCATGAAATATATTGACAAAGCTGCCCAGCGTCACCGACTTAAAGAAAAAGGGCTCGATGATGTCCTGGAATACTGTCATACAATGAATGTAACCAGGATCATCCCGGTATTAAAAGAAAATTATCTGACAAAAATAGATGATTTCACTGACAATGATCGGTGAAAAGACTGTTCGTAAGTAAAGCACTTATTTTAGATTAATTTTTATCTAAAGAAATATGAAAATCTTTATATTTGAAAAAAATAGTTGTTAATTGTTTAACAAATAAAAATCCACCTATGAAAAAATATAATTTTAATCCCGGTCCCTCAATACTTCCTGAGTTCACAGTAAAAAATACTGCTGAAGCTATTCTTAACCTTGACGGAAGTGGATTGTCTGTTATGGAGATTTCACATCGAAGCAAAGATTTCGAAGCAATTCTGAATAAAGCCGTGGAGCTGATGAAAGAAATCCTGTCCGTTCCCGAGGGATATTCGGTATTGTTTTTACATGGTGGTGCAAGCCTTCAGTTTTCTATGATTCCTTATAACTTCCTGAATAAAAAGGCTGCCTATCTTGATTCCGGATCCTGGGCATCCAAGGCCATCAAGGAAGCTAAACTGCTTGGTGAAGTGAATGTTGTTGCCTCATCAAAGGATGCTAACTACAATCACATTCCGAAGAATTACACCATACCGGCAGACGCTGACTATTTTCATATCACCACCAATAACACGATCTATGGAACTGAAATAAAGAAGGATATGGATTCTCCCATACCGCTGATTGCCGATACCTCTTCCGATATTCTGAGTCGACCCTTGGATATTTCGAAATATGGTCTGATTTATGCCGGAGCGCAGAAAAATCTTGGCCCTGCAGGTGTTGCTGTTACTATAATCAGGAACAGTATGCTGGAAAAAGTGGTAAGGCCGATGCCAACTATGTTTAGCTATAAGACCCATGTTGAAAACAATTCGCTTTATAATACACCTCCATGTCTTGCTGTTTATGCCTGCCTGCAAACGCTCATCTGGCTGAAAGAGCTTGGCGGCGTCAATGCAATTCACAAGATTAATCTTGAAAAGGCAAGAATTCTGTATGACGAAATCGAACGAAACCAATATTTTGTTTCCAATGTTGTCGATGCTGAAGATCGTTCCATCATGAATGTGACCTTTGTTATGAAAGAGGAATATAAAGACCTGGAAGCCAAATTCCAGGAGCTTGCCTCATCACGCGGTTTGGTTGGCATAAAGGGACACCGGTCTGTGGGAGGCTTCAGGGCTTCCATATACAACGCCATGCCGTTGGAAGGTATCCAGGCACTGGTTGCAGCCATGAAAGATTTCGAGAAACAAGCATAGATCTTATAGTAACTTGTTAATTTGATGCATTCGTTTTAATTTATTAATTCAAAAGACATGACAACCATACTTGTTGCAACTGAAAAACCATTTGCTAAAACTGCAGTAAATGGAATTCATGATATTGTCACCAAAGCCGGCTTTGAATTAAAGATGCTGGAAAAATATACAGCGAAAGAACAGCTGCTGGAAGCTGTTAAGGATGCCGATGCCCTGATCGTGCGCAGCGATATCGTTGACGAAGCAGTAATTCAGGCTGCCGGGAAGCTAAAAATCGTCGTGAGGGCAGGTGCAGGGTATGACAATATTGACTTGAAGGCGTCAACAGCAAAAGGAATCGTGGTAATGAACACACCCGGGCAAAATGCCAATGCTGTGGCTGAACTTTCAATCGGTATGCTTATATACCTGAATCGAAACTTCTACAATGGCTCAGCCGGTATTGAACTGCGTGGTAAAACCATGGGTGTCCATGCATACGGGCATGTTGGCCGTCTGATCGGTTCAATTGCCAAGGGCATGGGAATGGATGTATACGCTTACGATCCGTTTCTGGCTAAGACAGTTATTGAACAGGATGGTGTGAAAGCTGTGGATTCGATACAGGAGCTTTACAGCAAGTGCCAGTATGTGTCAATTAACCTGCCGGCTAACAAAGAGACCAGAGAATCCATCAATTTTGAACTCATGGCAACGATGCCGGAAGGAGCGACCATCGTTAATGCTGCCCGAAAAGAAATCATGCACGAACCTTCGCTGTTGAAAATATTTGCCGGGCGAAAAGATTTTCGGTATGTCACCGATGTTGCCCCCGATTGTGAAGCACAAATCAAGACAGAGTTTGCCACACGATATTTTGCTACGCCCAAAAAGATGGGGGCACAGACGGAAGAGGCAAATATAAATGCAGGTCTTGCTGCAGCAAGGCAAATTGTTGCATTTATACAAAAAGGTGATACGACTTTCCGGGTGAACTAACCCTATATAGTTATGATTTCATTCATGGTATTATTATTTTCAACATGACAGTTATCAAATCATTCAGGGGATATAGACCCCCGAAGGACCTGGCTAAGTCAATGGCCAGCCGGCCTTATGATGTACTCTCATCCGAAGAAGCCCGTTTGGAAGCCGGAGACAACAATTACTCGTTTTATCATGTCATTAAATCAGAGATTGACTTTCCGGAAGAGTTTGACCATTATTCACCGGCCATTTATAATAAGGCTAAAGATACGCTGCAAAACTGGATTGACACAGGAATACTAAAACAGGATGTGACGCCATGCCTGTATATATATGCGCAGACCTTTTGGGGAAAAACACAATACGGCATTGTTGCCTGCGCTTCGGTGAATGATTATCTCAACAACGTGATTCGTAAACATGAACTCACACGGATTGAGAAAGAAATAGACCGGAAAACACATATCCGTGTGACCCGTTTCAACAGCGAACCTGTATTTTTTGCTTTTCGCGATCACAAAGAAATCGACACCATCATACGATCTGCCGTAAAGCAGTTGCCTGAATATGATTTTGTGGCTGTTGACGGTATCAGGCATCAGTTCTGGGTCATTGCTGATCCCGCCACTATCAACAGGATTGAAACGATTTTCCGTGATGAGATTCCGTATACTTACATTGCCGATGGCCATCACCGGACTGCCTCTGCTGCACATGTGGGTGAAGAACGCAGAAAATCAAATCCGCGGCACAATGGAACGGAAGAGTATAACTATTTTATGGCGGTTCATTTTCAGGCAAGCCAGCTTACCATCATCGATTATAACCGGCTGGTAAAAGACCTTAACGGGAATAGTACAGAAGAATTCATAAAAAAACTTGATACTTCATTTGATGTCACGCTGAAAGGTAAAGATGAATACAAACCTGCACGCCTGCATGAATTTTCACTGTACATCAACGGAAACTGGTATGTCGTGCGGGCAAAACCCGGAACCTATAATGACAACGATCCGATCGACAGCCTCGATGTTACAGTCTTGTCAAAATACATCCTTGATCCGATACTGGATATCAAGGACCTGAGGCAGTCAAACCGGATCGATTTTGTGGGCGGGATCAGAGGCCTTGGTGAACTGAGAAAGCGGATTGACAGCGGGGAAATGGCAGCAGCCTTTGCGCTATTCCCGGTTTCCATGGAACAGCTGATGAACATAGCTGATTCAGGTAATATAATGCCTCCTAAAACCACCTGGTTCGAGCCCAAACTACGAAGCGGACTGGTGTTGCATTGTCTGGAATGAAATGATTGCAGAGATATCGTGCAAGAAATCTCTTTATATCAGGCTATGATAAGTTTCAGTTAAGAATTCATCACATTAAACACCACACAGCTCACCAGAGCAGCGGTTTCCGTTCTTAACCTTCTGTTCGCTAACAATACCGGTTTATACCCGGCACCATGAGCCAGTCGTATTTCTTCGGGTGTAAAATCTCCTTCGGGTCCAATGAGGACGATGGTATCCTTTCCACTAACCAGGGCCTTATGCAATGGTTTATTCGCCGTTTCATCGCAATAGGCTATAAATATTTCCTTATTCGCTGTATCCTCAGATTTAATAAACTCCGGAAAAGGAAGCATCGGGTTTAGTGTTGGCTTTATGGCTACAATAGCCTGTTTCATTGAAGCGATCATGATCTTTTCCATCCTTTCGTTATTTATATCCTTGCGTTCAGAACGATGGCACCGTACAGGGGTGATTTCATTCACGCCAATTTCAACGGCCTTTTCAAGGAACCATTCAAAACGGTCAGCCTGCTTGGGAGGGGCAATGGCAATATGAAGTTTGCAAAGCCCGGATTTGTAATCCGGATTGGATTCTATGATCTCAACACGGCAGGCATGAGGATCAGCTTCGATGATGCGTGCTTTGTATAAACCCCCGTTTCCGTCAATTAAATGGATACAATCCGAAACCGTATGCCGCAATACATGAATGCAATGATACGATTCGCTTTTATTTAATGTGGCATTTATACCACTTATGCCGGGAACATAAAAGACCTGCATCTCATCATAGATTATATAGTAATAAAACGGGAGACAGTATAAATGAACAATATGATAGCGTTCACGGTTAACTGTTAATTGGTTAAGATAGAATGCAAACTCCCGATTGTTATTCCTGCATAAATTCCCCAAATTTACAATTTATTGCATGAAATGATACGGATTGCATTATTATCGGATACACATGGCTATCTTGATGAAAGATTTATCCGGCATATCAATGAATGTGATGAAATATGGCATGCGGGAGATATCGGTACGGAGGAAGTGGCTTTTCAGTTACTGGCCCTGAAACCAATGCGGGCTGTGCATGGTAATGTAGACGGCCGGATCTTACGGGCGCAATACCCCCTTGATCAGCGTTTTGTGATGGAGAACGTGGATGTTTGGATAAGGCATATCGGGGGTTACCCCGGACATTATGAAAAAAATGTTCATGATATCCTGCTGAAAAATTCACCAAAACTTTTCATTTGCGGACACTCGCATATTTTAAAAGTGCAATTTGATAAACGTTTTAAATTATTGTATGTTAATCCCGGCGCAGCCGGTAAATACGGTTTTCAAAAGGTGCAAACCCTGATAAAATTTGCACTTGACGACGGACAGATCAGGGATATGGAGGTGGTGGAGTTATCGTTGAAATGAACGTATCTTATGGATATCATTATTAACCGGTATAAATTCCTGTCATTGATTTTCCCGGTTTTCTCCTTCCATCATATCGCGGTATTTTCGTACAAATGCATTCTTTTTCGATTCCGTTGAGACCATATAAATGTATGATTCCCCTGAACGTACCTTCAGCCTTCGCTCTTTAGGTTTCATGGCTATCATTTTGTCGAGGAACAGGCGATTCGATGAATGGATCTGCATAACTCCGCGCGTATACCCAAAATAATACCATGTATTGCGATCCATTTGCAGGAAAATATCACATATATCACCGCTTCGTTTTAACTGTATCTCAATGAGCCCATCAACTCTTTTATTAATCTGTGTATTGTTTATACTGCCAATACCTATTCTCCCTATGGATACATATGAATTGGACTCATCATCCCATCGCATTTTCAATTCATTGAACATAATGGTATGCCTCAACTCAGCCGGGACTTCCTTAACCGAACCAAACAGACTGATTTCGGTACGAAGTTCATCAAACCGTTGCTGTCCGATCAGTTCAATAACACCCTTGGAATAGGTTGAACGTCCGAGATCAACCGCAGGAAGATTGGGCAGGCTATCGATTTCTGCAGCCATAATGTCAACAAATACACGGTCAATATAAAAATCAAGTCCAAACAAAATATCGAGCGTGGCTTTATGTTGATTGATGTCATACCGTGCATTTCCGACAGTTATATGCTGAACCTTTCCGAGGTTAGCGCCGATATTCATTTTTCCTTCTCCATAAAGGTCACAGGTTTCCCGGTTTAGACTTACATAGTTACCTGTGAGATCAGGATTAAGCAATCTTTCTTTTGAGGCTATTTTATACAACTGTGATGCCTTGTCATAATAAAGGAAACCTCCTGCTGTGACGATGGCTTTATCACTGTAATTTCTCCTTTGCGAGAGGAATGCCGGATATAGATGAATGGAATCATAACTGACATAAATACCATTGAAGATTTTATTGCGATTAACGTCAATCAATGGATCTGCCAATGGTATATAAATATTCAACGGATCAATTTCTGATTTGAAATATACCCAGTTAACAGGCAATTTTTCACAGTTGGTTTCAATTAACGCTGCTCCTTCAAAGGAGAGGTATTTGTTATTGGCATAAAGCGTCACTTTACCCTGGTAGCGGTATACCGGACATAGTGTGAAATGATCGGTCTCAACCAGTTCTCCTTTTGCTACAGTTGATTTATGTGGCTCGGCCTGTACCGACCTGAAATGTATTACCTGTTTCTGTTCCAGTTCATCAACGTAATCATAATCTGCTGAACCGGAATATGCGTAACGGGTTTGGATTGTTATGGTGCCGTTATACAGAGTATGATATTCGGTTGTACGGTTGGCAGTTAACCTTGCGTTTTGCAGTGTCTTCAGCTTTGCATCCGGTTTAACAACCAGGTATTCTTTGTCTGGATATATCCTTGCATCCGCAACGTCTATGTATTTGACCTGTGTAGCTCTTATCATATTGCTGTCATAATCATAGTAGGACAGGGGAGAGACAAAATTGAGCGAGTCCTGTTCGGGATCAATGGAAATATAACGGGGACCGTAGAATTCTTCTTTCTCTTCTGTCCCGGTGGAAGCAAAGGTTTTGTTTGAACCCATGGCAAGTTCCGTATTTTTCATATCCCATACAAAATAGTCCAGGTAACTGACGTATTTGTTTTCAGGGAATGTTACCATGGCGAAATCTTCATTGGAGTTGAAATATCCTGTTTTCGACCGGTAATCAATCCTTGCATTTACATTATCGGTGAGAACAGTAAATCCGCTGGAATGAACAGATTTTAAGTAGAAATCAGCTGAATCGGCAAGGATTTCTTTGGCTTTATAAGTGAATGAGTTTGATGTAAGGTCCGAATTCTTAAGGTCCATTTTGCCCGCTCCGGTGAGCCCTGAAGGCATTAATTTTAAATTACCGGCAAGCGAAGTGGAATCATTAAACAGGGTGATATCCGAGTTCTTTTTAAAGATAAACATTTCATCACGATAGGGAAGCCAGTGAATATAACTGTCGGACGAGCGCACCATGGGATATTCCGTTCCGGTTGTAGTCTCTGCTATGGTATATTCCCTGGCCTGTGCATTCATAGAATCGGGATAAAAAATAATATCATCCGACCAGGTAACGGAAGTCAAGTATTCAATCTTTCCGTTTCCACGTAATCCTTTATTTGACAGATGAATATTGTTGGTGAAATTCCCTTTTCCTCCATACAATGGCAATCCGACATCAGGTGTTGAATGATTAAAACCAAGAGATTTATCAGGTTGAAGTTTGAGAGATTCCATAAATGACGGAAATATTCCGGCGGACTGCAGTTCCCCGTCAAAAACCATAGCCTGCCGGTTAAAATTGTCCAGGCTATCCATACTGAAAGGATAAACCTTAAAATAGAAGTCTCCCTGTTTATAAACACCGTTTTGGATATCAGGTCGTTCATAATACACATAGGAACTCTCATCGCTCTGAAAAATCGGATATTCAGGATAGGAAAGTCTTCCTGATTTATTATCCGGCCTGTCAATGAATAAATCTCCCGTAATGTTCTCTACTACATTATTTACATGATCAGCCACCGGCAATCCATAATTATCGATTTGCCCGGTAAGGTATCGGATATACAATGAATCAATATGCAGAAGCCTTATATTAAATGTATCATATTGAAAAAAGAAGTTCTGACCATAAAATGTCAGTAATCCCGCGGTAACGGTTCCATCAAACTGAAAGTCCCTGTCCTTTTTAAGAATTATTCTGTCTTTTGCAGGATAAATCACCACATTTTGTGAATCACTTAAAAAAATCCTGGGTATGCCATTAATGGTCAGGTCATAATTCCGTAAATCAAATACTGCGTTTTCCAGCGGAGCATTGGTTCTTGACGGAAAACTAATGACATCGAAGTCAATTTTTGATATACTTGCAGCCAGGTAATCGTGTAACCGTGGTTTGATCGTAGCCATGTCGGTATTGACATCATAAAACACAAAACCCATAACTGCCATTCGCATCAATAATTGTTTAACCTGTGATAAAGATTTATTAAGGTAAGCGGCATAATCATCAGCCCTGAATGTTTCCATTCCCAAATAACGCGAAAAACTCCGGATGGATACCAGGGGGTGGACTTCATCCATTCCCTGCATTTTAAGGTATTTATTATTATCAAACAAATTAACGGATTCAAAATGAGCATTACCGATACTGGTTCCCATAGAAGCTGTAAAACGCATATAAGGCTGATCCATCTTCCAGATAAGTTGCTCAAAGGTCATGTCAATATTATGATAGGAATTATAATATGGACTCTGGGAAATAAAATTATCTGTTTGAAATAAAGTAAGCTCGCGATTCTGCAACATAAATGAGAATGCCAGACCGGGGTGATAAATCGAATCACCTCTGAGTTTTATTACGATGGAGGTAGAAGAGGAATTTATCCTGTCGGCTTTGAAAGCAAAATAATTCGATCGTGCAACAATAACCAGGGTATCCTTGCGAAATATATATACTGTTGCCTGTTTCTCAGGATTACCGGTACCAACCAGCCGTGCACCCTGCATCGACAATCCGCCTTCATAGTCTATATCCTTATAAAGGTTTTTTATTGAAAAGTCTTGCTGGTAGGAATAAAATTTAGGAAAATCCGCATCGGCCGGCCTTTTGTTATGTTGGACCTTATCATTCAGTATTCCTTCAAGGGGTTTGCTGAAATAATGCTTGTTGATAAAGGTTACATTATCGGCTTTGTAGTCTGACCGTGACATATCGATCTCATAATCACGCAATCGGGCAAATACCTCTTCCTTTAAAAATCCAGCCCGTTCCCATGTGACCAGTCCGTTTTTCCCCTTCCACAGTTTTTCAACCGGGTAATATACACCCTCAGTTTCCTGTATCTGAATGCTGTCAAACCTTGTTTTGCATGTAAGTGTGGTCTTGCCTATTGTTATTGCAATATCCTTGTCTCCTGATATCCGGTATCCGGGATTGCTGCTCTTCCAAATGACGGTGGCTGATTTATGCAGAAATGAACTGTCAATGAGTTGTTGCGTAAACTCAATGACGTGATACAATATGGATAGGGTAGTTTTCCGTTCATCGGCAAGGAAAATAGTTCCGTTCATCCAGTTATGAAAGTTCTCAACGGTCTGATTCTTTCTTTTAAAGTCAATCAAACATTCAAGATATTTGCTGAAATGGGGTGAAGGTTTTGCCTTTTTGTTCAGCAACAATGCCGATAACCTGACGATCTTTGCCTGTTCTTCAGTTGTGTATAAACTATCTTCTTGCCATGTCGTTATGAATTGCTGCAAAACAGCATCATCCTTTGCTGACAGGTTAGGCTGCATAAACCGCGACAATTCCTCGAGGTAGGTATCGGTTTTTTCTGAAAACTTTCGAAAATCCTGACCATATAAAAAACATAGGATCGAAATATCAAACAGCATAAAAAGAACGATCCGCCGGAATAATCGTTGCATAATACCTGGTTTTAATAGCTGCCAAAGCAAAATTTGTTCTTATAAAAATAGCTCAAATCTTCTGAAAAGTCATCATTACGCATTTATCATTTTCAACAGATATGAAATAATCGTTTTGTTTTTGATTTAAATGGTAAAAAACCAGGAAAATTTGTAACTTAAAATCTTGAGTTTTTAGATGGATATTTATGAGAAACCTCATTTTATTACTTTTATCCGGTTTGTTCATTTCTATTTTTGTTCCTGTGGAAGTTTGGCCGCAGGATAATATTGATGTGCATAATCAGCTGAAATTCAGACATATCACGATTGATAACGGATTGACACACAACCGGGTTTTGTCCATATGCCAGGATCAATATGGATATACATGGATTGCCACTTATTTCGGATTAAACCGTTATGATGGTATGGAAATTAAAACGTTTTATCATAAGTCCGATGATTCACTTTCCTTGCCATCGAATGTTATCTGGAGCATATTCTGTGACTCAAGGGGAACATTATGGGTAGGGACCAATGAGGGATTGTGTTATTATAACGAGTGCGATAACCGTTTCGTGAGATTTCGTTTGAAAGGAATGATCCGAGAGGTTGATGATGTATATGATATCATGGAAGATGGAAATAAAAACCTGTGGTTTGCAGCCATAGGTGGATTAATACTATATATGCCTCAGTCAGACAGTACTGTTTGCTTCAACAGTAGAAGTTCGGATCAAAGGTTGGTTTTGCCAGCTGATACGGTTTACCGTGTGTTGGAGGATGACCGGAACACACTCTGGCTTTCGCTTTATGATAAGGGAATATGCTGGATCAATAAGGACAGAGGAGTTACTAAGCATTTTATGAATATCCCGGGTGATAAAAACAGCCTGAGTGATAACAGGGTAGAAAAGATTTTTCAGGATAGCCGTGGTGATATCTGGATAGGAACACTGAACGGAGGATTGAACCTGTTGAATCGCTCCGACAGCACTTTTGCACGTTTTCAACTGGATAAACACGATTCATATAGTACCAGGGTAAGAGTGATTTATGAAGATCCTGACGGCAGCCTTTTTTTTGGAACACGTGCAGGACTTTATCTTTATGATCCGTCAGAAAGGAATTTCATTTTATACGCAAACACGGCACATAAATTTTCCACATTGAGTGCCAACTCCATTCTTTGCAGTTATATTGATGAAAAGGAAGGCCTTTGGCTGGGGACCCATTATGGTGGTGTCAACTATTCCAATTTTGGATACAGACCATTTGTAGCTCATTATGCAAAAGACAATGATCAGAATTTTCTGAACAATCCAAGCGTTTTCGGTATCAACGAAGATTCGAAAGGAAATATTTACATATGCACAGAAAAAGGAGTTAATATACTTTTAACGAACCGTTCAACCTTTGAATATATAGTAAATGACCCGGCTAATAATAATTCACTCAGTTATAGCGACGTTAAATCAATTGCCATTGATGAAAAGGATAATTTGTGGATAGGTACCAATAGAGGAGGGCTGAATTATTACAACAGGTATACCGGAAAGTTTTTTCACTACAAAAACAAACCGGGTGATCAGGCATCCCTGCCTTGCGATAAAGTTTACTTTGTTTATCTCGACAGGAATAAAGACCTGTGGTTGCTGACAAACGAAAGCTGGGGTTTAATCGCAAGTTCATTAAGCGTTTTAAAACACAACGGAAATCGGTTCAAGACTTTTAGTAATGATTTCTATGGTGGCATAATTGAAAGTGCTGGAGGCAATTTATATATCGGTGGCCTTAATGGTATCTGGGTTTTGAATAAAAACACGGGCAGAATGTTGTATTATAAAAGCCAGTATATCCTGCATGTTATGGCATTGCATGAAGATGCTTCAGGAAACCTTTGGATCGGCAGTGACCGGGGACTGTCGCGTTTTGATCCGCGGACACGGCAATACACACATTTTTTGCAAATTGAGAGCTATTCTATGTACAGTGTTTTTGGAGTTTTAAGTGATCAGCACAACAACCTGTGGATTTCAACAAACGCAGGTTTGATTAAGATGATCAATGCAGTCATATCAACGGATTCCTTGTCACTACGTTTATATAACAAAGATGATGGTTTGCCCAGTAAAGAATTTATTTATAATGCATTTTTTAAAAGCAAACGAGGAGAGATGTTCTTTGGAACGAACAACGGACTGGTGAGGTTCTTCCCGGATCAGATAAAAGAGAATACGTTTGAACCGAATGTTGTCATCTCGGAGCTGTTCATCGGTGATGAATTGATTATGCCAGGAGATAAGGTGAACGAAAGGATTGTTTTGACAGAGCCTATACAAAATACGAAATCTGTGACTATTGATTACAAGACAAAGGTATTTACCCTGAAATTCAATGCTCTTCATTATGCTAATCCTGAAAAGAACAGGTTTAAATACAAGCTTGAGAACTTTGACTCCGATTGGAAGTACGCGAATGCTTATAATAACTATGTAACATATACAAGTTTACCAAAAGGAAATTATGTTTTTACTGTTTATGCAGCAAACAATGATGGTGTATATTGCGATAGCCCGGCTGTTTTGTCGATAAGGGTTCTGCCCCCTTTCTGGCAAACATGGTTATTCCGGATTCTCGCTATGCTGCTTCTGTCGCTTGGTGCGGTTGCAACTTTCAGGCTGCGCCTGAGAACCGTTAAAAGACAGAAAGAAATGCTGCAAACGGAAATAGGGGAACGAACTGCCGAGCTGAGCAAATCCTACACTGAATTGCAGGAGCAGAAATATGAAATTCTTGCTCAAAATGAAAAAATGCAAATACAACAAAAGCATATTGAGGATAACAATTTATTGCTCGAAACAGCAATTAAAAAATTGCAGTTATTAAATGAATTTGGTCGCCAGATTACAACTATTCATAATAAGCAAGATATAAGCAAATTAATCAACCAGTACCTGAGAACGCAGGTAGATATTAACATCATTGGTCTTGGAATCTATGATTATGAGAAACAGGGTATTGTATATGCAGATTTTACAGAAGAGGGTCTTCAATTATCGGAGTTTGTCAGCAAAATGGATGACGATACCAGCATGGGAGTTTATTGCTATAAACATAATGAAATCATTTTGTGCAATGATTTTGAAAACGAGTATAAGAAATATATTACTCGCCTGAAAATAAGGACTACCCGAACACCAAAATCGGTAATATATATCCCCCTGATGGTTGGAAATAAGAAAATAGGAATATTAACCCTGCAGAGTTATATCAAAAATGCTTTTTCCGGACAGATAATTCCTTTTGTTGAGTCCATGGCGTCCATTATTGCCATAGCACTTGACAATGCTTACATGTATGAAGTCGTTAGGAATCAGAATGAGATACTCGAAAAGAAAAAAGAATTCCTTGAACATCTGGTTAAAGAAAGGACCCGGGATTTGGAACGTGCAAAAAACAAAGCTGAAGAAAGTGATAAACTGAAATCGGCCTTTCTTGCTAATATGTCGCATGAAATACGCACGCCTTTGAATGCCATTATCGGATTTATTGAATTGTTAAACCAGGGTATCAACACGCCGGAAGAAGTATTCAATTACTACCAGATTATAAAAAACAGTGGCTTTGCTTTGTTACAGTTGATTAATGACATCATTGATTTCTCCAGAATGGAAGCGGGTCAGATTGAGTTCTACATGTCATCGGTTCAACTGGATACTTTACTTTCGGATATCTATATGACATTTAGTGAAGAAATCAAAAAAGCAAAATCCGAGAATAAAACGCCAGTTCAATTAAAAATGCGCCTGCTTCCCGAGCACCGCATTACCATTCCGACGGATTCCGTCAGGCTTCAGCAAATACTTAATAACCTCCTCAGTAATGCCATAAAATTTACACATGAAGGATTGATCGAATTCGGCGTCAGGGAAATTGCAACGGATCGTGAAATAACTCTTTTTGTCAGGGATACAGGTATTGGGATAGAAAAAAAATATCATCAGGCTATATTCAACCGTTTTATTAAAATTGACGATGATAGAAATGTCCTGTATCGAGGAACGGGACTTGGATTAGCCATTACCAAGCACCTTGTTGAAACACTGGGCGGAAAAATATGGGTGGAATCAGAGCCCGGAAAAGGATCGGAATTTATTTTCAGGCTACCTATTGTTAAACATCAGGGTGTTTTGGTATATCCGGCTAAAAACCTGATAAAGTCAGATGAATCAATCCCGGATTGGAGCCAAAAACACTTTTTAATTGTTGAAGATGAGGAATCAAACTACCGGGTACTGAATTCCATGCTTCGGAAAACCAGTGCAGCAACCAGTTGGGCAAAAGACGGGGAAGAAGCTGTCAGGTTATATCAACAGCAGATGGAATTGTACAATCTTATTCTATTGGATATTAAATTACCAAAAAAAGACGGATTTCAAGCCATCCGTGAAATAAAGTCATTGAATCCTCAGGCTGTGGTGATTGCACAGACAGCTTACGCTTTATCCAACGAAGAAAGTATGATATACGATGCAGGATTTGATGGTTACCTGGTCAAACCCATTACCATGCAGAGTCTGATTCAGGCCATTTCACCATTTGTTTGATAATTCAAAAAAGAATATCCGGAATTACACAATACTTAAAACCGGTAACTTTTAAAATGCATTAACGATTCCCATAAAATCAGAAGCCGTTAAGGACGCGCCTCCGATAAGGCCTCCGTCAACATCAGGATTCGTAAAAAGCTCTTTTGCATTAGAGGGTTTGCAGCTTCCGCCGTATAATATTGAGGTGTTTTCGGCTATCGGATTTCCATATTTACCAGCAATGCAATCGCGAATGACCTTATGCATTTCCTGTGCCTGTTCGGCAGTTGCATTAACACCGGTTCCGATAGCCCATACGGGTTCATAGGCAATGACAGTCCGGCTGAAATCTTCCGGGGAAAGATCAAAAAGACCTTTTTCAACCTGATCCTTTACAACCTGTATATGTTTACCGGCTTGTCTTTCAGCAAGAACCTCGCCGCAACAAAAGATAGGGATGAGGTTATTTGCCAGTGATAGTTTTACTTTTTTATTCAATATGCTGTCGGATTCTTTAAAATAGGTTCTGCGCTCCGAATGACCGATAATCACATAATCGGCTCCTGCAGAACGGATCATCTCGGCCGACACTTCTCCTGTAAAAGCCCCCGATGCCTCTGAAGCACAGTTTTGTGCTCCAAGGAAAAGTGAATCTTTTGAAAGGACTTTGGCTACATCGGAGAGATGAATAAAAGGTGTGCAAAGTACTACGATTACGTTATTATCGTATACCTGACGGTTAATGGTTTTCGCAAGTTCCATGCCGTCCTGCAGCGTTTTGTTCATTTTCCAGTTTCCGGCAACTATCTTTTTTCTCATAATGATGATTTTTTTTAATGTGGTCAAAGATAGTAAAAGATAGGAATGAGAAAAGATTGGAATGCCGGAATGATGGTTCTTTTTCAAATTTAATTCAAATTAAATCTGTCAAAACAAAATCAGGTGCAGGTACAACTGAATCCAGACTGTGAAGCCTGATTGTTATGGCAGGTAAAAATGCTATCAGGTAAGCCTGTTTTTATCAGCAGGTTCGGAAAAGAGTATTTTCATAATTACCATCAGCAGACCAATAACCAGGGCAATACCGTTGCATAAAAGCATCGGAACGGAGTGCAGAAAAAAACCATAAACACCCCAGAGAGAGCAGTTGATTATGTATATTATCAGCATTACCATGGAGATGTCGGTTACATGTCGTGTACGGTAAGTTTTGTATACCTGGGGAAGCATCAGTATGGTGCCAAAGAAGGCAGCGCTGTATCCGATGATATCAATATTCAATGAACTCATGACAAAATTTACTGATTGGTTTTTTGTTATCTGAATACTTTCTTGAAAACATACACCGGGGACATGCTAAAAGGCCAGTTTGGAAATGATCCATTGAAGTTTATCCGACCAGACCTTATATCCCTGTTCTGAAAGATGTGTCCCGTCAGTTGTCAGTTCTGGCAGGAGACCGTTTTGATCTGTCATAACCCGGTTCAGATCGATGAAAAGTATGTTTTTTTTGTTGCAATACGCTTCAAGGAGGTTATTGAGATAATCCAGCTTTTTATTAGCGGCAGGATTCGATGCCTGATATAATGTTGACTGCACAACAGGAATTATCCCATTAGACAGCAGGGTATCAATGAAGATCTGGTAATTACTATATATCCTGTCTAAAGGAATACCCAGGGTAATATCGTTAACGCCGGCCATGGTGAAACAATATTTTGGTTTGGCCTTTATTACACACGAATCAAGGATCCATAACAGTTGTCCTGTAGTATATCCTCCCTGTCCGCTATTTCGTATATCTGTCCTTCCGAGCCTTTTATTCCAGTCCCCTCCGTTTTCGGTAATGGAATTCCCAAGCATGACTACCGACACTGTCTCGGGAGATTGTTTCAGAATTCTGTCAATCCGGTTTTGTGCCAGCTTCTGAGGTTTAAACTGGTTTATTTTTGCTACCGGATCTTTTTCTTTTCTGATTTCGTATACCAGGGCTGAAATAAGGAGGAAGGCCAGTATGCCGTTGAACAGAAAAGAAATAATAAAGAGGTTTTTCATGGTTTTACTATTTTGAGCGGATTGTTCAATATTAAATAGTCTTTCAGCATAATAGCCCAGAGCTCATAACCTTTTTGGTTAAGGTGCATACCATCGGTGGTTAACTGTGGTTTCAGACCATCGGCGTTGGAGAGTACAGTATTGAGATTGATAAAACTGATGTTTTTCTTAAAACAGATTGCTTTCAGTAATTGATTCAGTTTCTCTGTCTGCCTGTTGTATTCAGGATTGTTCCAATTCAGCAGCGTTGATTGAACAACCGGTTTGATGCCATTGCTTTGCAGTGAATCGAGGATCATGGAATAATCATTTGCGATTTGTTCCAACGGAATGCCCAGCATAATATCAACCTGTCCTCCGTTAATGAAACATATTCCGGGTTTTGAAGCAATTACCCATTCCTCCAGCAACCAGGAAAGTTGTTTCATCGAAAAATCACTCACTCCAACGTTCTGCACATCACTCCGGCCAAGTAATTTATTCCAGTCCGCATAAGCCGTGAGCGAATTACCCAGCATGGCAATCGAAACACTGTCAGCAACAGGGATCTCTTCTGTCCATTGCTGAACTTCTTCCATTACAGGAGGTGTTTCTGTAAACAACTTGGTTACGATAATAATTAGCCCTGTTAACATGACAACATTCATGGACAGGGAAATAATCAACAGTGTTTTATTCATACCTGTATCTGTTTTTATAGGGTCAGAGAAAAAAGATAACCACTCCAAAAACACTTATTATGGTTCCTGCAATTTCGCGAAGTGTAATTTTATGATGAAACAAGAATACACTGGGTGGAATGATCAGTATCGGAACCATGGCCATAATGGTAGAGGCAATACCTGCTGATGTGTACTTTACCGCCATAAGAGAAAAGGATACGCCCAGAAAAGGACCGAAAAACGATCCGGTTGTGATAGCCATCATCCCCCGTGTGTTCTGCAAGGCTGCAAGAACAGCCTTCCATCGTCCTGAAAGTGAAATTATCAGCACAAATCCGGCTATGCCGGTGATAATCCGGATTTGTGTTGAAGGAAAAGGACTGTAATCCTGCATGCCATATTTGCTGAACACTATGCCCAATGCTTGTCCCAATGCCCCCAGAAAGGCGAAAAGTATGCCCTTGAAAGGTTTACGAATGGTTACTTTATGGTTTTCGTGATCACGGCTGAACAAGACAAGTGCAATACCTGTAAGGGTAAGCGCCATACCTGACAACGATTTGAAATCCATTTTTTCATCCAGTATGATCCATCCGAAAACAGCAGCAAGAGGAGGAGCAAGTGTCATCATGAGCATGGCAAACCATGACCCGATAATCGTGTAGGATTTGAACAGAAAGAGATCTCCAATCACAAAACCAATCAAACCGGATACCGATAACCATATCCAGTTATGCACGGAAGCATCTGTGGGCAAAAAATGATTCCTTATTACAAGATTAAGCAACGAAAGAAAAATAAATCCAAATACCAGGCGGATAACGTTGACAGGCAAAGAACCCACTTTTTTGCTTGCCGATTCAAAAGAAAGAGCGGTAATGGTCCAGAAGATAGCCACCAGTATCGCTGAAAATTCTCCGGGGTGTGACTGAATCATAAAGTGTCAAATAAGCAGCAAATATAAATTAATACCGTCTGAAAGATTTGTGATGAGAGGATTATTCGTGTTAATTTAGTAAATTTATTGCTGAAGCTAAGGAAAGTGGAAAATGAAAAAAACTATCGGTTCAGATGAAATTCGTATAGGAAGAAGTGCCGAAGCCATTGCAAAAGCATTTCTTGATAATCTTTATTATCTGCAGGGATGTACATTGATGAATGCAAGCCGGAATGATCTGTACATGGCTTTATCCTACACGGTCCGTGACCGGATGTTGGCTTCCTGGAGACATGGGATACAGGATATTGTTGAATCAAATATTAATCTGGATAATAAAACGGTATGCTATTTATCAGCCGAATTCCTCCCTGGTCCTCATCTTGCCAATAACCTGGTATGCCTGGGCTTGTATGAAGAAACCCGCAAGGCCATGGAACACCTTGCCGTTGACCTTGATGAAATGCTGGCACAGGAAGAAGAACCAGGCCTGGGTAACGGGGGGCTGGGACGGCTTGCATCGTGTTTCATCGATTCACTGGCAACACTCAATATTCATGCCATTGGTTACGGTATCCGCTATGAGTTTGGTATTTTCGATCAGGAAATCCATAACGGCTGGCAGGTAGAGATCACCGATAAATGGCTCAGGTTTGGAAATCCCTGGGAAATTGAAAAACCGGAATTATGTCAGAAAGTATTCCTGGGGGGACATACCGAATCCTATTACGATGACAAGAAACGGTATTGTGTAAAGTGGATCCCGGCAAGGGTTGTTAAAGGCATACCCTGCGATACACCCATAATTGGTTACGACAATAATAATTACAATACCATGCGCTTGTGGAAAGCAGAGGCTATTGAATCATTTGATTTTCAAGATTTTAATGTAGGTGATTATTATGCTGCCGTGGAAGAAAAAGTATCGTCAGAAACAATTACCAAGGTGCTTTATCCGAATGATGAAACGGAATCGGGGAAGCAACTACGGCTTATTCAGCAATACTTCTTTGTTTGTTGTTCCTTAAAGGATATGATAAGGCTTCATTTTTCACAGAATGAGGAAATCGAATCGTTTCATCAGCATTTTACCATTCAGATGAATGATACGCATCCTTCTATTGCTGTTGCCGAGCTTATGCGGCTTTTGGTGGATGATTATCAAATGAACTGGGATAAGGCCTGGAATATAACCCGGAATACACTTAACTATACAAATCACACCTTACTTCCCGAAGCACTTGAAAAATGGAGACTCGACCTGTTTGAAAGTCTGCTGCCCCGTCATCTGGAAATCATTTATGAGATCAATAAACGATTTTTACAGGATGTGCAGGAAAAATATCCGGGTGACACGGGTAAACTTGAGCGTATGTCCATCATCGATGAATCTCCCGGTAAATACATCCGGATGGCTAATCTGGCCTGTATCGGAAGCCATAACATAAACGGAGTGGCAGCTTTGCATACCGACCTGCTGAAAAAAATCCTGTTACCGGATTTTTATCAACTCTGGCCTGACAAATTTCAGAATGTCACCAACGGCGTAACGCCCCGAAGATGGATACAGGTAAGTAACCAGGGTCTTACTTCCCTCATAACAGAATATATAGGATCCAGATGGCTTAAGGAATTCCATTTGCATATCTCAGATATTGAAAAGTATAAAAAGGATCCGGAATTTTGTGAAAAATGGAGAAAGGTTAAAAAACAAAATAAGACTATTCTTGCTTCATGGATAAAGAATAAGACGGGCATCGATTTGAATACAGAATCCATGTTCGATATACAGGTCAAACGCATCCATGAATACAAGCGGCAACATTTAAACGTCTTACATATCATATCCTTATACAATCAGTTGAAAGATGATCCGGGTATTAAATTGCCGGCCCGTACTTTCCTGTTCGGAGGAAAAGCGGCTCCTAATTATTATATGGCCAAGCTTATCATAAAACTGATCAATGCTGTTGGTGATGTAATTAACAACGACAAAACAATAAACGACAGGATTAAGGTAGTTTTTATCCCCAATTTCAATATTCAGAATGGTCATTTTATCTACCCGGCAGCCGACCTGTCGGAGCAGATATCAATGGCAGGCAAAGAAGCTTCCGGAACCGGCAACATGAAATTCAGCATGAACGGTGCACTTACCATAGGAACTATGGATGGTGCAAACGTGGAGATACGCGAGCAGGTGGGGGCAGAGAATTTCTTTCTGTTCGGACTTAATTCCAGTGAGGTATTCACCCTTAAATCACAGGGATATGATCCGCGATATTATTATGAATCCAATCCTATGCTTAAAAGAATCATTGACCAGATCTCATCAGGAGTCTTTTCCGGTGGCGATACCAGGTTATTTCGTCCGTTGGTTGATTCACTCCTTTATCACGACGAATATATGTTGCTGGCCGATTTCCAGTCTTATGCAGATTGTCAGCATAAGGTGGGTGAAACATTCCTTGATGCAGAAAAATGGACAGTCATGTCCATAACCAATGTTGCACGCATGGGGATGTTCTCTTCCGATTGCTCTATAATGGAATATGCCAAGAATATCTGGAAGATAAGGAGAATATAGGCAGTGAAAAGTGAAAAGTGAAAAGTGAAAAGTGAACAGTGAAAAGTGAAAAGTGAAAAGTGAACAGTGAAAAGTGAAAAGTGAAAAGTGAACAGTGAACAGTGAACAGTGAACGGTGAACAGTAATAGAATTCAGGACCATTCAAATTTCCGCTTGAAATAAAGCGCAGCATTCACAAGTAATATTAATACAGGTACTTCAACAAGAGGCCCGATAACTGTAGCAAATGCAACCTGTGAATTGATACCGAATACGGCTATTGCCACAGCAATCGCCAGCTCAAAATCGTTGCTTCCGGCAGTAAAGGCAAGTGTGGTCGATCTTTCATATCCGACTCCCATCCTTTTTGCGATATAGAAGGTAATAAAGAACATGAAAGCAAAATAAATGGAATAGGGAATTGCCACCCTGACCACATCGAGTGGCAGATCAATGATCTTTTCACCCTTGAGCGAGAACATTACAAATATGGTGAAAAGCAGGGCTAAAGGGGTAAGCCACGAAGCTTTTGGAATGAACTTTGAAAAATACCAGTCATTGCCTTTCCATTTGCAAAGGAACAGATTCGTAAGCAATCCGGCGGCAAAAGGGATTCCCAAATAAATAAGCACCGTTACAGCTATTTCGGAAATGGATACTTCAACTACAGATCCTTTTAGACCAAATAAAGGTGGTAAAAGGGTGATAAAAATATAAGCATAGACAGAATACAGGAATACCTGGAAGATCGCATTAAAAGCAACCAGGCCGGCAGCCAGTTCAGTATCTCCCTTAGCCAGATCGTTCCACACAAGCACCATGGCGATGCACCGGGCAAGGCCAACAAGAATTACACCTGTCATCAGACCAGGATGGTTATGCAGAAATACTATGGCCAGGAAGAACATTACCAATGGTCCGACAATCCAGTTTTGCGTAAGGGAAAGGCTTAATAATTTTAAATTCTTAAATACAAGCGGAAGTTTTTCGTATTTCACCTTGGCCAGGGGAGGATACATCATAAGGATTAAACCAATGGCAATGGGTATATTGGTTGTCCCGGAGCTCAGCGAATTCCAGAAATCAGAAATGCCCGGGGACAGATAGCCAATAATTATCCCGGCAAACATCACCAGAAATATCCAAAGCGTCAGATACCTGTCAAAAAAAGATAGTCTTTTGGTTATGCTTTCCATTGCTGTGCTGATTTGAAGTTTTGAAGGCCTGCCTGTTATTCATGCAGGTGAGAGGATTCAATGATATGAAAGTTAATTTTTATGAGCTGACACTGTAATGCTGAAGATTCCTGTTTCACCGTTTTGAAAACCTGCAATTTCTTCTTTTGTTATATTGTTGCCAAGAAGTTCGGTTGGTATGGATATTTCTTTCAGCTTATGTACAGTAATATTTTTAAAACCCTGCTTCTTTATGATTCTAAGATAATCGTCTATATCAATTGCTCCTGACACACAACCGGCATACATTTCAGCGTCTTTGCGCAACGCATCAGGTAAATTTCCTTTTATAACCACATCCGAAACGCAGAACTGTCCGGTGGGTTTTAACACACGCATAATTTGTGCAAACGCTTTGGCCTTATCGGGAACCAGGTTCAAAACGCAGTTTGAAAGAACCACGTCATAACTGTTGTCAGGCAACGGCATATCTTCAATATCACCCTGAACGAACTCAACATTGGTAAAGCCAAGCTTACGGGTATTTTCCCTGGCCTTTTGCAGCATGGCATCGGTGAAATCAAGGCCGGTAACTTTGCCCGTTTCACCCACAATGGCACGGGCCACAAAACAATCATTTCCGGCACCGCTGCCCAGGTCGAGAACGCTGTCTCCTTCCCTGATACCGGCAAATTCTGTAGGAATACCACATCCAAGGCCAAGATCGGCATCGGGATTATATCCGGCCAGCTTTTCATAATTTTCACTGAATACCGAGTAATCCACTGTCGAACAACAACCGGTTGTACCACAACATGAGGATTTGAACAACACGTTTGATTTATTTGCTATCTGGCTGTATTTGTCCTTTACGATTAATTTAATATCCTCCGAATTCATGTTCTTTATTTTAATTAGATAATTTGTCAATTTGCCAATTCGATAATTCGATCAGCTAATTCATAAATTTATTTTATAACCCGCGTTTTGTGGTTCCAATAATTTTGTCGACAATAACACTTTCTTTAAATTCATTTTTCATTTTCTTTCGTCTTTGGTTGGTCAGTATTATAATGCTGTATTTAACTCATTCTCTCATTGTCTAATTGCCTCATTATAAAACCTCCAAAAGCTTTCTTTTATCTCATCTCTCACCCTTCTGAATTCGCTCCATATAAACTCATCGGTACCCGTCATATGGGAGGGGTCTTCAAATCCCATGTGAAGGCGATGTTTTACTTTTCCGAAAAAGGCAGGACAGGTTTCGTTGGCATGATCACACACGGTGATGACATAATCCCATTCATCCTTCAGATACTGGTCAACCATTGTTGGCGTATGGTGACTGATATCAACACCTGCTTCAGCCATGACCTTTACGGCTTTCGGGTTGATCTGTGAAGCCGGTTCGGTACCCGCCGACCGGACGATAATATTTATATCAAAGGATTGCAAAAAACCATGTGCCATCTGGCTTCGGCAGCTGTTGCCGGTACAAAGGATGAGGATTTTCATAATGATGTATTTGTTAATCGGCCATTTGATTCGGTAAGTCAAACATAATGTCTTTTTATATCATTGTCGATTTAAATGCTCCCGTAAATTATCCCTGTAAAGGTTGCCATGAAAACAACCAGTACCACATAGACAGCCGTTTTCTGTGTTCCGATAACTCCCCGGATTACCAACATGTTAGGCAGTGATAAGGAGGGACCGGCCAGCAGTAGGGCCAAGGCCGGTCCCTTACCCATACCTGATGCAATTAATCCCTGCAAAATAGGCACCTCGGTAAGTGTTGCAAAATACATAAAAGCACCTACTACAGAAGCAAACAAGTTGGAGAAAACCGAGTTACCTCCTACTAGTGCTGCAATCCATTCATTGGGGATCACACCGGTAATCGTTACATCATCATGTGTGGAACCCAGTAAAAAACCGGCAATGATAACACCTAAGGCCAGTAGTGGCATGATCTGTTTTGCAAAGTCCCAGGTGGCCAGCGTCCATTCTTTATTTTCCGGTTCGTTTTTGTCCTTTAAGGTCATAATACTTAACGCGGTTATGCCAACAAGCATAGGGACCAGCGGAGCCAGCTTTGCATTTTCAATGAAACCGTAAGCCAGTATTGCAGCAGCGATGGTGGCAACCGCCCCAAGCAACACCCATTGCCATTTTATTTTCAGGATTTTTATCAGGGAATACACAAGAAGAATACTGAAAAAACCCGTTATATACCATTTGTATGACCAGATATAAAACCAGGTACTTGTTGTATCACCTTCCCCTGGTTTTCCCCAGTTCGCAAAAACCAGGATCAGCACCAGCACAAAGAAGTGAAAGGAAGTCTGCCAAATGGGCCTTTTTTCAGGCTGAAGGGGAATGATCATCTGCTCCTCACGCTTGACCTTTTCCTCTTTCCGGTAGATGAGCGACATCACCATGCCGATGATAACACTGAAAGCAACCGCGCCGATAACGCGGGCGACTCCCATTTCAAAGCCCAGGATGCGCGCCGTAAGGATAATAGCCAGGATGTTGATGGCTGGCCCGGAATACAGGAAGGCTATGGCCGGACCCAATCCTGCACCACGTTTGTGAATGCTTGAGAATAAAGGAAGAATGGTACAGGAACATACGGCCAGGATGGTACCGGAAACGGCGGCAACGGAATACGACAACCATTTTTTTGCATTGGCCCCGAAATATTTCAGCACAGACCCCTGGCTCACAAA
>JAFGKY010000135.1 GCA_016928305.1 Bacteroidales bacterium
ATCCCTGCATAAGAAATTAAATCCCTTCCTGCCGCTTCGCAGCAGCGGTCTTTTGTTTTTTAGCAAAACCCTCAAGCAAAGCTTGGGCCTTTGCTAAAAAACAAAATCCCGTCCCGATTTCATCGGGAGGGATTTCATTTCTTTTGCGGAGGAAGAGGGACTTTGTTTTACCCTTCCACAACGCTGTATATCTTTAATTTAGCCTGTTCAGAAAAAACAAACCCACCGAATCGCCACCTCACTATAATGCACTCATTTTCTCTTGTGCGAATATAAGCATTAACACGTTTAATTGAACAATTTTCAAATTTCTTCTAACAATTGCTTATAATGTTATGGTTAATATGGTTTGATTATATCGTATTTTTAGAATACTTTAATCTATTAATAAAATTTCATCTAATCCATTATAATAGTTGGTTGTATTACTAATCTATTTTCCATTTCACCACAGATTTCTCAATTAACAAAACAAGGTAATTTAGTAATAAAGCAATTATTACAATATGAATAAGGCCAACTAGAACAAGAGGAATATTATATAATCCCCCTGCTTTAAGAATTAAGTGACCCAAACCTCTTTCAGAGGAGATGAATTCACCTATAAAAGCTCCAAGTAAAGCAAAACCAATGGTTATTCTTAAGGAAGTAAGCACCCAAACTAAAGAATTAGGGATTCGAACAATTATGAAAAAGTCTCTTTTTTTTGCATTTAATGACTTAAACAATCGTTCATACTTCTTATCAACACTTTGAGCACCAGAATATGCTTGCAGCGTAGTAATTAAAAAGGTAGAAAAAACAGCCATTAAGACCTTAGACATAAAACCTGTGCCAAACCATATAATCATCATAGGAGCTAACGCGAATATTGGTATGGCTCCTAATGCAATTACATATGGTTTTGAAATATTAGCTAATACTGGAAAATATACCAAAGTCAATCCAAAAATAACGCCTAAAATATTACCAATTATAAAGCCAATTACTGTTTCAGATAATGTAAATAAAACATCTATAAAAATTCTACCATTTATCCAACTATCAATAAAACTGATAAATATTAAACTAGGTGACCCAAAAAGGAATTTAAGTTTATCTGAATTTCTTACTGACAATTCCCAGAAAATGATAAATATTGCTAATATCAATATTTGATAAATTTTTATCGCAGTTTTATTCCTCATTTTCAAAGACATGATAAATACTTTTAAAGTATTGAGAAAATTTTGGATCTTGTCGAACCTTCACGGGATCTCGACCCGCCTTGTCGCTATTAAAAATAATTTGTGAATCATAGATAATTTTTGCCGGTTTCCCACTTAAAACAACAAGCCTATCACCAAGGGCTATTGCTTCCTCAATATTATGTGTTATAAAAACTAATGATTGATTAAGTTCATTCTTTTCCTTAATTATCATTTTCTCAATTGAAAGCTTATGATTAAAGTCTAGCGCAGTAAAAGGCTCATCAAAAAAAATTAATTCTGGTTTTGCAGAAAGAGTTCGAATAAGAGATACTCTTTGTTTCATTCCTCCTGAAAGTTGAGATGGAAAGTAATTTTTAAACTCTTCAAGACCAAATACCTTAAATAATCTATGTATATTCTCTTCAAGATTATCCCGTTTCTGTGAAAATCGAATTCCTAAGAAAGCATTTTGGTATGCTGTTAGCCATGGTAATAATAAATCCTCTTGAAAAAGATAGCTTTTCTGTATATAATTATTTTTATATTTCACTGAACCTTGATGTTGACTATCTAAACGAGATATGATATTAAAAAGGGTCGTCTTTCCACAACCACTTGGTCCTAAAATGCATGTTACCTTACTAATTTCAATCTGTAAATTGAAATCTGAGAATATTATATCACTTTTATTTCCATTTATAAAGGTTTTAGAAACGTTTATACAGTCAATTAGAATATTATTTGGAATAAAACTATTCATATTGAAACAGATTAATCCAATTTTCTTTGTTAAGTCCATTATTTGCTAAAAAGGCTAAAGCTAACCTGCTAGTACCAATACCAAAACAACCTGACTCAATGCTAGACTTGTTGTTTACGAAATGGCTTATCTTATCAGGGCCAAAATAGCTTGCTCCAGAAACTTCTATCCACTCATCCTTAAATGGCAAAAACACCTCAATATCAATGACGGGAATATCACTATAATATAATGAAGATGCCAATCTTTCAGTAAAAATACTGGGAATACTATCATAGCATCCATTTCCTATAACTAAACGGTAAGGTATATTCAATGCATATAAAAAGATGCACATATCATTTAATAGATCAATACGAATATTCTTAACATCAATTTTATCGCCAGCAAAAACAAACTCAGTTCTAAGAAATGTTATATCCTTTAATAATGGTTCAATACTCTGAATAGATTCATTACGATATGACCATCCTCCTATAGATTCTCGAACTTTAAATGGAAACTTAATATTATCGATGTTTTCAGCAATTAATCTATAAAACCATGGGCATTGCACTGGATCCAATATTAATTCCTGATCTTTAGCAATTATAGGGTCATATTTTGAAGGATTCTTAGCATTAGCACTTAATAAATAATATGGCCACAAAGTATCTAGATCAAAACAATTAGCTATCTTATTAGTAAGAAGCCTAGGGAAGGCCATCTCAATAAATTCCTTAAACTCATATTTCTTTCTAAATACTTCATTAAAACTATTTATTAAATCACATATAAGTGAACCATATATTGTTAATCCTTTTTCAAAATGAAATATGTGTTTATTTGTAAACTCATTATAATCAAAGTGTACGAATTTATTTACATTAATATTCTCTGAATAAATAACATCGCCTAGATTCTTATATTTAGATTCAGAATTTAATAATAGTTTGATATTCATTTTATCTCCTATATAAAATCGCAAAAAGTAATCCAAGTATTGAGGCTATAGCGGCAAAATTACCTATCCATGATATAACTTCATTCTTAGCGTAATTCAAAGAAAGACATAGAATCGTAGAAATCAGTAAAAACAATATTGTCCAAATTCTTTTTTTTGGAAGAAATTTTATTCTAAACCATAATACTGCAAGGAAGATTTTTAATAAGAACATTCGAAACTTGTTCTTGGTATTGTAGTATTTCAAATATTTATAAAATTCAGTTAAACTTATTGATTTATTGAAAGAATTATGTAAGTGAAATGCATTAATTAATGATGTAACATTGAGAATACTTTTTGGCTCGTAGATATCCTCTTGTCTCAATTGTTCAAGGCTAAGATCAAGATCAATTCTGATATTCGGAGCTTGTGAGCAATTCATGAAAAGTGGAGATTTTCTACTAATTTTCTCATTGAGATAATCGATAAATTCGACTTTTCTATGCCTAAGATAACTTCCATCTTGAAAAATTAAAATTGCTTCATTAATTGAATCGATAACTTTTTTAGCAAGTCTTGAATTATCCTTAAAAAAGCCCGTGTTTACAATTAGTCCAGTAAATAAAAATGGATTAAGTGATTTTTCATCAGATAGATTTAATATCTTTCTACTGCAATTGTTGTCTTTGTTTCGCCAACATCTCAAGCATACGTTACTAGTTAGTAAATCTGCAGTAATAATAGCATTGCTGTCAATTGGATCGACATTATTTTGCATTTTATCATAACAAGCGAAATCAAATTCTCTTCCTGGATTATTCGACTTTATTACTTTTCTATTTTGATTAAACCATTCTGCAATTTTATGCGCTGTGCTACCTTTAAGGTAGGTATATATTTTATCTTTAGTTTGAAATACATCTTTTGGGTCATTTATCTGTCCGTCACAAACACTCCAAAGGCCAACTTTATTAATAATAATTTCAACTAAAGAACATTTAGATCTTTCCTCTTTGAGAATTTCATCAGAAAAAACCACAAACGGATCACAAAGTGCAAAATCTGTTGTCCCATTAATAACCGCTTTAATTGCTCCCAAATCACCATTACTAGATTCACGAAAACGTGGTTCTATTCCATTTCTATAAAACAAATTGGCCTTATCAGCAATATAAACCGGCAAATACAACAAACCATCTACAGCATATTGAATATAGACCTCGTGAAATCTAGTTGGATACTTTGTAAAAAAACGAATCTCAATCTTTACATTTTCGAAAAACTTAGATATTGTTTGGAAGTATTTTCTATAATCAAAGAATTCCCTTACTTCGAAATTAGTGCCATCAAAATTAAGTTCATAAAGATCAACTCTTTGTGGATTTATAAACTTAATCTGTTTTACCCATGAATGAATATCAATACCATCATTATGTGTCTGATTTGTTTCTAATATTGCCGTTTGAATTGTTAAGTTTCTTTTTAAAACCTTTGCTTCATCAACAATACTTTTTATATTTCTTACATAGTCATCATATAATATTGGTTGATTAGGTCGACAGATTGAAATAAAATCACTTTGATTGCCAACATCTAGTTTAATGAAGATCTCATCACACTGCAATATTGCATTTTTAATATTTAGATCCTGCAGACTACTTCCGTTTGTAAATATGGCCACTTTTTTTTCAGTCGCTTTTCTATTACGCCATTCTATCACGTTATTAAGAATTTCAGGAAAAAAGGGATGAATACTGGGTTCACCGTTTCCTGAAAAAGTAATAAAATCAGCATTTGTAAAGATATCTTGTTTTGTATTTCTCCAGTTATCCAATTCATCAATAACTGTATGAGATGTTATATTGTTTATTGGAGAACTTGAACTAATCTTTTTGCTTTCAGTTTTGAAATAACAATACTTACAATTAAAAGAGCAGTATTTTTCTTGATCATTTGGATATAGATTAATTCCTATAGACTTCCCCAGTCTACGTGAATTAACAGGACCATAAATGGTTTCTTCCTGTAATTTCTCAAACATCTTAATTTGATTTTATAGCTTTTTCGGCAAATCTATTGTCAACTGATTTAATAGCTTCTTCAGGCTTTTTTATGTCACCTACAATTACACGTACATCGATAGCATTTTTCCAGGCTATGTCTGATGTTATTATGTGTTCAGGCAATGTCTTTTCATTTAACATCCTCATTACAGCCATTTTAATTACGTTTTGATCGATATTTGGAAAAATCTTGGCGGCTACCGCGATTGTTTTCTCTTGATTATTGTGACAAAACTGTACTGCCTTTTCTAACGCATTTACAAATGACTGCACTACATCTTGATTTTTAGAAATGTAACTCTCCGTAGTAGTTAGGCCTGTAAATGCCAATTGCCCATAAAAATTCGGAGAAGAAAAGACTAACCTATACCCCTTACTTATTGCAAGGCTTGTTGATGGTTCCAATTCCATAGCTATATCAGCTTCTCCATTTTCAAGTAAAGCTAATTGACTTCCTATAGGTGCTTGAATAATTTTTGCATCCTTTAGCTCTGGATTTTCTTGGATTGTACGTTTCATTAATGTATAGTTTGTTGAAGGTTCCGGGAAAGTTCCTATCCTCAAACCATTTAAATCAGAAATTCTTGTAATAGGTTGAAGCTTTTCATTATTAGTAACACCCCAAATTGAAACTCCATTCACAATAGTAGCAACAACTTTACCACTAAACCCCCTCTCCCTCGAAATTGCTGTAAATATAGGATCTCCTACACCGAAATCCGCATCACCCTTAATAACTGTAGCAAAAACCTGATCATCATTTCCCGAATATTTCAACTTCACATTTAAGCCTTCCTCCTTAAAAAAACCATTGTCCATTGCTATATAAAGGGGCAAATAAATTAGGTATTTTTCTTGTCCCCATTGGGCAACAATTATTTCTTTCTCCCCTTTTGTATTCGATTTCGGATTACAGCCTAATAATATAGGAAGTACTGTAAGAGTAATAATGAAGGTTATTCTTTTCATTGGATTATTTTTTATTTATTATTTCATCTAATTCCATTAACTAAGTAACCGAAAGGCAATATTTTAGATTCGAGGTAATTATGAAATATAAATATAGTATATTTCTCATTATTATCACTATATGCTAAAAATATTATTAAAAACTGATTTCCAATCGAAGTTACTTTGTTAATAAATTCTTTTTCTTCGCAAACCCTTGTTAATCCTTAATCAAATTTTATAACCACTTTGCTTTCAATTTAATTCAGATACCGGATACTCATTTCCAAATATCTCTGTACTTTCTTATTTTTGATAAATGGTCCGTAAAATCCACCAGCAAACCGACCTTCTTATTTATGAAGAGATTACTTCAGGTAAACTGAACCCCGGGCTTCCTGAAAACAGTGATTTGTCTGTACTACAAAATATTATAATTGTTGCCAATACAAAGACCTTCTGTACTTGCAGCCTTGAGGAAGATCCGGAAACCATAATCGACAGCTTTGATATAACCGAACTGGGATATCACTTCAGGGAAGATGTCGAAGTTGTGGTCCGGAAGAATGAGAAGAAAAAGATGCACGAGTTAATTGCCAGACCGAAAAGGATTTATCCGCTAGAGGATCAAATCAACATCCCGGATCCGCCTGATAAAAAGAGTGCCTATTTTCTTACGCTGATTTCTGATGAATTTGAACGTGTGAAGATACGGGCCAATAAAGTCCTTAATTATACCGGCAAGAAAAAGCACATTGCCTTATTCGCTCACAAGAACATCCAGCGCGCTAAGAAGATCCAATATGATGTCTGGTACATGCTTACAAAGGTTCATAAACCATGGTCTTCCATAACGGATAATCCAGATGCGTATGTGATTTTTGTGCTCGATGTTTTCCTGGCCCGGATAATTACTTTCTACCAGCAATTGTTTCAGCCATTTATTCTGGCCTTTCCAAAGGATGATCAGTCGGTCAGCACAATACCGGTTGCACCGTTGTATATTACACACCCCTATTTATATCGGGATCTTCCATCAAAACCTGATTCATACAGTCTTCAAATGGATGGAAGCATTTTCGACCACCAATTTAGCCGCCAGGTTGACAAGCTAAAAGATATTTCCGAACCAAATTCTGGTTTTGGCACAAATTCAGATGTCAGACAGGATGATAAAAAGTCTTTTCAGCAGGATCAACCTTCGGTAAAGGGTACCCGGCTGAAATGGCACGGACAGCTGAATGTTTTGGTCGATATCCTGCTGCAGCTCTCATCTGGCATAAAAGTCAACGGCAAACCACCGTTGGAAGCCACGCCGGATGAGCTGAGACTTTTTATCCGGGAGAACTTCCTCGACAAGGATGGCCGAGAAATCAGCCCTTTTACACTCGACACCTACCTGAAACCCAACAGGCAGGATAAAAGACTGCACCCTGACAGCCCTAAACGCATTGATATGACCGGATTTTTCAACTCCTCTGAAGCCGGAAAGGAGTAGTTTTCACCGGAAAAATCACAAAGACTTTTTTAGACTATTCAGACTTTCTGACTTCTCTTTCATTTGCATCAGTTCTTCGTTGCAACCGGAACCCAAGACCTATTTATTTACCTTAAAACTGATGTAAAATGGAAGTATTAACCGTCGAATGTGAAGCTTTCAATGCAATTATTTCGCGCATTGAGAATATAGAAAAGCTGATTGTCCAGAAAAAACAGCCCGCTTTGTTCAACAATGTGGATTTTATCCAGATGATGGGCATTTCAAAACGAACTGCACAGGACTGGCGCGACAAAGGAATAATCGGTTTCTCCCAGGTAAATGGCAAAATCTACTACCGGTGGGAGGATATCCAGGAATTTCTGAAACGCTATTATAACAAGCCGTTTAAGAACATTTCCGGTTGTTCATTGTGAGTATAATCCTTAACTGTAATGTATTATGGCAGAACTCCGATTAACAGGATATGCCGGATCACCCCGGGTATCCATATTCAAAAACTGTGTCACATCTTCGCCGGAGAAAGAAATAACCTTTGACGAATTCCTGGAACAGATTAAAAATGGCACCTATGGAAGGCAGATCCGGCAATATCTCGGTCTGAAGGACAAAAAGGGTGTGGCTGATCCGGCGGTTAAACTCTTCAAACGCACCAAAATCCCCGCAATCACTTATGCGGGGATTTTTTCAGCACGGTCCAACAATAAACTGATCACACCGAGCAATGTGACTATAATTGATATTGATCACTACCCAAAGCCCGACAAGCTCAAAGAAAGGATGAAAAACGATCCCTTTATTCTTGCTGCCTTTATCAGTCCGGGCGGGGATGGATTAAAAGTGGCAGTAAAAGCTGAATTCAGCAATAATACGGAAGAATACAGGAAAATGTATTTCAGCCTGATTGATTATTTCAGCACAAAGTACCGGATCCCGACAAAGGATGAACGGGCTAACCATACAGAGGAACTCAAACCGGGAATTGATCTGAGCTGTTCCGATCTGGCCAGGCTTTGTATCCTGTCCTCCGATCCTGATCTGTATTCAAATCCTGGCGCCGAGTTTTTCCGGCCAAAATCACAGCCAGGACAATCAAATGCCAATAAACCTTTTTCTGTAAGCAATCAGGAAGACGATATCAGGAAAGTGGTTGAACAAATTGAGCAAAACCACCTGGATATTACCAACGGGTATGCAAATTGGCTGAATATCGGATTTGCATTGAATGATGCGCTCGGCACTGCAGGCCGTGGATACTTTCACCGGGTCAGCCGGTTCAGTTCAAAATACAAGGCACAGGACTGTGACAGGCAATACGATCACATTGAGAAATCCCGAAATTCAGGTGTAACTATAAAAACATTCTTCCAATATGCCAAAGATTACGGCATTGATATCCGACCGGCTCGAATGAATTCACGATACAACTCGTCAGTGAAGGGACAATTAAAACCTGATCCGGATCCTGAAAGTGATGATGATACAAAGGAACCGGAACCAAAAAAACAGAAAAAGCTTACCTCAAATAAATTCATCCTGGCTTCCGAGTTTATTGCAGAACATTATCAGATCAGGAATAACATCGTCACCAATGAATATGAATGCAGGGAAACCGGCGCAGACTGCTTCGAGATGCTGAATGAAAACAACATTTTCATCAAAATGCAGTTCTCCGGCTTGAATATCAGCCTGAACAATCTGGTTGCCCTGCTGAAATCCGATTTTATCAAACGGTTCGACCCATTCAGGGAGTATTTCACTGGTCTTCCTGCCTGGGATCGTAAAACCGATCATATTGTCACGCTGGCACAATATGTAAAAACAAGAGACAGAATCCGGTTTGATCTGCATTTTAAGAAATGGCTTGTAAGGGTTGTTGCCTGCGCACTGGATGAAAGCTATTTCAACAAACAGGCTTTTATCCTGGTGCATGACCGGCAGAACAGCGGTAAATCAACGTTTTGCCGCTTTCTTTGCCCTCCCTCACTTTCCAATTATATAGCTGAAAATCTTTCGATTGACAAGGACAGCAGGATCCTGCTTACCCGGAACCTGCTGATCAACCTGGATGAGCTTTCCACGCTTTCCAAAGTTGAAATCAACTCCCTGAAAAGTCTCTTTTCAAAGGACAAGATCAATGACCGTTTGCCTTACGACCGGCGTAATTCCATTATCCCCCGCCGGTGCAGCTTTATCGGATCGACCAACCAGACAGAATTCCTGAATGACGAATCCGGATCAGTCCGCTGGCTTTGCTTTGTTATTGATGAAATCGACTGGGATTATAAGAATCAGGTGAATATTGACCTGGTTTATTCCCAGGCCTATCATTTGTACAAAAAAGGTTTTGAATACAACCTGACGCAGGAAGAAATCAGGGAAAATGAGGAATACAACAAACAATTCCAGCTTATTTCGTCAGAAAGGGAACTGGTTTCCAAGTTCATTAAACCCGGCTCAAAGGAGGGAAATGACTTCTTCATGACTGCCACGGACATTCTGATGAACCTGACCACCCGGACAGAGAATAAAATCAAGCTAAGCGCCATGAACATCGGAAAAGCAATGAAATTCTGCGGTATAGAGCGTGTCAAGCACAGTACACAAAAGGTTTATGGCTATTATGTCAAAATTGAACCATGAATTCACTTAGCCACCTTACCACTATTCACGAAAACCATACCCCTAATGCATTGTAATAGTGGTGAGGTTATTTTCTTCTTACCACTTCAGTTACCACCTTACCACTATTTAAGATTCAGGCAGGTGGTAAGTGGTAAGCAGAGAATCAGATTAACTAATTATTTACCCCTGGCGACTGGCTTAAAAATGGTAAGGTGGTAATCGGCAAAAGAAAAAGCTGCAAATATTTTGATATTATTATAATGTTCACTAATTTTGATTGTTCACGACTTCGTGAAAATGATAAATTAATGGAACTGGTAATTATCTACAAAGCAATTGAAGCCCTGGAGAAAGCTATACCGCTGAAGGCAGAGTGGATCCCCGGGGATGATCCGGGAAAGCCGGTTGATGGTGAGCTCATTGTTTTAAAAGATAATAAAAAGTACAGATTCTATGCAGAAATTAAAAAGAATCTCCGAACTGTGAATTTACCTCAATTAGGGCTTATAAAAGAAAAATACAACAACTTGATAGTCATTACGGAAGTAATTTATCCTCAGATCAGAGAACAACTAAGAAACAGGCAGATTAATTACCTTGATACAACAGGAAATCTTTACATTCACCAGGAAGAACTGTTTCTGTATGTCGAAGGAAAAAAAATCGAGAATCTTCTAAATGAACCAGTAGGAAGAGCCTTTAATAAAGCAGGTCTCAGGTTTATTTTTTACCTTCTTACAAATAAAGACTTCATTGCCAAAACCTATAGGGAAATTGCTGAGAAATGTGATACTGCCCTGGGAAATATTAACTATATTATTAACGATTTACATAAACAGGACTTCCTGAGAAAAGGAGCAAAAGGTGCGTGGTACATCAATAAACGTGAAGAATTGATAAAAGAATGGGTTGTCCAGTATGAGAAAAAGTTGAAACCTGCTTACCTGCTGGGTAATTTCCGTTTCCTTAAAGATCAGCAATTGAAAAATTGGAAGGATTTGGATATCGATTATAATCAAACACGATGGGGCGGAGAACCTGCCGCGGACATACTTACCAACTATCTTAAGCCGGCCGTTTTAACATTATACACCACAGAGAAAAGGATGGATCTCCTTAAAAAGTATCAGCTTGTCCCCGATGATAATGGGTACATAAAGATTTACAATAAAATCCTTAATGACTATGACAGAAATACAAGAACCGTCAATCCTTTGGTTATATACGCTGATCTAATAAACACCATGGATCCACGGACAGATGAACTGGCAAATATGATTTATAATGAATATCTTAAAGGATAATTTTGAACATACTGTCCAGCTAAGATTCGGGACTGCAATTGATGCCCTGGAAAGGGCATTCAAGAAGTTCGGGATTGATTATTACCTTATCGGTGCATTTGTAAGGGAAGTATGGACTGATCATATCACCGGACTACCGGAGAAAAGGATTACTCGTGATCTGGATTTTGCAGTTTATATAAAAAATAATGATCAGTATAATGCTCTGAAAAAGCATTTAATAACTGAAGAGAATTTTACTGGGCATGAAGAACCTTATAGGTTATTGGCTCCTGATGGCAATATTATTGACCTGATACCTTTTGGGGGCATTGAACAAAACAATGAAGTTTATCTGAAAGGTCGCAAAGTTGTCCATTTATCAGTATTTGGGACAAGGGAAGTGACGGCCAATGCTCAAGTAATTGAGGGCAATTTTAAAGTTATCACCTTACCTGGTTTGGCCATAATGAAATTGGTGGCATGGGCTGAGAGTACTGACAGAAGAAAAGACCTGGAAGACTTTTATTACATCCTGATGAACTATTCAGACATTGCTACAGATCATATTTACCAAGAGAACAACCTGGATTTGTTAGAGAATTGTACTGAAGTACGTTTTGCCGGGGCAAAACTTCTAGCCAGGGAAATGAAAGCAATAATCAAAGATTCATCTAAACTAAAATTGAAAATATCAGAAATCCTAAATCATCTTCTGGAGAATTTCAACTTTAATGACATAGATGAAATGTACAAGGTTAATGACCCTTCTGACAAGCATATTTTAAGACTTAAATTCATTAAAGAATGTCTTGAAGAGTTGAAAAGTGATTAAATTTTCAATGAATCAGAGTTGATAAACAGTTTAAAAGATACACATCTATGAAGAAAAAAGAGAAAACTCATTAAGAACTAAAAATAAATGACAGCAGAACAATTAAAAGAATTAGAAGACAGACTTTGGGAAGCGGCCGATAAACTGCGGGCAAATAGCGGATTGAAAGCAAACGAATATTCAACACCTGTATTGGGTTTAATATTCCTGCGATTTGCATCCATCAGGTACAATCGCATTAAACCTGAAATAGATACTGAATTAAAAGCACAGAAAAACAGCCGGATGCAACAATCTGAAGCTGAAATTGCTATTGCGAAATGCGGTTTCTATTTGCCCAAAGAGGCTCAATACGAATATTTATTAAACCTGCCCGAAGAAGTCGATATTGCCAAAGCCTTAAAAGAGGCTATGGAACATATTGAAAAATACAAGCCCGAACTCCAGGACAGTTTGCCCAAAGATGAATATTATAAGCTTTATACGGCAGAAGACCGTAATTTACCTAAATCGTTACTGAAAATATTTGCCAACATTCCCGACGATGCTACCGGAGATGTTTTCGGTAAAGTATATGAGTATTTCTTAAGTGAATTTGCACTTGCCGAAGGACAAGGTGGAGGAGAGTTCTTTACGCCAATCAGTGTGGTAAAACTAATGGTCGAAATCATTGAACCATACAAAGGAACCATCTTCGACCCGGCTTGTGGTAGTGGTGGTATGTTTGTACAAAGCTCCTATTTTGTCGACCGCCGTAAAGAAGAACTACACGATTCTGATACCAAAGACCTGATGGTATATGGTGCCGAGAAAACATCGGAAACTGTAAAACTGGCCCGAATGAATCTTGCGGTTAATGGTTTACGGGGCGAAATAATTCAAGCCAATACATACTATGAAGACCCTTTCGATTGCTATGGTAAGTTCGATTATGTAATGGCTAATCCACCGTTTAATGTAGATGATGTTAACCTTGATAAAGTTAAAAGCCAACAACGTTTTAATGAATATGGTGTTCCTCAGAATAAAACAAAAAGTAGCGGAAAATCAAAAAAAGAGAAAAATGTTAATACTGTTCCCAATGCCAACTATTTGTGGATAAACCTATTCGCTACATCTTTAAAATCCGGCGGTAAAGCTGCGTTGGTTATGGCCAATAGTGCCAGCGATGCCCGCCACAGCGAAGCAGATATTCGTAAAAACCTTATAAAAAGCGGCGTGATTGGAGGCATGTTAACCTTGCCTAAAAATATGTTTTATACAGTTACCTTACCTGCTACACTCTGGTTTTTCAATAAAAACCGAGAAGGAAAAGAACCCAAAATTCTATTTATTGATGCCCGCAATATCTTTCGGCAGGTTGACCGTGCCCACCGCGATTTTACCGATGAGCAAATACAAAATATTGCTACTATTGCCCGTCTTTACAGGGGAGAGAACCACCGTCTAACGGAATTGCTTGATAAATATAAAGAACAAACAGCAGATTACGAAAAACAAGCTGTTAAACAACTAAAAGCTGTTGAGAAAATTAAAGCCGAAAAGTCAGAGGGCGAAAAAGATATAAAACGTTGGGAAAAACTGGTGGACGATGCCGAAAAGGAATACAAAGCCTTACACAACAAACAACTCTATTTTGAAACACAGATACAATGGCTTACCGAGCGTTTCCCAAACGGCGTGTACGAAGATGTAACCGGACTTTGTAAGGTAGCTACATTAGCCGAAATTGAGGAACAGGAATGGAGTCTAAACCCTGGTCGCTACGTCGGGGTGGTTATTGAAGAAGATGGGCTGACCGAAGAGGAATTTATTTCTGAAATAAAAGAAAGGCACAACTCTTTAAATACTCTAAATAGCAAGGCCTTAGACCTTGAAAAGACAATCTCTCAAAACATAAAATTAATATTTCAGAATGTTTGAATTGAAGAAATTTGAGGAATTATATCTTGAACCATCTAAAAATGGGATCTCTCGGTCTTCATCTATTAATAATATTGGTGTGAAGATTGTCAATATGGGCGAACTATTTTGGTATCCAAGAATGAAGAATCCTGAAATGCGAAAAGTGATTACTACAGATAAAGAGAATAAATCATTTGGACTTAAAGTTGGAGATTTGTTATTTGCTAGACGTTCATTAGTTGCTGAAGGTGCTGGAAAATGTAATATTATGTTGGAAGTTGTTCCCCCTATCGTATTCGAATCTAGTATTATTAGAGTCCGATTAGACAAATCACTTGCTAATCCTCTATTCTATTATTATTATTTTACGTCTGATATTGGTTTTGCTGCTATTCAAACTTTGGTTAATGAAGTTGCAGCAAGTGGTATTAGAAGTTCGGAGCTTGCTAAACTTAAAGTTATATATCCAAAAGTTACCTTGCAAAACAGAATTGCTGAAATATTAAATAATTACGATGAGCTTATAGAAGTTAACAACCAGCGCATAAAACTACTCGAAGAAACCGCCCGCGAGTTGTACAAAGAGTGGTTTGTACGTATGCGTTTTCCAGGATTCAAAGAGGCTAAGTTTATTAAGGGTGTGCCGGAGGGATGGGAAATAAAAGAGATAAAAGATTTTGGGAAAATATTTACAGGTAAAACACCTTCTACTAAAGTAATGGAATATTATGGGGGTGAAATACCATTTATTAAAACTCCAGATTTGCATAAGAATCAGTTCATTTTTGAAACTGAGGATTATCTTACAGAAAGGGGAAATAATTCGCAAAAGAGGAGCACTTTACCTAAAGGTTCTATATGTGTGAGTTGTATCGGTACAGGTGGTATAGTAGGAATTACAACCGCTGAAAAATCACAAACCAATCAACAGATAAATTCCCTTATACCAAAAAATAAGAAGCTTTTAGAGTTCTTATTCTATGCTATTTCCGATTTAAAAGAAACAATCGAACTTTTCGGTTATACAGGAGCAACAATGACAAATCTGAGCAAAGGTAAATTTGAAAAGTTAAAAATACTATTTGCCTTACCTGAATTAATTGAATTATATAGTAATAAGGTAAGTCCAATGTTTGAACAAATACAAATTTTTCAACAACAAAACACTCAGCTCCGACAAATCCGTGACAGGTTGATGCCAAGGCTGATAAGCGGGAAATTGGAGGTAAAGGATATTGAAGTTCTCAATAAATAATAAGATATGGAAAGGCTAAATTATTTTAATCCTTATAATACAAAAGAGTCTAATCATGAAGACCAACTTACAAGGGCTTATTTAGTTCTTCTTAAACATTCATTTCACGTATTCTCTTTATTTATTGATTATTGCAGAACAAAACACGATCCAGATTTTCAAAAATCAGAAGAGCCATTATCTCTCGCTAAATTAATCGAATCTGGCTGGGAAATTCAAACCCAAAAAGGGAATCCATTAATTGATACCGACTGGCTTTTGTCCATATTAATCACCGATGTTGAAGATAATATCGATGCAAGTAATATCGAAAAATCTGAAAGAAATGCTGTTTATGATGGTATCATCACATTTGGTAAGAACATTACTTTTATTATTGAAAATAAACCCCGTTCATGGAATATTTGGTTTGAGCAATTAAATCCCTCACGCGAAAACCTTTCTGAAGATACAAAAGTCTATAACCAGCCAATTATCCTAGAATGGAAAGAAATCATTAAACAGCTCAACTTACTTTTATCATTACAAACCTTGTCGGGGTTTGAAAAAATAATGATAGAGGACTTTTTAGCTTATATCGATCAAAATTTTCCTCATCTTAATCCTTTTGATAATTTAAGTTTATGCAAAGGCAATCAAGAACTAATATATCGTCGAATTTCACAAATATTGAAATCTATAGTAAAGAACCCAGAAGTAATTAAATATCATCGCAGTTGGGGATATTACATAGAAGTTCCTTATAAACAGATTCGTGAAATTGGATTAATACTAAACATTGATGGCGATAAATGGATACTAGAATTAAGTTTATACTTTGGAGCATCTCAAAGTCAAGCAAAAGCATTATATTCAGAATCTATAAATTTAAATTTACTTACTGATACTACTTGGAAAGTTTTCTCAAATTTCCATATTTCCTTTCGAAGTTCTAATTTGGTATGGTTTAGAGGCTGCGAACCTTTAAATTATATTAATTTTTGGACAAATAATGTTGAAAATATATATCAGAATAAAAGAAATGAGGTACGAGAATATATCGATTGGCTATATGAAAATAACATTTTAATTAAAACCCCTGAAGTAGAGGACCAGTTAACTAACAAGTTTTTTAATACAGCTATACCAAATTTAAATATGTGTCCCGAATTAGGTCTTATTTATCCTATAATTGGTGAACTTGCTGAAAATATGGATAAGAAAGGAAAACTAGCTGGCTTTGTTAAAGAAAAGATAATTGAGTGCTTAAAAGTGGTCAATATTGATCCATCTAATATTTTCATACCTTAATTATGACAAATTTCATTTCAGAAGATCAGATTGAAAAAGCAACCATAGAGGTTTTCGTAAATAACCTCGGTTACAGGCATATCAATTGTTATGAAAAGGATGTTACGGGTAGGTTAAACGAATCCGACGTACTAATTAAACCTTTATTTAAAAAGAAATTACGTGATTTGAATCCTAACTTGCCTGAAACTGCTATAGAAGAAGCTTTCGAACAAATTTGCCAAACCCGGATGGACAAATCCGAACTTATGGCCAATAAGGAAATATATGGCTTAGTTAAATATGGAGTTCAGGTCGAAATTAATAATGCACGTAACAGAAAAGAACCTGTAACTGTACAAGTCATAGATTTTAATGAATCAAATAATAATGATTACCTGATTGTTTCACAACTTTGGATTCAAGGCCAGTTTTTCCGTCGCCGTCCCGATCTAATCGTATACATCAATGGATTACCTCTCATTTTCATTGAACTAAAAGACAGCAATATTGCAATACGAAATGCATACGACGATAATCTTACAAACTACCGAAAAGATATTCCTCTGCTCTTTCATTACAATGCTGCTTGTATATTGAGTAACGGGTTAGAAACAAAAGTTGGCAGTTTCAATTCAGGATATGAATTCTACTTCCCCTGGTTAAGACCCGATAATGAAAAACAAATACCTGATAGGAAACGAATTCGTCAGCATGGGGTGAGCCTTGATTATGCTGTTTTGGGTATCTGTGAAAAGAACAGACTATTAGATTATATTGAAAATTTCCTTCTGTATTATAATGATGCGGTAAAAATTGCGGCTAAAAATCATCAGTTTTTAGGGGTAAACAATGCCATAAATAGTTTTGCCCAACGTTTAAAGCATGATTCAGAAGGCACTGACGAACAGAACAAAGGAAAACTTGGCGTATTTTGGCACACACAAGGAAGTGGTAAAAGTTATAGCATGATATTCTTTACTCGGAAAGTGTTCAGAAAATTCACTGGAAACTTTACATTCCTTATAGTAACTGATAGAGACGATTTAGATGGGCAGATTTACCGTAATTTTTTAGGTTCGGGAGCATTCAGCAAAGACACTAAATGCAGACCTAAAGACAGTGAAGATTTAAGGACAATGCTTAAAACCAATACACGATACATTTTCACGCTGATTCAGAAATTTCGTTATCCGAAAGGTCAGGTCTACCCCGTATTGTCTATACGAAATGATATCATTGTGATTATTGACGAAGCCCATAGAACTCAATATAAAGATCTGGCTGAAAATATGCGAACCGGCCTTCCAAATGCTCAATATATAGCATTTACTGGTACACCTTTATTAGGAAGCAAGAAATTGACCTATGAATGGTTTGGAGAAAATATATCGGAATATAACTTCAAGCAAAGCATTGAAGATGAAGCCACTGTTCCTTTGTTTTACCATAAAAGAGTACCGGAAGTATTATTGCAAAATGATGACATTGATAATGATTTGGCAGATATTGTAAGCGATGAAAACCTTACCGAAGACCAACAGATTAGGCTCGAAAGGGAGTTTGCCAAGGAAATGAGCGTACTTAAGGCTGATGATCGTTTGGAAACCATAGCCAAAGATATTGTTTATCATTTTCCGAGACGGGGATACCTCGGTAAAGGTATGGTGGTTACCATTGATAAATTCACTGCCGTTAAAATGTATGACAAGGTAAAACGATTATGGGAGGAAGAAAAAAGAGGTATACAAAAACAAATTAATGAAACAAAAGATACTAAGGAAAGAGAAAACCTAAAATTGATTTTGGATTGGATGCGAAAGACCGATATGGCGGTGATCATTAGTGAAGAAGCTGGAGAAGAGGAAAAATTTGAAAAACTGGGATTAGATATTAAGACGCACCGAAAAAGAATGCAAACTCCTGATGAAAATGGTCAGGAATTGGAAGACAAATTCAAAGAGCCCAAAGACCCTTTTCGACTAGTATTTGTTTGCAGTATGTGGCTTACAGGTTTCGATGCCCCAACTGTTTCAACCTTATATCTCGATAAACCAATGAAAGACCATACCCTGATGCAGACCATTGCAAGAGCAAATAGGGTAACTGACTTCTTAATCTATGAAAAACCGAAGAAAAATGGTTTAATTGTTGACTATTATAATGTTTTTCGCAACCTGAAAAAAGCATTCGCTTCATATGGTGGGAGTTCCATTGGTGAAGGATCAGGTGAAGGAAGGGATAATTCAGGAGGAAGTCCAATTCAGGATAAAGAACAACTATTTGTTATTTTAAAAGAAGCAATTAATGAATGCTACCAATGGTGCCTAACAATTGAGGTGGATTTGAATAAAATAATTGAATCCAATGTTATTTTCAATAAATTAAACTTATTTGATGAATATACTGATATAATTGTTGCAAAGGATGAGCAAAAGAAACAGTTTATTGTTTTCGATAACACAATAGATGCACTTTATGAAGCATGCAAACCTGAAATTTTGGGCCGGAGAAAAGAGTTTCCTCTGGCTGCAATTATACATTATTTACGAGAGGTGATTGATGGGAGAGCCGACAGAGGTAATTTGGACAATGCAAAAAGACGAATCAGTCAATTATTGGATGAAAGTATAATTGCACAGGAAAACAAGGCAACTAAACCTCAGGATAATAATAAACTTAGACATGCCGCTGAAGGTGGGGAATATTATATAAAAGCCTGGAAACAAATTGATTTAAGTAAACTCGATATTGAGAAATTAAAAGAAGAATATAAAGTAGCACCTTATAAGAACATTGAAATAGCTGATTTAAAATCTTTCATATCAGATAAACTGGAGCAAATGATGGCACGGAATGTGACCCGCACAAGCTTTGCCCAAAAGCTACAGGAGATTATCGATCAATATAACGCAGGTAACTCAACTAACGAAAACTATTTCGAAGATTTGGTTGATTTTGTAGAGAAAATGCGTGAAGAAGAAATGAGAGCCGCCAAAGAAGGCTTAACAGAAGAAGAATTAGAGATCTTTGATTTGCTAAAAAAAGAAAATCTGACAAAAAATGAAGAACAAAGGGTTAAGTTGGCGGCAAGAAGCCTATTACATAAATTAAGAGAGGAAAAACCTACTGTTTTAATTACCGACTGGTTTAAAGATACACAAACACGTTTTCAGGTTCAGACTGCAATTAAGAAGGTCCTAAATGATACACTACCTGAAAGTTACGATCGGAGCATTTATAGCACTAAATGTGACGTAGTTTTCAATCACTTTTTAATGATGGCTCAGTCTATGGATAAAAGGGCATATGCATAAAAACTGTGACACCTAATTATTATAAATCTCATATGAGAATTCCGTACTCCCTTGTGCTATGATAATTTGTTGGAAATGTGGCTTTTCTCCATTAAATGCAACTATTTATTTATAACATAATGGCTTTTGGTTTAAAAAGGTCTTTTATATAATCTCTCTTGTTTCTTTCCCATTGAAAATAGCTTTCAGGTTCAGAAATAAAAAGATTCCATGCTTCATTCAAGGTCTTTCTAAATCCAAATATTTCTGTAGGGTAGGCAATATTGCAGTTAATCTCCTTAGTAGCTTTTAAAACCATTACTACACATTGCTCTATTAATGAATTATTATAAGCCAATTTATATAAAGAATCTATTCCTGCCAAAATGGAAGTCTGATTTGTAAATGATTTCCAATACTCGGATATTTCATCTGCTTCATTTTCAAATTCTAACATACGTAATCCCTTAATAGCTGCTTCCATGCGAGCATTATCTGATGGGTGACTATCAGAGATAACAAATGGATTTTGAACCCTTTTAACACACAAATGTAAGTTAGCCCAAACAAATGCCGGTCCAAGCGTATATACGGCAAACAAATCACAAAAGAATTCTGCAGACCAGGACTCAATCCAAAGTGATTTTAAGTAATTGCATTGTTCTGCGATCATTCTTCCATTGTTTTGAACATATCGATTATATGCCTCTAAAAAATGCGAATTCACTTGTTGATTAAATTTGCCCCAATATTCAAGAAATGCTAAAGAATCTGGATTGTTTTTATGAAAGAGTAATAGGTGTGCAAGTTCATGATATAAATCTGGCATATGTAAAAAAAACTCTGCTTCTAAAAGCGGAACTTTGAGTAAATTATGATATACATCAATGCAATAATAGTTTTGTGACAATCCAGTTACTATAGGAGAAACAAGAGGAAATTTTATTTCCTTACATATTTCATCAATTAATTTTGTCAAAGCAATATCATTATCATCCCAACGATTTATGCAGGAAACCACCTCATTTTCAAGAATATCAATAGAGCTTATAATTCTCTGTAAAAAAGAAAGTTTTGCTTTTTGATTTGAAGGTATTTGAAACTTTGGTTCGATTAACAGCTTTTCTAAATGGTTTATTAATTCATCTAGTTCCTTGTTAACCTGACTAATAATGGGATAATAACATGAATCAAGTAGAGGAACTGGCATTTTTGTTTTTAAGTACTTGGCCCTTTCCTGCATTTCAATAATAGTAGAATTTATATAATTATCTTTCATTATCTACCGTTTATGCGTTCATAAGATTGATATTTATAATAACCAAGAATATCAATTATACTCTGTATTTTATTAGCTAAATCTTTACCTTTTGACTTATCCTTAAAAAGGTTTAATATCGTTTCGATTTCTTTTTTTAGGATTTTCTTTTTAGAAGAATAATATCTTTCAAGAAAAGATAGAATTATTTGAATATTTGGATCACAAGCATTTGTATCATTCAATTGCCGGAAAAAGGATTCAACATTGTTATTATGATAATCTTTTCCTTGTGAGTCCAAATAGTTGAATTCAATTATATAAGTACTTAATAGATCTATGTAATCATTAAGTGAATTATAAATGATAGAATTTAATCCAATATTACTCATTTTCTATAGCATTAGATAGTTCATATTCAGGTAATAATCTGTAATTGTCTTCATCATATTCACTTGCAGCATCACTTAACTTTATATCATTAATTTTAATTGTAAGAGGATATCTTGAACAATCATCTGGTTTTGTGAATGCCAAGGTTGTAAGTTTGAATAAATCCTCTAGGATTTCTTCTGACTTCATTCCTTTTTGAATGAATTTAACGTATAATGGGACAGATGTCCCATCATGCCTAAATTCTTGTCCTGTTGAACATAGAAAAGCATAATTATTTATAGCTAGATTCAAACCGATATTTGGATTTTGATATTGAGTTTGATTATTCGAATTGTATGATATATTAAAGAAACGAACTGAATAGAAGGATTTTTTAGGAATCTCAATAATTGTCAACGACGCACTTTTTGGTAAAATCTCCTTTTCCATCAAAGCATTAAAAGCACAATTGAGCCCAAATAATTCTGTATCGAACAATCTTCCGTCTCTATGTATCACAATCTTATTAATATAACTACTAAAATTAACTTGTTCAGAAATTATATCGTAGAAAATTGTCTGAATCTCTTTTTCAGGTAGTTTTTCTTTTGCTCGTGATGTAATTAGTCTTGTTCTGATATTTTTTGCATATTTATCAATAATTGTAAAGCCAGCAGTATTAACTTTGACATCTATTCCAATAGTCACATCAGCATTTAGAGGTTCTGTTAAAATAAACGGCCATTTATTACTGTTAAGTAATATTTTCGAAATTGCCACATTACGTATATAACCGTTAAATCGTCCTTCTAGCTTTCTAATCGGTCTATATGTAATCCTATTTTCAACTGGGATTTGTTCTAGACATTTAGATATTGTGTCTGAATGAATAACTGTCACACTAGCACCTATTCTTGATAATTCTCTTATTATTAGAGCTGATAGTTTATCATGTTCTCTTTTCTTCTTCTTTTCAAGATTTGGGATCATCACAACACCATATTTTGGTGAAGGCAATTCAGCTAATTGATCAGTGATTTCGTTAACAATCAGTTTCCCAAGAGTTGTATAATCAGTACCCTTTTTAAATTTATCTTCAAACGTTAAGAGCAGTGGATTATATTCGTCATGAGGATACATCTTATTGACTACACTTTTCAACTCCCTAATAAAAAAATCACCCGAACTATCACTTATTGACCGAGGTAAAACAAAGAATTGATTTATAAAGGGATCATTGGAATAAAAACCTATATCCGGATTAGTGATTCTTCGCAACCTTTCCTTAGCTATTTTATACGGTAAATCATCAGAAACATAATTAAAATCATTCTTTGATAATATATTGTTGTTTCCTAGAATAAAGCCTGGATAACTAAAAATCTTTTTCTCAATCTCACAAGTGTATTGAGATAGAACTAAGGTTGTATTTCCAAATTCTAAATTGTTAAAATATCGTTTCCTATACTCTATTATCTCACGAAAGCGTTCGTTTGGTCCAATAATACTTGTCCTGTTTACTTCCTCACTATTTGTGTCCTGAAAATCAAATACCTCAAAACAAAGTCCAGTTGGTACACCGCGAGATTGGTTCTCACTTGTATAATATTCAAGCACAGATGAATCACTTGGGATATTAGCAAGAAGTAAGTCATGTGGTTTGGGTATGTTTTTTCTTATATAGTCAATTAATGACTCATTTTCGATTTTATATTCTGTAGCATTCAAATCACTTATCTCTTTGGGTTGAATTTCATACCATTTGCTGCCATATTTATAAATGAATGATTTTGACCCAAATTGAGCAAATTCATTTCTGGTCATATAGTTTTTAAGTGGGTTAGGTGAAGAATACTTTCTAGCAGCATCAATTATAATTCCATATCCTCCATCTGGTAATTCAATTGCTCTGGCAATAAATCCCTTATAAATGGCAATATTATTTAGCACTATGTTTGATGTTTGGAAATATGGACCTCCACTATAGGGTTGCCAAAGTCCTGAAATATTTCGCAATTGCCCCTGAATATCAAACTGAAGAAATCTTAAACATATTCGCTTTGAGTCATTATCGTTTTTCGTAAAGTCAAGACTAAATATTTCATTTGTTATTGTGAAATAGACTGTTCCCCTTACAACTACCATTTCTTTTGGAATTTCACCAAGAATACTTTTATTATTCTTTACCACTAACTTGGGTAAAGAATCTGTAATTTCAGAGTTTATTACTGTTACAGGGTGTTTAAGTTTTCGACTTAACTTATTAATAATTATTTGAATATTTGCTTGAAATTCTTTGTTTCTAGTTAATCCTTTAATCTCAACTAACCTATACTCTGATGTTAGTTGATTTAGATTGACAATAGGATAAATGTTAGAGATAATTTTCATCATATTTCCTCCCAACAATATTTTTTATAAGGGCAATAACCACAATTACGAGGCTCTTTAGTTGTTTCAAAATCATCGATATTCAATTCATCAAAAGGTTTACAGCAATCATATAGTCTCATTTGTTCAACAGAATCAGCAATAAAATCAGTTGTATTTTCAATAAAATCATCATTAATTAAGTAATTTCTTATTATATCTTTATACAATTGGTACTCAGATATTTTATAGTCATTTAGAGAATAGTTATTATTAATTATCGGAAAATCTTTATGATTGCTATTTTTCAATGCTATAGCATAGATCATTAGTTGCTCATCATATGTTTTCGTACCATAAAAATGCACTTTCCAATCAAAGATATGTGGAGGTTTATTATCGAAAAATGCTATTAAATCAGGTATTCCCTTAATATTACATTCATTTAATTTGAATAATAAAGGCCTTTGTACAATAAGTTGTTTGGCTTCCTTGAGATAATTTATCAAATCTTTGTTATGCAAGAAATTTCTTAGAGAAATCTCAATTTCACTCCATGCGATTTTTAGCTTTTCATTTAAATTAATCTTTGGGTCAGGATATTCTATTGGATACAAAGCTGAATAATCATAGTCATGATCACTTTTTTTCATCCCATTCTCTCGATATCTTTTATTTATAGCGAAATTGTATCTATCCCTAGTGAGTTTATTTGCCATTTTGATAACTTCCTCATCGATTAGCTGTTGCTTTCTAAGAATGCGTGGGATAATACAATTACTTATTATGTAATCGACAATGTTCCCCCGCCAGGCTTCAATGCTGGTTAAATTAGAAAGTAAAAATACTTCTCGTCTCATTGGATTTTTTAAACTCCAAGAAGCCATTTTCTCGCTGTAAAACCATTTACGAGTACATTTCTGAAATTCTCTAAAATTTGAAATTGTCCAGATCATTTCCTTCTAGTCCGAATAAATTTTAAGTACTCTAGCAATTCAATCTCTTCATCGTTTGAAATATCTCCAAAACGATTAATCAGAATGTCTTTTGAACTTTTATTATGAGTCTGTTTATTTCTAGGTACTGGATAACCTACTTTTTTCATAAGTACTTCATATTCTACTCCATAAAGTTCAGCCAACTTATATAGTGTAATTGGTGATGGCTGTTTGATTTTACCTGATTCGAGTTGACTAAGATATGCATTTGATACATCTATTTTTTTCTCAACATCTCTTAGAGTTAGCTTCTTAGATTCTCTTAAAGCCCTAATATAATCACCATAATTCTCCATCGCTCATAATAATTAATTCTGCTATTTATATCAAGCAAATATAATAAGCATTGCTAAATATACCAAGCAAATTGATTATTTTTTTTCATTAAGGCTATAAAAACTAACTATTATATTGATTATTAACTATATAATAAGATGAGAAGCTAACTAAAAGATCGATAAAGTTCCAGATCCAAACCTCCCGTTCGCCCTGGCCACAGCATTCTCAACCCCTATAATCACATCCACATCATGTGCAAATCCCTGTTTGCCGCGGAAATTGCCTTCCTTGGTGGTGTGGAAGATGTAAATGAAAGAGGTTTTTGGATGTTCTTTGCGTAGGATCGTAAGTTCTTCGGTTGATAGGCCAGCCTTGCTCACGGAATCGATAAAAACGAACTGGTAAGGTGTCAGGTCATCCGGGAGTTTTTCTGCAATAACCAGTTTGGGATGGATGGCATTGAGGCGTTGAAATTTTTCCTTGAGGGTATAGCCGAAACCTTCTTCGATGGCGACATACAATACCCTGCCATGGTATTCCGCCAGGTGACGCGCAAAGTCGATACAGAGGGTCGATTTTCCGCTTTTCGGGAGTCCGTAAACCATTGCCGTAAAACCGACTGAGGGATCTCCGATCAGTTCGCGATACTTCCCTTGCAGGCCGATGGTTTCAAACTGCATTCCGGCAAGGTCGGTACTGCATATGACTATTGCCTGCGTGTCTTTCTCTGTTTCCTCCTCCTGAGGTTCTTCCTGTATTTCGGTTTCTTCAGGACTTTTTTTTTACTTCCGGTACCGGCTATTTCCATTAATCCGTTCAGAGCGGCAGAACTGATTTCCGGAACCGTTGTTTTTCCTTCCAGATATTCCTGCAGGGATTTGATTACAACCCGAAGTTCACTAATGTGTTGATCATTTTCAGCAATTCGTTCCTCCTTCAGAGCTTTGTTTATTCTTTCTGATAATCCCTGTGCCTTTTCTTTTACTCCCTTTTTACCATGTAAACCGATAAACTGTTTAATAAATGCAACGGATAACATGGCCTTTTCGCTGTATGCAATTGCCGAGTATGATTCCAGGATTTTCTCATCAATATTGACCTGGACGGATTCTCCCATTTTTTCATAACAGGCGATGAGCTGTTCCTGGATGTTCTCAATCTCTTTTGCATAGGATGAAGTCTTGCGGATCCGCTTTTCAACAATTGCTTTCTGAAGTGCATTGATGAAGCCAAGAATTTGTTTACTGTCCTTTGTTTTGCCGTTCAATCCCACATAGCGCCTGATAAATGCAATTTCAGGAGTGATCTTTTCCACTTGAACAGATGCATCCGTCTTTTTATCCTGTTGTTGAACAGTTTTTTCCGGCTTCTTTTTTTTCGCCGCTTCCGGTTTTTCCCTGGTTCTTTTCTTTCCGGTGGCATCCTGCTTTGAAGTCCATTCGTTTAGTTTCAGCAGATAGGCATCCACTACCCGTTTAATGTTTTCATTGGAGTTATAGGCCGACCAGTCGTTCTGGGCCGCTCCCCGGGTGAGTTTATCACCGTTCCTGAGCGCTTCGGGAAGTTTTGCAAAATCAATACCGGTAATGGCTTCAAAGTAATTTTCCGTGGTAATCATGATATCGTGTATTTTATGTTTCTAAATGGTTAACAGGTCAAGTTCAACCTCCAGTGCTAGTGCTTCAAGTTCCATCACTGAAATATCCCTGTCGCTTTCTTCGCGGTCAACCGGCGATGCTTTCGCATTCGGGGACTCATTGTCTCCGGCCTTGTACGCCAGCAGGTAATTCAGGGTCGAAAACTCCGCTGCGCGGTCAGCCGGAGTGCGTCCTTCTACCATCAGTGCGGACTTCTTTTCCCGGATCTCCTCCTTCAGTGTTTTCCACCTTTCGGAACCGGCGTCGCCATTGTAAAGCTCTGCTTTCTTTTGTACGGCCTGCTTTTCCAGTTCATATTCATCAAGAACGTTGGACAGGTCGCTGTCAATGGTATATCCCTTTGGTTTAAGTATGGTCTTTTCGGTTTTCCTGACTTTGGATACATATTCCTTGAAATACCGGATCGACCAGCTGTTCTGGAAATACAGACCCAGGGAAGAATAACTGTTCTCTATTCTCCGGCCGGTGGCCAGAATGTTCTTGTCTTCAAAGGTTGAATTCTGAAGCAGTACATCAATGTCGTCCCTTAATTCACGGGCCTTTTTATTAAGTTTTGCTATGGACTCCGTTTCACTGTTATTTTCAGTTTCTGATTTCAGAAATGAGGATCTTACCAGTGAATTATAGAAATTCCGGATGGCCGTGATGGACTCTTCGCGATACCTGTTGTAGTATTCAATATCTTCCCTGATTTCACTGATCATCTGGATAGCCCTGTTCACCCTGTTGAATTCCCGCTGCAGCTGTTCCTTTTCTTGGTCAAAGAACATTTTCACCAGCCGGTCCACATCGGTAATCAACGCAAGCTTGATTTCCTCGGGATTCAGGCTTTCCAGGTCAAGCACATTGCCCCGGTCACCCCTGAACCAGATGTCGTTGATCCGGGAAGTCTTTTCTTCAAGTTTCTGGAACACGAACACATCCATTGAATCCTGGACAAGCGGCATAACGATACGGACATAGCCGAATTGGTTCCCCTGCCGCCAGATACGGCCTTCCAGCTGCCGCAGATCGGTTGGATTCCATTCCGGATAACAGTTATAGATTACCGTTCCGCGTTTCTGCAGGTCGATGCCCTCACGGATGGTGGCCGTTCCGATGATTACTTTTACAACGCCTTCCAGGAATGCTTCCTTGATTGTTTCCTTTCGGGCATCACTGATTTCGGAACTGATGATCTCCACTTCATCAATCCGGGTCTTGTCGAACATCACACCGGATTTAAAGCCTGTTTCTTCCAGCAGATATTTTTTGATCATCGGAAAAAACTGCTTTCCCCGGTTCATGTAGATCACTTGTCCCGATACTTCTTCTCCTTTGCTTTCATGCCATTCCTTCACGCTCCGGATGCATTCCATGACATACCTGATCTTGGGACTTTCATTCACAAATTCCCTGTAATCTTCGGGATTCCCCTGCAAGATGAAAGGCGAAAGGGCATTATCCAGGGAATATGCCAGCGCCCTGAACAGGTTACCCATATCCAAACGACCCTGCGTTGAGCTTTTGGCCAGTTCAACGATCTTATTCTGATTGATCCGCTGCTTTGCTGTCATGCTGATGTAGGTCAGGATTTGCTTTGCATGCGGCAAACGCTGACGATTTTCAGCTTGGAAATCATACAGCAAGGGCAGGTTGATCTTGGTGGGACGCTTTACCCCGGCTTCTTCCCCGGTTTTATACAGGATGTGATTGTAAATGAGTTTTTGAAGGATACGCCGGTTGGTAAAGGATTTTATTACCTCCTTTTCAACGATCTCCTCTTTGTAATTGGCGGTCCATTCCACGGTGGGAAGAACGAAAAGGTCGAAGAAGGTATCAATATTATTAATGCCACCTTTAACAAGATTTTCATGCGCCACCAGGGAGAGCATGGAATAAATTTCCAGGGGAGAATTGGTAAAAGGTGTTGCTGTTAAAAGCATTGTATTCCTGCCAAATTTCCGCTGGATATAATTCAGGATCAGGAAGGCTTTCTGGCCGGTCTCAGAGGTGGCCGATTGTAAATTATATCGTTTGTTTCCGTCATCATCGGCTTTCACCTGGGAAAATACATTTTTACACCGGTGGGCCTCGTCTATCACAACAAAATCGAATCCCAGCAGATCCACATCGGCCACTGTGTCTTTCAATCCTACGCCAATCATTTCCCTGAATTTCTGGTATTCGATTTCCTTGTCACGGGCTGATTTCTCGCTGCTTTGTCCCAAGATATTGACCAGCTCGACAAATAATTCATCCGATACACTTTCACCGAATCCCAGCCTTTTAAAGCCTTCATAAGTTACCAGGGTAATGGAGTTTTCCGGAACCGGCTTGTTCAGACTGATCTTCTTGACAACATCGGTTCCCAGGTTGTACCAGTCATTCACTGTTACTTTGGTATGCGATAGAACGCCGGAAACAAATTCTTTGGTTTTTTTATCTTCATAGCCCATGATCTCATTCATCCATTTCTTGTAGGTGGGCTTGGGAACCACCACCAATGGATGTTTGCATTTGCCTGAATACATGTTGTGTGCCAGGGTAGCGATGCTGCACATGGTTTTTCCGACACCAACATCAAAGGCATTGATCCCGCTTCCCATCATTTCAATGAAAGCAATTCCTTCCCGCTGGATGTCGGTAAGCTGAAGAATCCCGCTCTTGAATTGCGCCGAACATTCAAAACCGATGGGTACTTTCCTGTAGTTGATATCGCTTTGCCCGTTATATATCCTGTTCCAGGAATAATCGAGCCGATCCTGATCTTTCGCGGTGATTACCTCATGCAGGAAGCGCGAAAACAATTTCTCCCCCTCGATGCGGGCATTTGCTTTTAATTCGGATTTTTCTTCTTTCGTAAGCTTGTCATCCCGCAGCGTCCGGTTGGCTATATAGTAATCAGCTATGTCAATGGCTGATGATTTTTCAAAATCGGAGTCGGTATTCAAAGTGAAAAGCCATTTAATGAAAACTTCCTGCAGGGAATATTTTTTTAATCCGTCAAAGCGCAGGTTGATCTTTTCCTTATCCCGCTTGCGCTCCACCTTTCCATTGACTTTTTTCAGTTCTTCGGAAGTCTCCACATCCATGAATTCTTCCCGCACTTCCGAAACCGAAAAAATATCCGGATCCGCAGCAAAATCAGAAATGGCCGTAATGATGGGCCGTTCCTTTTCATCCGGATTGGTAACCGTAAGCAATCCGGGCTTAGCCTTCAGGATGGCTTCCTGGTGTTTGGAAAAGGTATCCTGGCCCCATTGTTCCAGGATGGCTTCTTTGTCCTTTTCGAGCTGCAATTCCCTGTCATACATATTGCCATAAGTATATACAGGAAAAGGAACTACTTCGCCTCCCAGGTAGAATAATGCTCCTCTTTTTACCAGTTCCGACAGATCATTCTTATTTGAAGTGATTGAGGACATGACAAGATTGCTGGCATTGGCTGAAACATAATACAGTCCTTCACTGTTCCGGAAAATATAGTATTTCTCTTCGTCAGCATAGTCATGGGTTTTTATGTATTTGCCCAGGATCACCCCTTTCTCAACACTGCGGATATCCCGGAAGTGGTTGTCTTTGATCATAGTCCCAGAGATGGTTTCCACATTCTCAACCAGCTCTCCGCCCTTGATGAAAAACTTCTCCCAGCCGGTCATGGGAATACCCAGGGACCGTTTATACCATACCCAGGCCTTAATTTCGTCAGTTGTAATGCCCCGGTTATAACGTTCTACCACTTCGTCAAAACCCATCGTCTTTTTGGTGGTTTTGGCGATTTTACCCAATCCGTTAAACTCATGGGCATCTTGTAACACCTGCCGGATGATCTGTTCATTTTGCTGAACATCCATGCGTATTTCACGGGGCAAAGTGCCAAGGGTGGTTATGTCAGATATGCCGTTTAAATAGCTCATAGTTGCAATAATTGTAGTTCTACCTCGATGGCCAGGGCTTGCAGTTCAAGTTGTTCCGGATCAGATTCAATGTGAATGGTGTTCATGATATCTTCCCTGCTGCCTTTGATGGTAATCGGGAATTCAATGGAAGTGGTCACAATTTCTTTTCCGCAGACTTTTTCAGGATGCATAGCAAACCAGGTGTTAAACCGGGTAAGTTCAGAAAAAATCAACGCATCGTTACTGAAGGTCTTTTCAGCCAGTTTTTTCCGAATCAGCTCTTCTTCTTTAAAACTTTCCTGAAATATACCGTTGCGAAGCAGAATAATATCATTACCCTTCTCCAACCGGTCTACTTCCACAGTAGAAATTAACTCCCGGATGACTTCGATCCTTGCACGATAATATGAAGGGGTTCGATTCATCAGACTTCATCCATTTCACATTCCATCTGTGGAATTATAGCAGCTGGTACTATTTGTTGTGCCAGTACCCGGCGGATAATTTGTTCTTCGAGGATCCTATATCCTTCCTTTGTCTGAATCCTTTCCCAGATATGAGGCGAATTTGCCCTGGTTACTTTCTTCAGCTGAAGCAGGATTTCATCCCGGAGTTGTTTTTCCAGGTTATCGGATTCTTTCGAACCGAACCCGGAAAGCTCGCCCTCATCAGCAAATGAGTAATAACCGTTTCTGGTGGCTATAATGTGATCGAGAACTGCCACATCGAAATACTTAAAGCCATCCCTGATTTTTTTGGTGATTGACTTGTCCGCATCACTGGGTGTTGTATTGCCCGAAGGGTGGTTGTGGGAAAGGATTACAGCCTTGGCCAGAATTTTCAATCCTGCAGCTACAACCAGCTCGACATCCACCTGAGTTGAATTGATGGTTCCCTTGGTGTGCTTGTAATAACCAATGAGCTTATTCGCATGATTCAGATACAGCACCACGAAATGCTCCTGGATTTCGAGTCCGTCTGCAATCACTTCCTTTATGAAGTTGTAGGCATCCCCCGATGAACGGATGGAGGAAAAGATAAGCCTTTCCTCCCGGAATGTAATATCAATCTCCTTCACCCGGAATTCCTTCTCAATCTCCCGGATATTCTTATTCAGCTCGTCCAGATCCGCATCATAGACAAACAGTGGTGTATTTGTGGGTATGCTGTAATCAGCCATGTTATTTGCGTTTTAATACAATGATGTCTATGGGAACCTCTGAAAACCTGAACACCGGAGGTAACCGGTAAGCATCCAGGACCACGGCAATCTTTCCGATATCTTCCTTTTCAGCATTATAGGAAATCCCGTTTCTGAGAAAATTGCTTGAAGTGAGATATACCAGCAGTCCGTCGGATTTAAGCATTTGCAGACCATAGAACATAAAAAACAATTCTATCTGATGCATTTTCGGCGATGGAAAGTAAGAGCTGTATTTGTTCTTGTATTTTCCATAGGGAGGGTTACCGATAATCAATGAAAAAGGATACTGTGGCAGCCAGGTCAGCTTATCTTTCAACCGGATAGTAAACCTGGGTGGTTGTAAAAAAGCTGTTTCAAAATACCCCTTGTGAATTGTTACTCCCGGCCAGGTGATTTCTGCGATCCTGGCTGATATTGGGTTGATTTCAAATCCCACGCAGTTTTCCTTTTCAGGCGCCGGCCTGATCAGTCTGCCGGTGGCAATAGCCGGTTCCAGTATGTTGCCCTTCCCATCAAATCCATACCGGTAGGCCAGCTCCCACATCAGATCCACGATATAATCGGGCGTGTAAAACTCGTAGAGTATACCTTCACCTTTTGCTCCTTTGCTTCCCTGGCCGCCGCTTCCCTCGTACCTGCTGATAAAATCAATATCAGCCCGGGAAAAGCGTTCGTTTTTATTATCCTTATCCCGGATAAAGGCTTCGATTTCCTGGTTGAGCTGATATTGATTCTTCGCCATGACTGTTATGTAGATTTTTTGGTTCGTGTGCCTTTGTTATCAATGCTTCCTGCTTATTTGAATGGTTTTATTGTAAAGAATAGTGTTCGCAGGATTTTTACAGGTAATAACCTGTTCCGTTTGTCTCCGGGATAATATCCACAACCAGGGATGGGTGCGTTTTCCCCGGTAGATTACCTGGATAATACTGTCCCTGGATTGAATGAGAACCCGCTGTGAATCTCCCACTGCAACTCCCTTTACCGTATAATACTGATCCTCATAATTAAAAACCCTGGCCGGAATGGTGTCCATTACAATGCTGTCACGCAACCTGGTTAGTATTTCCTTTTCCTGGCTGACAACTGTTTCAGCATATTGAGTAACATATTTGGGCCTTATCTCAATGTTTCTGACTTCCTCAAGTATCTTCGGGTATATCTCCGCCATCTCATCATACTGAAGCTGCATGACACGGTTTTGGGCCGCCAGCCTGCCATTCTTCAGTTTGTAGATCTGAACGGAGGTTTCCGCAATCGCAAGGTTGGTTTCCATGCGGTTTTTGTCCTTTTTCGCCCGGAAATATTCCCTGGCGAATCCGAATGTAGTAAAGCACAGGAACAGGACAAGAAGGCTGTTTATTATTCTGGTTTTCATTTTAAAAATGGCTTTAAGAGGGGCGTTTGGTTTCACCCCAGATATAGGTGGAAAGTATGGTAAGGATTCCGGCTACGCAACCTGTAGCCACACCTTCCATGGATCTGAAAATTGAAAAGCCTGCCAGAAGTGTCAGGATAATACCGGCGGCAATGGTAATGAGGTATCGTTTTGAAAGCTTCATTTTCTTCGGTTTTTATGTTTCTTTTTAAGTCGCTTATAGAGAAAGGTGGCCCCAATTCCAAGGGCAATAAACCCGGCTAACCCTAACTCAAACTTTTTTTTTCAAATCCGGCCATTACATTCGATAAAATGGCCTTTGGAATAGATTCGTGCATGCGGCGTTTAATTTCCCCCACGGTAAGTTTTCCGTCTTTATTCACATCAAAAAACGGATTCTGTTTGGCTATGGTGGCGGCTGATAATTTGCCGGTTTGCAATACATAATCGTCCGGTTTACCAATGGCTGCCGGAAAGAAGGTCACCAGGTACAGGTCGAAATAACTTTTCATTTTACCTGTCCATGGTTTAAAATATTTGTACACATAGTGCAACTGGTCTATGGCACTCATCGAAAAGAGAGCCTTGTTTGTGGTTCCCAGGCGGATTGCCGTATCCGGCATGAACTGTATCAGACCTGTTGCCCTTTTCGATGACCTCGCAAGAGGATCCTCCGGATCACCAGGTTGCTTGTTTACCGCCTGTGCATTCAGGCGGCTTTCACTCCACATCACCATCATCAGCCAGCTGGGATTAATTTCCAGACTGCCTGATATTACACCGACAGCCTGCTCGAAAACGGCCCTGCTTTCTCCCTTGTTCGCTCTGAAATTCTCAATCAGTATCATATTCTTAACTGTTTATGTTAACATAATCCGCACGAACCCATCTTTCCGTATTATCAACAGTCCTGAATTTTATAAACCGGCAGACACCCGTATCCAGGGTCATGAGGTATTCGCCCAGCAATGTCCTGGGTTGCACCAGGATGAAAGGCTGCATTTTTTCATTCAATATCTGTGTCAGGCTGTGTGTTATAACCGGATTCATCAAAGTGCCTTTCAATCCGGAATAAAATGTCAGCGGTTTTTTATAAGCCACTTCCGCCTGCGTGGAAGGGTACCTGGCGAGCATATCCTTGAATGTTGTGAATATATCCACATAGCCGGAACCGGAACTGACCCAATAGATGAACTGCTTTCCTGCATAAGCTTTCATGGCTTCCGGTATCCCTTCCTTTTTAACCAGATAAGCCACTTCGATAAATTTTACATTGTTCTTTTCATCGAAGTGCTGATTACCGGTTGCATAACCCAGGAATTCCTTGGGTTTCGCTTTCCGGATAATATTTTTATTCGCAGATATCTCATAAATGGCCCCATGATAACTGGCATCGGGTGAGCTGCGCAGGAAAACATCCGTTTTGGCTACTAACATCTGGTTCTTTGCTGCAAACTTGTAGGTTGTCCCGGTTGATTTATTTGTATTGGAAGAAATGATAGTAAGGACTTTCTGATAATCGCCGGTATTTAATTCATTCTGCAATTCTTTCAGAAGTTCTGAATTGTAAAGCTTCCGGTAAGCATTTACCACATCGTCAAGATTGGTTATCTGTTTTGCCGTCTCCATAATGGCATTCACATTGGTAAAGTCAAAGGACCGCATCCATTTGGCACCCGATGGATTAACAGCTGACCGAAATGCCATCGCCTGACGCACGGCAGGACTGTCATCGGCCAGGCTTGCAGTATTTCGTTGCCGGATGCCGGAAATGATCTTCTTCCCGAATTTATACAGGAGAAAACCACCCACGCCCACCACAGCACCACCTACGAGCAATCGCTTCGGGTTATCAAGGAAACTGTATTTGTCCTTTTTTTCGGTCATCAGATAAACAGTTTTGCTTTTTTCACCAGGGAGGGTTTTGCCTTAAGCTTATGCGCAAAATCAATGAAATCCTTCGTGCCGGTTTCCTGGCGAATGGTCTTCATGATATCGAACATCGAAAGCAGTACTTCTCGAGCTTCATCCCGGTTTTCCGCTTCAATGAGCACCATAAAATCAAATTTCTGCATGGTTAGGTTCTTTTTTACCGTTAATAAATCCTACAATTTCCGCTGCCAGGCTATTGTTCTGCTCTACTTCAGAGAAAATGGTGAAAATCGCCGCCAGGATTTCATTGGAGGTGGTTTTCAGGTATTCGGCCACCAGGGCAATGATCTCGCTTCTTTTCTGTTCTTCCGGAGATTCTTTTATGGCCGGACCGGTGTTCTCAACAATTCCTGAATTGTCATGCCCTGGCTGGATTGCCTTCGGAGTTGCATCAGAATCATTCAATCCCATCAGCTCTGCCAGCGGCTTTTTAACCTTATCCCTGGCAATACCGAAACTTTCCAGAATATCTCCCAACATCCCGGCATAGTACCGGATCTGCTTTTTGTTTTCAAGCTCGGCTTCCACCTGTGAGGCATGGTTTTCAAGTTCTTCTATGGTATCCCGCAGTTCTTCGTTTTCTTCCGATAATTCCAGCACCCTTTCCTTCAGCTGTTCATATTCAGCAAGTCTCTGGCGCTCCTTAAAACGTTCATCCACAATCCGGCTGATTTCAGCTTCTCCCAGTCCCCTGAAATTATCCGGTTCAGCATCATTTTCGGGTTCCGGCAGGGCAAGCTGAATTTCCTTCAGCCAAAGCGGATTTACAGCTTCTTTCCCATCATACAGCTCAATTCTGACTTTATCCGGATTCTCATATTTCAGGTTCTTGGTGATCAGTGAAAGCTGTTGCACGGGCGCACGGTCAATAAGCTTGTTTTTTTCACGGCCGGTAATGAAAAGGGCAGAGAAAAGAACATCCTTGCCTTGTTCCTGGTAGGTTCGGATCTTTGTCCGGATGTTGCTTAAATTCACTGTAAACCTGCTGCGTTCCATAATCGTTCCCGGATTAAACTATCGAATAGTCTGGTATTACACGGATAAACTCGAAAATCTGCTGGTTGCTGCCGGCGGGTATTGAAATATGAATATTTCCGAAAAACTCCTGCACGCCGGATACCTGCATATAGGTGAAATAGTCCCATACTTGGAAAAAATTATTATCCGCCATGATTTCCGTACCAAGAGGAAGTTCCTTTGATACCAGGTAGAAATATTCATTGGTACCGATGATATCGTACTGAAGCTTGTTATTATTCAGAACAATCAGATACGGCTCAAATGAATAGACCTTGAAGCCCAATTGCTTCATCCGCGAAGCAATATAGGCAAGGGCATAATTATCCATAATCAGGTTTGCGAAATTGCTTTGAGAACCGACACACATTGCAGACATATTTGAACTGAGTAAGGAAATTCAACGATGTTTCTGAAATAGCCGGTTACACGAGTACCTTTAATGATTGGCTCTTCCAGTTTATAAAGAATCTGATCAATCCTTTTCCGATAGGGTATCCAATTGGCCGGCAGATGGACCGGTTGTGAGGCCCTGTTGTTGAATGACAGGCTTACCTCTCCTAACCGGGTGGGCAGGTAAAAACTGTTTACACCCGATATAGAAACCGTCACCCCCGTGCATTGTAATACATTTGCAGGTATCAGGTAATCAATCTGAACGATCTGACGGCTTGTAACCTCCAGGGGAATGATTACCCATTTCTCACAATGCTCTTTAATAACCATGGCCAATCAGATTTTTTCTTCAAGTCGCAAATAGACATTGGCTGTATAGGGATATGGAAAGCCCATGGTATCGCCGCCGTCTTTGAATTTGGCTTTAATGGTACTTCCTGCAGCTTCCTCATCGAGCAGGTAGAACATTTCGTTGGGTTGTATTCCTGCTCCGTATGAAACAAGCTTCACATCGAAATCCTCCGGGAATATCTCCTTGTCGTTTATCAGAAGTGACATGGATGACCGCTGGGTGAAATACGCATAGAAAGGAAAGCATACCAGGACACCCGTAATTTTTCGGTACATCCTGTCTGATGTCACATTGACGTTGACTGTTGCACCAGGTTCAGGTACCGTTACCTTTACGATCTGGTATTTTATTGCTTTAGGCTTTTCCATAAGGCTTTCAGAAGTTTTCATAAAATTTAAAATAATGTCTGTCTGCCGGGCAATACAGGAAGTAAGTATCCCCGGCAGACAGGCAGCTTATGCATTTTAATACTTGGTTACAGCAGTTCCAACAAGAATTGCCTTGATGAACTGTGCGGCGACCGCATTCTGTCCCCATTCGATATTCAGCTCCATGGCCTGCTGATCAAAGATGATCTTGGCATTGTCGAGTTTGTAATAACCCTCCTGCCGGTCAGTACCGGTAGTATTGAACACCTCGCACGAAGTGGAAGGAATCAGTGTTGTTCCGTTTGCCTTGAACTCAAATTCACCGTTGCGAAGATATTGAGGAAGGATGCCGAATGAGGCGGATTCAACTGTTGCACTGTCATTTGCTCCTATAAGAATGATACCACTCAGAAGCATCACATTTCCTTTTTCCAGTTTAGCGCTTGAAATATTCGAAACTCCGACAACCTTGTTGTCATCATCCTTGAGCATTTTCACCACTTTGTTGTTGGAAACATCCTTGGTGACATAGTATGCCACATCCACTGCCTGGAGGGTTTTA
>JAFGKY010000136.1 GCA_016928305.1 Bacteroidales bacterium
CTTTTCTTCGAAAACTAAGTGTAACTAAATCGGGCTAACCTGCTTTAACACAGAATAATCTGTGTTTTTATGAATAGGGCAGGTTAGGTTCATCTTGTATGGGAAAGTCCGGATTTTGCAAAACCTGGGATTTATGATGGTATTATAACTGCATAAAAAAACCTGCAAATGAAATGCAGGTTTGAATTATTGATGAAGCAATGTTATCTTTCCTTTAGACCGTATAATATCGCTACACATCCACTGAAAGGATATTCAGCCTGCTTGTCACTAACAGGCACTTTAATAACTATTCGCAACTGCTGGCTTGCCTCAAGTTTAAAATCCCATGTCATTGACAGATTATGTTCACGATTGTCATAGATTACATTTTTATAAGCATCCATTACCTTAAACTCAATCTTTGTTAATGGTTCAGCACCACATACAACCATACGGTAATTCTGACCTGAGTAAAAGGTTTTATATAAGTCTGCTTCTTCTCCCTCTGTAAGGATAGCAGATAAATCGTAATTACCATCATGAATATAAGGTGTAAGTTCCTGCTTGCATATTTTCTTTGCAAACCCTTTGCATTGAGCATGAGTTGTAGTATCAACGGCGAAAAGTGCTGCTATTATAAAAAGTGCAGGTATGATTCGTTTCATAATGTAGTATTTTTAGAGTATATAATTGGTTCGCAAAGATTTAACCGCATTTCTCAATTCTGTAAATGCTTCTTGTGTGACCGTTATTTTGGTTTGTGATTTCAGGGTGGTAACTTTGCTTTGTTCGTCGGGCTCGACTTTAATGGCTGAAGTCTGAACGATAATTTTGGAAAAAGCTGTTCTAAGATCCTGAAGCTCATTGATTAAAGTAACTACGTCTATGTTTTCTTCACCTTTTTCGTTGACTTTGTTATCTTCAAGCATTCTGTCAACAATTGAAAATGATAGTTTCTGTTCAGCGATTCTGTCAACCAGTTTATTTCCTTCAATTGGTTTGTCTCCAACCAGTTGCGTTGCCAGGTATAATCCTTCAATCCAACCGCCAACAAGAACAATGGCAGCCACTGCCTGTCGCTCATTTTCCTTAAGATACGAACTTGAATTCAGGAAAGTTTCAGAAATAATATCCATTACTACATCCCTGTTATTGAGATTTTCTTCAAGACGTATCATGGTCTCCTCATCAATTGCATCCTTAATATCCATACCTTCTGCCAGCTTCCGGGTAGCATCCATGTATTTCAGGGATGTTTGTGTTTGATCAAAGAGGCTGCAGAAACTTAAATCAGTAGTATAAATGCCAAGGTTTAAAGCCATACTTTTATTGGTAGTGTATTTATCAACATTACCCAGTGGATTTAATAACTGTTCGTTATATTCTCCACCGGCTGATTTAATCAGCATGGCAGTTTCAAGCGGAGAAGGAAGGGAGTAAAAGATCTTTTTGGCTTTGTCAATATCATCAAAAATATCTTCACCTGATATGAAATCCTCCAGACTAACTTCTTTACCCTTTTCTTTACTTTTATCCGATTTGCAGGTAGAAAATGCAAGGACAAACGAAAAAAGTAAAAAGGTATGAAATACACGGATAAGAATTTTTTTTGAATGCATGGATTACAAGGTTTATTTATACTGTCTAATTTGCATATAAATATTTAATTAAAGTAAAATTAGTACTTTTTTTCTTATTTCAAAACGTATCGTTTCAGGTGTCACCAGCACTTGAGTATATACTTGAAATAATAGTTGTCTGTTTCTTAATCTGTTAATAACACCTTATACTTGTCCTCAAGTTCATTTTCCCAGCCAATAAGGTATTTTGTCAGTTGTCCAATAGTATACCGGTCAATTTTGCCTCCGTATGTATCCTGCATAATATCATCCGGGAACATGTCTTGAGCTATTTTGATCTTTTTATCGTTTTTTCGGTATACAGTTTCATAAAGATCGGCGGCTCCAAAAAGGTTGAGAATATTCTGCGCAATAACAGCCGGATATTTATAGCTGATTATTGCAAATTCAACATCTTTATCATCGAGATGATTCATGGGAATTGAAATATCATTACGAAAGTAATTGTTGAGCATCAATAGCAGGGCCACACTTTCAACCTGTTTTTGATCACGGAGAAATGCAATCAACCTCTCAACATTTCTGGGGATCGGAATATCCGGTATACCATCTTTGGGTTGAATATTCATACTACTGCCGGCTCTTTTTGCAATATAATCGGCCCATCCGTTCAATTGAACGATCCCCTGGTTAAAGCTGCCCTGGGAGACGGATTGCCGGATGGTTCCCTGAGGCAATGCCTTTTTAACAGGTGTATATTCCTCACCAACATAATAGTCAGTTATAAGATTAAGTTCACGGCCATGCTGGTTTGCCTGGCTGTTTAACCAGTGAATGGCAAGATTCAGGGAATCCAACGTTGTACGGATATCGTATTCTGTCCATGGAGCCGTTTCGCGGTTATCAACAAAAATAATATATACCAGTACGTTGCCTTTAAAAACCTTACATACATTATTATGCCTGCCTCTTGTAAAATTCACTTTTCTTAAGGCATAACTTTGTGGTACAAGCAATAAACATAAAACAAGTATAACTTTCAACGTGGCCCTCATCGCTATTTTCGTTACATTTTCAAAAATACATTATTAAAAAAAGTATGCCACCAATATTTTTTTCAGATATGAACAATTTGTACAATCCACCTCAGATTCTTTTTTCTGTGTAGGGGCACAAGTCAGCCAGCTTGCATATTCCACATTTCGGATTTCGGGAAGTACAGACATAACGTCCATGCATGATAAGCCAATGATGGGCCTTAGGTATCAGGTCTTTCGGAATGTATTGAATCAGTTGCTTTTCAGCGGCTAGTGGAGTTTTTGCATTACATGTTAATCCAAGTCTTGCTGAAACCCTGAATACATGTGTGTCAACCGCAAGAGCAGGTTGGTTATATATTACGGCAGCTATGACATTGGCCGTTTTGCGACCTACTCCCGGTAGTTTCATCAGTTCTTCAACCGCTGAGGGAACAATTCCACCATATTTCTTCATCAGCATACGTGCCATTCCGGCCAGATGTTTTGATTTGTTATTCGGATAGGAGCAGCTCTTAATGTATTCAAAAATTTCGGCGGAAGAGGCTTGGGCCATATCACTGACAGTTGGAAAACGCTTTAACAATATGGGTGTAATCATATTGACTCTTTTGTCCGTACATTGTGCCGATAATATAACAGCTACCAATAGTTCGTAAGGTGAGGTGAAAACAAGCTCGGTTTCAGCAATGGGCATGTGCTGTTGAAAGCGGTCAATAATCCGGTTAAAATGCTCTTTATGGTTCATAGTGTAAAGATTATTAACGCATAACATACTACTTTCGGTTTTTCAACCTGCGTCTAAATTATATACAATAACTGCTTTTTTCTGATATTTCGATCAGAAACCAGTTTTGGATATTTAAAAACTTTGTTTATTTTTGTAATTCATTAAAGAAATAATGAATATTTATACAAATATAGCAGTTTATTTTTTCTATTTTTTTTACTTCTGGAAAACATGAAGGGGGCTTTATTTGTATAATAAACCTAAAAATTATATGAAGAGTCCCGGAAAGCAGGGGCTCTTTTTTTTTAAGGATGCGTTCATCCTGTAATATTTTAATAAGCTATGAGTGAAACAATTACAAATTCAAAGAGAATAGCAATACAAGGAGGTTACGGTGCATTTCATGAAATTGCAGCTATAAACTATTTTGAAAACGAAGAAATAGAAATTATACCGCGGAATACATTTAAGGATTTGTTTTTGGCATTGAAGCAGGGGCTTGTGGATTTTGGGATCACAGCCATTGAGAATTCCATAGCCGGAAGCATTCTCCCCAATTATAGTTTAATGCTCGAATCAAACCTGAGCATAATCGGGGAAATATACCTGCGAATACAGCAAAACCTTGTTGCGTTGCCCGGCCAGCGCATCGAAAATATACAGGAAGTGCATTCCCATCCTATGGCCATTATGCAATGCCAGCGTTTCTTTGATGATTATCCACATATACAGCTTATTGACAGTGTGGATACAGCACTCTGCGCAAGAGAAATAATCGATAAAAAACTCACAGGAAGGGCAGCCATATCCAGCAAGAAAGCTGCAATGCAATACAAGCTTGAGATAATAGCCGAAGGTATTGAAACCCATAAAATGAACTACACACGTTTCCTGATCCTGAAAGGGAAAAACGGAAATGACCTGTTTTCTAAAGTGGCCAACAAAGCATCCATTACCTTTGCCCTGGCCCATAAAATTGGTTGCCTGTCGAAGGTGTTGTCCATTTTATCGTTTTACAACATAAACCTGGCTAAAATACAATCCATGCCGATTATTGGTAAGGATTGGGAATATCAATTCTATGTGGATGTCGAAATTGATGATTATCCCCTTTATCTGCAGGCGATTGAAGCTATTAAACCATTTACGAGCCATCTTCAGGTAATGGGCGAATATTTAAAAGGTAAAGTAGTTTTGGAATGAATCTATGAACGTAACATTACAAATAATGCCCTTCACATTTGAAGGCATTCCCGATAAGCGGCCGATTGTTATGGCAGGACCCTGCAGTGCTGAATCGGAAGAGCAGGTGATGGAAACAGCCAGACAAATAAAAGATGCGGGAATAAAAATATTTCGTGCCGGACTATGGAAGCCCCGTACACGCCCAAGTTCCTTTGAGGGAGTAGGTAAGGAAGGTCTTCCCTGGCTAAAACGCGTGAAAGACGAATTAAAAATGTATACAGCCACCGAAGTTGCCAATGTTAAACATGTTTATGATGCACTCAAGGGTGGCATTGATATTATATGGCTGGGGGCAAGAACTACTGCCAATCCTTTTGCGGTTCAGGAAATTGCAGACGCCTTAAACGGCGTGGATATTCCGGTATTAATAAAAAATCCGATCAATCCGGATGTCGAGTTATGGATTGGCGCTTTTGAAAGACTTAATCAATCCGGCATTACAAAGATGGCAGCCGTACACAGGGGGTTCTCCACTTACCACAAAACTTTGTACCGTAATAATCCACAGTGGGAGATTCCCATAGAGTTGAAACGTCAGATACCCGAATTACCTATTCTTACGGATCCAAGTCACATTTGCGGAAGCCGTGATCTGCTTTTTGAAATATCCCAAAAAGCTATGGATCTCGATTTCAATGGTTTGATAATTGAGACACATTGTAATCCCGATAAAGCACTTAGCGATGCCCAGCAGCAAGTCACTCCTGGAGACCTGCAAAAATTACTCGGCAGGCTTATTCTCAGGAAAGCTGATATCGAGAGCAATACATTATTATCAACATTGGAAGAACTTCGGCATGAGATTGACAAATACGATGACAGGATTATGGAGATATTTGACCTTAGGATGGCTGTGGCACGAAAGATCGGACTATACAAGAAAAAAAACAATATTACCATTTTGCAGACCAGCCGTTGGGATGAAATATTAAAGCACCGGATTGAACAGGCCTCCCGGAAAGGATTAAGCGAAGAATTTATTATCAAAATCTTCAGGGCCATTCATGAGGAGTCGATTAATCACCAGACCCGGGTAATGAATGAATGATAAAACCGAAAGATAGATTGAAGAACAAAGAACAAAGAACAAAGAACAAAGAACAAAGAACAAAGAACAGAGACATTACTATCAGTCAGAAATCAATAAATCATCAAATCAATAAATAAATAAGGGTGAAATCCATAACCATCACTACTCCCAATAAGGTTTCAAAGATACTCATCGGGGAACGCTTGCAAAACCTTTCAGAATACATACCACAGGGTAAGACAATAATAGTAACTGATGAGAATATTATGAAGTATTATTCCGATGTACTGCCGAAATTTCCCACCATAATCATGGGTACCGGAGAAAAACATAAAACCCTTGAAACTCTTGATTTCATTGCTGAAAAACTGGTTGAACAGGAAGCTGATCGTACTACTTTTATTGTTGGCATTGGCGGAGGCATTGTATGTGATGTTACCGGATTCGCTGCATCTGTCTTCATGAGAGGCCTGCGGTTTGGATTCGTGTCGACTACCTTACTGTCGCAGGTCGATGCCAGCGTGGGCGGAAAGAATGGTGTCAATTTCAGGAGGTATAAAAACATGCTGGGTGTATTCAATCAGCCGGAGTTTGTTATCTGTGACCTCACTATGTTAAAAACATTGGAGATGAATGAATTTCTGGCAGGATTTGCTGAGATTGTCAAGGCAGGGGCAATTAAGTCCAGATCTTTGTTTGAATACCTCGAGAATAATGTTGACGCTGCCCGGAATGCCAATGAAGAAGTGCTGGAAAACCTGGTATACGAATCTGTTAGGATTAAAGCGGATATCGTTGAAGCAGATGAAAGAGAAAAAGGAGAACGAAGAAAACTTAACTTCGGTCATACTTTTGCTCATGCTTTTGAGAATATGGCTGATATTCTGCATGGAGAAGCTGTTAGTATGGGTATGGTGGTGGCATCAAGACTATCTACCAGCCTTGGTTTGCTCTCGAAAGCGGAAGCAGACCGTATTAAAGGATTATTATCACAACTGCAATTGCCTGTTAATCCGATTATAAGTATACAGCAGGCTTTGATCCCCATGAAGAAAGATAAAAAAAGAGAAGGGGACTCAATTCATATGGTATTGTTGAAACAACTGGGTGAGGCTGTAATTGTGAAAGTAACCTATAAAAACCTGGAAGGAGCTGTATATGATTTGTGTTAGTATTTGTGAAAAAGATATCCAAAAATGTCTCGCTATTATCGAAAAAACCGAGATTTCTGAAATCCGTCTCGATATGACAGAGTTTGGAGATGATGAAATTGAAAAGGTTTTTTCATGCCGGAAAAGGCTGATTGCCACATGCAGGCCCATAAAATATTCTCCCGAGAGGCAGATGGAAATATTGAAGAAAGCTATTCAATGCGGGGCAACCTATGTCGATATTGAATATGAAGCACCCGATGAATACAAGCAGGAGTTAATAGATTATGCACATCATCATGAGTGTTATGTGATTATATCCTATCATAATTATGAAATGACTCCTGAAGTGGAAGAACTTGAACAGATCATGAAAAATTGCTTTGCACAAGGATGTGATGTGGCAAAAATAGTAACACTTGTGAGGGTTAACCGTGACAATTCGAAATTGTTGTCTTTATATAAAAGTCCGGGACGTCTTATTGCATTTGGCATGGGTGATTTGGGAAAGATTACACGCATTGTAGCTCCTTTTCTGGGTGCTGAATTTACATATGCCGCAATGGACGAGGGAGAACCAACTGCTCCCGGTCAGATAAGATATACGCGTCTGAAGGATTTTATTGGATCTATTCAACAGATTTGAGATATGAACAGTTTTGGAAAAATATTTCGTTTAAGTATCTTTGGCGAATCGCATGGACCCGGTGTAGGCATTATAATTGATGGGTGTCCTGCAGGCCTTCCAATTACCATTGCTGATTTTGCAGATGACATAAACCGACGCAGAAGTGGTGCTAAAGGAACTACTCCCAGAAAAGAAACAGACCTGCCGGCAATAATGAGCGGCGTATTTAATAATCACACAACAGGAGCTCCTGTAATGATCATGTTTGGGAATTCTAATACACGTTCACGTGATTATTCCGGACTGAAAGAAATACCCCGGCCAGGCCATGCTGATTTCATAGCCATGAAAAAGTATGGCGGATATCAGGATTATAGGGGCGGTGGTCATTTTTCAGGAAGGCTGACCATCGGTCTTGTTGCTGCCGGTGTGATAGCGAAAAAGCTTATTGCTCCTGTGATTATCGAAACTCATATCATGGAAATAGGGGGACATAAAAACAGTAAAGTAGCCATTGAGAAGGCTTTAGAGAAAAAAGATTCTGTCGGCGGAATTATTGAATGCCGGGCTGTCAATATGCCGTTTGGCTTAGGTGAGCCTTTTTTTGATTCCGTTGAATCGGTTTTGAGTCACATGATCTTTTCCATCCCTGCTATTAAAGGAATAGAATTCGGAGCAGGTTTTGCTGCAGCTAAAATGAAGGGGAGTGAACACAATGATAAACTGATTTCGGTGAACGGCAAAACGGACAGTAACTATTCAGGCGGAATTAACGGTGGGATAACGAATGGCAATGACCTTGTATTCAAGGTTGCGGTAAAACCCACTTCAAGTATACAGATGAAGCAGCGTACCCTGAATACAGTTACAGGTAAAATGACCAACCTTGAAATAGATGGCAGACATGATACCTGTATTGCATTGCGAATGCCTCCAGTAATTGAGGCGGCTACAGCCATAGTGCTCACTGATCTGATGATACAGGCAGGATTGATTGCGAGGGTGAGAAAGAAACATCGATGAATACTGAATTATATATAATAACATACCTGAAGGTTTACAGTTCATAGTTAACCGTCAACTTTCAATAGAAAAACACAGCAATGAAAATTTTAGTGATAGGGGCCGGAAAGATGGGTACATGGCTGATCGAATCGATATGCCTTGAACATGATGTAGCTGCATATGATACCGATCTTAACCGGTTAAAATATTTATTCAATACTACAAAACTCATTTCAACCAGCGAAATAGCGGATTTTAATCCCGAAATGGTTATCAATGCGGTAAGTCTCCATAAAACGATTCCGGTTTTCAATGAAATCATTCCATTTCTCAATGAAAAATGTCTGCTGGCCGATATTACTTCGGTAAAAAACGGTTTACGCGAATTTTATATGAAGGCAGGAAAACGATTTGTATCAACCCATCCTATGTTCGGCCCTACATTTGCCAACGTGAAAGATCTTGCCGGTCAGAATGCTATAATTATAAGTCAGTCGGATGAAGAAGGCAAAATTTTTTTTCGTAACTTCTATAATACCTTTAATCTCAATATCTTTGAATACACTTTTACCGAACATGACAAAACCATTGCCTACTCCCTGTCTATTCCATTTGCTTCCAGCATGGTGTTTGCAGCTTGCATGAAAAAACAAGAGGCTCCTGGTACAACTTTTAAAAAGCATTTTGAGATAGCCCGTGGTGTATTATCAGAAGATGATTATCTTTTGTCCGAAATACTATTCAGTCCATTTACTCATAATCAGATTGACAGGATCAGTGAAAGGCTGAATTATCTCAAAGAGATCATCGAGGAAAAAAATTATCCTAAAATGAAGCATTTTCTGGATGATCTTCGTGAGAATATGAAATGAGTTACGCATTGTCCGTTATGCAGTAAAAGCTACATAATAATACAAAAAAAGAATACCAGCTGTATGCCTATCAGGAAGGGCGTTTTTCCCCCTCCATATTCCAGCACCTGATCGACTATGCACACTTTCATACGTCTGATATCTGGTATCCGGTATCAGAAAATGATGGCTGATTCCAGTTTCTCCTATTTTACCACGAACTCGCTTTGTGCACTCACCGGCCTTCCATTATCATCAAAACCCTGAACTAGAATTTGAAAAATGCCTGTAATATCGGATGTATAAAACGTAACTGTCATCGGGTCATCCTTTGCCGGCATAACAAGAGCCGGATTCCAGTACAATGTGGTACGGTTATCATCTTTTGGCGCATTTGCCTGTGGGTATTTGGGCGCAAAAAATTCACGGTTCAACTCAAGCATGTCGATACCTGATAGTTCTGGAAGCATCCTGTTCTTTGCAATTCCGCGCACAGTTATTATTTCTATCACCGCTGGATAATTATTGTTTGTGAACTGCTTGATATCTGCACGATTTGTAAAGACTTTTATATACACAATATCGGGCGGTGTAAGGTTATTGATAACACTAATATGGGTTCCCTGTGGTACACCATCGATTATCATCAATGCTCCGAGTTGATTTGTATACGCATAGGGTGTACCTTTGAAAAATACCTGATTGTTGATAATATCGAATTGCCTTAAATCCATTATGATATCCAGCACACTTGAGTAATTGATGTATTGTTGCGGGCTGTATATTTTTTTTGTTTCACGTTCCGGTTTCTTCTTCTTTTTTCCCTGGTACTGGAAAGATGTCACTATATCGGGATATTGATATTTATAAAGATCAACGACTTTTTGCCTGGGCAAATCTTTTTCGGTTATGAGAATTGTTCTATTTACTGCTTTTGAAAAATCCTGATCAACACTGGGCCAAAGTGTTATTTTCCCGGAAGCGTCAAAGGCGTTGATGTTCAAATAATTGAAATCAATAATATCGGACCCGAACAACACCCTGAATACACCCCATTCATCACATTGGGTTTCGTAAAATTTCCAGTTTGCGATATTAATTGCTTTTACCTTGGCGTATCCGATAGGTAGTTTTCTTTTATCATTTACGATCCCGGTAATGCCATCACGATTGTAATATCTATCCGTGTATGATTCAAAACCGGCATATATCTTATCCCAATTTACCGGAAAAGGCTTTCCGAAAATGAGAAATGCATTTGTGTCGACCGATACTGACTTATAAATGTTGGTTGGGAAACGATTTTCATATACCATGTATTCATGAATATCCTTATTATATGTGTTTTCTGCCAGGTACTTCAATGATATTGATAACGAAAGATCTATATTGCCTTTGGTATTATCCGGATCGATTTGTACAATTTTAACCGTTACCGGTTCGCGTTTTCCGTAAAGGTTCTTATCCGAAATCACCTTGAGTGATTTTGCCGGACTTTTACCCATTACAAGATTATCGTAGCACAGTTCTGAATTTTTATCAAAGACAGAAACCTGGATCAGTCCTTCACCTCCTTCCGGAAAGGGCACTTCCACCAGTGTGTTATGGCTCACCTCAATTTCCGATAACCAGTATTTTTGATACGCCGAGGATGCTATCCATACAGTTTTATACGTTGAGTTTACAGGGTTAACTTTTACTGTATAGATCAACGTGTTGTTTTTTATACCTTGATAATCAATGTATATTCCGGATTCCTTTACGGGTGGTAAAATAAAAAGGCTGTCCCCCGGTGGAGTGATAACCCTTGCTTTGTATGCATTATCATGCGGTGTAATGGAAAAAGAACCTGTGCCACTGGTTCCGGTCTTAAACGACAGGATGGCTTTTCCTGACTGGTCAATGATTTCTCCTTCGCAGCATGCAGGGAAACCGAAATTATTAACTGCATGGATACTGATCCTGTTTTCGTGATTTTTTAGCATGTATTTATGACCTGTGCTGAAATGAACGCGTATATTCCCGGTTGATACCGGCATTGGAAAAATATACTTACTGCTCCCTTCTTTGCTGGTTATGCTGAACTTAATGAAACAGGCATGATCGATTTTGTGAATTGGAATGAGGTCCCTTATATGTGCAAGGCCGCTGGGATCGGTCATGGAATTTCCCTGTCTCAGATTTTTATTGGTTCCCTGAATGGAGTATGCGATAGTAGCCCCTGAAACAGGTTGTCCCGTGTGATTTTTAACACTTAGAACAGCAGTGAAGGAATCGGATGTGCAGGATTTTTCATTAAATACCTGGAAATCTGCAAGGATTCTTCTTTTATTATTTTTCACAATAACCAGCTCTTTATTGAAGATCCGCACGGGATCACTGTTTTTCATCCAGCTTGTATATACCAAAAGATAATACTTTCCTTCCAGGATTGATTTTGGCAATACAAGGTAGCCGGTTACCATATTATCTATAATGGGGTACCTGCGATAAACCAATTCTTCATTTTGCTGATCCAGTAATTTAATATATAAATCGTTACTGTACAGCGTGGCCCGTTCGCCGGTGAGAGAAGTAATATAACCCTTAAACCATACTGTTTCTCCGGCTTTATATATAAACTTATCCGTATGCAGAAACACTTTTTCCATAGGAAAAATCTTATTGTACTGATCGATTAGATCCCATGGCTTATCGGGTAATGTTAACCTGTTGGAGGCTGCCAATGTAACTATTACTAGTATGCAACTGATAAAAAGTCTATATAGGCTTTTGTTGTGATAGCTGAATGGAGTCATAATATACTTACCTTTTATCATGATTAATTTGTGAGGGTATTGTATCGTTAATTTTACGGATAGCAAAACTCTGATCGAACTGAATCCTGTCTTTTTTCCATAGCCTCAGAATTGTTTTCTCAATTGATTCCTCAGGGATGATTATATTTTCATCTCCCCAGAATGATTCATCTGTTTCTTTAATCTGTCGTACCAAAATATCTCGCGGTCGTGAAATCTCTTTGAATTTGAAACGGGCTGTATTTGAGCTATCAATACCAGTAATGACGAATTCTGAGATGGATTCGAACATGTAGTTTAGTTTATCCTGTGATTTATTCTTTTTATGTTTCACCCTGATGCTGATAACACTTCTGGCATTGCTCAGATTCCAACGGTTGTTATATTGCCTGTAATATACCTGATAACTGGCACTGACTGGCCTTACCTTGAGTTTTCGGGGACTTTTTTTAACGTAGAGACCGGTTGCATAATTAATTCCTTCCTGGCTTAATTCAAAATTTGCACCAATTATCGCCAGACTCTCTATATCTATATAGAGTTTTCCTTTGTAGCATGGATAACTAACACCTTCTCGCTGATCAAAAGAGATTACATAGGTAGGTCTTTCCTGGTGATAAATTATCCTTTCTACGGCATAATCATACAGGTGAAAGTAATCCTTATCAAGGAAAGCAATTCCATTTTTAATAATATCCAGTTGCAGGTTGTTGTATAGTCCTCCCTGGACGATGAAATCAATATTTTCCTTGTTGGCAATATTATTGCCTTTGCGTCCTTTGTAAATCTTAACCTGATCGGGACGGGAAGAGGTATAAGATTCCTTATATATATGAATAACAGCTTCTGAAAGGGAAATATTATCATCATTTTGTTTGGTTGATTCACGGAAAAATGCGGTTAACACAGAAGCTTCGCTCTCATAATTATCCGGGATACTTTCAATGGCCTTTGTTATTATATAAATTGGATCATAGGGTCTGACGATGATTTCATCTATCTGAACCTGATCGGAAGAAAGCCGTATGGTAAGAAAATTGGTATCAATATCGAATAAGGGCATTCGGAATAAACGGTAACCGATGTATGAAACACCCAGCGTATCCTCAGGGGAAATGTCGTTGAATTTCAACAAGAAAGCACCGGCTGCATTTGAAATGGTTCCCATACTTTTATCCACAATAAAGATGTTTGCATATGGCAGGGGTTTCCTTGTTCTTTTATCGAGTACGACCCCCTGAATATAATTAACAGAAAGATTAGTCTTTGCTGCTGGCCTGGGTCTTTCAGCAATCAGCAGTATTTTATTGTTCCGTTCAATAAACCTTATACTGTCTGGCTGAAGAATTTCTGTTAAAATCGATCGGATGGATTGTTTGGGTTTGGATATCGTAACGATCCGGTAAACCGGTACCTTGGATGTGTATGAAAACTCTACTTTTCCTTCTTTGGTTATTTCATCCAGGAAGTATTCAATACTGTTTGTATTGCATGAAATCTTGATTTCCTTATCCAGGAAAGACTTTTGAGCTTTCAGGGTTATTAAAAAGTAACAAGCAATAAATATAAGCAGCCCTGTCTTTAAACAATTGGATCTCATAATTCGAAAATTACAAAAATCCTTATTGTTTAACAACGATTATATTATCGGTATGGTTTATAGAAAGTGATGTAATGATGCGGAGTTCTTCCAGAATATCATCCAATGTTTGTTCTGTAAATTGCGCTGTCAGGCTATCATTCAGATTTGTTTCAATGGCTAAGCTTTTGTGGAAATGATGTGCGATATCCTGTAGTGCGTTTTCAACAGGGGTTTTATAAAAAACAAGCTGACCGGTTTTCCAGGATATATTATTGATATTTACCTGTGGCCGTTTTTCAATGGTATTATCCGGGAAAATAAAACCTGATTCATCCTTGGCCACAATAGTACTTACTGCAGCATTTTCAGCTGATTGTACTGAAACACTTCCAAAAAGAACGACTACCCGGACAAACGAGGAATCCTCACAAACTGAGAAATGTGTCCCTTTGACTTCAACAACAGAATTACCGGCATAAACCTTAAAAGAGAGTTCAGGATTATGTTCCACTTCAAAATAAGCTTCTCCCTGCAAGATTATGTCCCTGGATTCATGGTTGAAACCGTTGTTATACCAGATAGAGGAATTAATGTTCAGGGTAACCTCAGAACCATCCGGCAATTCAACAGATTTTACAAGGTCACTGGATTCAATTTTCGTATAAAATGATTGTTGGTTATCGGTATACTGTATTATTTTAACTACCCCGATTGATAAACCAATGGCTACAATAAGAATTGCAGCAATTCTGATTATGTATGACCGGAGAGGTATAGCTTGGTGTCTTGTTGCATAATGACTTCCAATTCTTTGTTTTACAAGGTTCCAGTCAGCTTCTGTATCAATATCTTCAAAATCGATGGCATTACAGGATTCATTCCAAAGTGTATGAAGTTTTTCAACCTCAGCCTGTTTGATAGTATTCTCCTTCATCCACCTTTGCAACTTATTGTTGTCCTCCTTGCTGGCTGACAAATTAAAATATTTTGATAGGAGATTGAAATTCATAATGTATCTCAAAATGTATCTCAAAGCTAATAATAAGACATTTAATTATTCAATCGCACTTATATTATGCTGGAAATATCGCTTTGGTCTTGTCTTATATATCAGATATTCAATAATTTAGTTTATTACTATTTTTCAGAAAATCATTACCGGAAAATAGTCGGATAACTTTGTTCTCAATATTTTCAATGCTTTGCTGATTTGTGTCTCTACCGTTCTCTTCGAAATCTTCAACTTTTCAGCAATCTGTTCGTTTTTCAGTCCTTCAAAACGGTTCATTCTGAAAATTCGTCTGCACCGATCGGGCATTTTCTCAATGCATGTGTGGATGCGATTATGCAATTCAATCATGGCAATCTGATGGTCTGTATATTCATGGTCAGATTGCGACGCAATGTTCTTAAGATGCCGTTTGCGCATCTCAATATACGAGATATGGTTTATACAACTATTGTATACAGAGCGATATAAATACGATTTCAATGATGTGTCAATTACGAGTGATCCCCTTTTTTCATACAACCTGACAAAAAATTCTTGCACAATCTCTCTGGCTGTATCAAGATCTTTGACATATTTCAGTGCGAATACAACCAAGGGCTTGTAATATTCCCTGAAAAGTAATTCATAAGCGTAAATATTTCCTGATTTCAAATCATCCAGACTTACCGGTGTCTTCGTTGCTGCCACCATAACATTGAATAATCAATTGAAGGTCTTTGTAGGACGAAAATTGGATACTTGCACTATCAGTTCATGCTGCCTAATGGATGAATCAAAAAAAACAGGCACGTCACAGTATGAAAATCCAGGTACAGATTTTTTTTTGTTTGTTCCTACCGATCCTGATGAATATATAACCCTGCCGTCAAGCCAAATACACGATGTGGGAAAAATATCATAAAAGCGCAGCGCATATACATCATGTAAATCAGGCATCTTAATAACCATCCTGTAGGTTGCATAACCCCTGGCAGGATAGACCAGTCCCTTTTTACTTGTCCAGGAATAAGGTACAGCAATATACGAAGGTACGGGTCTATTTACAGAATCAGTAAATGATCCGGGATATAGTAGGGTATCCCAGTAAAATTCCCACTCCCCGGTGAGTTTAATTATACCCGACTGGCTGAAATTCCAGTCTTTCAGGTTGATAATCCCTTTGTTAACTACCAGGATTTCGCCGTATATACTCCCAAGGAAAAAGCAAAATGAAAAAAGAGATACGAAAATGGATCTTTTATCTTGCATAAAAGGTGCCTGAGTTTTGGGTATAAATATAATTAAAAACCGGTTACCGAATAAAAAAATCAATGGTAACGGCCACTCCATTAATGAGAATAATTATAAATTAGCAACCAGCAATTCTAAACCTAAACACAGAACATATGAAAATGGCTAAATTTTTCCCGTTTTTATGGCTGGTGATCATAATGGGTTGTAAGCAACAGGCTCCCGTTAATACCGGCATTGAAAAGAAATTCTTCGGCACGTTGGCTGAAGGGAGTGAGACTTATTTGTATACCCTGACAAATAGTAAGGGCATGTCAGTATCTGTTACCAATTACGGCGGCAGGATAACTTATATTAACGTTCCTGATAAGAATGGTACAATGGGCGATGTCATTTTGGGCTTTGACAGTGTATCAGGTTATATTGCTGACAATACTTTTCAGGGAAGTCTGGTAGGAAGGTATGCTAACCGTATTGGGAAAGGACAGTTTTCCATTGATGGTATTACCTATACGCTTGCCAGCAACAATGCGCCAAATCACCTGCATGGCGGTGTTGTCGGATTTGACAGGAAAATATGGGAAGTAAAGGAAGTATCGGATTCTTCACAGATAGGTCTTGAATTAACATATACAAGCGTTGATGGGGAAGAAGGATATCCAGGGAATCTGACTGTTAAGGCTTTGTATTCTCTCAGCCGTGAATCCAATGAACTGACGATTGATTATTGGGCTGAAACAGATACACCAACCATAGTGAACCTTACCAATCATGCCTACTATAATTTATCTGCGGGCGCTGAAAACACCATTCTCAATCACTATCTGATGATCGCTGCTGATTCGATCACACCGGTTGACAGCACACTTATACCCACAGGACTTCTTGCTCCCGTTGACGGAACTCCTTTCGATTTCAGAAAGCTCACAAGGATTGGAGAACGAATTGATGACCCTGATCCGCAAATGTTTTTTGGAAAGGGATACGATCATAATTTTGCACTGAATAATGATGGAAATCTTGTACTGGCAGCTGAAGTTGTTGATAGCCTTTCAGGCAGAATCTTACAGATACACACAACCAAGCCTGGCATTCAGTTTTACAGTGGCAATTTCCTTGATGGTACGTTTACCGGTAAGGGAGGGAAGGTGCATTCCTACCGTTATGCCCTTTGTCTTGAACCACAGCATTTCCCTGACTCACCCAACAAACCGCAATTTGAATCTCCGGTATTAAGACCCGGTGAAAAATATCATCAGGTTGATGTATATAAATTTTCAGTTTTACCCTGAACATAATAAAACAGTTCACAGTTCACAGTTCACCGTTAACTGTAAACTGTGAACTGTTAACCGATTACCGTTATCTGTTATCTTAAAGGAATATTCGTTTAATATGCCGTTCCCATAAATTCTCATAAACCTGTTTTCCTACCATTTCGGCATTTGCTTTGATGGCATTGATATAAGCACTGCCATATTCTGCAGCAACCTTATAGCCGACATGAATCAATTGGCGAAGATCAGGATTAAAATCCGGGTGATCGGGGATGTGTCGGAGCGCATTGGCAAATTTCTCACTGCTCCATTGGTTTACTGATTCCGGGCTGGGCAGGTGGTCCGGTCGGATGTCAATCACTGATGCGTAAGGAGCGCATAAATCTTCACGCCGCTCATAAGCTTTGGCATATATGTTTTTGGCGAGGGAGAGGGCATCTCCGCCAGCCATCGCCAATCCGGTAACTTCTTCCAGCCATGTTGTACCTGCTGTTTTGATGTGTATTCCTTTGTCATGTTTCTTTATCAATCTCGCTATTTCAGAATATATGCTGAATTTATCACTACCTGAATGCACACTTAACTTCAACGATGTTTCGAGATTAAATTCCCTGACAGCATATTCGACTACCAGGATGTCTTCTTCGAATTCCCTGGCAAATGTTTCAACATCGCCTACATAATCAATTCCCTTGTTAAACCTGCCGGTAAACTTAGGTGCAATGGTATAAAAGATGACTTGTTCCTTGGCCAGCGCTCCGATGATAAAAAATAACTCAATAGGAGTTTGCGGATTGTTGACTTCATCCATGGATACCTCGGCAACAAAGGATCCTCTTCCTTTTTTAAGTTCAATGGTCCGGTATATGGCTCCGGCTTCTTTAATGGCATAAAGATATTTTGCGGCCATTTCATTAAGCGATTTATCCGTTATTTCAAAAGGTGTTCTTATACCTGGGACAAGAAGACTACCCCTGTATTTCTTAAATGCGGAAATAAAATCATCAATATCCTTTTTCTGTGCCGGCTTACCAATAAAATCTGCAACATCAAGTGTGAAAAAATCACTTGAATCGATGAATTTCTCAACATTGGAATTGTTGATATGATCAGCATCTACAAAATAGTCTTTTTGCCATCTGCCCTGGGCCACTGCTTCTTCAGCTTCGGCCCTGACATCTGCCGGGGAAGAATGAACAATGGTATGTTCACGATTTGATTTGTTCCACACCGGGGTGATTTCTATGCCCTGTTTCAGAGCTTGTTCAAAAGCCTGTAATTGATATTTTCCCTGCAATCCAAAACGATCGCCAATCCCAAATGAGTATTTTCCAAGTTTCATCGCTTATTCAAATGATTTGTTAATAAATTCCGTGTACGAACACGAAATTAAACTATTTTTTATTATTCGCTAACAAAATTTGGCTATATTTGCATTAAATTAAACGTGTGCGCACACGGAATAAAAGTAAAAAATTGATTACCAGAAAAAAAGAACGCAAAGCTGAATTCCAGCCATCAGGAAAAATCAGGATAATTGATATAGCAAAGCTTGCCGGTATTTCTATTGGTACGGTTGACCGTGTCTTGCATAACAGGGGTGAGGTATCCGACATAACTAGGAAAAAGATAATGAGCATCATCAGTGACATGAATTACAAACCAGATATTTTAGCAAGACGTCTTGCTTCCAAAAAGAAATGCAAATTTGGTGTGCTTTTTCCACGGTCAAATCCCGACAGTTCGTTCTGGCATACTCCACTTGAAGGAGTTCATAGGGCAATAAGTGAGATTGATTTTTACAATGTGGTAAGTGAGCAATTCCTGTTTAATCAGTTCGACCGCTCATCGTTCAGCAAAAAGGCAAAAGCCATGATTGAGGCCAAACCAGACGGAGTGCTCATTGCACCTGTATATTATGAAGAGTCCATTGAGCTGGTTACTTCCTGTAAGAACATCAATATACCTTATATATTTATTAATTCAACGATTGAAGGCTTAAATGATTATGGCTTTGTTGGACAGGATTCATTCCAGAGTGGATACCTTGCTGCTAAATTGCTGACTTATGGTATGCCACCCGATTCTTCTTATTGTGTTATTAATCTTGCTAGAGCCCTAAATAATCATAAACACATAATGAGCCGTCAAAGAGGTTTTGAGGAATATTTTCATACACAGTTTGCTGGTCGTGCGAATGTGTATATCTATGATATAGAGGACACAGGGGAGAAAGAAGTGAATGATTCACTTTCACGAATCTTTATCAGCCATACAAATGTCGATGGGGTTTTTGTGACTAATTCCAGAGTTTTCAAAATAGCCCGTTTCCTGAAATATAACAAATATAGGCCACTTAGACTGATTGGTTATGATCTGATACAGGAAAACATAGAATTCCTGGAAGATGGTACCGTGGATTATCTTATCAGTCAGAAACCGTTTGATCAGGGATATATGGGAATAAGAGCGCTATTCAATCTGGTTATACTCAGAAAGCCTATTAATAAGGAATATTACCTTCCAATCGAAATATTGACACGTGAAAACTACAGGTATCACAGGCTTGATATACTAAAGGACGGACTGCATTAGAGGAATAAATCAGTTTAATATATAATATGAATTTCATCATGAAGAATTTTTCATTTAAAGATCTGAAAGGAAAAGTATGTGTTATTACGGGCGGAGCCGGTGTTATTGGTGCCGCTATTGCCGAGTGTCTGGGCTATGCAGGTGTGAAAGTAGCTATCCTTGACATCAATGAAGAGCAGGCACGGCTTGCCGCAGAGACTGTTGAAAAGAATACGGGCACCAAAGCAGCCGGTTATAAGGCGAATGTGCTTGACAAGGACTCACTCATTAAAGCAAAGAGGGATATCATCGCTCAGTTGGGTGAAGTAGACTTCCTGATAAACGGAGCAGGTGGTAATTCGCCGAAAGCCACAACGCAAGTTGAACAGCTTACCGATGTCATGGAGATTGATCAGTCTTTTTTTGGCCTTGGAATGGAAGGATTTGATAAAGTTTTTGCGCTTAATTTTAACGGTACGCTTCTGCCCAGTATGGTGTTTGCCGAAGATATGGCCAAACGGCATAAAGGCGTTATATTGAATATTTCCTCCATGAATTCATTTCGGCCTTTGACAAAAATTCCGGCTTATTCTGCCGCAAAAGCATCGGTCAATAATTTCACCCAATGGCTGGCCGTTCACCTTGCCAGGATGGGAATTCGTGTTAATGCTATTGCTCCGGGCTTTTTCCTGACCAACCAAAACCGTTTCCTGCTGACTGATGAAAAAACAGGTGCTCCTACAGCACGCGGATTGAAAATTATAACCAATACACCTGTCGGGAAGTACGGTAAACCAGAAGATCTGCAGGGGGCAACACTTTTTCTTCTTTCAGATCTGTCGGAGTTCATCACAGGAGTCATCCTTCCCGTAGACGGAGGATATAGTGCATTCGGTGGAGTATAGATCGAAGAGAGATAATTAGTGACTAAGAGAATGTGAGGATGGGAGAGAAGAAAAATTGTAAGAGTCAGAATCCGGAAACCAATTTAAAGTATAATGAGCATTAAGAATTGTTTTCATCTCTATACCGGGAGTTTCGCTGATTACAAGAATCATGAGGAAGGTCATTCAATCAACAAATCAAACCTCCTGCACCATCACCTTTGCTAAAGCTACGGTGATTGAAAAAGGCTACGGAGGGCGAAGCAAATCAACAAATCAACAAATCAACAAATCAACAAATACAATATGGGTTTACCACTGAAAAAAATTTTCGAATGGTCTCTTGTGGTCCCTACCAGCATGGGTGTGCGTATAACACCTATAAACGGGCAACCAGTTCACAGCAGTGATATGTTTATAATGCAGGCTACCAGTGCCGAAACCAATGTGGCAAGCATTTCTTCTTACCTGGGACTTCCGGTTAAAGTATTAACTACCTTTGTGAAAGACAGTCCCATTGCACAACTTATTAAAAATAACCTTGCTGGCCGTCATATGGCTTATGAAGGGAAAGAGATTCCGCAGGGGGGACCATGGGGATACCGTCATCAATTCAATATTGCTGGTAGTGGATTTGGTTCAAGAGGTCCTCGTGTTCAGAACGACAGGGCCGGAGAGGTTGGTCGCACACTCAATGTTAACGATTTCGATATAGAACGCATTTTTGGCAAAGAAGGTGTTCAAATTATTCACCTTTCAGGCCTCATTGGTGCGCTGTCACCGGAGACCAGTACATTTTGTCTCGAACTGGCGCGGGCAGCCCGGAAATATGAAACACGGATATCTTTCGATTTGAATTACCGTGCTTCCTTTTGGAAAGGTCGCGAAAAAGAATTGCATACTGTTTTTACTGAAATAGCTTCGGTGGCTGACATATTGGTTGGTAATGAAGAAGATTTTCAATTGTGTTTGGGTATTGAAGGCCCGGAAGCAGGCGGAAAAGATATTGCCTCCAAAATCGAAAGCTTTAAGGCAATGATTGACCGTGTAAAAAGAGCTTTCCCGAATGCATCTGTTTTTGCTACTACATTGCGTCAGGTTGTCAATACCAACACGCATCATTGGGGAGCTATTATGCTCGAGGGCTCCAATTGGCATGTGATTGAACCACGTGAAATAGCTGTCCTTGACCGGATTGGTGGTGGTGATGGATTTGTCGGTGGCATGTTGTACGGCATTTTAAAGGAATGGGATCCCCAGCAATGGATACAGTTTGGATGGGCCAGCGGAGCGCTGGCAACTACTTTTCTTACCGATTATGCCCAGCCGGCCGACGAAGAAATGATATGGAGCGTATGGGAAGGAAATGCAAGGGTGAGAAGATGAACAGTGAACAGTCCATAAAGCTCATGCATCATATATTCGTCATCCGATGTCTAAAAACCGGCAAACCAATAAAAGATAATATCCTTAAACTTCAATTCAATGCTTTATTATTCACGGGGAAATAAAAAGGAAAATTTCACATTTGAAGAATTACGGCTGGGACTTTTTGAAACATTTGAGAAATTAGGAAAGCGAAACAAAGTATTGGTCATTCCTCCGGATTTTACACGATACCATTCATTTGCAGGTGCACTAACCGAAATGGCATGGGAGTATTACGGCAATTCCTTAACGGATATACTTCCGGCTCTGGGAACCCATGCAGCAATGACAGAATATCAGATAACAAAAATGTATGGACATACCCCGCTTTCTCTTTTTCGTGTCCATAACTGGCGTTCGGATGTTGTTACACTGGGTGAGGTGCCTGCTGCTTTTATTCACGACATTTCTGAAGGCAAGGTTAATTACACATGGCCCGCACAGGTTAATAAAATGCTTATACAGGGAGGATACGATCTGATATTGTCCATAGGGCAGGTAGTTCCACACGAAGTAATTGGCATGGCCAACTATAATAAAAACATCTTTGTCGGAACAGGGGGTCCTGAGGGTATAAACAAAAGCCATTTTCTCGGCGCTGTTTATGGTATGGAAAGAATCATGGGTCGTGCCGATAATCCTGTGCGTAAAGTATTAAATTATGCCTCGGAATATTTTGCTCATTCTATTCCCGTAATATACATCCATACCGTTGTTGAAAATACTGCCAGTGGTCTTGTAATCAGAGGATTATATGTCAGTGATGACGTTTCGGGATTTCAAAAGGCCGCTGATCTTTCATTGGAGGTGAATTTCCTGCACCTTGACAAACCAGTAAAAAAATGCATAGTATATCTTAATAAGGAAGAGTTCAAATCGACATGGCTGGGAAATAAAGGCATTTACCGAACGCGTATGGCACTGGCCGATAATGCCGAGCTGATAGTGCTTGCTCCCGGTTTGCACGAATTTGGTGAAGACCGGGAAATAGACCGGTTGATCAGAAAATACGGATACCGCAATACCCCTTTTATTTTAGATCAAACGGAAAAAAATGAAGAGTTGAAGAACAACCTGAGCGCGGCTGCACATCTTATTCATGGCTCGGCTGAGAATCGTTTCAATATTATCTATTGTCCGGGTCACCTGACTCGCGAAGAAATTGAAAGTGTCGGATACCAGTTTGGCTCTTTAACAGAGATGTTGAAACGATATGATGTGAAAAAGATGCAGGATGGTTATAACTTGTTGCCCGGCGGTGAGGAAGTGTTCTTTATTTCAAATCCGGCATTGGGACTCTGGGCATCAAAAGACAGGTTTCAATAGTCATTTTCAGTGACCTGTTTTGTATGAACATAACCAGGGTTGCCGGGAACCAGAACATGTCCGGGCAATAGCGGGAAGGATGCATATATAAACCGGGTAATGGATATAATATTGCATAAAATATATCAGGTATGATGGTTGTTGCTGATGATAAGATTCCTTTTCTGAAAGGCGCGCTGGAGCCTTTTATTGATATTGAATATTGTCCCGCTGATCAGATTACACCGGCGCGCATCAGGCATGCTGATGCTTTGCTGGTACGCACTCGTACGAAGTGTGACAGTCGGTTGCTTGAAGGTTCTGGTGTGAAATTCATAGCAACGGCAACCATAGGTTTTGAACATATCGATACGGACTTTTGCAGCCAACAAGGAATATACTGGACCAATGCACCCGGATGCAATTCCGCCTCGGTTAATCAGTATATTGCGTCGGCTTTAGTGAGTTTATCACGAAAGAAAAATTTTAAACTGAAAGACAGAGTGCTGGGCGTTGTTGGCGTCGGAAATGTGGGAAAAAAAGTGGTCCATACTGCCGAAATACTGAATATGCACGTATATCTTAACGATCCCCCCAGGGTGAGAAATGAAGGTGTGTGTGGCTTTCTTTCTCTTGAAAGCATCATCCGTGAATGCGATATTATTTCTTTTCATGTTCCTCTTTCCTTTGATGGACCAGATAAGACATTTCATATGGTAGATGAATCCCTGTTGTCACGTCTTAATCCAGGTACCATCCTTATTAACTCTTCGCGTGGTGAAGTTGTTGATACAGTAGCGTTAAAAAAAGCATTACATGCAAGACAAGTACATGACCTGATACTGGATGTATGGGAGGGCGAACCGGTAATCGACAGGGAATTGCTTTCAATGTCTACCTATGCAACCCCGCATATCGCAGGATATTCAGCCGACGGTAAAGCAAAGGGAACAACTATGGCTGTACAGGCATTAAGCCGGTTTTTTAACCTGGGAATAGACGATTGGGAGCCTGAAGATTTACCTTTGCCTGATAAAACTGTGATAATGATTGATTGCAAAGAGCTGGATGCTGAAGATGCACTGGGTGAAGCCATACTGGCAACCTATCGTATAGAAGAAGATGATCAGCGCTTGCGTGATTCGGTTGAAACCTTTGAGAAACAGCGCGAAAATTATCCCCTGAGGCGCGAATTCCCGGCCTTTATGATCAGATTGGTGAATGAACACTCCGGGATCAGACAACTGTTGATGAAAATGGGTTTCAGGGTGGAGTAAGGGTGGAAGAGGGTAATCAGTAACCGGTAGCCGGTATACAGTAAAACCTGCCTGTCGGCAGGCAGGAGTGAAAAACGAAAAGTGAAAAATTTGAGAACAAAGAATAAAGATCAAAGATCTAAGATTAAAAAAAATAATACAAGATCAAACAAATCAACAAATCAACAAATATTATGAAGCAAGCAGACATTGGCCTTATCGGCTTGGCCGTAATGGGTGAAAACCTGGTATTGAACATGGAAAGTAAGGGCTTTACCGTGGCCGTATTTAACCGTACAGTTGAGAAAGTGGACAAATTCATTTCCGGACGAGGCAAAGGAAAGAATTTCATGGGTGCACATTCTATAGAGGAATTTGCCGCTATGATGAAAAAACCCAGAAAAGTGATGATGCTCGTTAAAGCAGGTCAGGCAGTTGATGATCTGATCGAACAGCTGATCCCTGTTCTTGAGCCCGGAGATATTATCATCGATGGAGGTAATTCTCATTTCCCCGATACCAACAGGCGAACCAAGTATGTAGAAAGCAAGGATCTGCTATATATCGGAACCGGCGTTTCAGGTGGTGAAGAAGGAGCGTTACGGGGACCATCCATTATGCCGGGTGGATCAAAACAGGCATGGCCTCACGTAAAACTCATATTTCAGGCAATTGCGGCCAAGGTGGCTGACGGAACTCCTTGTTGCGACTGGGTAGGTGAGGACGGAGCCGGACACTTTGTGAAAATGGTGCATAATGGAATTGAATACGGTGACATGCAACTGATATGTGAGGCATATCAGCTGATGCGCGATCTGCTGGACTTATCCTATGATGAAATGCATGCTATTTTCAGGGAATGGAACGAGGGTGAACTGGACAGTTACCTGGTTGAGATAACCCGTGACATCATGGCTTATAAAGATGATGACGGCAATCCTTTGGTAGAAAAGATTCTGGATAAGGCAGGGCAGAAAGGAACCGGCAAATGGACCGTGGTTTCTGCACTGGATGCAGGCGTTCCGCTGACTTTGATCAGCGAAGCTGTATTCTCACGCACACTTTCAGCCCAGAAAGAAGAACGGGTTACGGCATCGGGGATCCTTAAGGGCGTAAAACCAAATTTCAATGGCGATAGAAAAGCCTTTGTGAAGGATATACATGATGCCTTATACGCTTCTAAAATTGTCTCTTATGCCCAGGGGTACGTGTTGATGCGGGCAGCAGCTAAAGAATTCGGATGGGCACTGAATTATGGTGGCATTGCTCTGATGTGGAGAGGAGGTTGTATTATACGTTCGGCTTTTCTTGGAAAAATAAAGGAGGCTTTTGATCATAATCCCAGCCTGACGAATTTGCTGCTCGATCCGTTCTTCAGGGAAAAAATCGAAAAGAGTCAGGAAGGCTGGAGAAGGGTTATTGCAGCCGCAGTGGGCAATGGAATACCTGTTCCTTCATTTGCTTCAGCACTGGCCTATTTCGACGGATATCGTACAGAAAGGCTGCCGGCTAACCTGTTGCAGGCACAACGTGATTATTTCGGCGCCCATACTTACGAAAGAACTGACAAACCACGCGGTGAGTTCTTCCATACTAACTGGACAGGCAGGGGAGGAGAGACGGCATCGACAACGTATAATGTTTAGATGCATAAGATATGGCGAAAATAAAGGACATGAAAAAGATACATTGATGTTTCAGGGTGTGTTGCCGGCATTCCAGAAACTTGTCAGCATTGGGATCCGGGTTTAGGTCATACGATTAGGGTATCTCATAGTACCAGATACTTTGTATGCCTGTCCGCATAAGCGATCTCTTGGTGGATTTATCCTTTATGTTACCATACACCCATAACTGCTTATGGCATTTTCTCTGCCTCAACCAGCGTAAAGGGAGAAATTGTACGATAAATTTTTCTTATTCTAAAACCGGTCTGCTGCAGCAGCGTTTTATACTCAGCTTTTGTCCTTTCTTTACCCCCGGTAGATATCATCATCAGCATATCCATCATCTTACCAAAGGAAGGCTTATTCTTCCTTTCTATGAATTGTTCAATGACTATCAGTTTTGCTGTTGAAGACATAACGCTGAGAATATTCATGAGAATTTTCCGACAAGTTTCATCATCCCAATCATGCAGAACATTTTTAAGTATGTAAAGATCACCATTGCCGGGAATGGTTTCAAAAAAATTGCCTGCAACAAATCCCGATCGGTCTGCAATATCATATTCTTCAAATGTATGCGAAGCCTGGTGTGAGGACTGAGGGAGATCAAATACAATACCCCTGCATCCGGGATATTTTTGCAGTATGGCAGCCATCATTAAACCCTGGCCTCCGCCTATATCGATAATATTCTTGTAAGGGCGGAATGAATAAACAGAAAGAATTGCGGCTACCTGCATCATTGTCACGTTGGTCATCGCTTTGATGAATAATTCATTGCGCTGTTCATCCTTTCCGATATGATCGAAGAGTGTATTGCCGGTCAGTCGTTGGCATACATTTTTACCGGTCCGGACACTATACATCAACTCACTAAACATTTGAAAATGCAGTTTTGTAAGATGACTTATAATGAGATACTTAACCTGTTCTTCCTGCAAAGCTTTGGCCAGGGGTGTGAGGGTAAATAGTCTGTTTTTTTGTTCCCGGAAGATATTATGCGATGACAGCATACGCATCAGTCTGTAAAGTGAATCTTCGTGGGTATTGGTAAGTGATGCAAGCTCACGGACAGAGGTTGATCCTTTTTTCAGAATATCGGCAATGCCTAGTTCTGCAACTACTCCCAGAGCAGCTGCCAGCCAGAAGTGATGTACCATCTCAAATACAGCTACATTTGGGTGAGTAAATCTCCGGTAAAGCCGTAAAAATAGATTTCGCATTCCTTCGGTTAAACGAATGAAAAATATTGGAGGATAATGAGGAAATTCTATTTTATTTTTCATGAAGCTTGTTATTCGTCTTTTTTACAAACATAAATAATGTATGTTGATTATAATACCCGGTTATTTAATTTTCTGTTTATTTTTTTGATCTTATAAAGGTAAATTGCATATTTGCCAGTACAAATCTGAATAATTATTCTATATCCGATTATTGCATGAGCCTTGATCCTGTGATCAGAACCTTTAACCTGAGAAAACGATATAAAGGATCGAAAGAGGAGGCATTGAAAGGAATTACTCTTACCATTCAGCCGGGTGAATTCTTCGGACTCCTGGGGCCGAATGCAGCCGGTAAATCAACATTAATTGCCATTCTTTGCGGTATCGTTGGATATTCATCCGGTGAAGCAGTGTTATTGGGCAGGAAGATCACCACGAACATGATTGGGCTGAAAAGCAGGATTGGCCTTGTACCTCAGGAAATAGCTCTGTATCCTTCGCTGACAGTTTTAGAAAATATCTTGTTTTTTGCCCGTCTGCACGGATTATCGGGCAGGAAACTTAAGACAAAAACCGAAGAATATATTGAAACATTCTTCCTGGCAGAACACCGCAATAAGCTTATATCCAACTGTTCGGGAGGAATCAAAAGACGGGTTAACCTTATTGCCGGAGTAATCCATGAACCTGCACTGATTTTGCTGGATGAACCTACTTTGGGCGTCGATACGCAATTGCGCACATTAATATCGGATTACCTTACATCGCTGAACAGGTCTGGTATTACACTTCTTTATACAACCCATTATATGAAAGAAGCCGAACAGTTGTGTTCCCGTGTGAGCATAATTGATCACGGACTGATAATTACCGAGGGAAGACCCGCAGAACTGATTTCATCTTCTCCTGGATGCAACGACCTGGGACAATTATTTTTACATCTTACTGGCAGCGAATTGAGAGAATGAAAAAACGATTCTAAAAAACGGATGAAAAAATATATTGCCATCGTATCCAAGGAATTCCTGCAAATCGTGCGCGATCTTCCGGGGCTTGCTCTTTTGTTCCTGTTACCGGCAACGATGCTGATTATCATTACCCTTACCCAGGAGAAACAGATCATTGGTATGGACTCGGGCATGAAAATTGCTTTGGTCAATGCTGATTCATCTATACTCGGAAACACCATTGAAAAAGAACTGAACGATATCGACAACTTTCGTTGCCGTGTATTTGATTCGAAGGAAGAAGCAGAGAGTGCTGTCGTCCGTGGTGAATATCAGATCATGATGTTGGTGCCACAGGGAGCTACAGAAAGAATTCGGGATATGGCACTAAAGCAGGCCTGCGATACAAATGTGATAAAACCCGAAGAAATGAAATCCTTATCCGGAATAATCCTGCTCTACGACCCGGCGGTAATGAAGATCTATACGGATATGCTGGTTTCCTCCCTGCAAATGATCGTTAAATCAACAATTGCAAAATTGTATTCCGGGCATTATTCGGCAGCTGTTATGACCAACATCAACGAGCAATTTGAATCGTATCAAAAGAAACTCACAGATATTGATCTTGAAAAGGAAATGCCTGATTTTCCTGGAAAACAACAGGTTATTAAGCAAATACAGGATGGTTTTGAGAAAAAAGCAAGGGAACCGCTGCGCATAAGTCTTCCGGATTATCAACCGGAATCACATGAATTGATTGAAATTGAAGTGAAAATGGCTGGGAACCAGATACGGATGACGAGACATAATATCGTTAATAACAATGTTCCTGCTTTTATTTTGTTTGCTATGTTTTTCATTGTAGTGCCCCTCGCAGGGAGTATTCTCAGCGAAAAGCAGCTTGGAACAAGAGACCGGTTAATGACATTACCGGTCACAAAACTCATTTTCTTTTCAGGAAAAATTACTGTATATCTCGTTGTATGCATACTTCAGTTCATCTTAATGGCTTTGATCGGAAAATATGTTTTTCCGCTGATCAGTAATTTACCTGGCTTGTCTCTTCATGTGAACGGATGGGCCCTTGCATTAACCGTTTTTGCATCGTCGCTTGCTGCCATTGGTTTTGGCCTTGTGATTGGCTCAGTATGTTCCACTTTCGGACAGGCAGCTCCGATAGGATCCGTGCTCGTTGTTATTTTTGCCATTCTGGGCGGTATTTTTGTCCCGAACTATATGATGCCGGAATTAATAAGTAAGATCAGCGTTATTTCACCTATGCGTTGGGGTACTGATGCTTTTTTTAGTATTTTCGCGCGCGGTGCGGGTATTGATTTAGTGATATCTCAGCTTTTATCCTTGCTTGCTTTTTTTGTGATATCATTGTTTGTATCAGTCTATACATTTGCTAAACGCAAATGATTGTGCCTACTACCTTTTAGACTTAATAGAAGACTGTTATGAAAGAAAAGGATATCTTAACCGATTATAAAGACCAGCAGGTTATTTTGTATGCCGAAAAAAGTGACAACTCCATAGGCCCTGTTCAGACAGGCTCGTATGTTGCAGGTCATTATATTGATGAGTTTTTTTATCTTATGGGAAAAGTGGAAAAAACATTTTATGAGAAATTGCTGAATGAGGAAATTAGTACTATCTGTTTGTATATGACAATAGAAGAACTTACAGTCACCGAACTGGCCCTAAGGGCAAAAATACCTTTGCACCGGGTTAAAAAGCATCTTACATCCCGGCATTTTCACAGTATAAGAGTTTCGGAGCTGAAACGTTATGCTGAAGTTTTTAATATTCCCGTCGCAAATTTATTCCAGATCATTTCTACACGCCAGGATAACAAATGGCGGATGGGTTATAAGGCAAATGTTGAAGAAGCAAAACCAGTGATCATTTCACAGGAAGAAACCAAGAATCCGTATGTAGTAATCACAAAACCCGAGCTAAACAAACTATGAGCTCCATCCCTTTCAATCATGTCATGGCAGCGCATTGTGAGTCTGGAACGTTAACCGGATTATTGAACTACCATGGCCTGAAGATTTCCGAGCCGATGGTTTTTGGCATTTCAAGCGGCATATTTTTTGGCTATATGAAGACACCTATGCTGGCTTTTCCTTCGGTTTTTACACGCATAAGGCCAGGTCATATCCTGAAAAACTTCGCCAAAAGAACCGGAATTGTATTTAAAACCCGGAAATTTTCTGATCCGGTGCAGGCAGAAATGGAACTGGACAGGTTGCTGGAGCAAAATCAACCGGTGGCAGTGCAGGTAGATTTCTTCTATATGGATTATTTCCCATCCTGGCACCGGATTCATATAAACGTGCATTTCCTGACGGTAATTGGCAAAAAAGATGATATATACATTGTCAGCGATTGCTATCATCCCGAAATTGCTGAAATAAGCAGGAGAGCGCTTCGCAAAGGCAGGTTTGCCGGTGGAAGTATGGCCCCTAAAGGATTTATGTATTACCCGGTTAATGTGCCTATAGAAATTAATCTCCCTGAGGGAATAAAAAAAGGTATCAAAAATACTATCTTTAACATGCTGAAAATTCCGATGCCTTTTCTTGGAGTGAAAGGGATACGTCGCTTTGGTGACAAAATTGTCGAATGGCCGAAGTATGCAAGAGACATTGAACAACTGGCCCATGAGATTTTCAAGATCAACATTTTGCTTGAAGACCAGGGTACAGGTGGCGGGGGATTCCGGTTCATTTATGCCTCTTTCCTTCGTGAAGCCGCTTTTCTACTGAATGAACCTAAATTGCATGAACTATCACGGCGTATGATGGATATAGGTGACGCCTGGAGAGAAATTTCCCTGCTGGCATCGCGGATGGCAAAAAGTAGGGACCTGGGTTACGATAAACTGAAGGAATTGGGTCTAAGAATTCGGGCAAAGGCTGATCTGGAGTATTCTTTCTATAATGATTTACAACGGATTATCGCATAGTTGCTGAAACAAATTTATAGTATGTCAGAACTTACATTGCAGGAAATAAAATTTGAGACTAAAAGACTGATTATTAATACACTCAATATGGGAACTATTAATCCCGAAGAAATCATGGATGATATCCCGTTGTTGAGCGGTGACAATGTGATTACAATTGATTCTATTGACGTAATTGAAGTTGTGGTTGCCATTCAAAAAAAATTCAATGTGAGGATTAATGATCAGAACCTTGCCCGGCACATTATCAATACTGTTGATACTATAGCAGAATTTGTATTTGCACAACAAAATATGAACGTTATCAGCACTCATTGACAGATGATTCATTTCATTAGAAAATGACAGATCTCAATACAAATGCATTATCTAATATGGAATTCTTGCGATGAATAACGTTAATCTCCTGATTGGTGTCAGATTTCCGGTTCTGCTTAAGATGCTCATAAGGAATGGTTTCTCTTTGTATCCCAAATACATCATACGTCTTCTCCTGTTATTGTTTAATGCCATACTTTCTTCATTATTTCAACAGGTTGAAAGAAAAAAGTACTCGACTTCCGTTAACAATACTGTTCTCAGCAATCCTCCTGTTTTTATAATAGGGCATTGGCGTACAGGCAGTACTTATTTGCATCAGCTGTTCAACCTTGATCCGCAATTCACAACACCCAAACTTATCCAAACGGCTATACCCGATCATTTTCTTTTCAGTTCAACGTATTACCTGCCGCTCATGAACCTGGCCATGCCTAAAAGCCGTATGATGGATGAGGTAACAATTTCACCACTTGCACCTCAGGAAGATGAATTTGCATTAATCAGAATGGGATCAGAAAGCCCCCTTGAAAAACTTTTCTTTCCGACTGGAGATAAATACTTCCTTGCAGATTATAACGAGTATATTCCGAAAGGAGACAAACTGGAACTGTGGAAGCAAAACCTGTTAACTTTTTACAAAAAGATAACTTTTCTCACGGGCAAACAAATTGTTTCAAAGAATCCTTATCATACCATGCGGATGTCCTTGCTGGCGGATATGTTTCCTGGAGCCAGGTTTATTCACATCTGTCGCTCTCCTTACGAAGTGATTCCTTCGACCGTAAGAATGTGGAATAAGGTAGCAAAATCAACCTGTCTGAAAAGAACATGGACAAGCCCCGGATTCAAGGAGGTTGCCTCGGTTTTAAGATCGTACATTCATTATGTATCAAAAGAAAAGACGAAATGCCGTGAACATCATTTTACAGAAGTCACTTTTGAAAATCTTGAGAAGGATCCGCTAAAAGAACTGAAAAGGATATATGCTGAATTGAATCTTAATTTTTCAGAAATTTTTGAAAATAAGGTTATTAGATTTTTGTCTTTCAGTGGTAATTACATTAAAAATACCTATCGGCTTACGGAGGAAGAAAAATATTTGATTCAGAGATATTTTGAAGATCCTATAACTGAAGACATGGTAACGGATAAGTGAATGATTGTCTTTTAGTGTCGATTTGGATAATACAATGATCATGAGAATCAGTTAACCTTGGAATATGAAGCGCTGATCTTCTGGCAAGAACCATGCTGATAAGCAAAACTTAGATTTACATTGCAATAAAATGAAAGCAATGTATATCCTGTAGAAAATGAAAAGAGCAGCCTGAATAGCTTTCTGAACTTTAATTGTGTCTATAATGTATTTATGAGGAAATTACCTCTCCCTTGATGACCAGGGTTTCGATTCCCTCACCGGCATTGGTGTCAACCGTCACGGACTTCTGAAAATAACCGCTGTCCTTTGCATCGAAAGTTACCTTAATTATACCAGTTTTTTGGGGTTGTATTGGCTCTTTGGTGTATTCAGCAACCGTACATCCGCAAGAAGGTTTTACTGCATAAACGATGAGAGGGATCATGCTTGGATTTTTAAACTGAAATTCTGCAACTACAGGCTTACCCTGTGGAATCTTACCGAAATCAAAAGTTGTATTTGCCCATTCGATGCCGGAAACAACCTTGTTTGGTGCCTGGGCATGTATATCGGTATTGACAAAATGGACTACCAACATGCAGGCAATCAGTATTTTAAAAGCCATTGATTTTCTCATATATAAGTCCGGGTCTTTATATTAAACTACATTAAGCATACGTAAAGTTACAAAGGTTGGTTTTATTACGTTATAAAAAATTTGTTAATATCTGTTAATTCCAGATAAATGAAAGTATCATAATTATCCTCGTTTAAATAAAACAATAAAACTCCTGCCAAAGGGAGGAGTTTAATGAGCTGTTTTCAAACAGGGTGTTATTTTTTAACCGGGTTTTTCCCCTTTTTGGGTGCCTTTGAAGTTTTTGTTTTATCAGCCTTTTCTGTCTTTTTGTTAGCTGGTGCTGATTTAACTTTCTTTGGTTTTTCTTTTAATGATCCTGTATCTGCCGTATCGCTTTCCTGCAGGGCATCTTGTTTTCCATCCGGAGTTTCTTCGACAACCTTTTCTTCATCCTCAAATACCAGTAAATTCAGTTCATGTAAAATATTGTACCAGATGAAAAGCTTTTTTATATCGGAAACATATACACGCTCACGATCATAATCCGGTAATATTTTCTCCATGTATTTTTTAAGGTCATCCGGAGTGGCTGCTCTGGCATCGATTGTTTTTCCTCCCTCTTCTTTTTCAAAAATACTTTTAAAAACTTCCTGCAGTGGAATTTCTTTTTCATTGGTATAAATAGCAATATCTTCCAACGAACTAACTTTTGTGGTGGCCGGGACAAACGATCTTTTCTTATCGGTAAATGATTCAACAACAATACCGTTACGTCCCTGGGACACAAACTTATATAAACCGCTGTGTCCTGAAATTGCCAAAGTCTCCTTTAAATCCATAGGTGAATGATTTGAAGCAAAATTGATTACAAAAATAATATTTCTGGTGAACCTGTAAAATAAAACAAGTCACTGTTTTCATCGGGAATGATTACAGAAAGAGGATATTCCAATAAATTAGTTGTAATGTGTTGATTATCAATTCAGATTTCTTTCTTTTTTTATAACTTTATAGGCTTCATTTATTTTTGCAAATTTTTCATGTGCCTTTTTCCTTATTTCCTCTCCAAGGTATGCCACTCTATCGGGATGGTTTTTGAGGGCCAGCTGACGGTAAGCCTTTTTGATCTGCTCAGCGGAAGAATTTCGCTTAATTTCGAGTACTTCGTACGCCCAGTCGGTGGATCGGGAATACATGGATTTGATCGATCGGATATCGTTGTCTGTAATCCCTATGGTTGAAGCTATATAGTCAAATACCGTTAATTCATTGGCATCAATTGAGCCATCAGCGCTGATAATTCCGTACATCAGGTGAAGCAGTTCAAGCCGTGAGGAATAATTCATTTTATGCCGGATTTGATTTCCTACTTCTTCAACGGGTATATCTTTTTTCAGGAAATTACGTAACAGCAAAAGCATTTCAGTGGTTTTCGCCTCTCCAAATGTGCTGACCAGATAGCGTTTCACAAAATCCAGCTCGGATTTAACAACCCTGTTATCGGATTTCATAATGGAGGCAATCAATATCAGCAGGCTTACCACAAAATCGCTCGTTGTTGTCCGGAAGTTTTGTTTATCCAATTTATCAAGGTTGGCCGCATCAACAAGCGTACCGAAAGCAAAACCTAAAAGTGCCCCGATGGGCCCTCCGATCGTCCAGCCCAGTCCGGCCCCGATCCATTTTCCAAATTTTATCATATAGACATTAACTCGTTTTTGGCAGTGTTTTGTTTATAACGGTAAGTTGCCGGTGAATGAAAAGAATTTGTGGAATAATCAGGCTTTTTTCATCGTTGATAACAACAAAGTCGGAAAGCTTCACCTTCTTTTCATCAGTCCACTGGTTAGCCATAATGCTTTTTATTCTCTCGGACGTCATACCGGGACGTTTTATTATTCGTTTTATCCGGATTTCAACTGGGGAGACTATAGTAATGCATTTGTCTATTAATGCATTACTTCCGCTTTCAAATAATATAGCCGCCTCTTCAATGACGTAATCCTTGCTTTCATGCATCCTGACCCAACTGTTAAAATCAGCCCGCACACTGGGATGTATGATTTGATTTGCTGCTTCAAGCAGTTGTCTGTTATTAAAAACAAGGGAAGCAAAAAGGGTCCGGTTTAAGGTATTTCCTTCGTATATGTCATTGCCGAATAATGCAATCAGGCTGTTACGTATATCTTGATCTGAATCCACAAGCAGCCGAGCTGCCTCATCGGCATAATAAACCGGTACTCCCAGGCATTCAAATACCTTGCAAGCGGTAGTTTTGCCGCTGCCAATTCCACCGGTAACACCTACTTTTATCATTGTCTGGTAAGAAGGTATTCAACTCTCTCGGGACTGAATTTGATGGCGTTTATTATATCAGGTGTATCCACCAGGAATAACCGCAGCTTTTTATCCGAATTGTTAAGGACGTCGTTATAATCGACATGGGGTCTGATCCTTTCAGGATTGATCTTTTCATAGTTACTTAGGGTAATATTATAGCTAATTCTTATTCTTTCCGGGAATGTTTTCAGCTGAAGGCTGTCGGGTAAATTAAGTGCAACCACCGGAAGATAATATTCTGCCTGCGTATACTTATCAACCGGTATAGTTACATATATCCTTTTCTGCGAATAACTGATACTTTGCTGTTTTTCGAGGACACTGGTTTGCGTGACTGTGTCTTTAAGATCGGAACAAGTTAGCGGTTCAGTAAAAACACTGGTAATATTCTTTAATAAGCTACCGGGTCCTGAAATTATTATACTGTCCGGCTCAACAACGATGTTTCCGTTTATCATAAATTGAGGGGCAAACATAGCTTGCAGATCATTGAACTTAGGCTTCACTGCAACCTTCTTTACCTCCATATTCGTGAACCTGAAAAATAACGTATCTGGTTCTATATTAAGTATTTCCACTCCCTCCAGTTCTTCTGAAAGGATATCTTTAAATGAATTAGTAAGGATGTATAATGAATCGGGATTAGTATCGCGTGATATAAATGAATTTACATCGAACTTAATTGGAATAAGATTTAGATTAAGTTTGCTCAGAAGAATTCTTCTCCCTTTGGCTTTAACCTCTAACGTCAGTTTTTCAGGTAATTTATTCAGAATTACATAGTCTTCGGGTAAATTAATATACCTGACCGGATACAATATCTTATCTTCATAATCCAGCGACAATACGCGGAAAAACCAGAATATGGCGGACAACAGGAAAAAGAACAGGAAAGTAATGAAATTCCGATGATGATTTGAACGGAAATCCAGTAAAAGAGCACTATACTTTCTAAAGACAGATTGAATTTTATAAAATAAAGTTGTCTTCAACCGGAATAAAGTTTAAGGTATATAATGCAAATATACCTTAAACTCTGAAATAAGTGTTCCTTATTGCTGGTTTTCAATATCTACTTCCGATCTGACAATAGCGCTTTTATCAACTTTCAGCAGCATATTATTTCCAACGTCAATGGTAATAACATTATTCGAGATATTGTTAATTTTACCATAGATGCCACCGGCGGTAACAATTTTATCCCCTTTTTTGAGGGAATCCCTGAAATTCTTCAAATCTTTCTGCTTTTTCATCTGCGGACGTATCAGAAAAAAATAGAAAACAACCATGACAAGGATTAGTGGAATGAAGGTTGTCCATGGTTTCTGTCCCTCCTGGGGTTGTGTCATTAAAATGATGTTTGTTAAAAAGTTCATTATCATAAGTATTAATTTGTAAATAATATTAGCTGTTTAATAAAATGAAAAAGACTAATTGTCTAATCGTGAGTCGGTTTCGCCAATTAATCCTCTTCCGGTTTTCTTGATTTTTTCGGTTTGTTTCAGGTATTTGAAAATCTTATCCAGCAGACCGTTTATGAAAATTCTGCTTTTTTCGGTGCTGTAACTCTTGGCTATTTCAAGGTATTCATTAATGGTGACCTTGGTAGGAATAAAAGGGAATTCAACAGCTTCAGCAATTGCCATTTCAAGGATGAGAAAATCCATAAAGGCAATCCTGTCTATATCCCAGTTCTTCGTGAAGGATTCAACAATTGCCCTGTATTCTTCCCGATACAGGATGGATTTACGAAACAGGTTTTTCACAAAGTCCTGATCTTCCTTGTTCTTAAAAAGAGGGAGAAGCTGATTTTTCTCATTTTCGTTCTCGACAAATCCTTTAATAGTTTTGATAATCATACTGATAACAAATTCAACCTCATCATTCCAGAAAATACTTTGTTCCTCAAGTACCTGATAAAGACCTTCGAATGTAGCTAACTCCTTGTTGTATATATCAATAATAATCTTTTTATCTTCCTCAAATGATCGCACCGGGTTCTCCATGTAATCTTTGAAGAATTTAGCCATGCGGATTTTATTGTGCAACTTTTTAATAAGGTCCGGTGTTTGTGCCCATGTAAGGGGTGTTTTGGTAAGGTAATCCGTTAGCTGTGAATTTGTCCTTAACATGCCAATGACTTTGTTTTCAATGAATTTGGTATTTGGATTCAGATCCTCGAAGGATGGTATTTTCTTTTGCAGGGCAATTTCGATGCGAGCTGAAGCATAATCAGCAATTTCAACGATGAGTATGAGAAGATAATGATACAGATCATACGACTTTTGAATACTAAAGAATAAGTTCTTTTCGGCTTTATTTATTTCCCCATCCTCATTCTGAAAGTAGGCATAAAGCATCTGCAATATTTTGATTCGTAATATCCTTCTGCTGATCATGATCAAAAGAACCCGGAATAACTTACTTTAAATGAAGTGCAAATTAAATGCTTTTTTTCATAACAAACAACCTATCCTGTTCTTAACTGCCAGCTGGTGTAATCTCTGTATGTAAGGACTATACGTTAATATGAAGCGATGCCGTATCCCGTCCTGTAAAAACGAAAAAATGATACTTAATAAATGGTATTTATAGGCATTTTAAAAAAAATATATATTTTTGAATAGAATTAACCTGTACTAATACCCAAAGTTTATTATGGAAGGAGAAACTGACAAAAAAGAAGTCGTAGAGAAAGTTGAACGGCAAGAGATTTTCTCAAAGTCATTGAGGGCAGGGAAGAGAACTTATTTCTTCGATGTTAAGGCAACCCGGAGAAATGACTATTACCTGACAATTACGGAAAGTAAAAAGCGTTTTAATAAAGATGGACGCTTTCATTATGAGAAGCATAAAATTTTCCTGTATAAGGAGGATTTTGATGCTTTTATGGAGTATCTCGAGGAGGTGGTTTCTTATATTAAGACCGCTAATCCACAAACTGTTGATCATACCGGATCATATGATGATGAAGCGGCTGATGATTATACCAATGTGGAGTTTGATGACCTCGAAGGCGTTGAATCATCGGGCACAAACCTGGAAAAGAAAGAGTAACAATAGGACGGATAATTTCTGTTATCCGTCCTTTCGTTTAGGTGATATGGGTAGTGCTTAATCGTGCGGCAGTATTCGTTAACTACTTCAAATAAACACGAATTTCCTCAGAAGTGAGTATTTTCACGTTGGTAATAACATAATCCTGCCTTATGAAGTCACCTAAATTGTTGCATTCCTGAATCACTGTTTTGAATAAGGTTTGCACAGGGATTCTCAGAGGAATTATGGTTATTAATGAACAGATCTCATTATCAAATACTATTTTTTCAAGTTCTCCACCTGCGCGACTTAGGTAAAACTCAATTTCAGCACGGATTATTTTTTGCTGTAAGAGTGTGAAAGAACTTTTATTGGATGCGATGAGAGCGGCAAAGTATCTAAGTTTTAATCCTTTACCCCCAAGGCCGGTGGAAATAAGAATCTGATTTTCATCCAGAATCTTGCTTTCAATCAACATGCGACTTTCCTGTAACGCAAGATAAGCCCAGTCTCTTAAACTGGGATTGGGTTCCTTGACATATTTCTCCAACGTACGATAAGCCTCAATATCATCAACTGCAGCAAGTCTTACCAAAAGGTTTTTCTGATCTTCAACCGGTAAATTGGACCGGAAAATTTCATCTTTGTTTCTAATAACCTCATCCGGATTCAATTCTTTAATTGCTTTTTTTGAATAGTCGTAATACTCCATCTGGACCTTAAGGTCGATCTGGTCTTCAAGAATACTAACCTGCCCGTTGACATTGCCGAATAATTCCTGTATTTTGTCGTATATGTTCTCGTTTTCAATCAAAGGAACATATATTTATATGGTTATCGTTTTTAAATATAAGAAAACAAACAATAAATGGCAACAAAAAGTAATAAAAGATTTTACCTTATGTCTGAATATATTACCTGCAAATCGGAATCGGTAAAAAAAACCGCAGGTGCGATTTTTGTGCCCAGGACAAGACTCGAACTTGCACGCTTTTTACGGCGCCAGCCCCTCAAGCTGGTGTGTCTACCAATTCCACCACCTGGGCAATTATGCCGGTGTGCTTCGCACGTCGTAGTCCCGATGCATCGAAACTAAGTCTGTCATGCTTCACACCGTTGTCCCGGTGTGTCGGGACGAAGGCGTGCCTGGAACAGGACTCGAACCTGCACGTCCTTGCGAACACTAGTCCCTGAAACTAGCGCGTCTACCAATTCCGCCATCCAGGCTTGTAATAATAAATGCTTTGAACAGGATATGAAAACGGACTGCAAATATAAAAATTCTTGGCTGATTTCATGAAAAGAAAACAACATTTTCGATCCTGTAATTTCACTTCGCTGAAAGCTCGTGAAATCATAGTCTCATTAACAAAAAAGACCGGCTTTCACCGGTCTACTGCATAGTTGCGATTAACATAACGCCCTTTTTAGGGCAATATCTTTATCGGGCTTGTTTGCCCGGATTCTTTCTTTCGACTTTGACCACTTTGTATTGTACAACATTCCTCCCGTCTTTTCGGTTCACACTTCCAACATAGTCTACATAAAATGTGTATTGATTTACTTCATGCCGTATAAGGGGAAACGTTTTAACGTTGTTCATATCATCATTGGCCAGTATGTAATTATTATGTGTCGGATGCCAGATGTCGACATAATATATAATAGGATCCAATCCGTAAATAATGGCTATTCCGTTTGCATCTGTATACCATTCCATACCATATAACCAGTTTGTTTCATGGTCCCAATCATATTGCGTTCTATACAGCCTTATACTGGCCTCAGGTACAGGATAATGATCATAGTATTCCAATACTTCAATATCAAGTGTTGTAGAAAGTACATCAATATACATGGATGCCCGGTCAATATTTTTAGTCCCCTGATAAGCCTCTAATGTTACCAGATACCGGCCAGGTATTTCATAAGCATGAGTTGGATTTGACAATGATGAGACAGTTCCGTCACCAAAATCCCATTTAAACAGATCTGCATTGGTGGAAGTGTTTGAAAAGTAAACCAATTCGTACACATCAACAACATTGCTGTTGACATAAAAATCTGCTTCCGGTGAGCGCTCACAGCTACTTATCAGAAGAACGAGGATAGCTGATAGTATGATTATTTTTTTCATGGCTTCATGATTTATTATTCCTTATAACTATCAGTTTCAAATATTATGCCATTGATTTTTTTCCGTGTTATTTTACTATACGATGAAGCAATTAAAAAAGTTAAGTTGTTTTGCCCATTTTTATTTTAATTTTAATGGCGGTAATTCCAGTAATATATCCAACCTTGTTGACGATGAATACCGGCTCTATCACAAAGCCTTTCTTAAAAGCTGTAGCTGAAGATCTTATACACAGGTTTGGAATCAATCTTTCATCGATCTGTGTCGTTTTTCCGAATAAACGAGCAAGACTGTTTTTTAGTCAATATTTGGGTGAAACTTCCGAAGGCAAAACCGTCTGGTCTCCATCTTACAGAACCATCTCCGAACTGGTTCGCGAGCTATCCGGCTTGACTCTTGCTGATAAAATACAGTTATTGTTTGAATTGTTTTCGGTCTATAAAAGAATCACCGGAACATTTGAAAACTTTGATGATTTCTATTATTATAGTGAGATTTTACTATCTGATTATGAGGAAATTGACAAAAGCCTGGTTAATGCCAGGGATATTTTCAGGAATTTATCTGATCAGAAAGTTATTGAGAACTATTTTAATTACTTGTCAGATAATCAACTAATTGCAATAAGACAGTTTTGGAGCTCCTTCAATGGAAAACCCATTTCAAAGGATCAAAAGGAATTTATTCGGTTCTGGGATATCCTGTATGAGGTCTATGTTTCATTCCGTGAGCAACTTATGAGAAAACAACTTGCCTACGAAGGTATGATATACCGCGAAGTAGCTGAGAAATTATCAGGAACGGATACAGTATTATTTCCTTTTGAACGCTATGTATTGGTCGGTTTTAATGCTTTAAATGCATGTGAAGAGATCCTTTTTAACCATCTTAAAAACATTAATAAGGCTATCTTTTACTGGGATTATGATGAATATTACACCCGGTCGGATGCACATGAAGCGGGCTATTTTATAAGGGGCAACAGCAGACGCTATAAAGCTCCGGATCTGTCAGTTGACTATTCCAACCTCACAAAGACAAATAAAAACATTATAGTCCTTCCGGTTTCTTCAACTACAGCACAGGCTAAAGCAATTCCGGCTGTTTTCAGTATGTTAAAGCTCTCCGGGGAGAACGATTTTCGGCATACAGCGCTCGTATTGCCGGAAGAGAGGCTCATGTTGCCGGTATTGTATTCTCTTCCGGAATGCATACGAGATGTAAATGTTACTATGGGGTATCCGCTCAGGGAATCATCTGTATTTGCATTTATCGAGCTTATTTATCAGTTGTACCGGAACTCTATGGATCACCCCGGCGATGAAACAGTATTTTTTTACAAGGATGTTATCGCTTTGCTGAAACATCCTTTTGTTTGTTCATATTACAAGGATATTGTTGACCAACTGATCGGTAATATACGGAAGAATAATAGAACGTATGTGGGCATAAAGGAACTTCATCAGATGCATGAATTGCAGTTGTTTTTTCAACCTGTCAAAAGTGCTGCCGACTCAGTTTCCTGTATATTGTCCATGCTGAAATATACTGTATGTAACCTGTTAGCGGATAACAAAAGGCCAATTAATCAATTGCAGCTGGAGTGTATTTATCAGGCATATACCGGTATCACACGCTTATCAGATATACTCAGTACTTCAGACCTTACGTTTTCAGCTCAACTGTTTTTCAGGCTCATCCGGAAGATATGCCGGGGAATGACAGTGCCCTTTGCTGGTGAACCGTTGGCCGGACTGCAGATACTTGGCATCCTTGAGACCCGCTTGCTCGACTTTGAAAATGTAATTGTATTATCCATGAACGAGGGCATTGTACCGCGTTCTTTACCCTTATCGTCTTTTATTCCCAACAACCTGAGATTTGGCTTTGGAATGTCAGTTCCCGAACATCATGATGCTGTCTATGCCTATTATTTTTATCGGTTGATACAACGTGCCTCCAATGTTTTTCTGATGTACAATGAAAGTGCTGACGGCTTGAGAACAGGGGAAAGAAGCCGTTTTATACATCAACTGGCAAATGAGGCTCCTTTCAGGATTAAGGAAATCAGGCTGGAAACCTCTTTTGCGGAAAGTCCTGTAAAGAAAATTGTTATAGAGAAAACACAGCCTGTATTGTCCAGGCTGAATGCGTATCTTGACGAAGCCGCTGAATGCTGGTTGTCGCCCAGTGCTATCAATGAGTATATTAACTGTCCGTTAAAATTCTATTTCCATCATATCGCATCATTGAAGGAGACAGAGGAAGTTGCTGAAGCTATAGATCCTCTCATCTTTGGAAACCTCTTGCATGTTTCCATGTATGAGCTTTACAAGCCTTATGTGGGCAAAGATATAAACCAGGACATAATCTCGGGGATCATTAAAGAAGATAATAAGCTGGAATCCACTATTATTTCCTCATTCCATCGGGTGTTATATAAAACCGTTATTCCGAAAACAAATGAACTGACCGGGATGCATACCATCATCAAGGAGATAATCAAAAAGTATGTTGTGCAAATGCTGAAGGCCGATCACAGTAATTGTCCATTTCACCTCCTTTCGCTTGAGGAAAGATACAGAATGTCTGTACCGCTTGTGTTACAAGGTAGGAAAAAACAGGTTCGGATTGGCGGAATCATTGACCGGATCGATCAGTATAAAGGGGCTATTCGCATCATTGACTATAAAACGGGTCCCGAAAAATTGTCTTTTCAAAGCCTGGAATCGCTTTTTACGGCATTGCCTTTAAAAAGAAATGATGCTGTATTCCAGGTGTTCCTGTACGCTTATTTATACAAACATAAATTTCCCGATGCTCCTGTAATACCATGCCTTGCTTTTTTGCGCGACAGTTACAAACCGGATTTCAGCTGGCTGCTGAAAGATCAGTCTGATCGCAGTGAGGTGTTGGAATTTAGGTCATACGATCAACCTTTTGGTGAACACCTGAAATTCATGTTGGAAATACTTTTTGATCCTTCAAAGCCTTTTACACAAACATCCGCGGAGGAATTTTGCGGTTTTTGTGAATATCGCCGGATTTGTCACCGCTAATTTAGATTACCTGTATTGGTTGCAGACACTATGGTTAATCATTATCGAATGGGCAGCATAACGGATTAACAGATTAATAAAAAAGTCAACGTTATTCAGGCATTGACTTACCGAATACCGAATACCGTTTATTCTTCCTCCGGCTTTTCACTTCCTTCCTGAAGCATGTCCGGGCGAAGCTTTCGTGTTCTTTCCAGTGATTGCTGATGCCTCCATTCGTCAACCTGTAATTGATGACCTGACAGAAGGATGTCCGGTACCTTCCATCCCTTGTAATTAGCCGGACGTGTATAGACTGGAGGAGCCAGTAAGTTATCCTGAAAAGAATCCATTAATGCCGACGTTTCGTCCGACAGTACACCGGGTATCAGTCGTCCTGTGCAATCCGTAATGACTAAAGCCGCTATCTCACCTCCCGATAACACATAATCACCAATAGAGACCTCTCGTGTTATAAAATGATCTCTGACCCGCTGATCCACTCCTTTATAATGTCCGCAAAGCATCAGAATATTCTTCTTCGTAACCAGATAGTTAGCCATTCGTTGCGTAAATCTTTCACCATCCGGAGTCAGGTAAAGAATTTCATCATACTGTCTTTCACCGGTTAGTTTAGAGATACACAGGTCAATTGGTTCTATCATCATTACCATTCCTGCACCTCCGCCAAATGCATAGTCATCTGCCTGCTTATGCTTGTTACGGGCATAATCCCTGATATTATGAATATATATTTCAAGCAGGCCCTTCTCTTTTGCCCTTTTGAGAATGGAATAATTAAGCGGACTTTCAAGAAGTTCGGGCAGAAGGGTGAGTATATCGATTCTCATGATATTGTATTGGCTTCTGGTATTTCCAAATCAGCCATTAAGGCCAAGCACTGAGAAGAACAAAAATAAAAATTATTAAAGTCCATTGCAAACAGGTTGTCGATAAAATAAAAAATCCCTATATCTTGACTTATAACCACAAAATGAATAACTTTCATTCATAATTTTTTATCCGGTGAAATAAAGTTATATTACCCATATAGTCTGTAATTATTTTATTATCTTTTCTTATGGATGCAAAGGAAAAAATTTATGAGGTAATGAAAAAACCGGTAGGGAATTACGGACAGGTGAAATTTCAAATCTTGCAGGATTGGACAAACAAGAGGTCGAAAAGGCCATTAAAATGCTTGACAGGGAAAAAAGAATATTTTCACCAAAACGTTGTTTCTGGAAGGTTAAATAATATCATTACAGGTTTTTTTATCGAATTTCAAAAAACTGTGTAAATGCAATAATTGCTTGAATGATAGAATATTATGCCTGAAATGCTTGATGTAAAAGATAATGCTTCAGGAATATTATAATACGCTTGATCTGAATCCCGGTGCTACAACTGATGAAATTAAGAAAGCATACCGGTCAAAGGCTAAGCTTTGTCATCCTGACACCAATAAGGCTCCGGAAGCTCATTTCCAATTTATAAGGATCAAAGAGGCTTTTGACATTCTTCTTAAGGTTAAGAATCTGGAAAGATACAGGATGTATCATTACACCCGGTTTTATCATCCGCAGGACCCGTATTTTCGGTCCGTTCATCACTTTCACCACCATGCCACCCATGCACGGCAGAATCATAAGGATAAAGATGAAGAGAATGATTTTATGAACAGAAAAGTCGGTCGTACTATTTATCTTTCTGTACACATATTATTTATTATTACGGGTTTCCTGATCTTCTCGGGACCTCTTTATACCTTGCTGACCCGTGGATTCAATCCATACCATACTCGTGCTGATACCCTATTTGCAATGGTTGCCGGTATGACATTTGGTATTATTATGATGTACAAGATTTCCAGCTCCTTCATCAGGTTTCTTCGGAAAGACCTGTAATTCTTCATATTATTATTCTTCACGTATATGACCCTGCAAATAAAGGAAGTACATTCAAAAAAGGATCTGAAAGAATTCATTTACCTGCCGGAAAGAATTCACCGCCACCATCATAATTGGGTACCCCCGTTATATATTGATGAGTGGGATTTTTATAATCCTGAAAAGAATTCTGCATTTCACCACAGCGATACAGTAATGTTGCTTGCGGTGCGTGAAAATAAGCCGGTAGGAAGGATAATGGGCATTATTAATCATAAGTATAACAAAACCCATAATGAATCTCATGCCCGGTTCTTTAATATGGAATGCTGGGAAGAACCGGAGGTCGCATATGCACTGACAGCTGCGGTTGAAAACTGGGCCAGACACCATGGAATGACGAAAATTATCGGCCCACTTGGTTTCTCGGATAAAGATCCTCAGGGTTTTATGATTGAGGGTTTTGATAAACCAATGGTAGTTGCCACCAACTGCAGTTTGCCCTATATGCCGGATCTGATCGAAAAATGCGGTTATGCAAGGGAGGTTGATTTGTTTAGCTACCGGCTTGAAATACCCGATGGCATACCTGAGATTTATAGCAGTATTTACAAACGGGCAAACCTGAATGGTGGATTTACAATAAAGGAGTTTACGGCAAAAAAAGAACTCCGGAAGTTTATCCGACCTGTATTTCAGCTTATTAATGAAACCTATGCTGATATTTACGGTTTTGCAGAACTTGAAAATGAGGAAATGGATTATATGGCTGATCGGTATATGTACATCCTTAATCCGAAATTTATTAAGATCGTCCTCGACCGGGAAAATAAAATAGCAGCTTTTGTAATCGGTATGCCAGAAATGGCAGGTGGTATAAGAAAAGCAAAAGGTCGTTTGTTTCCGTTCGGATTTTTAAAAATTCTTTGGGAAAGCAAAACTACAAAGATGCTGACACTATATCTGGGTGCCATAAAGGAAAAATACAGAAACAGCGGACTGGATGCTTTACTGGGCATTAAAATGCTGGATACCGCAAAAAAGGAAAAAATGACCTTTATCGACAGTCACCTGGTGCTCGAATCCAATATCAGGATGAGAAGGGAATATGAGAAACTGGGAGGAGTAGTCTATAAAAAATACCGGATTTATCAAAAAGCGTTATAACAGGAAAAAAATCAAAACAGCATAGGTAAGCAGTGAACAGTGAACAGTGAACGGTGAACGGTGAACGGTGAACGGTGAACAGTGAACGGTGAACGGTGAACAAGGCTCTTAGTATCTGGTCTTAAAGACCTGCCCTACGGCAGGCAGGCTGCACAACTATCTGACCTTATGACGTTCCTGCCATACCAAGGCATACACGAGGCATGAAGGCTGACAAATAAACGCTAATACTTATGATCATTAGCGCAAGCAGGCGAACGGATATACCCGCTTTTTTTGGTGAGTGGTTCATAGAAAAAATTGATCAGGGTTTTATAGACGTTCAAAATCCATACAATAAAAAACTGATCAGGCGGGTATCTTTAATGCCCGTTGATGTGGATTGTATTGTATTCTGGACCCGGAATCCAAAACCTTTTTTTAAATTGTTACCTTTGCTTCAAGCCTATACCTACTATTTTCTGTTCACACTTACACCTTATGGGAGTGAACTTGAACCAAAAGTGCCTGAAAAGGAAGAACTTGTCCATACATTGTGCAGCTTGTCAGAAATGATTGGCAAAGAAAGGGTTATTTGGAGATATGATCCGATAATATATACAGCTTCATTGGATACCAGTTATCATATCAGGGCTTTTGAAACGATGACCGGAAAATTGATGAACCATACCCAAAAGTGTGTTATAAGTTTTCTTGCTCCATACAGAAAAACCGTTTGTAAACTCAAGAATTTCAATATCCGGCAACCGGAAATGAAAGAAATAGCTCTTTTGCTGGAATCATTCACTGATATCGGAAAAAAATGCGGTATAGAAATTGCTTCATGCGCATCAGATATGCCGCTGAAAGATTATGGAGTGATGCCTAACCGTTGTATCGATAACGAGTTGATCAGCAAATTGACGGGTAAAACACTGGCCCATCGAAAGGATAAAAGCCAACGGATCTCATGCGGATGTCATGAAAGCATTGATATCGGAACATATAACACATGTCGATATGAATGCCTGTATTGTTATGCAAATGGATAAACAAACCTAAAGGAATAAAAAAGATTGGCAAAGGTCTAACATAATGCCGGAAAATATCTTCTTTCGGGACGATTCGTAGAAGGCTGATTGTTAATTCCAGGACGAAGATGACTGATGTGCTTGCAGGACTAAAAATCCATTTGCATAAGCAAACTAAGCGATCTTACTTTATAACCTTCTAACTCATCGCTCTGTTCTTTACCAACAACGAATAATCCAAAATCATACCTGATTTGTGGTAACAAACTTAAACCACCTTTGATCTTAAAATGGAGACCTATACCTCCGGATAATCCATAATCAAATCTTTTCAATAAGTCACTTGCATTACGGGAAATGCTTCCATTGAACATATTCCCCATAACTGAATATTCACTGACCCCATGCATTGTAGATCGTATGAGGGTTGCAACGTAAGGTCCACAATTAATGAAGACACCAATTTTGTTTCCGTATGAATATTGAGGCAATATTGAAATTGAAATATAATACATCCCAAGATTATACTGTCTCTCCCCAGAATGGGAAACTCCTCCAAAACTGGCTTCAACAAAAGAGGAAAGATGTTTGAATGTTAATGTTGACAAAAGACTCAGATTCTTAATCAGGCATGTTTTGATGCCCGCGCCCAACATGACGGAAACTCTTGGATCAGTATCCACATAATAAATATCCTCTGATTCATATAGCAAAGAATAGTCAGGCCCAGCATATACAAATGCAGTGACCTGACAAAATGAACAGGTATAATGAAATAGCACAAGTATGATAATAACTATGCTTTTTTTCATTTTCAAAATCTTAAATACATAGATATGAAATATTTATGAATAATCAAAAAGACCTTATCAATGCTTTTCATTTGCTTTGCTTTCTGTCGTGCAATAAAAAATTTAATACTACCAGTTAACAAATCAAACCGATTTTGAATACAAATAATATCATATCCATATTGAAAAATTTAATAATTTTCTTATCCAAAACATAATCACATAAAATTATATGTACTATGAAAAAGCTTTTATTCATAATATTGACGTTATTTGGCCTGACTTATGCGAATTCGCAAGAATTGGTTGTGGGTGGTGATATGGAAATTAAGGGATCCTGGCTGACTGCCAGTCCGATGGGAGGAGCTGACGAAGCCACCTTTGATTTTGGCTATTCCAATGATGTACCGGCGCTTGGAACCGGCGGCTGTCTGGCCATTACCGGTTTCGGGCAAACCCGGTGTCTGGCTTGGCAGCCCGTTACCATAACACCCGGTCATTCATACACCTTTGAAGGTGTATATAAGAATAGTTCAATGGATGAAGTTGCCAATACCTGGTTTGAAGTGATCCTGTCAAGAAATAACCCTGATCCGGAAGCGGACTATCATCCGGGCGACGGTGATTTTATATACGCTAACAACTCCTGGATGGCCGCACCGCTTGGAAATTTCACAGGACTCGATGATGAATTGATAAATGTTTCCGAGTTCAAATGGATCAAAGGTTCATCGACCGGTACAGATACCCTATTAACGTCTACAAAGGTTTATATATCGGATACCGTCACGGTTACTGAATGGTATGTCGGAATCAAGGCAGGAATCTGGGCTGATAATGCAGGTGGTCCGCCTACTTTTATTTATTTGTTTGATAACATCAGCCTGTTTGACATTTCGGATGGAAATTCCATACAGGATGCTTTTACAAATGACAATCTTAGTATGGTCTTCCCGAGTCCTTCTGATGGTATGATAACCGTTCGGTCGAAATCTGTTGAAACCGCAACTTTCTGCATGTACAACTACCTGGGATCACCGGTGAAATCGGGCATTGTTGCATGTCAGGAAGCACGGCTGGATCTGAGCCGTATGGCCAAAGGTGTATACTTTATTAAAGTAAGCACGCGTTCCACATCAGAAATACATAAGGTGATCCTGCATTAAAACAAAAAAAATAGAGAAAAAAGCTGCCAGGTACCAATAATGATGTCTGACAGCTTTTTTTTCTTATGGATTTTGCAGATCAGTGAATATCCTTCTAATGATGCAGTTGAGTTTATCAACAAAGGTTTTTATTCCCCTGATTTCCATTGAATCAAACTCAGCAAATGTTATCCGGTGCGATTTTGAATCATGTTCTATGCAGATCCATGTATTACATGTTCAGCGACAGGATGATTCTATGATGATGCAGGTTCCGTCAGATCATTCAAAGTTTGACAAATCTCATGAAAGCTATAATATTATTACCCTCTATAAACTTCGCATAATAGATTCCTTCACTCAGTTGCGATACCTGAATATGAGGACATTTTTGTCCCTGCATCCGATATGATGATAACACGCTTCCGCTGGTACCCAGAATCTCTATCCTGCTGGCATTATTGTTTACCTCAACATTCAAGTAATCGTATACGGGATTTGGATAAGCTTTACCGGCAGGAAAATGCTGAATGTCAACCACAGGGTCTGGTATTAAATCGGAATACAATTTCACCACACCAAAATCATCGGCATTCATCCAGTGGTCATTATAATTTGCTTCCGGCACCCATACGGAACCAAAAAAATTGTCCCGTTGCCCGTCGTCCTCATCATTGTCACAGTATGCCAGAGAAAGCCCCATGATCTTATCCTTCGTTAGTGTAACCCTGGATGCTTCAGGATTGTCGTTTTCATAAGTATCATCATACACTTTCAATGAAAATTCACGTGTATACAGATTTCCTGTTTTCCGTAAAGCAAATTCAGGAATATGTTCCGTATAAGGCCTTGGAATATCTCCTACCCAGCATACTGTATCAACTTCGCCATCCATTGGAAAGTCAGCATAAATGTGATAAGCAAATGCATTTTCTGCATTTTCACCGGTGCCGGGATTATCATATATATGAGGACCTCCCGAGTGGTCTTCATCTATGAAAACTTCCGCAATATCAAAATTATAAACATCGGCTGTCTGTCCCTCAACAAATCCGCCAATTGCCGCATTATCATTTATTTCAACAAGAAAATACAGCAGGTTCTCTTTGGATGACCATACTGTTTTATACCTGCCACTATAATCGGAGGATTCTAATACTTCGCCGTAATTTATCCATACCTGGTCAATGGTCTGCCAGGTAGCATTATTCCAGCAGGCATCGTCACCTGTTCCGTTGATCACAGGAGGAGTGACCACATCATAAACTTTTACCGTATCATCCTGCAGGGCATACACGCTTGGAGTAAATGGCATAGTTAAAAAACTTATTGCAGCAATAATTAGGAACTGAATGAATTTGTTTGTTTTCAAGTCGGATTTTTGTCTTGTTAAGATCTTATTTTCTTTTTAATATCACTTCCAGCACCAGTACATAACCTTCCTGCTCTCCCGGATATTGCATTTTCAGGACGACTTTATCCTTGTTCTCTTTCACAAATGTCTGTACCAGCAATGTGTCGTGCCAGTTCATAGCCAGGATTTCATCATTTATGAAATTGCAGGTCGCGGTCTGAAAACTTCCCGAATTTTCGAACCACCAATACCTGTATGCCTGTAACTTATCGTCCCAGGCAAAAATACCTTTGGCTTCACCGCCCGTTGCCGTTACATATTCAAAAAGAATGTATTTATCGTTTAAAATTTTTCTGAAAGATCCGGTTCCCGAATCTGTTCCGGCCGCACTGAAGATACTCTTTGGAATCCGGTATTCTAAATTCCAGGAGCCTAAAAGGAATCCGAACTTCTTCATAGCATCCTTTTGCATATTGATTTTTGTTTCCTTGAATATTGATTTAATGAGACCAATTTTTCAGGAGCGTACCCGCGAACCTGCCCACGGCAGGCAGATTTCACTTTTCACCGTTCACTTCCTTCTCCTTCCTTATTCCCGCCATGTTTTCCAGTGCCAGTATAAGGGCCTGGGTTCCTTTACGTCCGTACCCCAGTGCCTGAACCGACTGGTACAACTGATTCATCAGCGAAAGTCCGGGTAACGGCAAATGCATTCGTTTTGCTTCTTCCAGTATAATTCCCATATCCTTGACAAAATGATTCACAAAAAAACCGGGTTCGAAGTCGCGTTGGAGTATTCTGGGTGCCAGGTTGTCGAGTGACCAGCAGGCAGCAGCGCCCAGACTGATTGAATGGAGCATGCTGGTAAGATCCAGGCCGGCCTTATGGCCATAAAATAAGCTTTCACACATGCCGATCATGGTGCCGGCAATAACAATCTGATTGCACATTTTCGTATGCTGACCTGATCCGGCTTTTCCCTGGTATACTATTCTCTTGCCCAGAGTCTCAAACACAGGCATAAGGGCCTCAAAAGCCTCTTTATCTCCACCGGCCATAATAGAGAGAGTGGCATTACGTGCCCCAACATCACCGCCTGAAACAGGTGCATCAACCGCATATAAATTGCACTGAATGGCCTTTTCATAAATTTCAACGGCGAGACTGGGACTGGTAGTGGTCATATCCACAAGAAAACTGCCGGGTTTGGCATATGCCAAAATGCCATTATTGCTGAAATATACTTCCCTGACATCCTGGGGATATCCAACCATGGTGATGATTACATCACTCTTTGAGGCGATAGCTGCGACACTCTCGGCCCAAACAGCTCCTTTGTCCAGACTTTTCAATGCTTTTTGCTTGGTCCGGGTATAAACAAGACCTTGGTAACCCTTGTCCAGCAAGTGTGAGAACATTGAAGATCCCATTACTCCGGTGCCAATCCATCCAATGACCGGATTTGTGGAGAGTCTGATGGTGTTCATGGTTTTTTTAATAAAGATAGTATTTCGCCGGAATAATTTCTTTTATAATATAAAGGAAGTATTTTTGATTTGAAAAAATATTGTGTTATGATAGTTACTTTTGTGCATGTCGTTGTCATTGAACAACATATCAATGATTTCATACAGGCAACCATTGAAAACCACATGGAATCTGTAAAAGAACCTGGCAACCTGAGGTTTGACATTCTCCAGGATGCCGGTGATCCTGCCAAGTTTGTTTTGTATGAAGCGTATAAGTCTGAAGAAGCATCTGCCGCGCATAAAAACACGGCACATTACATTGCCTGGAGGGATAAGGTTGCAGACTGGATGGCTCAGCCCAGACAGGGAATAAAACATACCATAATATTTCCCAAAGATGAATCCAAATGGTGAATGATTTTACTTTGTTCCATGTTCCCAGGATAGTTTTCGGAAAGGGAAAGCTCTCAATACTGCCCGGCCTTGTTAAAATATATGGTAGCAATCTGCTGATACTTACCGGGAAAGAATCATTTACGAAAAATGACTGGCAGGCAGTTTTATTAAAAGCACTTGAGCAGGACGGGATTCATTACTGGATTGATTGCATTATCCATGAACCTTCTCCGATAATGATTGATAATCTGGTCAATAAATATTACGGATCATCGGTTCAGGTTATCGCTGCCATTGGTGGAGGTAGTGTAATCGATGCAGGGAAGGCAGTATCAGCCATGTTACAATTGAATGAACCGGTCAAAGATTATCTTGAGGGCGTTGGGACAAAGAACCACCCGGGAAGCAAAGTGCCGTTCATAGCGGTTCCGACAACTGCCGGGACCGGCAGTGAAACGACCGGTAATGCAGTTCTTTCGCAAACCGGACCAGATGGTTTTAAACGATCATTGCGGCATGAAAATTTCATACCCGATATCGCCCTGGTTGATCCTGCTCTCACCATGTCCTGCTCTCCAGGGCAAACTGCTATTAGCGGGATGGATGCCTTTACACAACTGTTGGAGTCCTTTTTATCTGTCCGGAGCAGTTGTTTAACAGATGCACTTGCACTGGAAGGGATTATGCAGATCACAAAATACCTGAAAACAACCGTCTCGGAAGGGAATAATCCCGAAGCACGTGCCGGGATGAGCTATGCTGCCATGCTTTCAGGTATAACATTGGCCAATGCAGGACTCGGACTGGTGCATGGATTTGCTTCATCCATTGGCGGACTAAAAGATATTCCCCATGGTGTAATATGTGGAACCATGATGGGAGTGGTAAACCGGTATTTGGTTGAACGCTTGCTTAAAGCGAATAAACAATCAATAGCCCTGGAAAAATACATAAGGCTTGGTAAAATGATTTCCAGGGCCGACGGCAGAAGTGATGTTGATTATGCCTTTTATGTTGCCAATTATATTGAATCGCTTGTTGAAGAACTGGACATTCCTTCACTGGGTAATTATGGTTTGTCGGATGAAGACATCATGAGAATTGCAGGAACAACAGATCACAAAAACAATCCGGTAATTTTTACTCCTGAGGAACTGGAGGAAATGATCCGTATCAGATTGTAAATAATAAAAGTAGAAACGTAAAATCTTTCGTCTCTACTTTTCATTCTTCACTACCTGTTGTTTTCAGATCGTTCTCTATTCCTTTAGTTTCGCTATTCTTTCCTTTACTTCGAAAGCCATTCTGCTATTGTGATAAGGGCATTTCCAGAAACCCACCTTATCTTCTGTCCATCTAGGGTTACCGGAAGAATCAACACGGTAAAACCACTCACCGTTATTACGGTCGATTAAATATTTCTTAATTATATTACAGCTTCTAAGGGCATTATCCAGGTATTTTTCATCACCGGTCAGCTGAAAGGCATTGAGAAATCCAACCACTGCTTCGGCCTGCGGCCACCATTCACGGTCGGTGATAAATCCATGTTCCGGATGAAATTCGTACTGAAGACCTCCTTCAGGATCAAGACCTTCATGGACAGCCTCAGTAATCTGTATGGCCAGACGGCCTGCATCTTTCACCCTGTCGCGATCACCTGTTGCTTCCGCGGCCTCAAACAATAGCCAGCTGGCTTCGATATCGTGACCGAAAGAAATGATATCTGACATTGGTTTCCATTCCATGTCAAAGAATAAGATCAGATGATGAGTCTCCGGATGAACAATACGGTTTTTGAAAATATCATACAGGTTGATCAGTTTGTTTTTTATCACCTTTTTATTATATACGCGATAAAGATTGGTATAAGCTTCTATGATATGCAAATGCGTATTCATGCTTTTTGCCACATTCATATCCTTCGCACTTAACCGCATATCAGCCAGGGGCATCCAGTCACTTGCCAGGGCTTCAATATAACCATTATTGACCGTATCAAATGCTTTTTCTTCAATCACACTGAATATGTTCAATGCTTCCTGCATAGCCTTTTCATTTTGGCTGATCTTATAATATTCTGCGAATGCATAAATGACAAATGCCTGGGCATAGAATTGTTTCTTTGTATCTGCAGGATTGCCCTGGTAATCGAGTGACCAGAAAACACCGCTATTCATGGGATCAATAAAACGACGTATTATATAGTCAAAGGCCCTGTCAGCCATGGCTTTATATAGTTTTTTTCGGTATAACCGGTATGCAGCTGAAAAGGTATATAAAATCCTTGCATTCAGAATAGCACCCTTATCGGCCTTATAATCAATTATCTGGTCGTTGGTGATCCGGCCATAAAAACCTTCGTTTTCATTGTCGGGCACGTATTTTAACCAGAATGGCAATACATTCATCAACAGATCTTCTTCTGTAAATGCATGGATTTCATGAATTTTTTCGTTTGTTGTCATAGTAATTACAGGTTTGTTAATATCCGGCAGGCGCCGGGCACTATTGTTATTTAATGACTCAGTTTTCCCTTATAAAATTCAATGCTCCCATATAATTTATTGTTGTATTTATTCCTAATGACACTAATTAACAATTACCATTAACCATTAACCATTAACCATTAACCATTAACCATTAACCATTAACCATTAACCATTCCTATCTCCTATGCCTTTTCTTCAATACATCAATTACTTCTTCAATCCTGCAATCTTTGATGCTTAACAATACAAGAAGGTGAAAAATCAGATCAGCCGCCTCATTTAAGAAGAGTTCCCGGTTGGAGTCTTTAGCCTCAATAACCAGTTCAACCGCTTCTTCTCCCACTTTCTGGGCTATTTTGTTAATTCCTTTTTGAAACAGCTTTGTTGTATACGAATTCTCGGGCATTTCAGCCTTGCGGGAATCGACCAGGTTTTGCAGGTAATTCAGGAAATCATCATTGGATGTTCTCATTTTTTATAGCATAAAATTAGAACTATGGGTTATGAATCGGGTTTTGCAAAAAAAGATAAAAAAAAAAGGGGTAATATTTTGTTTTTTCTTTAGCAATGTTTATAAATCATAAAATATCCATACCCAGACTGCAGAAATAGATTTGCATACCTGTCTGCCGGTCAATGAATAATAAATTCATTATAGCCTGACCGGAATACCGTATTTATTCAAATATGCCTTCAATTGTGGTACTGTTATTTCACCGAAGTGAAATATGCTGGCTGCCAGGCCTGCATCTGCCTTACCACGGGTAAATACATCCACAAAATGATCCATATTACCAGCTCCTCCGGAAGCAATTACAGGAATATGCAATTCTTCGGACAACCGGTATGTTGCATCACAGGCAAATCCGTTTTTTGTGCCATCATGGTTCATCGATGTAAAAAGGATTTCACCGGCACCCCTGTCTTCTGCTTCCTTTGCCCATAAAAACAACTCCCTTGTGGTTGGTATCCGGCCTCCGTTTATAAATGTTGTCCAGATCCCGTCTTTTTCAAATGCGTCAATGGCAACCACAACGAACTGGCTACCAAAGTGCAATGCCATTTTGTTTATTAGTTCCGGATCACGAACAGCAGCAGAATTAATGGATACTTTATCGGCACCTGCACTCAGCAAGGCTTCGATATCGCTCAGATGACCAATGCCACCGCCCACAGTAAACGGAATATTCAGGTGACAGGCTATTCGTTTAACAAGATCAACGAAAGTTTTTCTGCCTTCATGTGAAGCAGTAATGTCAAGAAATACAAGTTCATCAGCACCCTGCTCGGCATATATGGCACCCATTTCAACCGGATCACCCACTTCCTTAATATTCACAAAATTGATACCTTTGACGGTCATTCCGTCCTTCACATCAAGGCAGGGTATTATGCGCTTTGTGATCATTGCCTGCAATTATTTATGCGTAAAAATCTTCAGATCATTCAGAGATATTCTGCCTTCATAGTATGCCTTTCCAATGATAGCGCCATACACTCCCATCCTGTCAAGTTTTTCAATGTCTGCAACCGATGCAATACCGCCGCTTGCCAGTATATGTAAAACCGGAAAATGCTCACGGATCATTTTGTATAAATCAAAGGAGGCACCCAGCAGCATTCCATCCCTTGAAATATCGGTGCAAAGCACGTATTTGACACCATTTTCTTTATATTCAGAAAGAAATGGAACGATTTCAATATCCGTTACCTTCTGCCATCCCGAAATAGCAATCATCTGGTCTCTTACGTCGGCACCCAGGATGATCTTCTCCGGTCCGTATGTAAACATCCATGAATGAAACAATTCCTTGTCTGTTATGGCAATACTTCCAATGGTCGCCATTGAAGCACCACTATCAAAAATAATGCGCAGATCACCTTCTGTTTTAATGCCACCGCCGTAATCGATTTTCAGCGATGTCCGGGATGATAATTTCTCGAGTACACCCCAATTAATAACATGACTTGAACGGGCTCCATCGAGGTCTACCATATGCAAACGAGTAATGCCAATGTCCTGAAATCGTATAGCTACTTCCAGCGGATCGGCGTTGTATACTTTCTTCATACGGTAATCGCCCTGTTCAAGGCGAACGCATTTGCCCTCGAGAATATCAATGGCAGGAATGATCTGGATCATAGCTTAATAAAATTTTCAAGAATAGTTGCACCCACAGTTCCGCTTTTTTCAGGATGAAACTGCGTTGCGTAGAAATTATCGCGTTGCAGGGCCGCACTGAATGGTATTATGTAATCACATACAGCTGTAGTATGTTTTCCCAGGGTAGCATAATAACTATGTACAAAATAAACATACTTGCCTTCCATTTCCCTTGTAAGCAATGGTCCGCTTATATGCGATATATTGTTCCAGCCCATATGCGGTATCTTATAACCTGACGTTAAACCCGGTAAGGTGAATTTCATAATCTCCTCGTCAAAAATACCGATACATTTTGTATCTCCTTCTTCGGAATGCCGGCACATCAATTGCAATCCAAGGCATATTCCCAGTACAGGCTGTTTCAGACTCTTTATCAGGGAATCAAGCTTGTATCGCTTCAGGTATTGCATGGTAGTACTGGCTTCGCCAACTCCCGGAAAGATCACCTTATCAGCTGACCGGATCAGAGAGGCATCCTGTGTGATTTTGGCTTGAATGCCCAGTCGTTGCAAAGCATAATCCACAGACATTATGTTCCCTGCATTGTATTTAATGATGACTATTTTCATCTGCCTGTGATATGACCTCTCGGATTATTCTTATTATTTCTTTGATATTACAATAATCCTTTTGTAGACGGCAGCTGATCGCTGTACAAGTCTTTTTGTACGGCCATTCTGAGCGCTCTTGCAAAAGCTTTGAAAACAGCTTCTGTTTTATGGTGTTCATTCCCGCCTTCGGCTTTAATATTCAGGTTGCAACCTGCCGCATCACAAAATGATTTAAAGAAATGGGAAAACATTTCGGTAGGTACGTCTCCGATCTTTTCCCGTTTGAATTTGACTTCCCATACCAGCCAACTTCGTCCGGAAAAGTCAATGGCCACCTGTGCCAGGCAATCATCCATGGGGACAACGAATCCGTACCGCCCGATACCGGTTTTATTCCCGAGTGCTTTACGGATAGCCTCCCCTAATGCCAGCGCCGTATCTTCAATAGTGTGGTGTTCATCCACATGCAGATCACCTTGAACAGATACTGTTAAATTGCATCCGGAATGCCGTGCGATCTGATCAAGCATATGATCAAAAAAACCCAGGCCGGTTTTAACTTCCGCAGATCCCTTTCCGTCAAGTTCAACGATTACAGACACTTCTGTTTCAGCCGTTTTTCTGGTAACCTTAGCAAACCTGTTATGGGATGCAACGATTGCATATATTTCGTCCCAGCCCTGGGTGATCCGTATACAGGTTTTTTTCAGTCCGGCTTTCTTTATCTCATCTTCCTGTTCCATAGGCCCGATCAGGATTCCCAGCGCCCCAATGTTCTTTGCCATCTCAATATCGGTAAGCCGGTCGCCTATTACGAAAGATCGGGCAATATCATAGGTTCCATCAAGGTATTTCATCATCATACCCAACCTGGGTTTTCGTGTAGGCGCATTGTCTTCAGGAAAACTCCTGTCGATCAGCTGGTCATCGAATGTTATACCTTCATTTTCAAACGCCCGGATCATTTTTTTATGAACCGGCCAGAATTTTTCTTCCGGGAATTTCTTCGTCCCCAGTCCGTCCTGATTGGTTACAATCACCAGCTCATAGTCAAGCTTATTCCGGATCATGTAAAGATTACGGAATACCGCGGGCATAAATTCAAGTTTTTCAAGTGAATCTACCTGAAAATCTCCTGGTGATTCACGAATAAGGGTTCCATCCCGGTCGATAAACAATACTTTTTTCATGACTAATTTTGTTGATATGTTTTCAGCGCATCTAACAACATTGCATTTTCATCTTTTGTTCCCACCGTCATCCGCAAACAACCTTCACAGAGGCTGACGCTTGAACGGTCACGGACGACAATTTTTTGCTTTACCAGATGCTGATATATTTCGTGGGGTTTGTTTACCTTAACCAGTAGAAAATTGGCATCTGAGGGGTATACTTTTAAAACAAAGGACAAGGTATTAAGTTCCTTTTCAAGAATATCACGTTGGTGCAATATTGCTGAGACCCATTTTTCTTTATTTCCCGGATTTCTCAATGCTTTTAAAGCGGTTTCAATCGTTAGCACATTTATGTTATAGGGATATTTTATTTTCGTGAGCACATCAATGATACGACTGTCGGCGAAAGCCATGCCCAGACGTAGCCCGGCCATCCCCCATGCTTTACTGAGAGTTTGAAGGACAACCAGGTGGGGATAATCGGTCAGAGAGGGTAAAAAGCCTTCTCCCGTGGAAAAATCAATATAGGCTTCATCCAGAACAACAATTCCCGGGAAACTTTTTAAAATCCTGGTGATATCATCCCTGTAAAAACTGTTGGATGTTGGGTTATTGGGTGAGCAGAGAAAAATGATCTTAGTGTGTTGATCGGTACTGTCCAGCAACGATTCCACGTCAATCTCAAACGAGGACCTGAGTAATACCTTACGGTATTCAATATTGTTGATATCAGCGCAGACCTTATACATGCCATAGGTAGGATCGATGGAAACAATATTGTCCTGTTTGGGTTCACAGAATGCCCTTATTATCAAATCAATGGCTTCATCGCTCCCATTGCCAAGGAAAACAGATGCCGGTGTAGTTCTCTTAATACGGGCTATTTGTTTTTTCAGGCGAATCTGAAGCGGATCGGGATACCGGTTTACAGGTTCATTATAGGGATTTTCATTCGCATCAAGAAGAACAGAAGCCTCACCCATATATTCACTCCTCGCAGAGGAATAAGGTATTAATTTTCGTATGTTATCGCGTAAAAGTTTATTCAGTTCAGCCATTTTTACTCCTTTCCTTGTAACCGGACCAATACTGCTTTTTTATGAGCGGTCAGTTCTTCTGCTTCTGCCATAGTGGTAATGATCGGACCAATATTTCTGAGACCTTCCGGTGAAATCCGCTGAAAAGTGATCTTTTTTAAAAAACTATCCATGTTTACACCGCTGTATGATTTTGCATAGCCGTTGGTGGGCAGCGTATGATTTGTTCCGGATGCATAATCCCCTGCACTCTCGGGAGTGTAGTTACCCAGGAATACTGATCCTGCATTGGTTATTGTTTCCGCTATTATTTCAGCATCTTTAACCGATATAATTAAATGTTCCGGAGCATATTCATTCATCAGTTGTACCATCTCGGAATATTCCTTCAGTAGTATAATCCTGCTGTTATCTAATGCTTTGACGGCGTATTGCATGCGTGGCAATAATTTAACCTGACGCTCAACCTCTCTGATAACATGATGAACCAAAGGCTCATTATTGGAAACCAGCAAAACCTGACTACCGTTTCCATGTTCGGCCTGAGAAAGCAGATCGGCTGCAACAAAAGCCGGTTCTGCAGTATCATCGGCCATAATGGCCACTTCCGAGGGTCCAGCAGGCATATCAATAGCCACCCCATACCGGGTAATGAATTGTTTAGCGGTAGTAACATATTGATTACCAGGACCAAATATTTTATATACACGAGGTACGGATTTGGTTCCGAATGTCATGGCAGCAATAGCTTGAACTCCGCCTATCCTGTATGCCTTTGTGATTCCTGCAAGTCCGGCACAGTATAATGTCGCAGGATGAATAGTCCCATCCGGCCGTGCAGGTGAACAAAGGATTATCTCTTTACACCCCGCAATGCGAGCCGGAACGGCCAACATTAAAACAGTGGAAAACAAGGTTGCCGTACCGCCAGGAATATAAAGACCTACCTTTTCTATCGGCACAGACTTTTGCCAGCATTCAATACCAGAGGATGTAATGATCTTTTTCGTCGATTGCAACTGTGCCCGGTGAAAAGTGTTTATATTTTCTATGGCTATGCCAATGGCATTTTTGAGCTCATCGCTAATGGCATTTTGTGCTTCTTTGAATTCATCCTCACTGACCATAAGGGATTCCGGAAGATAGCCATCATACTTTTTTGTGTATTTTTTAACAGCACTGTCACCGTTATCCCTGACATCAAAGAGAATTTTTTTTACGGTTTTTTCAAGCTGTACATCATCAAACACCGGTCTTTCCAGTATTTCCGGCCAGTCATTTTTGTCGGGAAATCGATACAATTGCATATAGGTAAAATTTATTGGATCATTTTTTCAATCGGCACAACCAGGATACCTTGTGCACCATATTTCTTAAGTTTTTCAATAATATCCCAGAAATCATTTTCGTTTACCACTGAATGAAGCGAACTCCATCCTTTTTCATATAATGGCATAACCGTTGGGCTTTTTATTCCAGGCAACAGCTGGACTATTTTATCGAGGTTTTTATTGGGTGCATTCAGTAAAATATATTTGTTGTTCTTTGATCGCCGGACTGCCTGAAATCGGAACAGCAACTGATCCAGCAACTTTTTCTTTTTTTGATTCAGGGTGGGATTGCTGATCACAACAGCCTCCGAGCGTGTTACGATTTCCACTTCCTTCAACCGGTTACTGATTAATGTGCTGCCTGTACTCACAATATCGAAAATTGCATCGGCAAGACCAATACCGGGAGCAATTTCAACGGATCCGCTTATTTCATGAATTTCAGCTTTAATGTTGTTAGCTGTAAGAAATTTCTGTAACAGCACAGGATAAGATGTGGCTATTTTACGACCATTGAAGTAAAACATGCCTGTATATTGTTCTGATTGCGGTATGGCCAGAGACATCCTGCAACGGGCAAAACCGAGCCGTTCAACCACATCAACATGCTTCTCCTTCTCCATCACTTCGTTTTCACCAACAATACCAATATCTGCAACGGCGTCGGCAACATACTGGGGTATATCATCATCTCTCAGGTAGAGTATTTCCAGGGGGAAGTTCTCTCCGATGGAAATAAGCTTGCGCTTGCTGTCCTGATTATGCCTGATTCCTGATTCCTGAATCAGCTGAAGCGATTTTTCACTCAGCCTGCCATCTTTCTGAATGGCTATTTTTAGCTTCTCCATACGACGATTAAATAATCAAATTCTAAAATAAAAAAAAGGTTTGCAGTACTGCAAACCTTGATGTAATAAAATTGATCCGGCACATACTGCGAATTTTACCGACCTACGGCAAATGATGATGATGCAAATGTACCATTAAATATATCATTTCTTATTTTTTTGCAAAGGTAATAAATATTTATAATAAAAAAGGATAATAATTGATTTTACTTTGGTTGTTGTCAGTTGTTTGAATACCGAGGCTATACAGGGACAACTTGAATGATATAAACACACGCTTGTTTGTCGTGAACGCCTAAGTGGATTTGGATTGTTATGAAAATACACTATTTTTGGCATGAAACACATCCATAGAACAATCAAAAAATCATCTCAAATCACAGAGCTATATGTTTGATAATCAAAGTGTAGAAGGACAAAATATGCCAACTTACCGTTTGGGTTTTGATATTGGTTCCATTTCATTGAATACCGTAATTTTGAATGAGCAACAGAAAGTTATTGAGAATCACTATGATTATGTGCATGGAAAGCCGTTTGAAGTGCTGTATAAACGATTGTGTGATATCCTGAGCCGTTACGGATCAGCATCTTTTTCAGGTATTGCATATACAGGAACGGGAGGAAAACTTGGTGCTGAATTGACAGGCGGTATTTTTGTCAATGAGATCATTGCGCAGGCCAGTTCTGTAGGAACTTTATATCCTGAGGCACGGACTGTCATCGAGATAGGAGGTGAGGATTCAAAGCTTATTATTATGGACCCGGATAATTCGGGAAACCGTTCCCGGCTTGTAGATTTCGAAATGAACAGCATATGTGCTGCCGGAACCGGTTCTTTCCTTGACCAGCAGGCCAGGCGAATCGGTATCTCCATTGAGGATGAATTCGGCAACCTTGCCCTGCGTTCAAAAAAGCCACCAAGGATAGCCGGGCGATGCAGTGTGTTCGCCAAAAGTGATATGATCCATCTTCAGCAGATTGCCACTCCGGTTCACGATATTGTGGCAGGCTTATGCTTTGCACTGGCCCGCAATTTTCGTTGTACCGTAGCCCGCAGCCGGGAAATTAACAAACCGGTGGTTTTCAGTGGAGGTGTGGCTGCCAATGCCGGAATGGTAAGAGCTTTTAATGAGATCCTTGGATTGCATGACGGCGAACTTATCATCCCTACCTATTATGCCTCAATGGGAGCTATCGGGGCATTGCTTAACAGCTGGGACAATTTTGTGGATTTGGCTGAATTCAGAGGAATTGCAAAGCTGGAGCAATACCTGGGAAGTGACCGGGGTAAAACAGACAGTTTACCGCGCCTTACAGAAGCACCGGTGGAATATTGCAAAACGATACAATCCCTGAAACCAACAACGGATAGGATACCTGTCTACCTGGGTGTGGATGTCGGTTCCCTGAGTACCAATGTAGTACTGATCGATGAACATCACAAGGTGATTGCCCGCAGGTATCTGCCTACTGCCAGTAAACCCCTCGAAGCCATAAAGAAAGGAATAAAGGAAATAGCGGATGAAGCCGGGAATTATGTAGTGGTAAAAGGTGCCGGCACAACCGGTTCGGGAAGATACCTAACCGGTGATTTCATAGGTGCTGATATTATACTGAATGAAATTACAGCTCAGGCTACAGCAGCAATTGATTATGATCCTACGGTGGACACCATTTTCGAGATTGGTGGACAGGATTCCAAGTATATCAGTATCGAGAACGGGGTGGTGATAGACTTTGAGATGAACAAAGTCTGTGCTGCCGGAACAGGTTCCTTCCTGGAGGAACAGGCAGAAAAATTGAATATCAGCATTGCCGGAGAATTTGGTGAGCTGGCACTGAAGTCTGAGAAACCTGTTAAGATGGGTGATCGCTGTACGGTTTTCATGGAGTCGGACCTGAATTCCTACATGCAGAAAGGAGTGAAGAACGAAGATCTGGTGGGTGGGCTGGCTTATGCCATTGTGTATAATTACCTGCAAAAAGTCGTAGGCAACCGCCGTATTGGCAACAAAATATTCTTTCAGGGCGGTGTTACCAATAACAAGGCTGTAGTTGCTGCCTTTGGTCAGGTTCTCGGTAAACCGGTCATCGTTCCTCCTCATTTTGATGTTACCGGAGCCATTGGGGCTGCCATAGCCGCACAAAGGGCCATGAAACAGGGACAACATACCCTGTTCAAAGGTTTCGGAGTATCCAATGCTACCTATACACTTGAACTGTTTACTTGCCAGGCTTGTGTTAATCATTGCGAGATACGTCAGGTAAAGATAGAAGGGGAGAGAAAACCTTTGTTCTACGGCGGACGTTGTGAAAAATGGGAAAAGGATGATAGAAAAAAACGTGATAAATCCATCCCGGATCACTATAAAAAGATAGCTGAGCTAATGTTGCAGGGATATAACGAGAAATCAGCTTCAGACAAAATAACCATAGGCATTCCAAGGGCGTTAATGGTGTTTTATGAGCAATTTCCCTTCTGGCATACTTTTCTTGAAGAACTAGGATTTAATGTTGTCGTATCAAGGGAATCGGATAAACAACTGGTTACCCGTTCGCTGGAATCCATTACCACGGAAACCTGTCTTCCGGTTGAATTGATGCATGGACATGTTCAGGATCTTATTGATAAAAACGTTGATTATATTTTTCTGCCTTTTATTGTTAGTGCAAGGACCGAACAAGAGATTCCCAGTGTAAACTATCATTGTCCCTGGGTTCAGAGCAGTCCTTTTATGGTCAGGGCAGCATTGCAGGGAAAAATTGATCCGGACAGGTTGCTGATCCCTGTCTTCCACTTCAGGTATTTTAAATATGCCCTTGAAAAAGAAATTTGTCAGTTTTTCGGCCAGCGCTTTGGCATACCGGCAAAAGACATCAAAAATGCCTTATATAAGGCAGACCGCGTACAACACAATGTTGAAAAACAATTGAAAGATTATGGCAGGGATGTGCTTTCGAACATTCCGGCCGGTGTTCATCCGGTTGTGATCCTGGGTAAGCCTTATAACTGTGGTGACCCCTTCCTTAACCTGGGATTGATCGAAAAACTTCTCAGCCAGAACCTTATGCCTGTTCCTCTCGAAATTTTAGACCTGCCCATCCGAGGTGTATTTGATAGTTACCGGAATATGTGCTGGCCAAACGGACAGAAGATCATTGCAGCAGCACGGATGGTGGCGCAGGATGACCGGTTAAATGCAGTATACCTGAGCAATTTCCGTTGCGGACCCGATTCCTTCCTTGCTCATTATGTAAGCGAAGAACTGAAAGGCAAACCCTACCTTCACCTCGAAGTTGACGAACATTCGGCCGATGCCGGCATGATAACCCGCATTGAAGCATTCATTGACAGTATGCATGGTGCAGAGAAAAAGAATAAAACGCAACCTGTTGTTTTCAGACCCAGGATGAGTCCGGAATCACCATCGAAAGACAGAATATTGTATTTCCCCTATATGAATGATTCGGGATATGTTATCGCCGCAGCTGCACGTCGTTGCGGAGTCGAATCGCGTGTGTTGCCCATGCAGGACCATCGCGATCTGGAGATCGGAAGAAAGTATACCTCATCAAGAGAATGCTTTCCCATGATCTGCACAACCGGAAGCTTTATCCGGAAGCTTATGGAACCGGGTGTGGATCCGTCCAAGATCAGCTTTTTCATGCCCGATCATAACGGACCCTGCCGGTTTGGACAATACAATCATTTCCAGCGCGTCATCTTTGACAGGCTTGGTTATCACAATGTGGAAATTATTACTCCTTCGAATGATTCATCGTATCAGGGTCTATCGGGGGGACATGGTGTCAAATTCCGCCTTAATGCATGGAAGGGCTTTGTTGCCGTTGATTACCTCCGTAAGCTGTTGCAGGAAAACCGGCCTTATGAAATTTACCGGGGAGATTCTGAAAAAGTATATCATCAGGGATTGCAGGAAGTAGTTGCCTGCCTTGAAACCGGAAAGGGAAGTCTGAACAGGATCCTGAAAAAAACAGCAGCCGCCTTTGCTGCCATTAAAACCGATAAATCACAGCGCAAACCCGTTGTATCGATTGTGGGAGAGATCTTTATGCGTGATAATCCCTTTTGCAGCAATTTCCTGGTGCAGCGGCTTGAACAGCTTGGACTTGAAACACTTATCTCTCCCTTCGCTGAATGGATCGAATATTCTACTTATCGTTTTACACGTGACAGCATATGGAAAAATGATAAAAAAGGTCTTGTGAAATCACACATTCAGAATATTTCACAACACCTTGTTGCAGGGACCATTCTGAAGGGGCTGAAACACACAATAGATCATGAGAAAGAAGTTCCCCTGAAATCGATGCTTACGGCATGCAATCCTTATGTACACAAGGATTATGATGGTGATCCACCGCTTGCGCTGGGGACAGCCGCCAGTCTCGTTCCAAAAGGTATCTCGGGTGTGGCCAATATCCTTCCGTTTACCTGTATGCCGGGAACGCTGATTACATCGGTATCCGAGACGTTCCGTCATGATCATCACAACATTCCATGGATTAATATTGCCTATGATGGACAGGATACAGTAACACTTGAGACCAGGATGCAGGCTTTTGCTTATCAGGTTAAAGAATTTGCGAAAACAGGTAAGACAGCATCCCGGATACCATACCAGGAGTTCACAAGGTATGCCGGAGATCCTGTGGCAAAGGAAATGGCAAAAAGCGAATACTGATCCCGGTCCTGAAGGTTTTCAACTTGACATTATTTACATCTTTATTGATCCTTTTGTGTCGTATAGTTATCTTTTCCCGGATCCTGAAAATGCTGATAAAGAAGGACTTTTGGCTGCAGGGGGAGATCTGTCGGCAGAAGCTCTGATTTCAGCTTATTCGACCGGTATTTTCCCCTGGTATAACGAAGGATCGCCAATACTATGGTGGTCGCCAGATCCGAGACTTGTATTATTCCCTGAGAATTTTAAGGTATCCTACACTTTGAAACAGACAATAAAACACGGTAAATATACAGTTAGGTTTGATAGTGATTTCGGAGCTGTTATCATGAACTGTGCAACAGTAAAAAGAAATGACCAGGAAGGAACCTGGATAACACCTGAAATGCAGCTGGCTTATACCGATCTTTACCAAAGGGGATATGCTCACTCCATTGAGACATATTACGGCAACCGCCTGGTTGGAGGACTATATGGTATTTCATTGGGAAGGGCATTTTTCGGCGAATCCATGTTTCATCATATGTCCGATGCTTCAAAGATTGCACTCTATTACCTTGTGGAACAACTTAAAAAATGGAATTTTCATTTCATCGACGCACAACAGCCAACCACACATTTAAAAAGCCTGGGGGCGCAGGAGATATCGCGAAAAGAGTTTCTCGGAAAGCTGAAGAAAGCTCTTGAGTTTCCAACAAAAGTGGGAAAGTGGGAGCGACAGGTATAGTGGTGAACCGTGAACAGTGAACATTCTCATACCGAATACCGAATACCGAATACCGAATACATCTCACCTCTTCACTACCTGCTTCATCACTGCCATTACCGCTGATATCTCAATACCCAATTACCCAAAGAATCCTTTCTTCGTCTGCACATTTTTCTGTGAAGACAATAAGTTCGCGATTTACAGCTACCAGCTTCTCCAGATAGTCCCTCCAGTTTTCACGCCAGGATGGTTGCTGTTCGTTGATTTCCTGAAGGAAATCCTTTCCCATAAAACGATTTTCGACCATCCTGGTGAATTCAGTAAGCGTATTAATTTTTTCAATAGATTCCAGATTTCTGAATAACTCATTGCGCAGAACTATGATTTTCCTTGAATTGTATTTTGTACCCGAGAAATAATCAAATATTTTATTGGCATTCTCAAAACATACAAGGAACAAATTGAAAACACAGGTATCAAGATATTTTGATTCCGGGTCACAACGACGGTATTCATTATTATCTCCCGTGAAATTCAGTTCAACAAAATTCAGAAAGTCGGAGTTATATAATTCAATGTTCATATTTGTCTGCGTTTGGTTATTAAAAGTATTAAATATTGGTTACAATACAAAATTATTCCGGTTGCAGCATGAAAAATGGTTATGGCTGAATTACGCATTTGTGCAATTTGGTTTAAATTTGAAACCTTGAAATCAAATTCATTATGATGGCTTTTGAAGAATTCCGCTCGGAGGCACACAAACTTGTTGATTGGATAGCCGATTATTATAAAAATGCCGACAATTACCCCGTTAATTCTCAGGTGGCGCCTGGTGATATTGCATCGCGTTTACCCGTTTCTCCTCCTGATGATGCTGATGCTTTTCAGGAAGTGTTTGCTGATGTTGAGAATATCATAATTCCTGGGATTACACACTGGCAAAGTCCGAATTTTTTTGCCTATTTTCCGGCCAATTCAAGTTTTCCTTCGCTGCTGGGTGAAATGCTGACAGCTGCTCTCGGTGCACAATGTATGAAATGGGAGACATCACCGGCAGCTACCGAGTTGGAAGAGGTGGTGATGAAATGGTTGCAGCAGATGACCGGTTTGCCGGATAACTTTAAGGGTGTAATTCAGGATACAGCTTCTACTGCTACACTCTGTGCCGTATTAACGGCCCGTGAAAAGAAATCGAACTTTACGGTTAATCAATATGGATTTTACGATCAGCCTGTCTTTCGCGTCTATAGCTCCTCAGAAGCTCACTCATCGGTTGATAAAGCTGTAAGGATTGCCGGTATCGGACATGAAAACCTGATAAAAATACCGGTTGATGATACATTCAAAATGGATACAGTAGCATTGAAACAGGCCATTGATACTGACCTTAAACAGGGTTATGTGCCTCTTTGTGTTGTGGCTGCATTGGGCACTACAGGAAGTACGGCTGTCGACCCGCTTGATTCCATCGCAGAAATATGTGATAAATACAATATCTGGCTGCACGTTGATGCAGCCTTTGCCGGTTCGGCACTGATTCTGCCGGAATACCGATGGATGATAAAGGGAATCGAAAAAGTGGATAGCTTTGTTTTTAATCCTCATAAATGGCTGTTCACCAATTTTGATTGTTCTGCTTATTTTGTAAGGGACAGTGATGCCTTGATAAAGACATTCCAAGTGGTTCCGGAATATCTGAGGTCGCAGGTACACACACATGCCAATGATTATTCCAATTGGGGAATACAGCTGGGCCGAAGATTCAGGGCACTGAAATTATGGTTTGTCATACGCATGTTCGGTGTCAAAGGTTTGCAGGAGAAAATACGTTTCCATATCAGCCTGGCGGCTGAATTTGAAAGGAGGTTACTCCAGGCCGGATGTTATGAAATTCTTGCACCACGCCAGTTCAACCTCATCTGCTTCCGGTATAAACCTAATGATAATTTTACAGAAGATCAGCTCAATGAGTTGAATGAGAATCTGCTAAAGGCTATGAACAGAACCGGCAACGTGTACATTTCACATACACGACTAAATGGTAAATATACATTACGCTTTATTACCGCTCAAACCAACACCGGAATGAAACATATTGATAAAGCCTGGCAGTTATTGATTGAGAAGTCTGCAGCAATATTCAGCCATTAAATCAGCTATACGTGAAAGCAGATATTACACAGTGGATAACAAAATTGTTTGAGCAGTATACCGGTGAGAAACCTGTTTCACTGACACCTATGCCGGAATCCGGATCATACCGGCGCTATTACCGCATCACAGGAAATAAAAAAACTGTAGTGGGGGCTTTTAATACCGACTTTCGTGAAAATGATGCCTTTATTTATCTCGCCGGACACCTGAAGAAAGCCGGGAACAAAGTACCGGAGGTATACACCGCAGACCTGGAAAGAGGCATTTACCTGTTGGAAGATCTTGGCGACACCACACTTTTGGATTATATGCAGCAGCATAAACCGGGAATTTCGTTCGGGAAGAAAAACATGGAAATTTACCGCCGTGTCATTGATGCTATGCCTGGCTTACAGGTCAAGGCGAGAGAAGAAATCGATTTCTCGCGCTGTTATCCGCGGCCTGAATTTGAATACCAGAGCATGCACTGGGATCTGAACTATTTCAAATATTGCTTTCTGAAACCCATGAAAATAACTTTTGACGAACAGGATCTGGAAGATGATTTTATCCGGTTAATCAGGTTTCTTCTTGAAGCAGAGCGCGAATCATTTATGTTCCGTGATTTTCAGTCGAGAAACATTATGCTGCATAACAATACAGTGTATTTTATCGATTTTCAGGGGGGACGGAAGGGCCCCCTTCAGTACGATCTGGCATCCCTGCTTTTTGAAGCCAAAACAAGCATACCGGCCAAGGATAAATTAAAACTGCTCGAATACTATTTACAGGTCTTTAACCGGGAAATCCCTTCTTTCAATCCCGATAAATTCATGAATTATTATTATGGTTTTGTTTATATACGTCTGATGCAGGCGATGGGAGCCTATGGATTCAGAGGCTATATTGAACACAAACCCCTGTTTCTGCAAAGTGTGCCGCTGGCAGCTAAAACCCTCGAATGGCTATTGCAGCATGCATCACTTCCGGTTAATCTGCCCGCCCTGTATAGGATTTTCGATACCATTATCGAATCAAAGGAGATAAGAGAATTCAATACAGTTTATAAAAGCCTTACGGTGAGCATTAATAGTTTTTCATATAAAAGTGGTATTCCTACGGATCATACCGGAAATGGAGGTGGATTTGTTTTCGATTGCAGGGCCCTTTCCAATCCGGGACGCTATGAGGAATTTATGACGGTTTCCGGCAAAGATGCCCCGGTAATTCAATATCTTGAAGAAAAGGAGGATGTGACGGAATTTATGTCGCATGTGATTTTCCTTGTTGACCAGGCTGTATCGGAATACAAACAAAGAGGATTCACAAGCCTGATGGTGAATTTTGGATGTACAGGCGGACAGCACAGATCGGTTTATGCAGCTGAGAAATTATGCAATTTCATCCGGAACAAATATCCGGTGAATGTGGTTATACGTCACCGGGAACTTGAAAAGACGAAACATTCATAAATGCAATTCAAAGGAAAATAATGAAGGCAATGATTCTGGCTGCCGGCAAGGGCACACGATTACTCCCGTTAACAGAAAGTTTACCAAAAGCCCTGGTGAAGGTTCAGAATGTTCCCCTTCTTCAGCACTGTATTATGTATTTTAGATTTTTTGGCATTCGTGAAATAATCATTAATGTTCACCATATGGCTGATCAGATTATATCATTTCTGGCTGACCATGATAATTTCGGAATCCATATTGAAATATCCCACGAGCATGAGGAATTGCTTGATACAGGTGGGGGCCTGCAAAAGGCCCGTTGGTTTTTTAATGACGGTAAACCTTTTTTTCTGGCTACTTCAGATGTTATAACGAATTTGAATCTTGACCTTCTTTACAATTACCATATAAAGAACAAACCACTGGCAACTCTTGCTGTGAAAAAACGTCAATCAACCCGTGACCTGCTTTTCGATGAAAAGTATAATTTATGCGGATGGCAAAGCAATATCTCGGGTGAAACCCGAATGGCAAGAGATGCCAATCCATCTCATCAGATTGCTTTCAGTACCATACACATGATTGATCCCGCTTTATTTGATCTTGTTATTGAACAAGGTGCATTTTCTATGACTGATCTCTACCTGCGGCTGGCTAAAGATCATGTGATTAAAGGTTACGAACACAATGATTCGTTATGGTTTGAATGTGGCCGGATTAAGAATCTGGAAAAGCTGAACAAATCAAAAGAAATACAACATATTTACAGGCACTTTCATACGATTAGCTGATTTTTTTGCGTAATTTTAATTATCCATTAATCTGTAAATAGTTATGATTCAGTTTAACAAGGATATCCTCGTGCCGGTTGACTTTAAGCAGCCTTCCATTAATACTATCCGCATGGCACTGAAGAGACTGAATTGAAAAACTGTCAACCTGCAGGATCCGGGTTGTTCTTCTTGATGCCCCTTTTTTTCGGAACCTTCAGTTTGAGCAAAAAGTAACTGAAGGAAAGGGCAATGACCATAATGGCAAGGCCTATAAGCTCCCAGGTATCATATTTATCGAAATTCCATACGATCACTTTCCTTGATACCGCGATAATGGCCAGAAGCAATACCAGTTCAACATGTAAGATATCATCTCTGAGATAGGCTTTGATGGTTTCAAGCAATTCAAGTCCGATGAGCACGATCAAGAACACACTGAAAAGGTCCATAAGATTATCAGCCTTAATAATCAGAAACGGCTTTGTCCGGACTTCCATGATGATTTCATAAACAATGTCAATAAGGGACAGTAACAATAAAAATGAAAAAATGACAACAATAATAATCAGGATCAGTTTTTCGATTTTATTGATATAGCTGAGAATAGAATTATTGTTTTGCATGGCAGCTTTTGTTAACAAATTCGTAAAATTGCTGTTATTAAATTTAGTAAGATTCGGAAAGCGATATACCATCATGAGTAAAAATTTCATCCTTTCCAAGGAAAATATTGAAAGCCTCAATGAGCAATTCAGGGATGCAGATCCGATTCACTTGCTGGATTCCCTTTGTCGGCCCCATAAAAACCGGATCGTCTTTTCTTCCAGCATGGGAGCTGAAGACCAGGTGATCACCGATATGATTGTGCGTCTTGATTTACCGGTGAGGATCTTTACGCTTGATACCGGCAGGTTATTTCCTGAAACGTATGAACTCATAAGTAAAACCTGTAGCCATTACAATATTAAAATTGATATTTTATTCCCTGACTTTCACAGTATTGAAAAAATGGTCAGCGAAAAAGGCATTAATTTGTTTTATGAGAATCGCGACAACCGTATCTTATGTTGCCACTTACGCAAAGTTGAACCGTTTAAAAGAGCTCTTGCCGGATTTGAAGTTTGCATAACCGGCATTCGTAAAGATCAGACCCTGGAACGTTTTAATAAAAGCCTAATTGAATGGGATGAAAAACATGAACTGATTAAGGTAAATCTTTTATTGAAATGGACAGAAAAAAAAGTCTGGGAATATATCCACAAGTATAATGTTCCATATAATAAATTGCATGACATGGGATTCCCAAGTATTGGCTGTCAGCCTTGTACAAGAGCTGTAACGAACGGTGATGATCCCCGGTCGGGACGATGGTGGTGGGAAGATCAGGGCCAAAAAGAATGTGGGCTGCATCTGAAGGATGAATAAGAAAACGAGACAAGTGTCCGGAAATAAATATGTTCAAATTGAAATTAATTTTCAGAAGCCAAAATCGGGATTAAGGTCTAGTTTAGTTCATTGTTATTGTTGTAGTTGTAAAAATGTAGTAAATTCGTTATGAAAAAGACAGTGTTATGGCAAACGGTGCTCGGTTTATCAATTATAAAGGCATAGAAATCTATTTTGTCGATTACACCAACATTAAGACAACGGAAGATTTTCTTGAAGTTATTAAAGGCACAAATGAATTCAGGGAAAAGGCCAAGGCTATGGGTAAAAGAGACGTTCTCATGCTGGTGGATATAACGGGTAGTTATGTATATGGCGAAACAATGGAGGCACTGAAAAGAGCAGCAAAGCTAAGCAAAGAACTGACCAGGAAGGAAGCCGTAATTGGTATATCCGGAGCAAAAAAGATTATGCTTCGTATTGTTCAGATGTTTTCAGGCATGCAATTACGTCCTTTTAATACCATAGATGAGGCAAAAGAATGGCTGATAAAGGGTTGACCTTTTTCTGTACGGAGACTTAAAAATTGATGCTGTTGTAGATTTCCTGTTGAATTTTAGTCCGGATATTCATCTCGGTCAGTTTATTGTTATTGGCATCCGGATATACACGGTTGGATAGAAATATGAAAATCAGCTGACAGGCAGGATCCACCCATACAAGGGTACCCGTGAAGCCGGAATGACCATAACTGTCTGCTGAAACAGACTGACAGGCAGGACTTGGCTTTGAACGATCCGTTTCGGGTTTGTCGAATCCCAATCCACGACGGTTATTATGATCACCATTCTGTTTGGAAGTAAAAAGACTAATTGTCTCGGGATTAAAATATTTTATACCTCCATATGATCCTTTATTGAGGTACATTTGCATAACCTTTGCCAAATCATTGGCGTTGGAAAACAAACCGGCATGACCGGAAATCCCTCCCATCATGGCTGCAGCCGGATCGTGAACATAACCCCTCAGGAGCTGTTTACGAAATACCTGATCATCTTCTGTGGGTACTATCTTGTTGACTGTTATGGTTCTTAAGGGATTGAAACAAAGGCTGGATGTTCCCAATCGTTTATAGAATGAATTGCCGAGATATTCTTCAAAAGGCGAATGCGACAGGCTTTCAATCAATTTATAAAGCAATATGAATCCGACATCACTGTATTTATACTGTGGTCTTCTGTCAACTGCTGACCTGTTGATGGAAGCAATAATCGTATCATGAATGCCGGAGGAGGCGTATATACAAGAAGCTACCGGGTATGGATACCCGGTATCAGCCTCGGTAGAGAAATAGCCCTTTTTATAGCGCGTATAACGTGTCAGGTATTGATTTGCTCCTATTTTGTAAGGGTAAACAGGAGAAAGTGTCTGACTATATAAAGACTGCCGGGAAAAAACAGGTTCCAGTGTGTTGAGATAAAAAGGTATCCAGCTGATCAGTCCGGCTTTATGCAACAGGATATCCTGAATCGATATGTCTTTTTTATTCGTGTTGTCAAGGAATTTGAGATACTTTGACAAAGGTTTCTCAAGGTCAATCTGCCCTTCCTCATACAATTTCATAATAGCCGGAACAGTGGCTGTAATTTTAGTTACAGAGGCCAAATCATACAGATCTTCGGTAGTTACTTTCTGATCTGATTTATATTCGTGATGACCGTATACTTTATGAAAAAAGACAATCCCATCCTTGGCGATCAGTATCTGACAACCCGGCACTACTTCCTGGGCAATTGCATCATTAACAATAGAATCGATCCGTTGCTGAAACGAAGGATTGACCTTGCATTCCATGGGACTGCTGTATTTCAGCCTGTCAAGGTTTCTTGTTACAATGCCGGTTCCATAAGTATGATTTTCAGATACCGTTACCGGCAAACTCGCATGTCCGGGTATAGCTCCGAAAATCAGCTGTGCAGATAGTTGCTGTACAAGCTTTATGTTTTCATACGATACGATTATTCCGGCAAATTGATTGAGATCAGCAAAACGCATTAAAACATATGGACATGCAAAGAGATCAAGAATTACCACATGTTGTTGGCACAGTTTATCGACAATTTTAATCAGGGTATCCTGCACTCCGAAATTTCGGCTTGCCCTTATATCATCTGTATGAATACTTACAATGAGTGCATTATAACGATTTGCAAAAGCATACAGGCTGTCTTCATCAGTGATTCTATCAGTTCTGTAGTGAAATGTGTCAACACGGGTATATAATCTTAGTGTCTGCTGGAAATCAGCACTGTTGGCATTACCCAGTGCTATTGATCCCAATGTCAGGGTGTCGATCTTCTCAAAGGGGAAAAAATTATTCTTGTTGGTAACAACAGTTAATGAACTCTCTATAATTTTACGGTTTAACAGATCGTAGTGAGGCTGATTAAGATCTTCAACCAGGTTATTGATATCAACAGGCTTGTATTGATTCAGTCCTGCCCAGTATTTGGCCGCAAGTATCTTCCTGCAACGATCTTCAATATCTTCCAGGCTAATGTTGCCTTTCTCCAGTTCACGCTTGATAATCTTAATGCCCCGATGAACATTTTCAGGCATCAGGATAATATCGTTTCCGGCCAGAAATGCTCCGAGCACAGCAGTATCAGGTTCAAAATTGTTGGTTATGCCTTTCATCGTCATGGCATCCGTAAAGATTAAACCTTTAAAGCCCATTTCCTGTTTCAGCAAGGAATCAATGATGCAGGCCGATAAGGAAGATGGAATCCTGTTGAGGCTGTCGAGTGAGGAAATGCTAAGATGGCCGGTCATGATCCCGGAGATTCCGCTGTAAATAAGCTCCTTAAAGGGAAATAGTTCAACGCTGTCGAGCCGGGTTTGGTCATGCATCACGAGCGGTAATTCCATGTGTGAATCCACCTCGGTGTCACCATGGCCTGGAAAATGTTTAGCGACGGCTATGATACTGTTATCCTGCATGCCCAGCATATACAGCAACGATTTACGGGTGACGTTGGCGCGGTCTTCACCAAATGAACGGCTGCTTATAACAGGATTACCCGGATTATTGTTGATATCGGCCACCGGAGCAAAGTTTATTTGCACTCCGAGTCTTTTTAATTGCCAGGCTATCTGGCACCCCATATCGTAAATAAGCTTTTCATTTTGTATAGATCCGAGCATCATTTGCCTCGGATAACGTATTGTGCTATCCAGTCTCATAGCAAGACCCCATTCGGCATCCATAGCTATCAGTAAGGGTGTCCTGGCCCGACGCTGATAACGATTGGTCAACAATGCCTGGCGGGTAGGACTTCCCTGGAAAAAGATAAGACCACCGATATTGCATTCCCGTATTGTCTTTTCAATTTCTTCTTCATGCTTTTTATCCTTGTTGGAATAGGCTGCAATCATAAAAAGCTGGGCGATTTTTTCTTCCGTTGAAAGCGATTGCATGACCGAATCAATCCATGACCGGGGGGAATCGAGAAACGAAGGGTCTGTTTTTGTTTTACGCAGACGGAATTCTTCATGAAAAGCATGTCCGGCGGGAGCAAACTGTGAAAGCGTCAGCACCAGTATGAGGCTTGCAAGAAAAACTGATATTTTTAACAGCATTTTTTTCATTTCCCGTCAACCAACCACGGATCACTATTCTTTTAAACTGAAATCATTACAAAAGGGTTACATTTTTGTATGCTTTTAAAGATAAGGGGTTGCTGTCATCCGGAAAAGAAAAGTTTTTAACAGGGGCAAATAGACGAATGAGACAGCGGTACTTGTAGCAGCAATGCTATACACGGAATGGCCTGTCTGGCATACCGTCAGTCAGGAAATATAAAAGAAATTTACCCGGAACAGGACAAGCAGGATTTACCGGTTATTATATTTTACCCTCCCGGAAAAGTTTTATAAAATACTCGATACTCCGGTCATAAGTTCTTTCAGCATCTGCAGGAAAGTAACAGGCTGGTAATTCTCCCATGGCCCGGTGATAATGCAGGCAATCACAGCAGATTCCCTTTCTGCTGCATGGATAAGTACAATTACAGCGGTTTATATTGTTTTCTTTTTTACAGTCCATGCTTTCTGTTATTATAATTTCAGTTTATTCAAGATGGCTTTGGGTATTGCATTTTTGTTTACAAGTAATGTCAGTGTTTTATACCGTATGAATTGTTCTGATATGTACATATAACCATTGTTCGGATTACCGGTCCCCCATGAATTTTTGACATAGTAGAATTTATTTCCATCCTGATCCTGTGCTATGCCGGTTATATGCATACCGTGATCGTCCGGTAGCAAAATGACTTACAAAAAGAAACAGGAGAAACGAGATTACGTATTTTTTCCTCAGCATTGTAATCATATCATTCGGTTTTTTGCTTCAATGCACCAAAATAATTCATCTACAAAACGTCTTGCACGTTTGTCTGTTGCCGCCCTGTCAAGCGGATTTCCATTCTTGTCAAAGGACTCCTGAACATGTGCTACCGGAAACATAACCGAGACTGTCCAGGCGCGCATTTTCCATAACACAAATTGCAATGCGATAATAACCTGGTTACCACCAAATGGGCCATCGGATACCGTTGAGATTGCTACAGGTTTACGGTACCATTCATCATAAAGCAGGTCTATAATATTTTTCAGACTGGCAGGATAACCGCCATTGTATTCGGGAGTAACGATGATGACGCCATCTGCGGCCTTTATCTTCCCTGCAAAATCAAGAACGGCCGATGTGGGTGATGGCAGAAACTTGAGCCTTTCCTCAAACAAAGGAAATTTATATTCGAGCAAATCCAGGATTTCAACACTTGAAAGGTTATTTTCTTCGAGATACTTTTTCAAATACAGGGCGATCCTGTGGCTGTTACGACCTTTTCTTATGCTGGATAAGATTATGGCTACATGAGGCATACGGGTTCAGACATATGTGATGTAAATTTATCATATTTATTGAAATATAAAGTTGCCTCACATTATGAATCTTGCAAGACCTAAAATACCAATAGCTGCAGCACAGGAAGAAAAATGCGCTGTCAGAGTTTCTAAGGATTATATTTATCGAAATTTTCGATTTCTAACTCATCCGGTAAAACACCAACAGTCAGGATGAAAAAGGTCAATGCTTTGGTCCCCGGCTCGAGATGCCCGCCAATGACACTGTTTTCATCTGAAAGTGCTATGTGTGCATGCACCCTCCCGTTAAAGATATATCCCTGCAAACTCACCAGGTCCATGGCAACAGAAGCTTTTGAAAACTCATTAGCCGGAGGAAGACTGCTGCTACTGACAACATGGAAATGGTAATCGGTTACTGAACCAATGCCCGCAATAATAACGGCATTTTTAACGTTTTTCTCTTCGGTATATTGATTCAGTCCTTCGAGCATATCAGTTCCGCTTTGTATTCGAATAATATCAATCCTCTCAAATTGAGATGACACTGCATGAACAGCTGGCAACTCTTGTTGTGATCGACCCGATAGCGATAGTGCCAGAAAAAGGAGTACAAAATTTTTTTTCATGACATTTATATTTGGTTTCTGATGTATGTGTCACTCTTCAGAAATGTAATTACAAGTTAGGCAAGAAGCTAAGGTTTGTTATTGCAGATCCTCACAACAAAACCGGAGCTGAAAAGACAAACAAAATAAAACACCGGTCCTTGTCCATCAGTCTCCTTCAGTGAAGGCTGTTATTCGATTAAGGTCTCTTACTCTGACGTTCCTTTGCATTCAAACATATTCGCATACCGGTTTATTTTGTTTTTATACCTGCTCTTAAAAAATACATTTCCTATGAATCCAAAGTTGATATGATCAAAATTATGCCCGATGAATTCCTTATTTATTTTCACTGAATAATCCATGAACTTGCCGGCAACATTACCCGATGTATCTGTATTGATATCAAAAACCTTAACAGGAGCGGAGCAACTGTAATCAAACGCTGCAAAATCAATGTATTTTATATGTTGTCCTTTTCTGGTACGGAAATACATATTTAGATTTTTCAGATCGTACACAACAGACCATTTATTATTTCCCATGTCCATCTGTTTCAGTATAGAAAAAGCATATTCCACTAGAGGTGCACCGGAATCTTCATCATAATCATTTATCTTTTTGGAAGCAAGCATAAAACGCAAATCTTTTTCGGAAAAATCATTTTCCAGCATCTGGTTATAAATACTGTCCTCTTCAGGCATCATTTTTAGCTCTTTTTCATAGGCCCTGTTGCAAAGTACCTGAACGGGCATATTATTTCCTTCATAGACAGTCATAATATTATTAATGAATTCAATTACTGCTGTGTTCCCCGATTTGTCAGCAACAAAATAATGCCATTGACAATGTCCATTAATACCAACATGGGTGATATTTTCAAGAACTTCATGAACCGTTGTAAAATTATCGAGTACATATTGCATGAAAAAATGATGATGGAATTTTGGCTTGTCACTTTGTGTATAGGTTGTACCCAATAACGTCATTTCACCAATATAAAGCCCTTTTTCATTGACTCCGCCATCGATAAAATCTTTTCCCCAGGTATTATATGTAACCGATCCGTACGATGAAATCCACTCTAATCGTGGATCAGATTTTCTTTTTGCACACAGGCAGGTAAAATCTGCCCAGCCGATGTTTTCTTTTCTTACACCCCGTTTGTTGATGAAAACAGCTCCCGGAACCTCAATGTAATCATCCAGGTTATGGCACACCAGCAGGGTGTCATTCTTGCTTAACAGAAAAGTCGCACAACCCCTATTGCTTTCCAGCTGATAGTACTCCCCCGAGTTACAGTACAGCAAATAACCGGTTATTAGAATGAAGACACTGGCAATACCAGCCAGCATATTTTTCCTGATATTCCTTTTCATAGACGGTTTTAATTAATTATAAATGTGTTATGTCTCCAGATCATCAGCAATCTGTCATGAATACACACATAGGTTGACTTATTCATGAAAACATCCTATGCTGGAATATTACTCTTTCGTATAACATAGCTGAATATACCCAGAATAATATAAACAGTGCCGGCTAGAAAATAGATTATATAGGCTCTTTCAGAACCTCCCAGATGTGATTGATATCCTGACACAATTTGACATATGCCATTAATCATCAAGGCTATTGAGATTATTTTCTCTCCGATTTTGTTATAAAAAATAAAAGCACCCATATTTAACAATGCTGTGAATATAATCAATATGAATAATATACTTATTCCAGAGGGCATCATTTCAATAATAAGAGGGACTACAGAAATCCCAGCCAGCAGTAATACATAGCGCTGAAGTCTGTCAGCGATTTGTGAATTCTTTCTGCTCAGATATGGGAAAAGATAAGAGTCATTGACCTCCTCTGATACCATAAAGCCGTTATGACCCTTTAAGCCGGCCTTTTCGGTAACGATGGCGACAATAAGAATATTGATAAGCATGGCTGCCCATAAGAAGGCATAAAATGTGAAATTATCCACAAAACCGTGATATTCAGCCCCGGGAACCTGAACAAAATATAAAAATGAATCATGCAGGTAATGATACATCATTCCGGCAATCAAGGTACGCGACTTTACTGCAACGTATGTGAAAGTATATCCGATAAGTGCTACAGAGAAAAATTCAACGAAATCAATAAGCTTATATCCGGTGATATGGCACGTTGCGAAAATCAGGATTTGCCACCACATGGCTTTTCTCAGATTTTTCCACCACCGGATCAGTACAAAAAGAATTACGCCTCTGAAGAAGACTTCTTCCCATATGCCCGGATTTAAGCAGAAAATAAATTGACCAAGTGTGAGATTCGAGAAATCTACTACATACTTGCCGGTAAATATGGATCCTAACAACATTCCGGTCAGGGATACACAGGCCAGCATTATCCCCAACAAAATATGCCCTGTTATATTCCTGGGCCAGTAAACACCAAGCCGGTTCAGCCAGGTTTTTATAGTTACTTTTCCGAACGGGATCTTAAGTATTCCTGGAAAAAGAAATATTGCAAAAGCAGATGTAATTATAAATACAATGATGGATTTCCATGCTTTGGATAATTCCAGTCCAGATAATTTCGTTATGATTATGACGATCAATTGGCCGACAGTAACAAATACAACTGCCAGGGCAATGGATCTGATATAGTATCTCACAGATTGTTTTTCCTTCCTATTGATGTGGATTGAATCAGCATTTTCATTCATAGTATTGTGAATTATTTCATTTTTATTTTATAAGCCAGATTCACAACGTTAATTTCTTTGTCCTTGGGCGTTCTTACTTTAATGTCCTGTAAATTAAGTGATATAATTTCGACATTTTTCTTCCGAATTCCGGCGAGGGAGGTTCGCATTTCTTCAGTAATTTTACACGAATTGCTCTCATAGACATGGACATAACCTTCATAGGTCAGCGTGATAGTGAAGCCAACAATGGAATAATCCTTATTATTTAATTCGATCTCAGGAATCTTTATGAGATTATCATAAAGAATGGTATCATTTGACTTATATCCGGCAATAAACGCCTGAATTTTGTCTTTTTCCTGACAATGGGTGAATATTGAGATTGTCAGAAATACTAACAATACGGATATCTTTTTCATAGGGCTGATTTCAAATGGTTTAATGCCTGTAAATACAGTTTTTATCAACGTGTTTGGTCTATAATATAAAAATAAATGTACAAAACTTTCGAAAAGCTGCAAACAACCAAAATTTTGACACTCGGAGTTGATACATGCATAAACAGAAGGTATCATTGAATAATCTCCTTCCTTGCACCACGTTTTGCATCGCTGTTTTAAGATGCAGCATGAAAACATAGGCTCCGGAATCGGTTAATCAAGATAAAGATTTAATGTTATTGTAATTCTGATAATGGGTATCTAAACGTTATTGCCATTGCTTATTTTATATCTGAGGCTTACACCTCATTGAAATTTGAATTTTAATGATCTCAAATAATCCCATCTTATAAACAGAGCAAATTTTTAATCAAAACTAAGGAACTGAGTTTGAATTTACTTACCTTCAATGATTCATTTATTTATTCATTAAAACCTTTAAACATGAAACTTCACAAGCTATTGCTGCTTATATTGCTGGGTCTGACTGTATCCTTTGTCAGTTGCAAAAAAGGTCCAGAAAAACTAATTGCTAAGACATGGAAAGTTACCAATGTCGTTTCAAAAGGAACTTATAATGACAGTATCTTCCAGGTATTCAAAGCTGACTTAATGAAAGTTGAAATGACTTTCAAAGATAACAAGTACACAATGAGTTCAGACGGAAAGGTCATTGAATCGGGAACATATGCACTTGAAAATGGTATACTGGTAGTCAAGACTGAAAAAGGTATGAATATGGATGCCATTGTCACCAAAGATAATCTGACCTTAGACACACCTGATTTTATGACAAACCTTCAACCTAAGTAATTAAAAATATTAAAATTAAAGAAAGCTATGGGTTTATTTGATGATTTGGCTAAAGCCATTACCACACCTCAGGAAAAGGCAAATTATTCTGGTTTGCTGTCATCTGCCGGTATTACGATTTCTAATCTGGGCATCTCGCTGGAGAAGGGCGTTCTTTCAGTAACGGGTACGGTCGCCGACGGAGCAACTGCCGAAGCCGCTGTTGCGGCACTTAAAAAAGCCCCCGGAGTGACCGAAGTGAAAAACTACCTTGTTGTGGAAGACCTGACCTCGAAGAACATCATGATGAAAGTGGTGACTAAAAGTTCTAACCTGAACATACGCAAAGGTCCCGGAACACAATATGATATTATCGGAAAAGCCGCTCATCATTCGCAAGTACAGTTGATCAAAAAGATGTATAACGGCTGGTATTATATAAAATCAGCTGATGGTGTCTATGGTTTCTGCTCTACAGATTACCTTGCACAGGTACAAAGATGATAAGCATATAACCAATCCTTGTCTGACGGCTCTCACGGAACCGGGATTGGTAAATGCTAAATGTCTTATCATTTTCTTTTACTGTTCATTTCATAACCGTTGAATATGTCGTCAGTATTCCTAAAAATCAATCCTGTAACTTAAATACGGTACGATAACAACGGTTTTGGAATTCTCAATTGATTTTGTCCGGTAATTATAATATTCACCTTCATACAAAGGGGAACCCAGTGCATTTTTAACCTGAAATGACCAGACACTGGAGTGTCTTTTCTTGTTTATCCTATAGCTGACCGCCAGGTCAAGATAATATGTTGCCGGGTCCTGATTTTTAAAAGCCTTTGTTTCGTCATATAAAACCATATGTTCCTGCAGTGATTGGTTTTCTAATACAGGAGTTGTCCTTTCTCCTCCCATAAAATTGAAACGGCCATTAATCCCCAGAACATTCTTTTTCTTTATATTGAATTCTTTACCAAACAGTAAATTGATTACATAATTCTTATTATACCTGGTATTCCTCCATTTCCCGTCGTCGCCTTTATAGCTTGAATTAAAGATTGAAGCAGTAATCAGGTAATAGTAGTTATTATTTAGAAAACGTTCAAAAGTAAAATCAATTCCAATATTTCTCCCGACACTATTATTAGCCAGCGTATTTCTGAACAACCAGTCCTGCTTGAAATTTATCATGGAATAGGAACTGTCAGGAATACCCGGAATATCATATAAAAATTGATAATAGGGTTCAATTTTCAATCGTAATTTGTTATTTATCAGCCAATCATAACCAAAAACAATGTGTTGGGCATGAGAGAGTTTCAGATTCTTATTTGGTGTATGGATTTCTCCATCAACATCATTATTTATAAAGTATATCTTCAATTCTTCCATTTGACTGTGTTTTCCATATCCCAAACTTATGGAATGCTTCGGGACGAATTCCCAGTTCAGACCAAGACGCGGTTCGATCGAATAATCATTATTTATACTCAGGTAACATACATGGACGCCTGCATTCAGGATCAAGTTTTCAGACAGGTTAAACCTTGATTGTGCATAATACTCAATAAAACTACTGTTTCCTTTTTCCTTAATAAAGTTCTGATAAGTTTCCGGCCGATTACTGCTCAATGTGCCGTCGAAGTTCAGGTTATTAAAGAGAAAATTATAATATATCCCGGTTTTTAAACTCAGGTGAGCATTAAACTTATGATTGATAAATGAAGTAAGAATTATTTTTCCCGATTTATCAACGAAATAAGCATCCGGTTGCATGACCAGGCTATCGTTCACACGTGTCTGATCCAATGTGTTCCGGATCCCCGATACAGAAATGGTAGTATTAACCAACGTCTTATTACCCAATAAGTATTTGTGCGATAATCCACTGGCATACATATTGGCATCCCAGTCAAAATGTATCCGGTCCCAGTCGCTCTCCCATTTTGTGGAATCTTTGTCAACAGGTTCGGTAATACGATCGATTGCCCCGATTCCCCATAACGAAAAAGTACCTGCTGATTTTGTGGGAAAGTTCAGTTTAAAGGAAAGGTCCTGATACCTGGGCACCTGATCGGAAGGGACAATACCTAAATTACAAAGCAATCCGAAAGTCGAGTACCTGTAATTAAATAAATACGTTGGTTTTTTCCCTTTTTTAAACGGACCTTCCGACGCAATATCGATACCCAGCATTCCGGCCTGAAGTGTGTGTTCTCTTTTGTCGGTGTTGCCATTGCGAAGTTTCATATCAAAGACTCCTGCCAGGGCATTGCCGTATTCAGCCGGAAAGGCCCCGGTGAAAAAGTCGGAGTTGGCTAACAGCTGACTGCTAAAAACCGTTACAAATCCACCGCCTGCTACATTTCCCCCCGGCATGTGGTTGGGATTGGGGATTTCAACTCCTTCTAACCTCCATGATACTCCTTTGGGTGAGTTACCTCTGATGATTATTGCATTATCCTGCAGGTTTCCAACAGTGACACCTGCAAAAGCAGACACCAGCCTGGCAGGATCATCTATGCCTCCTGCATATCGTTGGGTTTCCTCCACTGTGAATGACCTGGCGCTAATGGATGCCATGGTATTTAGCGGCTTATCTTTCCTTGAGTGCGCGTTCACGGTTACTTCGTTAATCTGAATAACCGATTGCTTTAAACCAATATTGATAACAACTTCCTTACCGGAGGTTACAATTACTTCAGGCACAATAACCGGATCATACCCCAGGTAATTGACTTGAATGTTATAACGGCCGGTCGGGACATTTTTGATTTTATAATTGCCCTGAAGATCTGTTGCTGTTCCCAGCAACGGATCTGTGCCATGAATTACGACCGAAGCTCCAATCAGGGGCGACTGGATTTCACTGTCAAAAACATTGCCTTTGATTGTCTGTGTAAGCGTTTGCGAACAGAGGCTGCAAGTAGTAAAAAGTTGCGATACGATAATTAATGTAGAAACAAAGCCACATGAAAAAGATTTCATAGTACATCACTTAAAATATTCTATTTAGAGACAAATGAATATTTAAAAGGCTGCACTGCTATATGCGGAAAGATTGCTGTTGATTTATGAATCCTTGACGACCCGGGCTTTTTTCGTTAATGCATCAATTGCACCTGCATTCCCTGTATTCATAAAAAGAATGACCATCACGACAACCTCTGTGTTCTTCGTATAGGCAATCCATGCATTCTTCATAGGTTGCTGTTGCATCATCACAATCGAAGTCATTCAGCTCACAGCTTTGTGGAATAAAGAGAACTACTGTCAAAAGCATTATGCAGGCCCCGACGGATAGCATCATTTTCACGAATACAGATTTCATATGACGTGTTTAATTATGTTTAATTCATTCCATTATTTTGCTACCTGAGTACAAAGGTATTAATTTCTTAATACGACATACGCAATCCCACTATTCCCAGAACAATCAACAAGGCAGATGACAGCCGGAAGAGATTCATGGGATCGTGGAAGACCATGATTCCCATCATCAATGTTCCCAATGCTCCGATCCCTGTCCATACGGTATAGGCAATGCCAATTGGTATTTCCTTCTGTGCAATCCAAAGAAAATAACCACTCAGGGCCATGGATATTACTGCAAATCCAATCCAGAAATATTTGTGGGAGGTTGTCTGTGATAATTTGAAACCCAACGGCCATCCGATCTCAAAAATGCCGGCAATGATAAGATAGGTCCAGTTCATAAATCAAATGATTTGTTTTCATAGCAAAGAAAACATTAAAAAAAGAAATCCCGACGCTGTTTTTCTAACATTGTCGGAATTTCTGGCTTCTTAAAAAAGTGATTTTTCAGAATGAAACAATTTTACAGGTCTTCAATCTTTTTAAACTTCGGTACCAGCAAGTGCATGATACCCCAGGCGATCAGGTAAGCAAACGCACAAAATACAAAGACTATTGTATAAGCCGTTGTCATATTCCCCTGTACAATAGGATACTGGATAGCTTTTAACTGGTCGAACATAACCGGGTCAATAGCCTGTAATTGCTGAACTATTTCAGCAGGCAGATTAATTAATTCGACCTTGTCTAGATTTATGACGTCATTGTGTTTGTTGATCAGTGTAAGTGATTTTATCTTTTCGAGAAATCCGCCAAGATTTTGTGCCTGTGCCTCAGTCCACGATTTAGCAATACCGGCATACCGGAAACCATCGAAAAGCCATCCTGAGCATTTTGTAATGAGAATACCTCCGATACCACCAGCCATTCCACCAATCCCTGTTACGCTGGCAACGGCCTTTTTGGGGAACATATCGGAAACGGTTGTGAAAATATTGGCTGACCATGCCTGGTGGGCGGCCGTTCCGATTCCGATAATAAATACCGGCATCCAAAAACTGATGCCCCCTAAATATTGTGCCGACAATACGAGAAGTGGAATCAAGGCTATTATCAGCATCGCTCTCATCCGACCGGCATAAGGTTCATACCCTTTTCTGATGAAATACATGGGGAACCAGCCTCCGGTTATGCTGCCGGCGGTTGATATGGTATAAAGTACAGCCAGTGGGAACGCAACCTGCATTCCTATCATCCCATACTGAGCTTTGAGGTAAGCGGGCAACCAGAATAAATAAAACCACCAAACTCCATCGGTCATAAATTTTCCAAAACTGAAAGCCCAGGTTTGCTTATACTTAAGTAGTTTGAACCAGGAAACTTTTTCAGTTTTTTCGGCAACGTGTGAATTTGATTCATCAAGGTTATCACTATGAATATAGTTATATTCGGTCTTTCCGACACGTTTGCTTCGCGAAGGAATTTCGTATAACCAGAACCAGAAGATAAGCCATAAAAATCCGATGCCTCCGATAATTATAAATGCTGCCTGCCAGCCAAGGTGATTAGCAATCCATGGAACGGTAAGAGGTGCAAATATAGCTCCGACATTGGCACCGGAATTAAAAATGCCGGTTGCCAGCGCTCTTTCTTTCTTGGGAAACCATTCTGCTATGGTTCTGATGGCAGCCGGGAAGTTGCCTGATTCACCAAAAGCAAGGACACCACGGGCAGCCATAAAGCCACCGGTGCTTTTTGCAAGCGCATGCACCATAGCGCCCACCGACCATATAATCAGTGACCATGCATATCCTATTTTAGTGCCCAGCCAGTCAATGATACGGCCGGCAAAAAGCATGGAAATGGCATACACAAACTGGAAAACAGAAACAATGTTGGCATAGTCGGTATCACTCCAGTTGAACTGTACTTCAAGCCTGTCTTTTAACAAACTGAGTACCTGCCTGTCGAGGTAATTGACGGTTGTGGCAAAGAAGACCAGTGCACAGATCGTCCAGCGATACTTACCGATCTTTTCGTTGAGTTCCTTAATCATGTTATTGGATTTTATTTGTATTAGTATAATCCTATTGGGGTGAAATTATAATTGCGCGTCTCTGCTTAATACTCTCTGATCCAAATGTAAGCAACGGAAAAGTCTGACCGGAAGACAAACTATCATAAAGAGGTGGACAAATTATCCTTTGGGTTTAACCCATTCAATAATCTCAAGCACATTTCGTATATTATCTTCAATGGCCTTATAATCCTTGTTCTTTATCATTTCTTTGGTGATGAGCCTTGAACCCATTCCCACACACCAAACACCTGCTTTAAACCAGGTAGACAGGCTTTCCTTTGTGGCATCAACACCACCGGTAGGCATAATACTGGTCCACGGCATCGGCCCTTTCACCATTTCAACAAAACGGGGACCTCCCACTTCAGCACCGGGAAATATCTTTACTACTTCAGCACCCAGCTCTTCGGCTCGGGATATCTCGGAAACCGATCCGCATCCGGGAGACCATAGGATCTTTCTTCGGTTGCATACACGGGCCATTTCTTCATTCAGAATGGGCGAGACGATGAAATTCGCGCCAAGCTGAATATACAGACCGGCTGTGACGGCATCTACAACAGATCCGACCCCCATGATCATATCGGGCATCACCTTCATGACAAATTGATTCAGTTCCAGGAATACTTCCTGCGCATAATCACCCCTGTTGGTGAATTCAAAAATCCTTGCCCCTCCCTTATAACAGGCGGATACAACATTTTTACACACATCAATGTCGGCATTATAAAAGACTGGAACCAATCCCGATTCTTTCATTTTCAATGCCGTTTCTATTCTGCTAAATTGTGCCATAGTTAGTTATTGTTAAAATATGGATTACCGGGATACACGGCCTGATGCATCACCCTGCATAAGTTTTTCCACTTCATCAAGGGTAACAAGATTAAAATCACCGGGGATGGTATGCTTCAGGCAGGATGCCGCAACGGCAAAATTCAATGCCTTCTGATCATCATCTTTATAGGTCAGCATACCATAAATAAGGCCTCCCATAAATGAATCACCTCCACCCACACGATCAACGATATGGGTGATATCGTATTGCGGAGCCTGAAACAGTGTCTTGCCATCAAAAAGTACACCCGACCAGGTATTATGATTGGCATTGATTGATCCTCTCAGTGTGATAATGACTTTCTTTGCCTTTGGAAATTTTTTCATAAGTTGCCGGCAAACCGATTCGTAGGCTTCTGCCTCCACATGGCCTGCTGTTATATCAACGCCTTCGGGTTTTATTCCAAATACCTTTTCAGCATCTTCCTCATTACCCAGGATAATTTCACATCCGGCAACAAGTTCAGGCATGACTTCAGAAGCTTTCTTACCATATTTCCACAGGTTTTTGCGGTAGTTGAGGTCCGTTGAAACGGTTATTCCCTTCCGATTGGCAGTCCTGATCGCTTCAAGACATACATGGGCTGTATCCTCCGAAATAGCCGGCGTGATCCCCGTCCAGTGAAACCAGTGGCATGACTCGAATACCTTATCCCAGTCAATCATTCCGGGTTCAATGGTTGATATGGAAGCGTGCGCACGATCGTAAATAACTTTGCTGGCACGGCTGACAGCTCCGGCTTCAAGGAAATAAATACCCATTCGCTCACCCCCCCAGACAATGTATCGGGTGCCAACGCCATATTTTCGTAACATCATGGCAGCTGCCATTCCAATGTCGTTCTTTGGCAATCGGGTGATATATTCTACCGGAATGCCATAATTGGCAAGCGAAACAGCGACATTAGCCTCGCCACCTCCGAAATTGATATCAAAACGGCTGGCCTGGACAAATCTCTCGAATCCGGGAGTACTCAATCGCAGCATGATCTCTCCGAAAGTAACTACATGATTCATTTTCTTATCTTTTACTAATCTTACTGGTTATCATAAAGCAATTCCCTTATATTGCCATACCTTGAGTGACGAGTGACAAGTGACGAGTAATACGTAATATGTTAGGAATGAATGCCATTTATAGTTGATAAAACTCTCAATACTTCAATTCCCAATCCCCACACAACTTGTCACTTGTCACTCGTCACTGTTCTCCCCCCAGCACCACCTCTACCTTATGCCTTGTTCCCTTTTCCTGCAGTGGTATTGCATTCCCTTCAACCTTCTTTCCGTCTATCGTCATGCTTTTGACACCCCTGCATACTCCATCCGGATTGGATATCACTATGCTGTATTCGGCGTCACGGAATTTTCGCTGAACAGTATATCCTTTCCAGGATTTCGGAATGCAGGGATCTATTATCAGCCGGTCATATCCTGGTTGTATACCCAGTATAAACTGACTTATGGCATAGAAATTCCATGCGGCGGTTCCTGTTAACCAGGAATTTTTTGCCTCTCCCGGCCTGAAAGCATCTTTTCCTGCAATCATCTGGGAATATACATAAGGTTCTGTCTTATGCAGATCGCTGATTTCTTCAAGGTAGGACGGGCATATTTTCCGGTAATATTCCCATGCCTCATCACCCCGGCCAATCACGGTTTCGCCAATCATGATCCAGGGATTGTTGTGGCAGAAAACACCGGCATTTTCTTTATAACCTGCCGGGTACGATGAAATCTCCCCGTATTCAATGTAATATTTGGTAAATGCCGGATTGTTCAGCACAATACCCTGTTTACAGTCCAGGTGCTCTTTAACCGAATCAAGTGCCTTCTCGCACATGCCTTCTTCCTTGCCAATACCAGCCATTGTGCACCAGCCGTTCGATTCAATAAATATTTTACCTTCTTCATTTTCCTTGCCGCCAATTTTGTTACCAAAGAAATCGTAAGCACGCAAAAACCATTTCCCGTTCCAGCCATGCTTTTTTATGGCTTCAACCATGTCGTCAACATGTTTTTGTGCACGAACGGCTTCATGAGTTTTGCCCAGGTGCTTGCACAATTCAATATATTCACGACCGTACATTACAAACAAACCTGCAATCATTATTGATTCAGCTTGTGAGCCTTCGGTTTTATTTTCCGTGGTCTGGAAGGATTCATCCGGATCATTGGAAAAACAATTCAGGTTAAGGCAATCATTCCAGTCTGCACGACCGATAAGTGGCAGCTTATGAGGCCCCAGATGGTTGACAACATGATCAAAGGACACGGTCAAATGGTCAAAGAGGGTTTGGGCAACAGACATATCATTATTAAAAGGTACCATTTCATCAAGAATACCAAAATCGCCGGTTTCTTTAATATAGCTTATGGTACCAAAAATAAGCCACATCGGATCATCATTAAAGCCTCCTCCAATATCGTTATTCCCCCGTTTTGTCAGGGGCTGGTATTGATGGTAACAACCACCGTCAGGGAATTGCGTGGATGCTATATCGATTATCCGTTCACGAGCCCGTTCGGGAATTTGATGAACAAAACCTGCCAGGTCCTGGTTGGAGTCGCGAAAACCCATGCCACGGCCTATCCCCGATTCAAAGAAAGATGCAGAACGTGAGAAACAAAATGTAATCATACACTGGTACTGGTTCCATATATTAACCATCCGGTCCAATTTATCGTCCCCGGATTGAATAATATAAATGCTTAAAAGGTCATCCCAGTAATTGCGCAGCTCATTAAAAGCTGCATCAACTTTATCTGCTGTATCAAAACGAGCAATAGTGGCTTTGGCTTTGGTTTTATTAATAACTCCTTTTGATTCCCATTTTTCGTCGTCCTTGTTTTCAACATAGCCCAGTAAAAAAATAAAATCTTTCTTCTCCCCGGGCTTCAATTCCACTTCAATGTAATGGGATGCAATTGGTGACCAGCCATGTGCCACCGTCATCCTGGATTTGCCTTCAGCCACAACCTGAGGTTCGTCAAAGCCATTGTACAGACCAAAAAATGACTCACGATCGGTATCAAATCCCTGAATAGGAGTGTTTACTGAATAATAGGCGTAATGATTGCGCCGCTCTTTGTATTCGGTTTTATGGTATAGCACAGAGCCGTCAATTTCAACCTCTCCGGTTGAAAAATTCCGCTGGAAGTTTTCCATATCGGTGGCGGCATTCCACAGACACCATTCAACAAATGAAAACAACTTAATTTTCTTAATCTCGCCAGTATTGTTAGAAAGTGTCAGTTTCTGAACTTCAGCCCATGTTTTTAAGGGGACAAAGAACAACACTTCAGCAGTTAATCCGTTTTTTGTGCCTTTTATGATGGTATAGTTTAAACCATGCCTGCACTCGTAATTATCCAGCCTGGTCTTTACCGGTTTCCACCCCGGTGACCAAACCGTATCATCATCTTTAATATAAAAATATCTTCCTCCGCTATCCATGGGTACACCATTATATCTGTACCGTGTGATGCGTCTGAATTTGGCATCTTTATAAAAGGAATAACCTCCGGCAGTGTTGGATATCAGGGAAAAGAAATCTTCGCTACCCAGGTAGTTAATCCATGGCCATGGTGTTTGCGGATTGGTAATTACATATTCACGTCTTGAATCATCAAAGTGTCCGAATTTCATAGTCTTATGATTTTAAATCGCCCGAAGATAACAATTAATTATTTTTCTATGGGATTTAAAAGTTATCAATTACTATTTTTGTTAAAAAAATTAAAATCATGGACACAATCTATCAGGAACGCTTTGCAGTTCACATCGACGATTTTAAACATTACACAACAGAAAAGATCCGTGCTCATTTTCTGATCCCCGATGTTATGCAGGACGGGAAGATCAGCCTTGTTTATTCACACTATGACAGGCTGATCGTCGGTGGTGCCGTACCGGTAAAAAAACCGCTCATGCTCGAACCAATTGATCTCTTGAAATCCACATTTTTCCTCGAAAGAAGGGAAATGGGAATAATCAATGTCGGCGGTCGGGGAAAGATATTAACTATCAATGAGGAATATACACTTGAGAACAAGGAGGCGCTGTATCTTGGAAGAGACACACAGAAGGTGATTTTCGAGAGTGCAGATCCTGCAAAGCCTGCTCATTTTTATATTAATTCTGCCCCTGCGCATGTGGCCTATCCCAATAGGCATGTTACCCTTGAACAAGCTGAACGGGTTGACCTGGGTTCCCTGGAAACATCGAATGCGCGAAGAATAAATAAATTACTCGTTAATACCGTTATTCAAACCTGTCAGCTTCAGATGGGGATGACTGAGCTTAAACCCGGAAGCGTTTGGAATACAATGCCATGTCATACTCATTCCAGGCGTATGGAAGCCTACTTCTATTTTAATGTTCCGGAAAAACAGGCTGTATGTCATTTCATGGGGCATCCCTATGAAACACGACCGGTATGGATGACCAATGAACAAGCCGTATTATCACCGCCCTGGTCAATTCATGCTGCCGCCGGTACATCCAATTATACTTTTATCTGGGGAATGGCTGGCGAAAACCTCGAATATACCGATATGGATGCATACCAGCCGGGTGATTTGAAGTAATAATATGCAGTTAACAGTTAACGGTTAACAGTTCACTGTGAACTGTGAACCTTCCTGCCGGCAGGCAGGCTGTGAACGGTGAATCAATTTTAACCAACAAATAAACTTAAATCATGGCAACTGATTTGTTTGATCTGAAAGGAAAAATAGCCCTTGTTACCGGCGGAACGCACGGTTTGGGCATGGCAATAGCTGTTGGATTGGCCGAAGCAGGCGCAAAAATTATCGTAAACGATCTGTCGGCTGAAAAACTTGAAAATGCTAAAAACGAATACAGTAAAAAAGGTATTGATGTTTCTGCCTACCTCTTTGATGTAACCGATGAAGCCTCGGTTGATAAGGGAATTACCACCATTGAAAAAGAGGTTGGTCCCGTTGATATTCTGGTTAACAATGCCGGTATAATACGGCGAATTCCGTTGCTTGACATGGAAGTACCCGAATTCGAACTGGTCATGAAAGTTGACGTTACGGGTCCCTTTATTATGTCAAAACGTGTGGTAAAAAGCATGGTGACCCGGGGAAAAGGAGGTAAAATAATTAATATGTGTTCGATGATGAGCGAAGTAGGCAGGCATAGCGTGGGAGCTTATGCGGCTGCTAAAGGCGGACTGAAAATGCTGACCAAGAACATGGCGGTTGAATGGGCCCGTTATAACATACAGGTTAACGGTATTGCCCCCGGATACTTTGCTACGGAACAAACTGCCCCCATACGTGTAGACGGTCACCCGTTTAATGAACTCATCATGACACGCACACCCATGAACCGGTGGGGTCATCCCGATGAATTACAGGGTACAGCTGTTTACCTGGCTTCAAAGGCGTCTGACTTTGTAACCGGTATATTGATATATGTTGATGGTGGTATGCTGGCAACTCTTGGTAAAACCAAACTTGAAGAATGATCTGATAATATCTGTACGGGTGAATACTTATTGTTGATAATTCAGCCGGCAGAAGATATCTCTTTAAAATTCCGTTTTTATTGCGGATTGTTAGTTATCGGTTGCTGGTACTGAATACCATCAGGCAGGTTGTAAGAATACGGCATATGGTATTATTCATAGAGACGCAATGAATTGCGTCTCTACTGATTAATTGGTTGATACAGATTATTAACAGGTATCCGAATTGCAAATCCCCCTGCACAAAACTCACACAACTTGTCCCTTGTTCCCTGCCTTATCGGCAGGCAGGCTTGTCCCTCTCAGGATATAGCTTTATCGGAGGTATTTTATTCATCAAATCCAATATCTTCTCCTGGCGCCGGAGCATATAGGCTGAAGGTGCTGCCGGATTTCTTTTACGCGGATTCGGTAGTGCTGCAGCGATGAGTGCTGCTTCTCCGCGTGTAAGTTTGGCTGCAGGCTTGTGAAAATATTTCCGGGCTGCGGCTTCTGCACCATAAATGCCATCTCCCATCTCAATAACATTCAGATAGACTTCCATGATACGCTTTTTACTCCATGTTATTTCAATCATAGTAGTAAAATATAGTTCAAAAGCTTTTCGTGTATAGGTTCTGGCCGGCCATAGAAAAACATTTTTTGCGGTTTGCTGAGTGATGGTACTGGCACCCCGTTTACGCCGGTATTTTTTATTGTGTTCCACAGCTTTTTCAATGGCTTGTATATCAATACCCCAATGTTCAAGGAAACGGTTATCTTCTGCCGCCACCACAGCCTGAATCAGGTGGGGTGAAATTTTCTTCAGCCTGACCCAGTCCTTTGTAATGAGTGGCTTTTTACCTTCAGCGCTTCTTTCGAAGGCTCTTTTTATCATAAGAGGAGTTACAGGGGGTGGCACAAAGCGGAATACGATTACAGGCATCAGGCTCAGGGTGAAAAAAACTATTACGATCCATTTGATCCATTGAAGTGTTTTTTGAAGTATGACGTTTATACGGTCTTCTTCCGGCACAGATTCCCTTGCATTTGATTTTATTTCCTCTTTCTCCATGCAGAAAAGTTTGAAGCAAAAATGGGAAAAAAAATTAATGTGTGAAGGTGATAGGGTGGAAAAGTGAAGAACATAATAACCGGTGAAGGTTTATGGGGTAACGGTTCTTAAAGTAATAACTTACAGCATGATATCCGATGTCAGATTATGGATTACAGATGTGTAAGCAAGGGTGAGCTCACACCCATGCATCTGCCATCCATCATCCGCTATCCACCATACGCCACCGGACACCTTTTACCGTTTACCCTCTTCCTGCTCTATCTCCGAAAGAAGGTCAATGGTTGCATTCACAAGATAAATGTAGCTGGCGGCCAGTTCGATCACATATTCGTTTTCTCCCCAAAGGAAAGGCCAGTCTTCCTTATTTTCCGGGAAATCTGGTTGGATAATCAATACGCCCGGTACAACACCTCCGGCTATGAAAGTGAAATCAGCCCGGTTATTGCCATAGGCTACCTTCTTTGAATGTGTACCCACGCCCGATACGAATGATATGTCGGATCCTGGATGACAGCCAAAAATATAATGCAGTCCTTTAAACACATATTCAGGTCCGATGATATCCGGGAATGCCTGGTTTAATAAATAACCGGTAATGGCATTATGAACCACCTGTCCGTTGCCTCCCCATCCACCGGTAGATATGGGAACACCGAAAGGATTTTTTACATTCAGGGAATCGGTAAAATGCTTATAACCTGGTACTAACTTTCGTATCTCCGATTGGTATGATGCATCCATGTGTGGTAAGGCCAGCAATGCAGGAGCCGCAAACCACGCAAACCATCTTTTAATGACAGGCAAAAGTTCAGTTATTCGCTGAGCATATACCGATTCTTTTGTGGTGATCAGGAGTTCGACTGCAGCTTTAAATTCCTCCAGTTCAAGCGGTCCTCCGGTAGTATTGCCGACATAAAATATATCGGGTTTATGCTGATGTTCATCGTGCCATACCTTTTGTGCAATTGCAAGGCATTCTGTTGCAAGGTTGTCATTATATCCGCGAAGCGCACGGCTGGCTGCAGCCAATGCGGCAATCGAACCATAATTTAAGGGTGTGGAACGGCATGTAAATGCCCACCGGTCATCACAATCGCATGCGATAAATTCTCTCCAGTCAAATGATTTCGGCGGTGTGTTACATACGAGATTATCAGTGGTGGCAGATGCATCACCTAAATGAGTATATTGAGGCAGATCGGGCGCAATGATGCCGGGTATGGCATGACCAACTGCCTTGTGTTGGGCAATCAGGGCTAGGGTGCCATGCTCAATCTGCTGAAGTATATCCGGGATTCCATCAGGAACATGAATATCCACGTACTTCCTGGTTTTATCAACGGTTGTTTCATCGCGTCTGATACCAAATGACTCCCAGGCATGAACCAGTATCTGAACACTGGCATATTGCGTCTGCGTACGGATGTCAAAATCACCTGCATCATACCATCCCCCAACATTTAAACCGGGGATATGTTCACCCGGTTTGTAAGGAGAATCCGTTGACGGTCCCTGTGCATACAGATCAAAATGTTCATAATTTACCGGTGCCTGTAAAGCATCGTCAAGATGAGACGCTCCGTGCCAGACACGATAGGCTTCGTTCACAAACATATGATCCATCTGCACCGGCATAAAAACATCAAGGCTAAGATACCAGGCTTCCTTATATACATCTTTTGCAATCCGGAAAGACCGGGTTCGGATATCTCCGTATTCGATGAAATATAATCCTTCTTTCTGTATGGAAGAAAAATCAAATTTCTCATAGGCATAACGGAGATAATTACCCCATGGTTCAGTTCCTGCCTTGAATACAACCGATGCTTTGCCATCATCACTAACGCAGAATAAACATGCTGTTCTTTTTGCTGTATCATTTTTATCCAGTTCAATGACCGCTATTTTTTCCTGTGCCGGATGATAACCCGCCTGGGAATGGGTAATCACGGGTTGTCTTATCCAACCGGGCCATGTGTTTGCGGTAAGGAACCATTGGATCACTTTACCGGTTCTGTCTGAGGGGATAAGCGAACGTACTACATACCAGCCGTTTTGAGCCTGATTACGGCCATCGTATAAATGCAGTTCGCAATCCTGTGCCTGAATTGTGATACGACTGGCCGGATCTTCGGGTGAAAACACAAGTTCTTTGCCACTGGCAAAGGGTAAAGGGTCAATTTTTGCTGAACGGTTTATGGTCATCGGTCCTGAAGGATACAGCGGGAAAATGCCTGTGGTTTCATCCATTATAAAGGTCTTTTCAAAATAAGCCGGTGGAAGAAATTCGAGATTGAAACCGGCTTTCCCGGATAAAACCTCTGGTAAAGGTGTATCAAGAATTACGCTTAAGTATATTCCTCCATCACGGGCCTCAGCTTTAATACAGTATTTGAATTCATACGCCGCATATTTCAGTAAAACTTCAATCATTTTTTCTTCAGGGCTCGTATTCCGGCTAACAAATTCGGGAATGGGATCCCATTGACCTGGCGTGGGATTCAGTCGGACATCCCCGTTAGTGGCTGTTCTGATCCCGTGATGAATAATCTCAACTCCGCTGATCTTGGAATCACTGAACAAACCATCATACATATTGCTGAATACCAGAACATTCAAACCTCGTTTCTCAAAATATCCTTTTTCATTCAGCTCTATTGAATCACCTTCCGTCTGGTTATAAATGTAAAACTGGTTAGTGAGGATCAGAAACAGCGAAAAGCTGAATCGCAATGTTTTCAATAAGATTCGATCGGACAATTTTGTTTCTTTGATAGTTGTAAATTTATTATACAGCATAATGTTCGGATTAAATTAAAATAATTTTTCTGATAGTTGAATGTTGCCCGTCTGTCAGAAAAATAAGATATATACCTTGTTTTGCCTCTAAATTAACTTCCACAGATACCTGATCATTTATGCTGTACTCTTTTATCGTACATCCGGTACAATCAGTAATCCTGATGGTTTTTATTCTACTTGTATTATTTATCGTAAAGATTCCGTTGCATGTTGGATTTGGGTATACAGCACAAGCTACCTCACCGGTGACGTAGGTCAATGAAGATGGATCGCAGGCACTTCCTCCTTCAGTGGTTGAAATATAGAATGCAAGCCATGTCAGGGCAGGACGTTCGGTTCCATCCGAACGTAACAGGTATGGGTTGTGTGCCAAATAAAAGTTTACCCTAATGGGTAGACAAAGATGCTAAAAATTAATTACGATTTATCTTGTATTTTTGGGATTAA
>JAFGKY010000137.1 GCA_016928305.1 Bacteroidales bacterium
ACCCCAATTGTTTATCCCTTACTTATTTCCACACGGACTTCAGTGATTTGAATTTCACATCAGCATAAAATAAATGATTCTCCCCAGTTAATACCAACTCATCGTAGATTTCCTCAGGGAAAACCAGATTGGTCTGACTGGAAAGACCACCATTAACAAAAATCTCGACAGAACTCTGATCTACTATGATTTGAAGATTTAAAATCTCCTCATGAAAATCAACCGGATTCTCAATTGACTTACTAAAAGAACTGGAGAAATCCGATGTTCCGGAATCTGTTCGGTCAAATATTAACTCTCCCCTTTCCATATCATACCCGATAGTTACAACGTCGCCATTGGAGTTTTGCAATTTCAGAATATTTCCAGAACTTGAAAATCCGCTTATTGAAACATTTAACTCATAAGCATCCGTGGCATCCAAATCCAAATTGACATCATTCGTCACCTGGCCGTCAAATAAAGCCTCCTCATTCTCGGATATCACATTAATCTCATCTACAATTTTTGAACCAACAATCAGATGCCCATCCGGATGAGTGTCAAGAAAAAGTTCCCTGGGTAACGTCATAACACCTCTGAACATAGAAGTAGGTGTTTGCCCGGCATACTCCCAATTACTCAACCACCCCATGAGAATATTCCTATCCTGAGGTTCATTGCTCCAGGTCACCCCTGCATAGTTGTCTTTTCCATAGTCCAGCCACAAAGGATAAGGAGCAGCATCAGGAATAAACTCATTCCCATTAAAATCACCAATAAAGTATTGAGTTCCGGTACCCCCGTTGGGTGCACCATTGGTACTGACAATCAGCACCCATTTTTCTACACCATTATACTCCATTGATATCAAATCCGGACATTCCCAAACACCAAAAGGCAAGCCTTCGAAATATTCAAAAGCACTCAGTCTAGTCCACTCCAGAAGGTTGGCGGAACCATAAAACGTAATTGAATTATAGGTAGCTAAAGACATGACCCATTTTTCAGACTCTTCGTGCCAGAAGACTTTAGGATCACGAAAATCATTAATTCCGGGATTGGGGATTATTGGGTTTTTCGCATACTTTTTGAAGGATCGCCCTTTATCTGTACTATAAGCTAGGGATTGAGCCTGTTTTTCCCCTGCCGAAGTATAAATAGCAATCATAGCATTCTCCCCAAAACCGGCTGTGTTGTTCTTGTCAATCACAGCACTTCCCGAAAATATCGCTCCCAGATCATCAGGAAATAAAGCAACGGGTAAATGCTCCCAGCGGAATAAATCTTCACTCACAGCATGTCCCCAGCTCATATTTCCCCAGTTTGTTCCTAATGGGTTATGTTGATAAAAGAGATGATATTCACCATCAAGAAAAACCATCCCGTTGGGATCATTAATCCAGTTTTTCTCTGCGGTAAAATGGATCTGAGGCCTGAACTGTTCCTCATAATCAGCTTGCACCTCCTCATTTTCATAATCTATTTCATCATTATCACAAGAAAGTGTAACAACCCCGATCAACAAAAAAAACAACAGTAATTTCATAACTTTCAAAGATTTGTACTTTTTTTAGTTTAAGATTATAGTCGCGTATAATTTTAGAGATTGCTTCTCACGATCTCGTAGCTTATCGGGATCGCAATAACGCTCTTTCACCTTTATATGGAAGAGGTTGGCAGTAGCAGGGCGGCATCTCTGCCCTGCCATCTGCCAACCTCTTCTCTGTTACCAGTCGGCTCCATTCATTGCAAGGGCTATGCCCGAAGCATTCTCAAATAAAATAAACGCAACTTTAAACTAAAGCCCTTTTTCCAAAAGCCTCATCAAAAAAACTCATTCTAATTTCTACGAGCCAGATAATTGATGGCATTCTTGGTGAACTTTTGAATATTTCCATGATGAGGATTTTCGCCGTCAGGATTAAGTTCACCTTGTGCATTCTGGTTGAATTCAAATCCTCCTATTCCCTGATAAATAGCCTTGCCACCATACTCTTGGGTTGGCAAAAACTCTACAACACCTGCCATCCAGTAATCCCGAATACCGCCCCAAACACCAAGCCATTCGGCCTGCAGTTCGTCTGTAAACGCCTGATAAATTTGTGGATTATCATTGGGGCCGAGACCAAAGTATCCGGGAATATTCTCCATCACATGGTTATGATCTTCTTTCCAACCGGGACCAATAACCGGAAACCACATATAGCCATCATCATCAACATTCATAGAAATTCCGCTATAAACAGGATGATTACTTACATTGTGAGCCCATCCCCCATCTTCGGCACCCAGGGTAACACCTATACCCCAACTGTCTGGATTATCAGAACCTTCACCTGAGCCAATAACCATCGGGAACTCGCTGGAAATTCGTCCCAAATCCCATAAATAGCCGCAGGCATGCGAATTCAACAATAGTCCGCCACCGTCTTTATAGAAGCTATTCACTGCGCTGAGAACGGTATTATCCAAAGCAATCCCGGGCAATTCAACACTTTGATCATAGTACCACCAGAGTACACGATATTTTGTCAAATCAGCCTCTCCATTTTTAACCTCTTCAAAACTAACAAATTCGCCATTTTCATAATTAGAAAAAAACCACTCAGCAGCAGCCTTCTCGTCATCGTCTTCGATGGTTGCAACACTCGAATGTGCACTAAGAAATCCAATATAAAACAACTCGGTGACATTTATGATGTAATCGTTATATACGTTTCCATTTACCAATCTCACGGAAATTGGCTCCGAGAAATCCATTACACCTCCAATCTCAGGGCTCATCTCTACACCTGCCGGCACATCAATCTCCACATTCAAGCGGGTCAAATCCGTACCATCCGGAACCTGAACATTAATTTCTCCATCAATTTCATTGATTTCACCTTCAACACCATTTACCGAAAAGCTCATTATTTTAGCCTCTCCGTCAAGCTTAAGATTGCTGGCTGTCCAATCCTTCTGGCAGGAGCTAAAAAGCCCCCCTGCCAGAAGAAATATCATTACTGAAGCTACTATATTTCGTTTCATAAGAGTATATTTTAAAATTCACTGAAGTACAGCATGATTAATAATTTGGATTTTGGTCGTAAAGTCCCTTACTAAAGTTAATTTGCTGAAGCGGAATGGGAAGGTATTCATCCTTGTTTTTATCAAAATCTCCATTTTCATAATAGGTAATTCGTTGCGCTTCAGCCTGATAATACTCATTCAAAACACTATCTGCAATTCCCCAGCGTACTAGGTCGAAGAATCGATAACCTTCCATGGCAAACTCCAGTCTCCTTTCCCAGCGTAAAGCTTTCCGTGCAAAATCATTGGTCCAGACGCAATTGACTCCGTCTTCATATAAAGCAGTTTGCAAATTAGGAGCATACTTTATTTTTGGAGTACTCATCTGCGCTCTGGCTCTGATTTCATTTATCAACGGCAGCGCTTCATTCTCTCTGTTCAGTTCAATCAAAGCTTCGGCACGCATCAACAATACATCAGCATAACGGATAATGATGCGGTTCTTCGAATTGCCATAAAATGGATCAATATTTATGAAGGCATCGCTTTCCGGATCAACATTCTCTTTTAATGAGGCATAAACTCCGTAAATCCCGGGATTTCTGTTCCAGTTCTCCTCATAAACCTGATTGTCATTATATTTAAAAGGATAACCGGGAATGGCTACGGTATGGTACAAACGAGGATCAACAGTATGAATTGCTTCATCATAAGGTTCATCATTATAGGAATCAAAAGCAGGCAGTCCGTTCTGTGTTTTAAAAGCATTCACCAGGTTATGACTTGGTTTATGAAAGTCACAGCAACCAAGCCCCTGTGGCGTTGCCAGCACATCTGAAAAATTCAGACGGCCGTGAAATGTTCCATCATCATGGGAAAATTGAATGGAGAAAATGGCTTCAGGGCCGTTCTCATACGAACCGTGTATGAAATTATTAGCAAAATCGGGCTCAAGGATGTAGTGAGAACCCATAACATACTCAGTAAGTTGAAGCACTTCATTCATCATCGTTTGGTCAATCCCGGTAACATTGTGTTGTGCATCCTGCTGGTAAGCCTGATAAATCAGTACACGTGCCAGATAAGAAGCAGCGGCATAGCTGGTAACCCGTCCAACCTCTTTTTGTTGTTTCGGGGTGTTTTCGTAAGCATATCGGAAATCATCGGCAATTTTGGACCATAATTCGTCATTTGACAAATCGGTATTGGAGATTGTTTCATAATCCTCTGCAGGCACGGTTTCATCAATATAAGGCACATTTTTGAACAAGACCTTCAATAGAAAATAAAAATGTCCCCGGATAAAACGCAATTCTCCTGTACGCTCTGCTTTTTGTTTATACTGCTCTTCTGTCACGGAATTCAACACCTTCAGCGCTGCATTGGTTCTGGAAATACCAACATAGAGGTTGAACCACATACCATCTGCGGGTCCTGCATTCAGACGCATATTCTCAGAGATTTCGTAAAAATGAAAATCATCAATATCCGCCTCATCCCGGCCTCCTTTGTAAGCATCATCAGACCTCACACTGCCGTATGGCCACAAACTAAAGGGCACATCGTAATGGTCGTTGCCCAACATAGAATAAGCAGCAATCACCAGTTTATCAATCCCTTCGGGTGAGTTCACCTGACTTTCATCGAGTACTCCCTGTGGTGTTTGCTCCAGAAAGCTGTCATTACAACCACTGTAAAGCACCACCAACACTACTGCAAAATATATAATTTTTCTTTTCATCGTTCCTGTTTTTAAAATGTAGCATTAATACCAAAAGTAAATGAAATGGGTTTCGGATATCCGAATCCGGTATTCTCAGGGTCAACACCTGTAAAGTCCTTACTGGCTATTGTGAACAAATTTTGACCGGAAACATAAACCCTGAATCGTTGCATTCTGATTCTTGAGGAGATACTCTCCGGCAGCGTGTAGCCAAACTGGACATTTCTCAGTTTCAGATACGACCCGTTTTCCACAAAATAAGTTGAGAATCGACCTTCATTATTGATATTGGTTGACTGAAGTGCCGGAATATCCGAATCAGGATTGGATGGACTCCAGGCATTCAGCAAGCGTGTTCCCTTATTGGAGCCGGTTTCTCTTACACTCCAGAAATCGGTGAAGGTTTTCATCGCATGCACATTCAGATCCACATTGTGAACCCCTTCGGCAAAAAGAGTCAAATCGAACTGACGATACTCTAGGTTGATATTCAAACCATAAGTAAAATCAGGATGTGGATCACCAATCCAGGCACGATCTTTCTCAGTAATAAAGCCATCTTCATTCAAATCTTTGTATCTGATACGGCCCAAACCTTTTCCATCCTGTACGGCATGACTATTCACCTCTTCTTGGGTTCTAAAGAGACCATCAGTAACGTATCCAAACATTGACCCGATTGGACGTCCAAGGATATTTCCGCCCTGTTCTCCCGTGCTGTAGGCATTCCACACATATTCTGGAAGTTCAGTGATTTCATTTTTGTATGCAGAAATATTTCCACTGATGTCGTACGACAACCCGTTGCTCATCTCTCCACGATACCCCAGCGATAGATCTAAACCGGTATTTTTCATGGAAGCCCCGTTGAAGGTCTGGCTACCTCCTTCACCGATTACAGCAATATAGGGAGGTGTAACAAGCATATCCTCAGTCTCCTTCTGATACACCTCAATGGTTCCGTAAATGGTTTGTTTCAAGAAGCCAAAATCCACACCAATGTTGCTCTGGGTAGTAGTTTCCCATTTCAAGTCAGGATTTCCAATTTGCACTCTTTTAAATCCAGAGGGCAGCTGACCGGTTCCTTTGCCTTGGATATCATAAGCGGTACCACGAATAATCACCCAGGTAGGGTCAGCAATACCATAATCGGGGACAAAAGAGGTAAGCGTTCCATAATATCCATCGTAACTCTGATTTCCTGTCTGGCCCCAGCTGGCACGCAACTTCAAATCAGAAACAAAGTCGGCATTATCCATAAAGGCCTCCTGGCTGATTCTCCATCCTAAGGAGAAAGCAGGGAAAAAACCAAAGCGATTATTTTCTCCGAATCGGGAGGAACCATCATATCTTACTGTGGCTGATGCCATATAACGGTTATCGTAGGTATAATCGACCCTACCAAAATACGAAAGAAGAGAATAACCAATTGAACCTCCGGTGGTTCTAGAATCGCCTGTTCCGGTGTTTGGCCACATAAAATCAGTGGTTTCCACATCAAAGCCCTCTTTTGTGGCGTTAAAATCTATATTCTCTTCCCGGAACATTTCTGTACCTGCAAGAAAATCAACATTATGATTTCCGAGCTGAAGATTATAAGTGGCTGTATTGGTCCATGTCCATTTCAACCAGTGCCCCTGCTGCATATCAACAGCCGTCCGGTCGTTCTTAAGAAATCCGGCCTGATAACTTCTGGTAAAACTCCTTTTGTAGAAATTCCCGTAATCCAATCCGAAGCTGGTTTTAATATTCAATCCTTCAATTGGTTCCAGATTAAC
>JAFGKY010000138.1 GCA_016928305.1 Bacteroidales bacterium
GGACATCAAACGTGCCGTTTCTCAACCCCTCCATTATTTCGATCCGTTCCAGGGTATCAATATCGGAATGGATGTAACGGCTTTTAACGTTGTACTGGACAAGGTATCTTGTCAGCTCTTCAGCCATGCGCTTGGTCAATGTAGTGACCAGCACCCGGTCGTTATGCTGTGTGCATGCACGGATTTCTTTCATCAGATCGTCTATCTGGTTAAGGCTCGGACGCACTTCAATGACAGGATCCAGTAGTCCTGTTGGCCTGATCAGCTGCTCCACGATTACTCCCTCACATTTTTCAAGTTCGAAATCCGCTGGTGTGGCACTAACAAAAATGACCTGGTTGACCAGCTGTACAAATTCGTCAAATTTCAACGGCCGGTTGTCAATGGCTGCAGGTAACCGGAATCCATATTCCACCAGCGTCTGCTTTCGGGAGTGATCACCTCCGTGCATGGCCCTGATTTGAGGTATCGTTGCATGACTTTCGTCAATAAATGTGATAAAGTCGTCGGGAAAATAATCGAGCAGGCAGAACGGTCTGTGACCAGGCGGTCTTCCGTCAAAATACCGGGAATAGTTTTCGATACCCGAGCAATAGCCCAGTTCACGCATCATCTCTAAATCGTATGTTACCCTTTCCTCCAACCGTTTTGCTTCTTCGATCTTTCCCAGTTCATTGAAGAATTCCACCTGTTTTACCAGGTCATCTTGTATTTGATGCATGGCACTTTGCATACGTACACGGGTGGTGACAAAGATGTTGGCCGGATAAATGAAAATACGGTCAAATGAATTCAATGTCATTCCGTTAAACGGATCAAAAGAAGTGATCTCCTCAATTTCATCACCCCAGAAGCTTACACGGTATGCAAAATCACTATAGGCAAGAAAAATATCCACCGTATCGCCTGCAACCCTGAAAGTGCCGCGCTTGAATTCCGCTTCATTTCTGGAATACAGGCTGTCAACCAATTTTCTGAGGAAAACATTGCGGCTGATCAACTGGTTTTTCTCCACTTCAATGGTATTGCTGTGGAAATCCTCCGGATTACCAATGCCATACAAACAGGATACAGACGAAACTACAATCACATCACGTCTTCCCGATAATAACGAAGAGGTTGCACTGAGCCTGAGCTTCTCAATCTCTTCGTTGATCGACAGATCCTTTTCAATATACGTATCCGTCACTGGTAAATAGGCCTCAGGCTGATAGTAGTCATAATACGAAACAAAATACTCCACGGCGTTATCCGGAAAAAACTGCTTGAATTCTCCGAAAAGCTGGGCTGCCAGTGTTTTATTATGACTCAATACCAGACAGGGCCGTTGCACCTGCTGTATGACGTTTGCCATGGTAAAGGTTTTTCCTGAACCGGTTACCCCCAGTAATGTCTGGTATTGCAATCCCTGTTGCAGTCCCTTTACCAGTTGCCGGATGGCCTCGGGCTGATCACCTGTGGGCTTATAGTCAGACGATATCCTGAATTCCATTGGAGGATTTAAACTGTCGGATTAAGATACAGAATTTTATTTCAATATCTATGACTGAAACAGCTATTTGGCAATAGTATTTAACTGGAATTGACAAATCTTGAAAGATTTCATTGTTTTTCTAAGCCAAGTTAAATAACTTTAAAAATTATGTTTAAATGCATAGAAGTATGAATTGGCGGGGCAGAATATTCATTTGTTTACCATTCCTTTTTTTATATTTTGGTAATGGCTGGTGTCAGCTTGCAAGCCGAGTCCATGATCAGTTGAGATTTAAATACCTTACGGTTGATGAGGGTCTCACACATAACATGGTTATCACCGCCTGTCAGGATGCTTATGGTTTTATCTGGTTTGGTACATCCAGCGGATTGAACAAATTTGACGGTTACGAACTCATAAATTACTTACATAAGGAAAATGATCCCACAACCATTTCGGGTGACCGGATTGAGATTGTTTTTTGTGATAGCCGAAAAGCATTGTGGATTGGAACTCATTATGGCCTTCATCGTTACAACTATGACAACAATACCTTTATACATTTTACACACAGCTTATTTCCGGATGGATTGGGCAGAATAAATGATATGGCCGAAGATGAAAACGGGATACTCTGGATGGCATCCTGGAGCGGACTGATTATGTATGATCCGCTAAACAATACAATACAAAAATATATCCACAATGCTGATGATCCTTCCTCCCTGCCACATGATAACCTTTCTAATATTGCTATTGATGATAAAAATAATCCGTGGGTATCAACCTATAACCAGGGTGTAGCCAGGCTGGACAGGAAATCCGGTAAGTTTGAACGATACCGGAATGATCCTGATGATCCTGAATCCATCAGTGAAGACCGGGTTGAAACAATATACAAGGACAGAGAAGGAAATATCTGGTTCGGTACTTATAACAAAGGAGCGAATCTTTTTATTCCCTATTCCTTAAACTTTAAAAGGTATTATCCTGACTATTCGGTAGCAGGGAGTGGCAGGGTAAGGGCATTTTTTGAGGATGATGAAGATAACCTTTGGCTTGGTACTCAAACCGGATTGTATTTCTGTAACAGGGAAACCGGTACATTCTTCCGGTATGCTTATACCGATCATCCTTTTTCCACGCTGAGCCATAATTCCATACAATGTGCCATGATCGATAACAACGATGGATTATGGCTGGGTACTTTTGCCGGTGGAGTAAGTTATTCAAACCTGAATGTATCGGGCATAACCTTATATGAATACAGCAACCTGAAGAGTCCGTATTATTTAAATGACAAGAGTGTTTATTGCTTCGTTGAAGATGCTGAAGGGAATATCTGGATCGGTACGGAACAAGGCGGATTGAATTATCTCAACCGGAATACTGGATTATTCACATATTATATTCCTGTGCCCGGTGATCCGAATAGTTTACGAAGTGCCAATATCAAAGACATTTTGCTTGACCGGGACAATAACCTGTGGATTGCCACCAATCAGGGAGGACTAAGCTATTTTAACACAGCCACGAAGAGATTCACCAATTATCTCTATGATCCTGATGACCCCGGTTCCATAGCAAGCAATAATGTATATGACCTGTACATGGATGAATATGAAAATTTATGGATTGGTACCCTCCATGGTATATGTTTGAAAACACCCTATGATAAGGGCTTCTTGCGCCTGGAGCTGGACCCCAATGTTGAAGGGGCAGAAAATCTTGAGAGTTACGGATATATTGAAACACTCATCTCCGATAAAAATGGTATGTTATGGGGTGCAGGCCCTGGTATCCCGGGAATTTTACAGATCAATCCGGAAACCCGGTTACTTACGGTAATTCAAAAACTGGGATCCCTGAACTTAACCACTTTTAGTGAGATTCATTGCGATGCAAACGGATACTTATGGTTTAGCCTGAATGAAGAAACCCTTGTAAGGCTTAATCCTGACGGGATGAATTATGTGGAAATGGGACCTTCTCAGGGATATCCGAAAATTAGTGTTATGGCCATTCTTGATGATCCTGATGGCAATTTATGGATTTCCTCAAATGATGGTTTATTCTGTTTTTATGACCTTGTTTCCAATCAGGATACCCTTCGATATAAAAGATACAGCCGTTATGAAGGACTGCAAAGCAGACAGTTTATCTTAAACTCAAAAATGGTAAACCGCGAAGGAGAATTCTTCTTTGGCGGTGTCAATGGATTTAACACTTTTGTTCCTTCAAAGGTCAGGGAAAATCCTTATCCACCCCTGTTGGTTTTTACCGACTTCAGGGTCAATAACAAATCCGTTAAAGTAAATGAGGTCGTGGGTGGAAAACGGCTCCTGAAAAAATCTATCCTGGAAACCAAAGAAATCAGGATCAATCACCGTATTAAAACCTTTACCATTGTATTTTCCGGACTTCATTATGTGGCTCCCGAACAAAACCGTTATGCTTATAAACTGGAAGGTTTTGACGACTGGACATACGTTAATGCATCCAGCCGTTTTGCCAGTTATTCAAATCTGTCTCCCGGTAAATATATTTTCATGGTGAAGGCTTCCAATAACAGTGGACTTTGGAATGAAGAACCTATCAGACTGACAATTGTTGTGAAGCCTCCCTTCTGGAGAACCATCTGGTTCTACCTGCTAATCATCATACTACTGTCTGCATTGATCATGTATTTCATTTCCTGGAGAGAAAAACGTCTTAAAGAGGATAAGCTTACCCTGGAGACCAGGCTCAGGCAAGGTGAGGAAGAATTGCAGGCCCGAAAAGAAGAAATCGAAAAACAGCAAAAGATGCTTGCAGACAAGGAGAAGGCTGAATACGAAATCCGATGGTATAACGACGGACTGGCAAAATTTTCAGAAATTCTCAGCAAAGAAAAGAATAACCTGAATAACCTCTGCAGGGATTTTATTTCAAATCTGACATCTTATGTAGGTGCATTGCAGGGTGGTATTTATATTGTCAACAACAATGACAGTGAAAATATACATCTTGAATTGGCAGCAAGCAATGTTTTTAACAGGGAAAGACTCGAAAATATATCCATCCTGCCCGGAGAGGGTCTTGTCGGTGCCTGTTTCAAATCACAGGAGATTATGGAAATAACGGATGTGCCCGATAATTATTTAAAAATCGGATCCGGCCTGGGAGAACAAAAGCCTGCCTACCTGTTATTAATCCCGGTGAAGTACAATATTGATACAGAAGGAGTGATCGAACTGGCTTCCTTTCAACGTATTGAACATTTTAAAATTCGATTCATTGAAAAGCTCTCTGAAATGCTGGTGCCGATTATCTCCTCTTTCAAAGCCAGTATAGTCATCAAGGAAATGTATGCGAAAACACGGGAGCAATCCGAAGAACTTCAAGCCCAGGAAGAAGAAATGCGGCAAAACATGGAAGAAATGAGAGCCACCCAGGAGGAGTCGGAAAGAATAAAATCACAACTTTTGGAACAGCTTGATAAGTTGAAAAAGGAAAACCAGAGATTGAAAACAAAACCGGATCCTAAATAATGATGTTAAACGAAATGCATTGAACCAATAATATGTTATTAAAATCTTAAACTAAATAACAGAAAACTGGAACCTCTTTTATAAAATAATCGTAAATTCATCATATAAAAGTGAATCATTTCAAAAAAATTTAGATATTTATCGATTTCAAACAGTTTTTTCAGTAATCCATGAGTAAGAAGAAAAGTGGTTTTTTGAGGCATATTGCTGAGTTGATTATTCAGAACAAGGCACTTGCAGCTGAGAATGAAAAACTGACGCGTCAAAATGAACTCCTTTCACAGGAAGTGGAGAATTATAAAAAGATGGTCATTAAATTCGATGCGCAGGCTCCTCCGAAAAAAAGTCTTGTTGATCGAAGGAAAAATCTTTTCAAATACAATACAGCAACCGTATTATTTGCTGATGCCCAGGGTTTTCAGAATATTTCACCCAATATCGATTCCAAGTTGCTTGTCGACAGCCTCGATGAAATATTCATTCAGCTTGAAAACATTATCAATAAATATGAGATAAAGAGTCTCAAGACTATTGGCGATACCATCATGTGTGTGGGGGGAGTGCCTAAAAAGAGACTTACCAATCCGATTGAAGTATTGCTGGCTGCCGTGGAAATGCAGTATTATATCAAGGATATTCAGCGGTCCTATTATAATGATAAGATTTGGAAACTGAGAATAGGGATTCATACCGGATCGCTGGTTGCCTCTTTTAAAGGCGGGAAAAAACAAATCAATGAAATAAAAGGAGATACCGTCAACATGGCCACACGCATCAGGCAGTTCTGTGAAGACGGACAGATACTTATTTCAGCGAATACATATGAGTTGGTAAAGGACCTTTTTGATTGTGAATTTTATGGAACTATGCCCGTTAAGTACAAAGGAGATATCCAGTTGTATACGGTTAAGGGTATTAAAATCGAATTCTCACTGCAGCAAAAGGGAATCATTCCCAACAAACGTTTTAGTGTAAGATATGGACTTATCCGGTTTATGGACCTTCAGGAAATCATCTTAGACAAGCTTGAAAAGGAACTCCCTAAAAACCTGTATTACCATAATGTAAAACATACGGTGGATGTGGTTACACAGACTGAGCTGATCGGACTGGGTGAAGGAATTGTCGATGAAGACCTGTTGATTTTAAAGACAGCTGCCTTGTTTCATGATGCCGGTCATACGGTTGGGTACGATAACCATGAGCATTATAGTACACTGATTGCACGGCAAATACTGCCCGAATTTTATTATACCCAGTCGCAAATTGATGTAATCTGTGAATTGATCATGAGTACAAAACTCCCGCCTAATCCAAAATACCGGCTCGAAGAGATCATGTGTGACGCTGATCTTGATTACCTGGGGCGCAGTGATATGATACCTGTTTCCAATGCCCTTTATATGGAACTGCAGGAAAGGGATAAGATACAATCCATCAACGAATGGAACCGTATGCAGATTAAGTTCATTTCCAATCATCAATATTTCACTGAAACAGCACGTAACCTGCGCGAAGTGAACAAACAAATGCAGATTGAAAGAATCAAAAATCTCCTTCCGAAAGAAGAAACCGTATGAAAGATAGAACGGGAATCATACACGGAAATGAAGTTCAAACAGGTGTCATATTTCTCTTAAAATAACCTGGGCAAAAAAACAAGTAATCCTACGGATAATGCTCCCAACGCTGCAACCAGAACGGCTCCCGCAGCTATGTCCTTGATTCTTCCTGCCTTTTTATTGAATCCCTGTGAATTAAGGTCAACCAGGCCTTCAATGGCTGAGTTTAAAAGTTCTGATACCAAAACCATGGTTATCGCCACGGCAATTCCCACCCATTCCAACGTGCTGATCTTAAAAATGAAACCCAGTAATATGGCTATGATGGCTGCGAAAATATGGATCCGCATATTGTGCTCCTGCCGGAAAGCTGATGCAAGTCCTTTGAATGCGTATTGAAAGCTTGTCAGTCTTAATTTAAAGGATAATTTCTTGCTTGTGTTTTTCATGGATTGACTTTTTTATATGCAATTTGGCAAAATATCCCGTTTTCACAAGTGGTATCTCAGCATGCTTTCAGATCCCGGCGGGAACAATATTTCCCACCGGGATCTCCTGTATGATTATTGTTCTGTACTTTTTTTATGGTTCCTGTATGTAACCGTTTCATACCAGTTAATTTTCTTTGAAAAGTACATGATAATGGCCAGCACGATTAACAGACCAGCGCTACCGATTAATAAGGCATAATCGGTCAATTGCAGTACAACAAATAAGAAAACGTATAAGGCTGTAAGCGAAATGGCTACTGTAAGAGATACCCTGATTTTTTTGTACAACGACTGTGCGAATAAGGAGATAAGGGTAATGATAACCATGCTTGCCATGAAATAGGATAAGGCAAATCCAATATGTTCCGATAGAGCTGTAAGCAAGGTATAGAAAATGATCAGACCGATGCCTACCAGTAAATAATGAACTGGATGTACCTTTGTTTTATGGATAAATTCAGCAAAAAAGAAAATCAGAAAGGTCAGCGCAATAAACAGAATGGCATATTTGACCGAGCGCATTGATTTCTGGTATGTATCTACAGATACTATTAAATTTACACCAAATGCCGATTCATTGATTTCAGCATGATCATCGGTCCATTGCTGCGGGTAATTCCGGTTCAGCTGCAATATGTTCCAACGGGCAGTAAAACCCGTATCGCTGATATGATGTTCATCGGGTACAAAGGCACCCATAAAACTCGGATCCTTCCATGGCGATGAAAGGTTGACCATCGTTTCTTTTCCCAAGGGTACAAAATTAAGAGAATGGCTACCGTTTAAATCAAGCCGGAAAGAAAAGATATTCATGGTATTTTCTGTTACATTGACTTTTGCATTGACTCCCGAAGGATTAATATCCTTAACAGGAATTCCGGGTGCAATCGGCACACGGCTTTCGTTCCAGCTGACAATAACCGGCTGGTTGATGCCGCGCATGTCGGGGATGCCGATTTCAATAATTGCTTCTTTCCACAGCACATCGGTCGGATTAATTGAAAGGGTTCTAAGATCAACGGGATCGAAACTGCCCTGGTACAACAAACTGGTTTTGTACGCAATAACTTCATAAATACCGCGGTAGCGTACTTCGGGAACAACACTGCCGGAAATATCAAGGGATGACGGCAGAAAGTGGGCGTGGTGGATGCTGGTCACGATGCCATCGTTGGTCTGCATATAGGTTTTGTACGGTACGGTGAGGACCGGTCCGCAAAGAGTTTGTGAATTTCCCCATTTTGAGGTCACCTCGTTGATCGTATCCTTACACCGTTGTTCGCGTTCCCTGATCAGATTCTGTATCATACCGGCAGGTATGAGCAACAGCAATGTGATAATTGCGATAATCGCCAGTTTGAAACTGACGGAATCGGTAATACGCATGTGAATTTTTTCCAGATTTTCCATACTATTGATTTATTATTAATAAAAGTACTTTGAAATACAAAGTAAAAAGATAAAAAATATTACACATTCGACTGGCTCTTCAGTAATTTATCAAGGTAATCGAGATGTTCACGAAAAGCCAGTTTCCCTTTATCTGTAGCAGCATATTGGGTATTCGGTTTCCTGCCGATAAATTGTTTTGAGACTTCGATGAATCCGCTCTTTTCAAGGGAGGCAATATGACTGGCAAGGTTCCCGTCGGTGATATTCAGCAATTCCTTTAGAGTGTTGAAGTCCACCCGGTCATTCACAACCAGCACCGACATTATTCCCAGCCTGATACGACTGTCAAATATTTTATTCAGGCCTGATATTATTTCTTTCACGGGAATTGATATGAATTCGTTCAGACCGGATTTGTTTTCCATTCATATTTATAATACATAATAACTCCATAAAGGATGTGAAGCACACCAAAACCAAAAGCCCAGAAAAGCAGTCCATACCCCACCAGGAAAGATGCTGCAAGTCCGGTAATGATCTCGGCAAAACCCAGCATGCGAACATCGGGTAATGTATATTTACTGGCATGTACCAGTGCAAGTCCGTAAAAAACAAGTGTGGCCGGGGCAATCAGAAAGAAAATCCCATTGATAAGCAGGGCAATACAAAAAACACCACCGGCCGCAAGAGGGATGAAAACGTTTATCAGCAGTCTTTTTGAAGTATTGTTCCATACTTTCGTGTTATTTCTCCTGGCCTTCCGTGTTGTGAAATAGATGACTGATCCCAGTGCCAGAAAAAGTACGATAAGGGCATCCGTAACAAGGAATCCTGTCCCGTCCTGCATATCCCCGTATAACTTGTTCTGAAAATACGCGTTACTATCGAAATAACGGTCATCATGTCCAAGGTAAAAAAAAGCCACTCCCGAGCCTATAAGGGCTGTCAGGCCGGCGGCAATTCCAGAAAGACCACTTAGTGAAAGGAATCTTGAGGAGCGTTCCATTAGATTCCTGATTTCTGAAAGGTGCTGTAACTGTTCCTGATTTGAATTCATGATTAAAAGTACTTTGAGATACAAAGTAAACAATAGTGTTTTAAATTTCCAAATAAAAAATGTTAAAAAAACAGAAAGGAAATAATGGAATGATGTATTAGTTCTTAATAATCAGAGCTTGCCTGCCATAGCAAGGGCCAACATAAGGCATGCATGCAGGATGACAACTGACAATACTCTAAACACTAACTCTGACTACATGTCTCTTATCACTCGTCCCCTGCCTCGCCGGCAGACAGGCTTGTCCCTTGTCCCTTATTTTTGAATCTTCTCCCGAATTTCCTGATATTTTCTATGGTCAGGGCATGCCTCCTGGTGCCACGCGTTCCTAAAAGATACGAATAGGGCTGCATTGACGGTATATCCTTGAATATTATTTTCAGCATGGCCAGAAAAGGAATGATGACCAGCATGCCGGGCAAGCCCCATATCATGCCCCCCATAATCAGCCCGATAATAATGACAAAAGGATTGATCCGTACATTGTTGCCAACAATATTGGGTGAAAGAATGTTGTTTTCAAGCAAGTGGACAATGTATACAAAAATAATTATCCTTACTGAGTATTTCAGGGAATCTTCGGTCAGCAATGCAAACAAAAAGGGAATTGAACCTCCGATGAAATTGCCGAAATAGGGAACGAAACTGAACAAGGCCGATACAACCCCCATCAGCAAAGGATATTTGATCCCTATGAGGATGTATCCTGCCGAATTAAAAACACAGAGAATCAATACCACCGTTGTAACCCCCAGCATATAGCGTGTTACAACCGTTGCTATTTCCTTCAGGATTTTAACGACGATCGGCCTGTTGTTCCGTCCCGTAATTTTAAGGATAAAATAGGCAAACTTCGTGCGGTAATAAAGGAACAGGAAGATATACACCGGTTGCATGAGAATAATAAAGATTGTACCGGTGGTTGCTGAAAAGATCTTTTCTGATTGCGTACCCACGTTCATCAGGTTTCCGAGCAGGAATTCCTTAAGGCTGTTACCCGGAATTCCAAGTTCGTGGTTTATAAAGGACTGAAACTGATCGATATGATCGATCATTTTTTGCCGAAAAAAGGGCAATTCATCCGTGAACAGGCTGATCCTTTTAAAAATAAAAATCCCGATGAATGTAAAAACCAGGGCAGCGAACAGAATACCGGTCAGAATGGCCAGTATTCTGGGTGTCCCTTTTTTTTCAAGAAAATTTACGATGGGATATAATAAATAGGATAATAATATGCCAAAAGCCAGCGGGTAAAGAAATTCCTTGGCCAGTATAATGGCATATATCAGCAACATAATGGACAACATTACAAATGTCAGGCGGAAACCAAAGGGATATGTGCGTTTCATTATAACTGGCAATGTATTTAAAGAGACATAAAATTACAAAATCTTTGTGATGTTTACAGACACGCACAGGATAATTGAAAAGTCTTTGCATACATGTTGAAAATTTTTTTCATTTAATTCTACTTTGACAGTTTAGGAATTTCAGTGATTTTTCAATCTGTCAAAGTAGAATTAAGTAGTTTTACAGAAACAATATAATAACGCAGAACAAGTTATGATTAGTAACGGCCGGGTGCCGGGAAAATTAAGTTATGAGATTCAATCCTAAAATATACGGCCTGCTGCTTTTTCTTTTATCATTGGTCAGCAATGCCACTATGAGCCAGAAGCAGGCCTGTAGTTTCCGGGACTTTTCTTTTCAGCCCGGGGAAGAAGCACGGTATTGCATTTCGTATAACTGGTTTGTTTTCTGGACCGATGTGGGTGAGGTTTTGTTTTCCGTTAAGGAAAGCAGGGTATCTGACATTCCTTGTTTGCACCTGCTTGCAGTTGGTGCGACTTATAAAAGCTGGGACTGGTTTTTTAAGGTTCGTGATCGTTATGAATCATGGGTGTATCCCGGATCACTCAAGCCGATTGTATTTAATCGCGATGTATACGAAGGAGGTTATACGATAAAACACCGTTACGTTTTTGATCACCGGAGGGGAGTGGCCTATATGCAGATGCAAAACAATGACAAACCCTTGGTGAATGATACCCTGACGATACCTGAATGTACCTTTGACCTTGTTTCCATTTTGTATTACGTTCGTAATCTCGACTACTCCCATTGTAAGGTCAATGATACCATTCCGATCACCATCCTGCTGGATGATGGGATCTATAACATATTTTTCAGGTTCCTTGGAACAGAAAAAAAGAAAATTAAAAAACTTGGCGTAATCGACTGCATTAAGTTCAGCGCTATGCTTATTCAGGGCAGTGTTTTTAAGAGTGGCGAAAGAATGTTCATCTGGGTAACCAACGATAAAAACCGCATACCGGTATATATTGAGTCGCCGATTATTGTCGGCTCAGTACGTGGAACCCTTATTGATATTAAGGGGAATAAATATCCGCTGGGGTTTAAGAAGTGAAAAGTGAAAAACGAAAAGTGAAAAACGAAAAGTGAAAAACGAAAAGTGAAAAACGAAAAGTGCCCAAAAGTCAGGCTCTGATGTATTGTGTATAAAGATATATTCCACTTTTCACTATTCGTTTTTAGTTTTTCACTGCTAACTTCATATCATAAACAACGCCTACAACCTGATAATCTCATCCGATACCGTCTGGGCATCGATAACCGTTATGGCTGTCATGTTAACAATTTCCCTTACCGAGCTTCCCATTTGTAAAACGTTTATGGGTTTGCGGATCCCCATCAGGATGGGCCCGATAACTTCCGCGCCTGCCAGTTCCTGCATCATTTTATAAGCAATATTGCCTGAATTCAGATCCGGGAAAATTACTGTATTTACTTCCATGTCAGCAAGCTTGCTGAAAGGGAATTTTTCCTGACGCAGCGACCGGTTAAAGGCATAATTTGCCTGTATTTCCCCGTCTACGATCAGGTCGGGATAATCCCGGTGAAGTATTTCCACAGCCTCTCTCACCTTGTTCGGACTTTCTGTACGGTTTGATCCAAAATTGGAAAACGACAGGAGAGCAATACGGGGGACCAGGTTGAACCTTCTGACCTGGTTAGCTGTCAGCAGGGTGGTATCAGCAAGGGTACGGGCAGATGGATCGATATTAACAGTTGTATCAGCAAAAAAGAAAGGACCCTGTTTTGTGGTAATAATGTACATTCCTGCAATATGATTCAGCGAATTGTTCGATCCGATTATTTGCAATGCAGGTCGTATGATATTTGCATATTGTGTCGAGAAACCCGAAATAAAACCATCGGCATCGCCGGTCTCAACCATCATTACCCCAAAATAATTAGGATCTCTCATTTTTTCCATGGCCTCATCCAGGGTCATCCCTTTTCGTTTGCGTTTTTCAAACAGCAACTGAGCATACTGTTTTCTTCTCTCATATTCTTTTGGGCTGTAAACATCGATTATCGCTATTCCGTTCAATTCAAGGTTATATTGACCGGCCAGTTTTCGGATATCCTCATGATTTCCAATGAGTACCGGAATCGCAATACCTTCCTGCATTACCAGGTGAACTGCTTTAAGTACTTTAAAATTGTTTGCATCGGTAAAGACAATGCGTTTGGGTTGCTGACAAGCTTTGTTCCGGATATCGTCTACCAGTTTATTGTAAATACCCATGCGCTTCAGAAGTTCAATTTCATAAGTTTTCCAATCTGTAATTTGTGCTCTTGCCACACCGGTATCCATGGCTGCTTTTGCAACTGCCGGTGCAACTTTGGTAATCAGCCTGGGATCAAGGGGTTTGGGTATAATGTATTCTTTTCCAAAAGAAAGATTATGAACTTTATATGCCACATTGACCGCTTCAGGAACATCTTCCTTAGCCAGTTTAGCGAGTGCATGCACGGCAGCAAGCTTCATTTCCTCATTGATGGTTCTTGCCTTTACATCCAGTGCTCCCCTGAAAATAAAAGGAAATCCCAGCACATTATTGATCTGGTTGGGATAATCCGATCGCCCGGTGGCCATAATTATATCCGATCTTGTTGCCACAGCTTCATCATATGCAATTTCGGGAACAGGATTCGCCATGGCAAAAACAATCGGATTAGGAGCCATCGTCTTAAGCATTTCAGGTGTCAAAACTTTTCCCACCGAGAGTCCCAGGAAAACGTCTGCTCCTTTTATTGTTTCGGCAAGGGTGGTAATGGAGACATCCTGGGCGAACTCCTGTTTGTATTTGTTCAGGTCAGTTCTTCGTTTGGTTATCAGTCCTTTACTGTCCAACATAAAAATATTCTCTCTCTTTACACCGAGCCTCTTGTATAATTTTGCACATGAGATGGCCGCAGCCCCTGCACCGTTGATAACTACCCTGATTTCGTTTATCTTCTTGCCGTTGATTTCCAATGCATTGAGTAGCCCTGCTCCTGAAATGATCGCGGTTCCATGCTGGTCGTCATGAAAAACCGGGATGTCTAATTTCTGCTTAAGTTGTTCTTCAATTTCAAAACATTCCGGAGCTTTGATATCTTCCAGGTTTATGCCTCCGAAAGTAGGAGATACGGCTTCAACGATACGGATAAGCTTATCAGCATCTTTCTCATTTATTTCAATATCAAATACATCCACGTCAGCAAATACTTTAAAAAGCAAGCCTTTCCCTTCCATCACCGGTTTACCTGCCATGGCACCAATATCGCCCAGACCCAGCACTGCTGTGCCATTCGAGATAACAGCCACCAGGTTGCATTTGGATGTATACACATAGGCATCTTCTGAATTTTTCTGGATTTCCAGGCAGGGCTCTGCAACTCCCGGAGTATAAGCCATTGATAAGTCATACTGCGTATTATAGGGTTTTGTGGGTATCACTTCAATTTTGCCCGGTCTGCCGCTGGAATGGTACCGAAGCGCTTCTTCACGTGTAATTTTTGTCATTTTGTTTATGGATTAGATATACTTCAGTTAAAGTTACCGAAAAAGCATTTTTGTCGGAAAGATAAAAATCATGTTATGGATTTCATGAGAAAAAATACCAATTTATAATTAACGTGAGTACGATATAATAATTGATTAAATAACTTTTTATATAACAGATAAATATGCATAGATTACTTTGTGATACCTTAGTTTCCGGGTGCTTTCATGGCTAAATACAATACCACCAACCTGCCTGCCGAAGCCTCAATACCATCAAGTTAACATCTGTAATTTGTTTAATAAAGTAAAATATGAATTCAAAACAGTTAAACACGGTCCCTTGTGTTCTCCTAATTCATATTCAATTCATCCCGATGTTGCATTTGCCTTTTTATCCTCACCCCCTGCCCCTCTCCAATTTTGGAGAGGGGAGAATAAACTGGTCGCTAGATCTTTGTCTTTCTCCTCACCACGGTGGAGAGGGGCAGGGGTGAGGAGCATTTGGAATATGATTTCAACTATTATCCTGCAAGGGAATCATAGTGTGTATTTCCGATGAATTAATCATTTGCAAATGCATCTGTCTGTCTATCAATTATTTTAAATTCTTAATTCTCATTATTTATAACAAGACGAATACTTTTATTGAAATTGCTCCTGTTTTTCTTTTGCATATTATCAAGTAAATTTGCATTCTGATTATATTACAGTTTACTATGCCTGGTATTGTTACTTTCAGGTTTTACGAAGAACTGAACCAGTTCCTGAGCAAGAAATACCGCAAAAAGGAATTTGAATTTTCTTATATGGGCCGACCTTCTGTAAAAGATGCTATTGAATCACTGGGTGTCCCTCATACCGAAGTGGATATGATTCTGGTCAATGGCAATCCTGTTGATTTTTCCTACAGGCTGAAAAATAACGACAGGGTTGCCGTTTACCCTGTTTTCGAGAGCCTTGATATTAGTGGATTACAGTATCTCAGGAAACAAGCCTTGCGCAATCCCCGTTTTGTGCTGGATGTTCACCTGGGAAAACTTGTCCGGTACCTCAGACTGGCCGGATTCGACTGTTTTTATGATAAAAGCTTATCAGATGCCGAGATTATCCGGATTTCACTGGATGAAAAACGCATTATCCTTACACGCGACAAGGGTATCCTGAAGAACGGCAAGGTCAGTCACGGCATGTTTGTGCAGGCCGATGATCCCAGGGAACAATTCACCGAAGTCACAAAACGGCTGCAGCTCAATCATCTTTTCAAACCTTTCAGCCGTTGCACCGTCTGTAATGAACCTATTGTAAAAGTGGATAAAGATACCCTGCTTGATCAGCTGGAACCGCTTACAAAAAAACATTATACTGTTTTTTACCAATGTACCGGCTGTAAACGAATATATTGGGAAGGATCGCATTTTACAAGGATGATGCAGTTTATTAGCGATTATTTCGGATCTTTATAAGTAAATCAGCTTGCTTAACTGTCTTTTTTTAAGCAGAATCGGAACCCGACATATTAAAACCAAAAGCCTGAAACAATGAACAAAGCATTTACCAAGACTATGTCTGCAACAAAATGTATCGATCTGAGCCATACCATAGCACATGGGATGAATACATATCAGGGAGTACCGGCCCCGGTTATCAGGGACTTGCTTTCCCGTGAGGAATCCAGAAAAAAATATGATGAAGGTACAGAATTTCATATCGGATTTATAGAATTGGCTACCAATACCGGAACATTTATTGATGTGCCTTTCCACCGATATGCCGATGGAGCTGATCTTTCGGAGATTTCACTGGGGGTGCTGACGGGACTTGAAGGTATCCTCATCGAAGCTCCGGCAAGCGATTCTATTGCTATTGATGAGTCCTTTTTTAAAGGACTTGAACTGGAAGGAAAAGCTGTGCTTATCTATACCGGTTGGGATATCTATTGGCAAACAGAACAGTATTTTCAGAATCATCCTTACCTTACCGATGCGGCAGCAAAACTGATGGTTGAGAAAAGAGTTAAACTGGTAGGAATTGACACCTATAATATTGATGACACACGTACACGTATACGGCCTGTTCATTCCACATTGCTGCTGGCAGGCATCCCCATCATTGAGCATATGTGTAACCTTTCATCATTGCCGCCTTCCGGATTTCGTTTTTATTGTGTTCCTCCCAAAATTAAAGGACTGGGGTCGTTTCCGGTAAGGGCGTTTGCTGAAATTAGTAGTTAGTAGATAGTAGTTAGTAGTAAGAAACCTTGATTACGTTAATTTACGAATTCCTGATAATTCTATTGCGAGACCTGCATTACTTGCACGACTTGCATGACTCGTTAACCCATTTCGCATTTCACTGCTTCAGCATTCAGACTATTTCTTTCGACATGATATTCATGAACCGTGTCTTGCTGATCGGATGCTCAGCAATTACTTTCCCGTTATACAGAATACCAAAGGTGCCAAATACCATCGGACTGTTTTGCGCTTCCGTGTGACTCCGCCATGTAACCAGGGTTGGTTTCAATCCGAATTGTTTCACAGCTGCCTCACGGATTTCGTTTATGTTCTTGACGGTGTACGGACATTGATCAGCCCTTATCAGTGTTAATCCCGATGCATATTTGCCGGTCAGATGATGCGAATTGTCTTTAAAATACGGCAGTGGTGAATGCTTATCAAATCGTTTAACCAGCAACTCAAAATCGGGAGAAGCCTTATCTGCGATTTCATATCCATTTTTTATGAATATCCTGCTGTCAACCATAAACGAGCCATTCCTTGTGACAACAGCAACGCCAGACTTCTTTTGTTGCCTGGCATCCATTTCACATTCCGCTATTAATTTTGATGCATATCCATTTCCTTTGTATTCTTTCCTGAAACCAACAAAGAGACAATGAATAAACATATATCCGCTTGCATCAACAGGTCTCCAGCAATATTCACCCGGAATGTATTCTATCATTCCCTGGGAACCATGTTCTTCAGTATAGATGATCTTCATTTTCAAACCTTCTTTATATCTTTCTTTCAACCAGGCAATTTTCTCATTAAAACCCTGTGTTTTGCTGTTCTTGTAACCACAAACTCCGTATTTGGCTATTGTTTCAGGATCGGGATCGAGAATTGATATGGGTTTCATTCAATCAGTTTTTAAGGCTTCTTAATACAGTCTTTATCAAATTTTTTAAGAAGAATATTGGAAACAAATATAACTGGTTTTTGGATTGCAATAATTGATTCATGATAATAACACTTCTGGATTTTTCATACAAATCATTAATCCGGCATTCCCCTGAATTCGGCCAGATGAAGTAGCAGATCGGTCAACAAAAAATTCAAAATAGTCAAAAGTTATTCGTATAAATATCCGGAATATTTATATTTGCGTTTTGTTTTTCCGGAGGCATGTTCCGGAGGCCACAGTAAATACTCAGATAAAGCATAATTCATGAAGATTGGAGTGTTAAAAGAACAGCTACCCGAAAAAAGGGTGGCCCTCACACCCGAAGGTGTAAAATCATTAAAATCATTGCAATGCGATATCCTGGTCGAGAATAATGCCGGAGCTTCTGCCTATTATACCGACCGGCAGTACCAGGAAGCAGGTGGTATGCCTGTATCCCGACATGAAGTATTAACCGGGTCAGATATGATTCTTATGATACAGCCGTTGGCCGATAACCTGCTTGAACAAATCGCCCCGGCATGCATAATGATAGGTTGTTTTAATCCTTATCAAAATGAAGTTTTTCTAAAAAAATTGCAGCAACGGGAAGTTACTTCTTTCAGTATGGAGCTCGTTCCCAGGACTACCCTTGCACAGGCTATGGACATACTCTCTTCCATGGCCACCGTTGCCGGTTATAAAGCAGTCTTGGAAGCAGCTTCGTCTTTTCCCAGGTTCTTCCCAATGTTCATGTCGGCTGCTGGAACCATTAAACCTGCCAGGATGCTGATTCTGGGTGCCGGTGTTGCGGGTCTGCAGGCTTTGGCAGTAGGCCGGCGACTGGGTGCTGTGGTTGAAGTTTTTGATGTACGGTCTGCCGTGAAAGAGGAAGTGATGAGTCTGGGAGGGAAATTCATTGAAGTGGAAGGGGCGAAGGAAGACGCAGCAGCCGGAGGTTATGCCGTTGAACAAACCGAAGAATTCCTGAAAAAGCAAGGTGAGCTCATCCATAATCATGCGGTCAAATCGGATGTGATCATTGCTACAGCCCAGATCCCGGGTAAAAAAGCACCGGTATTGATAAAAAAGGAAACCGTCAATGCCATGAATCCCGGATCGGTGATAATAGACCTGGCAGCCTCCACGGGAGGGAATTGCGAGTATACTGAAAATGATAAATCCATTGTGGTGAACGGTATCACTGTTATCGGAAAATCCGATTATCCGTCGGATATGCCTGCAGATGCCAGTCGCATGTACAACAATAATATGATCAATTTTCTGAAGCTGTTAATTAATCAGGGGGGGCAGCTGAACCTGGATTTTACCGATGAAATTGTGAAAGGTACCTGCCTGACGCATAAGGGAGAAATCATGAATGAGAGGATCAGGAGTATAGTGACGAGTAACAAGTGACAAGTTGAGTGTGTGTTGGGTATGGGAGTTGGGATTTGATATTACAAACCATCAACCATAAACGCTTATGTGTTTTATGTGGACCGTGGACTGTTGACTATTAATATGAGTGACAAGTAACAAGTGACGAGTAACAAGTTGAGTGTATACCGGGAACGAGAGTGAGAATTGGTGTTGCGGAACACTGATCATAAACGCTTATGTATTATTCTGTGGACTGTGGACGGTCGACTGTGGACTAATAATATGTACTATGAATCATAAATCAACCCACCTTCGCTGAAGCTACGGCGGGCAAAGCAAATCAATAAATCATAAAATCAATAAATCATAAAATCAATAAATAAAATGGAAGGCATACTTGAATTTATCTACACCTATAAGCAGGAAATATTCCTGGTAATCCTCTCAATATTTTTGGGTATTGAAGTGATCTCGAATGTTCCGGCCATACTTCACACGCCTCTTATGTCGGGAGCTAATGCCATACATGGCGTTGTAATTATCGGAGCCATCATCGTTATGGGGCATGCCGAAGGCCTTCTTGCCATGGTATTCGGTTTCCTTGCCGTATTCCTGGGAACCCTGAACGTGGTAGGTGGTTTTGTGGTCACCGATCGTATGCTCGATATGTTTAAAAAGAAACCTGCACCCAAAAAATAGTACACACAAGTAAACCAAATAATATGAATTTTATAGGCACTTACATCCTGGAGATCAGTTATATTATAGCCTCAGTCCTTTTCATATTTGGCTTGAAAATGCTGAGCCACCCACTGACAGCACGTCGCGGTAACCTGCTGGCAGCTTTCGGAATGACGTTTGCCATTGTTGCTACCATCCTCTGGCACAGGCATAATAACGAGCGTATTCACAATGTCGGCTATATCCTGACGGCTATTATGGCAGGCCTGGTGGTGGGGTGGCTGATAGCCGTGAAAGTGAAAATGACGGCCATGCCCCAGCTGGTGTCTTTTTTTAATGGAATGGGAGGAGCCTGTGCTGCACTTATTTCTCTTATGGAATTTCCACATTTGGGAGGAGAATCTCACCTGGCCATCATGTTTCACGGTGAAGTGCTGGCCATTATTCTGGCCATGGTCATCGGAAGCGTCTCCTTTGCCGGCAGTATGATAGCTTTTGGAAAACTCGACGGCTGGATCAAAGACTGGAAGTCTCCTGTGATCAGGGTTATCAATATATGCTTTTTACTGATTATCATTGCTCTTGCGACTTATATTATGTCACGCGGCGAAGTTGATCCCCGCGGAGAGATGATCTGGATGTACATATTGATTGGTATAGCCCTGGTATATGGTGTCTTTTTCGTAATGCCCATCGGTGGGGCTGATATGCCTGTCGTTATCTCCCTGTTGAACTCATTTACAGGCGTTGCTGCAGCCATGGGAGGATTCCTGTATAACAACCAGGCTATGCTCACCGGTGGTATCCTGGTGGGATCAGCCGGTACTATCCTTACCATTTTAATGTGCAAGGCCATGAACCGGTCACTCGGTAACGTCATTCTGGGCGCTTTCGGCGGCTCTGTCGCAGGTTCTGCTATGGAGGTCGCCGGCAACATCAAGGAGATTACCCTCAGCGATGCCAGCGTGCTGCTCAATTACAGCCAGAAAGTTGTGATCATCCCCGGATACGGACTTGCCGCTGCACAGGCACAGCATATCTGCAGTGAACTCGATGAAATGCTTACCGAACGCGGCGTGGATGTAAAATATGCCATCCACCCGGTTGCGGGCCGTATGCCTGGTCATATGAACGTGTTGCTGGCCGAAGCCGATGTTCCCTATGAAAAGCTCATGGAAATGGACGACATCAATCCTTCCATGCCGAATGTCGATGTGGCCGTGATCATCGGTGCCAACGACGTTGTCAACCCGGCTGCCCTTGACGATCCTGCCAGTCCTATCTACGGCATGCCCATCGTCAATGCCCACGAAGCAAAGAATATTATTGTTATGAAACGCGGTATGGGCAAAGGTTACGCTGCCATCGAAAACAACCTCTTTTACAACGATAAAACCCGTATGTTATTTGGAAATGCAAAGGATACGCTGCAGAAGCTGGTGGGGGAGATTAAGAATTTGTAGTTGGGAACAGGATGTAAAAGGATGAGGTCTTGAACAGGATGTAAAAGGATTTAAAAGATGGACAGGATAATATTCAATCATCCTGTCGATCATTAAAATCCTTTAAGATCCTGTTCCAGATATTGAAATATTAAATCATGTCATCTTATGAAAAAGTTATCGGAAATCAACGAACTTACGCATAAAGTAATAGGTTGTGCCATGCAGGTACATAATACGTTGGGGAATGGCTTCCAGGAAGTTATTTATCAGCGTGCTCTTGCTATAGAGTTTGATTACCGGCAAATTGATTTTGAACGGGAAAAGGAGATGGAAATATACTATCGCGAAGTATCGATCGGTACCCGCCGGGTAGTTTTTTTTGTTGAACAATGTTTAATGGTTGAATTGAAGGCCCTGGAGAACATCGAAAAAGTACATCTGGCACAGGCTATTAATTACCTCGAAGCCTATAATATTGCCCACGGATTGTTGATAAATTTCGGAAATACCGAATTGCAGTTTAAACGTGTTTACAACAACAGATTGGTGAATAGTCTGGAACAGGATGTAAAAGGATGAAAGTCTTGAACAGGATATAAAAGGATTGAAAGGATAGACAAGATAATATTTGTTCATCCTGTCCATCATTAGAATCCCTTAATATCCTTTTCCAGACTTCCATCCTGTTCA
>JAFGKY010000139.1 GCA_016928305.1 Bacteroidales bacterium
TGCCCTTTTTTAGCCTAAAAACATTGCTCTAAGGCCAAAAAAAGCCTTGTTTTTAGAGTCAATTAATTGATTTTCAATGATATTTTTTCGGTCCGACCCCAGATAAATTATAAAGGGGCAAATTCATGGATTTTGGTTTCCATATCCCGGAGGGACCAAGTAGAATTATTCGCTCACCACGAAATTCAAATCCCTTGTGCAAAATCTCCCATGGCAGGACATCGCCATGGATGTTGGTTTGTTCTTCAAGCCAAATAAAAGCTGTATTTCGGATTTCGTCGTCCATGTAACGAATTTATAAAAAAGACTTTATACACTGTGCCTCAATTGTTAAATTAATTCATTTATCCCTAACGCATCTGATACTGTAACCGTGCCCGCCATCATAACGACCTCTTCTTAGTTTACCATTTTTATTGCTTAAAATACGAGTCCAGGTGTAACGTTCGAAATTTCCACTTGATGACCACCACAATCCATAAAGCCCAAGGTATAAGAATTCATTATTAAATCGGATACCTCCCGGCAATGCCGTAAATCCGCTACTATTGGCTGCTGAAGTATTTGGGTCATACCAATGATCAAATCCGGTTTCCTTTAATTTACTACCTGAAATTCTCTGACCTCCTAAATATTCAGATAATTCCTTCCATTCCGCGTCGCTGGGTAAATGCCATCCGTTGGGACATATTCCCTTTACACCACTAGGATTTAAATTGCTGCTCAATGAACCATTCATTGCTGCAGGCCAATTATAAAGCGTTCCATATATAATATAGTTTTTTGTCGCCCTGGCAGAATCCACGTCGTCGCCATTATATCCGTAAACATAATAATAAGGATCAGTTTTCGATCCAACAAATGGAGCATTTACCCGAGGTAAATATGCCAGATTCTCTGCCATCCAAATCTGATCTCCAATTTTTACCCAACTGTATTTTCTACCATCACGGTAGTCAGTAAATTCATTTCTGTTGGCAGATTTGATTATATAATCAAGATCTTTTTTTGCATGTATGCTAGTTGTTTGATCTTTATTTACAGTTATATTTTTTAACCAATTTTCAGGTCCTGATATTTTAATTATATGATCTCCAGTTGCAACACTGTCGATTGATACTAATGTATTTGATTTCAATGTGTAAATTTTATTATCATCTAAATACAATTCGCCTGAAATCTCAGAGGTCAATTCAATTTTACCATATGTAATTGTTTCCTTAATATCACCAATAACAGGCACATTTTTATAAGAAACTATTGAACGACTAAAATAAAAATCCCCGATCAATGATGTTGATTCCCAAGGTATTTGCTGGTTATTGGATTTTTGAACGACAATATTCCTGACATTCTGAAACATCTGTAAAATTGTAATATCAGATATCTGAATACTTTCCAAAATAGCAGAGGTGTACAAGCCATTTATTCCACTACCATCAGATGCGGTTTTTCCAGGAGAAGTAGCATATGCAATTAAAGTGCCTGTGGGTGCATCCATAAATGCTAACCCTTTGCCAGTTGCTGAACGGGTCCAACTTCTTTCAAATGGATTGTTCCTGCATGCATCAAGTATAATAATATTAACTTTAGTTACTGATCCATCCATCAGTGCCAAAATCCTATCGGCCTGAACACAATCATATTCAACTTGTTTTTCAGTTGTTAATTGGGCATCAACCGGTATGAGATAATTATTACCCTTTGATTGAATACCATGTCCTGCATAATAAAACAAACCAACATCGTAGGCTTTTAGTTTATCTCCGAACTCATCAATTGCTTTCTTCATCTGACCCTGGGTCAGATTTTCATATTTCGTAACTTCGAATCCAACATTTTGAAGAGCAGCTTTCATTGCTCTGGCATCATTTTCAGGATTGGCAAGTGGGCCAGCAATGTAGTTCCCGTTACCAATTATTAAAGCAATTCTCTTTTGCTGCTGATTAGTAATTTGACCAGGTGTTTGACAATATATATGTAAAGGAATTAAAATAAAAGTCACAATAGAAAGGATTAATGAGCCTTTCATTGATTAAGTTATTATGGTTACCAGATTAAAATTAATAAAAATTTAGAGTATTAATATCTGAACAAACATCCAAATTATCCCCCTAGCTGATTCGGGCTTGCAGCCCGAATCTTTAAACAGACCACAAGCAGGTTGTACCTGCGATAATTGCGAAAGCAAAACAGTATGAAACTAACCTGCCGGTAATAAATTCTGTCTGGTAATGTTTGTTGAAAGACTGGGATGGGGAAGGGGTGATTAACAATGCAAATCAGTAACAGAAGGGTTTGGGGTACAACCCCAAACCAGCAGGAGGGAGAAGACGTTGAACGGCAATTGAAAGTTCACGGTTCACAGTTGACGGTTAATCTTTCAACTTGTTAACCTGTAAATCTTAATATTATTTTAGTGTTTTGGTGGCATAATGTTTTGCTTTGGCAAGAGGGGTGAAATATATTCTTACATAATAACAACTTATTTACAGGTCTTTCGTATATACCCTATCACCTACCTTATTGACCTTATTGATTCAGGTTCTTGAAGAGATTGCGGGGAAAAAATAATCACTTCATTATATAAATATATAAATGAAACACTTAGCTAAGATGCTTATCGTATTCTGCCTGTTTGGCCATGAAACCATGCAGGCACAGCAAGCCGTCGCTGCATCAGGCGGAAATGCTGCCGGTGCCGGAGGCACAGTGAGTTATACTGTCGGACAGGCAGCTTATACTACCAACGTAAGTTCATCCGGAACTGTCGCCCAGGGCTGCCAGCAACCTTTTGAAATTTATGTGCTGACAGGACTGGAAGAAACCCGGGAGATTAATGTTGAATTTATGGTGTATCCGAATCCCTCATCCGGTTTGATAAAACTGACCGTGTCCAATAATGAGCTTAAAGATCTTGGCTTCCGGCTGTATAATAACTCCGGTATCCTTATTCAGAATAAAAGAATTACCGACAGGGAAACCTTCATTGAGATGGGAGACCTGCCGTCTGCTACATACTATTTAAACATCTATGACAACAACAAAGAGTTAAAAACATTCATATTAATTAAAAA
>JAFGKY010000140.1 GCA_016928305.1 Bacteroidales bacterium
ATCGTTTTAAGAATATTTTCTTTCTCCCGGGAGATCAGATCGCCAAGTGCATCATTTTTTTCTGCTATTTCCAGTGAATCCATATTTTCAACTGTGCCCGCTTTTGCTTTCCTCAGAAAATCGATACAGGTATACTTTGCAATACGGCAGACATAAGTTTTTAATTGCGCAGACTTTCGAAAATTTGTGTCTTTCAAATTGACAAAAACCTTTAATCTTACTTCCTGAATAATATCTTCACTATAATAATTCAGTCCCCAGCTGTAATGATTTACAACCTGTTCGATCCAATTTGAAATAAGATAAAATTCCCTGGTTTCCCCTTTCAGATAGCCCCTGATAATACCATTCTGTTCTGCAGAATCAGAATTTCTCATAACTCATTATATTAAGCGTCTGTCTTTCAATAGCTTTAATCTTACGATTCCATACCAGGGTCAGATAAATGTACAAAATTTTCACAAAACGAGGATCATTTTTCAATAAACCTGGCAGTGTTTGAAGTATTAGAAACCTGACAGTGTTTGAAGTATTAGAAACCTGACAGTGTTTGAAGTATTAGAAACCTGGCAGTGTTTGAAGTATTAGAAACCTGACAGTGTCTCTAAGACCTGTCAGTGTTTTTATTAATCGAAAACCCTAATCCTCCAAATCAAATTCCTGTATATTCTTTATTTCGGTTTTCAGATTATGAAACTCTATGAACTCAGAAACAGAATTAAACCAATTTAAAACTTCCTTGCACACAATTCCATTTAACTTATCGGATGTGATGTAAGAATATGATGACCATGGATAATCTGATATTTCATTTACAAAACCATGTTTTACAGGATTGTTATGAATATAAAACACTAATTCTCTGAAATAATTATCATTTCCAATATTAATTCTGCGAAAAGGTGTTTCAAACAGTCCCCCGGTCCGTTTATATTTCTTATTGAATGCTTTTGCATATGCATCGAAAAGATTTGCAAACTGACGTGTGGGATTGTACTTCTTCATTTGTTTGAATACACGTTTGTCATTTTCCTTAGGCTTCATAAATTCAATATCAGCTTCAGGTTTAATATAAACCAGCATATGAAAGTGATTCTTTAACAAACACCATGCATATGTGTCTCCTATCGGATTTATGTATTCATTATAAAGACGAAGAAAGTATTCATAGTTTGAGTCTTCCTTGAATAAGGTCTCGCCGTTTATATCCCTGTTGTAAATATGAAAGAAAGCATCAAATTCTAACGATTGAATTGTATTCATATGATTTACATTGGTTAATAATATTATCCGGTTTTGTAATAAAAAAGACACTGACAGGTTACCGTAATAAACCTGTCAGTGTTTTTAAAAATCTTTCTAATAATTATAATTATCAGCAAGCATTTCAATTAAACAAAATATAAAAATATAAAATTTTGATAGTGGAGTTTAAATGAAATTTTCTGGTAATATCTTTAGACACTGACAGGTCTTGTAGACACTGTCAGGTCAGGGTTGGTACAGACACTGTCAGGTCTTCTTCCTATTTCAAATAAACCCGGGTATGGTTCAGGGCGCCGAAGACTCCATAGCCATTTTCAACGGTGCTGAAGGATTCACGATATTTGTTGAAATTCAGCGATGTGTTTGAGGTCATGCAATACACAGCCAAATTATTATCATAACCGAAGATGTCAATACTGTCTGCATAACCATGAAAGGAAGAAAAAGTCACGGGTGTCCCGGCAGTCTGATTACCAGGAATCCGCTGATAACCGGCTTCCATGCCATCCGCGTAAACGTATATATCCAGCATATAGATGGAGGTATCAGGCTGTATCTCAAAAGTCAGGGTATTTCCTGTTTGCACCACCGTGTTCATCATTATTTCAGGAGCATTTGGGACAATTGTACCGGCAGTCAATACCGGAAGACCTGTATAGGTACACTCCACCAAAAAAACATCTCCGGCCTGTGGGCTGAAATCATCATCCGGCCGGTATGCCTCCTGTCTGAAAACCGTATCGTAACGGGTGAGCATAAAATCGTACGTCACAGCAATAACACCGGTTTTTTCAACCCTGACCAGGGCCGTACCAACATCCAGGCTATCGGAACTGCCCACTGCAGGAATTACCTTCTGAAGCATGATAAAAGAATTATTAATAGCATCCGTAGAATCAGGTCTTATTATACCAAAAATATTGAGTCCGGGTATAAAACCGCTCTCGTCGACTGACGGCTGAAGGGGCACCCCGATATAAAAATCGACAACATCCTGACAACCTGTTACCAGGAAGATCAGGAGTCCAATGACCGGTATCCGAAATCCTTTCATTTTGCTCAGAATTTAATGGTGTAACTTAATCCTACTGACGGAATGTAATTGGATCCCAAGGGTATATATTTGTCTTCATACCCGGGAATGCCTGTTCCGGGAATAAAAAATTCAACATTTCTATATAAAAACAATATATTCCGGATCGTTATAGAGGTATAAGATTCATCGGCCCTGAAAAAATCAGACAATTGTTTTCCGAAACCCGAAAGAAGTTGTTTTTTAATACCCAGATCAAGATTTATCAACGGGGGCATCCTGGCGCTGTTCTTTTCATTGGTTGTATACATGGGGAAAAACGCAGTTTCATTGTTAACCGGATCATAGTAATAATAGCTTTGCTGGGTATTCTCAACACTTCTTTTTGTTCCGGAAAGATAAACAAGCGAAATATTGAGTGCAAAATTCGATGTCATCTGGTAGGTCAGCACAGTCTTAAAGGTATGTGGGCGCGTATAATCAAAATCATAAGCCCTGCCCTGGTTAATTTGCGAACCGGGGAACTGACGTGTTGCTCTGGCATAACTATAGGACAACCACCCGGATACTTTTCCGATATGTCCATTGACCAGCAATTCCACACCGTATGCATTACCTTTTCCCTGCTGAATTCTCTCGGAAAATCCGAAATAATTATTCATATCGAAAGCATAGACCCTGGGCATCTCCTTGTAATATCCATCAATTGAGACATTGAGGGATGGACTTACACGCTTTTCAATACCGGCAATATAATGAACCGATTTGCTCGGTTCCTTGTCCCATAAAGGATAATAGTAGTCAACTATCTGGCTCATCTCAATCTCATTGGAATTCATACTGATTATGTATTGAAGGTACTGACCATAAGCAAGTTTAAACCGAATGTGACCCGGTAACTGAAGCGTCACATTAATACGGGGTTCACAGAGCCATTTAAGCTGGTTGTAGTATGTAAACCGTATACCTGGACGTAAAGAAAATATGCCGGTTGTGATTCTATCCTCAATAAAAGCCGCCCATATAGATGGATACCGGGTAAAAGATCCGTTGTCAATGTCGTTGATGGTAATATGGTTCCTGAAGATATACGCATTGTATTCAATCCCTGCACGCAATTCGTTAATGTTTAATATCTTAATCGAAACAGCCGACTTAAAGCCCATATCCGTAATTTCACTGCCCAGTTTGTTGTCGGACCGCCACTGTAGTCTTAATGTATCGTCCTGTTCCTGAGGAACGTCCAGTCTGAAATCAAGGCCTGAAAAATTTTTCGACCGGTGGGAGGAATAATAAGCCTGGGTTCTTAAAAAGATCCTGGGCGACAGGATCAACTTATGGATAAGCGTGGCCGCACGGTTTCTCCAGTCATTTTGTTGCTGCAACTCAAAATTCTCATAAATATCCGTATTGAATGTATTCCCAAAATACCGGTAAAAGGTCTTCAAATTGAATCCTGTATAATCTTTTGATTCAAAATATTTCAGGGTAAGCCGGTTCCTTTCATTGATCCGGTTTGTATAGGAAAGGTTATAATCATAAAAATAATTCTGGTCCTGGAATATAAAATTCGTGGCAATATCATAAAGATAACGACCGGCGATCATCATCGAAGCATTTTTGCCCGCCGGAAATTCGAGGAACAATTTTGAATAGAACGTACTGGGTTCTATTTCTCCATGGAGCTCTTCGGGATTACCATCGATGGTAGTGATGTACATAACCGATGAGTTTCTTCCCCCGTATTCAGCACCAAATCCACCAACCAGCAGATCAACGTTCTTAATTGTCAGCGTATTAAATATTCCCGAGGTGATGGAAGAATGGTAGGGATTGTAGATCATAACCCCGTCGAGCATAACGGCATTTTCTCCCGGATCTCCTCCCCGAACTGTGTATAATGGAGAAAATGGTTCGGTACGGTCGATTCCAGGGAGGTACTTTACAGCTGAAAAAACATCCTTGCCAGCTGTAGGAATGGAATGGATCATTTTCGGGGTTAATTCAATAAGACTGGTTTCGATGGTGCGGTCTCCGGTTTCATCAGACCGGATGGCCATAATAGATACTTCTTCAATCGGAAGAGGTACCGGTACGAGTACAATTTCTTTCAGCACAACTCCCTTGTTTTCAACATTCAGTTTTATCTCTTCGGGACGATATCCGATATGTGATATACTGAGGGTATACTCACCGTTTTTGATGCCTGTAATGCTGAAAAAACCATTCCCGTCGGTTCTTGTGGCCTTGTTTTCATCCTTAATCTGAATGGTAGCTCCAATCAGTGTTTCATGAGTTTCCTTGTCGGTTATGTACCCTGAAATGGTATATGACTGAGCATATAGCATGAGAAAAGGGTAATGAAATAACAGCATGAGCAGGTATCGGAGCAATATATAAGTTTTGTGACGCATAGCTGTTAAAATTTGTACCCTATATTCAGATATATTCCGGCCTGAATTTTCGGATTCATCCCAATAACATAATATACATTTTCAAAAAGCCCTCCCTTGAATTGCAGTCCGTTTTCATTCGTCCTGTTAAAACTGATAGTCTGGGCCGATGAGAGAGAAACCTGAATAAGATGATATAATTTAATATCCCGGATTTCTTTCCATTTCATATATCCCGCCAGCAAATTGGATGTGATTTCGAAAACCCATCGTTCATTGACTCTTGAAGCAAAGTGTTCAGATTTCTTTCCGAATCCGATCATTTCAAAATCAGATGTGTGCTGGTATCTTACAATATTTCCCAAAAACCAGTGTCGTTTTTCTGTTTCGGGACGCGTAAAGTACAACTCCCCTTCAACCTGCCAGAAATTCAATCCAATTGTTCCCGCCACAGTGGCATTTAAAAATTCAGATCTTTTCAGGGTTTTTATAATCAGGTTTTCAGGAGCAGGACTTTCATTATGGATATAACCGGTTGTAGCCATCAGGTCCAGTTTAAATTCCATGTACCATTTTTCCAGCAGGGTTTGGCACACTTGTGGATTCTTTGATTTCTTGCGGGGCACCGGGTATTTGTAATTATAGATAAGCGTTCCCACAGGCAGTGTATCGTAATTTTCCAGTTTAAAAACCGGAATATCAGCTTTCAGCAGGTAAGGATTACTCAGGTGGCCCTTATACCGGTCGATCATAAAGTAATTGATATTCAGCACAAGAGTGTCCCGTTGCCCGGAGGCTTTCTGAAATCCTTTCATAATAAGCTCTGCCAGGCTTTCCTTTGTCAGCAATTCCTGATCGACCGGTATCACAAGCAGTCTTTTTTTCTGTGAGTAACTGACGAGGTTGGGATGAACGGTGCGTTTATCGGTAACCGATAATACTTTATAATTAACGGGGATCAGTGTATCCGGATCAAAACCGATGTATACCGTATCCGTGGTGATATATTGCGGCAAAACAACAGCATGAAAAAACAGGAACAATAATACAACGTTAACTTTAAACATCGGTGTTGGTTGTTGTGGCTGCTATTGCCAAAGCATTAATGCATTTCAGACCGAAAATAAGCAAATTTGGGTTAATGCACAATTGCATCCGAAAGGTAACGAATAACAGAAAAGCAAAGGTTTTTCCAAGTCCGGAAGGATTATAAGCGTTCTCTCCAAAAATTTCAATTAATTCTTTACATTTGTTATTGGTATAATGCGCATGTCATGATTGAAAAAATTGGTAAGATACTGGCTATTGATGACAACGAAGATATTCTGTTTGCTTTGAAGCTGTTGCTAAAGCAACACGTTGAAAAGATCACAACGCTCAGTAATCCCGAACAGATACCGGAGTTGCTCAGCCGTGAATACTTTGATGTTATCCTGCTGGATATGAATTTCACCAAGGATGCCATCAGCGGGAAAGAAGGATTTGACTGGCTGGCCAAAATCCTTGAGATTGAGCCAAAGTCGGTTGTGGTTTTTATTACCGCATACGGTGATGCAGAAAAGGCTGTTAAGGCCATCAAATCCGGAGCCACTGATTTTGTGCTCAAACCCTGGCAGAACGAGAAGCTGCTGGCCACCATCTCATCATCGGTGAAATTGCGGCGGTCGCGGCTGGAAGCGGATGAGTTACGGGTAAAGCAAAAGGAAATGAGTGCCGTTATGGATCAGCCATTCATTGATTTTGTGGGAAACTCTGATAAGATGCTGGAGGTATTTAATACGATCAAAAAAGTAGCACAGACCGATGCGAATGTTTTAATCCTGGGCGAGAACGGTACCGGCAAAGAACTGGTTGCCAGGGCGCTGCACAGGAATTCGCCCCGTCGGGATGAAGTATTTATAAGCGTTGATCTGGGATCCATCAGCGAAACCCTGTTCGAAAGCGAGTTGTTCGGACATGAGAAAGGAGCATTCACGGATGCCAAAAAGGAAAAACCCGGTCGTTTTGAAATCGCCTCGAAGGGTACCCTTTTTCTTGATGAGATCGGGAATCTCAGCCTGCCACTGCAGACCAAATTGCTGACAGCCATTGAACGCAGGGAAGTGACCCGTGTAGGTTCCAATAAAGCTGTATCCGTGGATGTACGGTTAATCTGCGCAACCAATACCGACGTGTATGATATGGTCAGCAAAACCATATTCCGGCAAGATCTGTTGTACCGCATCAACACGGTGGAGATACACCTGCCTCCCTTGCACGAAAGGGGCGATGATATTGCATTGCTGGCCAATCATTTTCTGAAGATCTTTTCCAAAAAATACAAGAAAAGTGTCAAGGGTATTGCATCAGCAGCCATTAAGAAGCTTATGCATTACTCCTGGCCCGGTAACGTAAGGGAACTTCAGCATGCAATTGAAAGGGCTGTTATCATGACAGAAACGCCGACCCTCGAACCCGATGATTTTATCCTGGCTACGCCCCGGAGAAGATCAGGTGAACTTGAGTTTGAGTCTTTTAACCTGGATGAAATAGAGAAAATGATCATTGAGAAAGTACTGAAACAAAATCAGGGAAATATTACGCAGGCAGCGCAGGAATTAGGACTTACCCGTACTTCGTTATACCGGAGGATGGAAAAACATGGTCTTTAAGAACTACAGGGCTAATATAATTATCAGGGTGATCCTGCTTGCTGCATGCATCTTTCTTTTCTTTTATACCTTGCAGATCAAATACTTTATTGCACCTGTCATTGCAGGTGTACTGATTCTGTTTCAGATTGGATCACTAATCCGGTACCTTGATAAAACCAACCGCGAACTAACCAGTTTTCTTGAATCAGTGCGCTTCTCTGAATTCACACGTTCTTTCAATATGGAAGAAAGGGAAGGCACATACGCTGAACTGAATAAGGCATTTAATGAAGTAATTGAAGATTTTCAAAAGGTGAGGGCTGAAAAAGAGGAGAATTTTCATTACCTGCAAACCATCGTTCAGAATATCGATGTCAGCGTTATAGCCTATACTACCGACGGTAACATTGAGCTGATCAACAAGGCCGCCAAGAAACTCTTCCAGGTAGCTACCATAAAGAACATAAAAGCCCTTGAAACACTGAGTTCCGAACTGGTTGAAAACCTGCTGAACATAAAACCCGGTGAGAATAAACTGGTAAAAGTGCAGGTTGAAGATGATATCCTTCAGCTGGCTATTTATTCCAGTACCATCAAAATAAAAGACAAGCTGATATACCTGGTTACCATTAAGGATATCCAGACTGTACTGGAAGAACAGGAAACAGAGGCCTGGCAAAAGCTGATCCGCGTGCTTACCCACGAAATCATGAATTCCATAACTCCGATAGCCTCATTATCTTCAACACTCGACCTGATGCTGAAAGGCATAAACATCCGGCATGATACAGCGGATATCAATTTTGACAGAGAGTCGGTAAATGAAATCCAGGAAGCCCTTCAGACAATCAATAAAAGAAGCACAGGCCTGCTGCATTTTGTAAATACCTACCGCAACCTTACACGGATCCCAAATCCTAATTTTAAGGTATGTTCCGTCACTGAAATCTTTAATAATATCCGAAAATTACTGGAAGATGAGTTTGCACGAAATAACATCGGGCTGTCCATACATGTCGATCCTGATTCGCTCCAACTCACTGCCGACGAGCAACTGATGGAGCAGGTATTGATCAACCTGATCAAAAATTCAATCCATGCCCTGTCTAGCAGGCCCGATGCGCAGATAAAACTGCTCGGATACCTGAATAAAAGGGGAAGGGTGACATTACAGGTGAGCGATAACGGACCGGGAATATTAAAAGATGTGCTGGATAAGATATTTATTCCTTTTTTCACAACAAAACCATCGGGATCGGGTATCGGACTGAGTCTTTCAAAGCAAATCCTGAGATTGCACAACGCAACGATATCTGCTCATTCAGAACCCGAAAAAGAAACGGTTTTTACGATGACGTTCTAATACAAAAGCCACCAAAACACTAAAACACTGAAAAAAAATATAAACAAAGAGCAGTTGGTTACCTGCAGGTATGCATATGAACTCATATGATTTCCATATAATTTGGTGTTTTCGAGATTTGGTGGCTACATAAACCTGAATATTGCTTTTGTGTTTTGGTGCTTTCGTGGTACTGAATGCTTTGGTGGTTTATTGGACTGTACGTTTTCGTACTGTTTTTGTAGCATATTCGTACAAAAGTATTTAAACAAAACGATCAAACATCTATTATATCTAATTGACATACAAATTTTTATTATTTTTGGCATAATTAATGATACATAACTGACACAGAATTTTCCCTGGATGGACGCGATGGACAGAAAAATAGAGAAAAAAGGCATTCCCAGAAAATATATATGGATAGGGGTAGTTGGACTTTTTCTGCTGCTGATGATCGTAAAAATTGTCTTTGGCGACAAAAGCACAAAACTGAATGTTGATGAGGAAAAGTTTACCATTGCCACCGTTATACATGATAAATACCAGGATTTCATTTCGGTAAACGGAACGGTCGAACCCATACGAACCGTATACCTTGATGCTGTGGAAGCCGGGAGGGTCGAAGAGATCCTTATTGAGGAAGGCAGCAAGGTTAAAAAAGGAGATATCATCATTCGTCTCAGCAATTATAATCTGTTACTTGATATTTCAGGTAATGAAGCGGATGTATCGCGAGCCATTAATGACCTGAAGACTACCCGTATCAACCTTGAAAACCAGAAGATTCAAACCAAATCACTTATTCTGGATCTTCAATACGGCCTGAGAAAACTTGAAAGACAATTTCACAACAATGAAAAGCTGTATGCCAGCAACCATATATCCAAAGAAGATTTTGAAGTGTCACGGGAACTCTTTGAAGAAGCAAAGCTGCAACTTGACCTGCAGAAGCAGAAATACACACGCGATTCAGCCTATATGATTACCCGAATTGCATCCGATGAAAAATCGATAGACAGGATGCAGAAGAACCTCAGCCTTACGCGGAGAAGGCTTGAAAACCTTGAGATCACTGCTCCGGTCGACGGTGAACTTGCCACCCTGAATCCGGAGGTGGGAGAAGTAATTAACTACGGCAGCCGGGTAGGCACCATCAACATTCTTGACTCCTATAAGATGCGTGCGGAAATTGATGAACATTATATAGCCCGTATCAGCCGTGGACTTAGCGGTGATTTTACTTTTGCGGGGGGAAAACATACACTCAGGATCGTTAAAGTTTATCCCGAAGTAAAGAACGGGACTTTTGCTGTCGATATGGAATTCACCAGCGCCATACCTGCTCAGATCAGGATCGGACAAACAGCACGGATTCACCTTGAGCTGGGAGAAACGGAAGAAGCCCTGCTGATCCCGCGGGGTGGTTTTTACCAAAGTACAGGTGGACAGTGGATCTACGTTATTGACAAATCGGGTAACGTTGCAATAAAACGCGATATCCGCATCGGACGCCAGAATCCATCCTACTATGAGGTACTTGAAGGGCTGTCAGAAGGAGAGAAGGTGATCGTATCGGGCTATGAAAGCTTTGGTGATAATGACAAACTGATTATTAAAAACAGAAAAAAATAACATTTCATAACATACACTTTAACACAATGATAAAGACTATTGACCTGGTAAAAGTATTCCGCACTGAAGAAGTGGAAACAACAGCCCTGAATAAAGTGAACCTTAACGTTGAAAAAGGTGAATTCGTGGCTGTCATGGGACCATCGGGGTGCGGAAAATCAACTCTACTTAACATCGTTGGATTACTTGATAATCCTACCGATGGTAAGTATTATTTTAACGGTGAAGAGGTCTCGAAATACAAAGAGAGGCAGCGTACAAACCTGCGGAAAGGAAATATCGGCTTCGTTTTTCAGAGTTTTAACCTCATTGATGAACTGACAGTATATGAAAATGTCGAATTGCCCCTTCTCTACATGAGAGTTTCCGCGGCTGAACGACGCAGAAAAGTTACCGCCGTACTCGAAAGGATGAAAATATCACACCGTAAAAAGCACTTTCCGCAACAGCTTTCCGGTGGTCAGCAGCAGCGTGTAGCCATATCACGTGCTGTGGTGACAAGGCCAATGCTTATCCTGGCCGATGAACCGACAGGTAATCTCGATTCAGCCAATGGTGAAGAGGTAATGAGCCTGCTGGCAGAACTCAATAACGAAGGGACTACGATTGTGATGGTTACCCACTCTCCTTCGGATGCCGATAAAGCTCACCGCATCATCCAGCTGTTCGACGGGCATATTGTGACGGAGAATATACGGCAGATATTGTAGATAGTAGTTAGTAGTTAGTAGTTAGTAGTTAGTAGTTAGTAGTTAGTAGTTAGTAGTTAGTAGTTAGTAGTTATTAGCTAGTAGATGGTAGAGACAAAGGATTAAAGAATAAAGATTAAAGACGGGAGCAGGGGGAGAAGTAACGTAAACGGTGAATAGTGAAAAATGAAAAGTGAAAAACGAAAAATGCGTCATTGCGAGCCATGCATCAGGAAAAATGGAAGATGAAAACGAATGATATTGCATGGCGTGGCAATCGGATCAAAAAAGCAAAAGATCTTACAAAGATCTCAACCTGTTTTTGGTTATGTCCTGCCACTGCAATACGATTGCTTCGTCAGCAATTTCAATCATCAAAGCAGAATCATATCGGGTGCCTCCTCGAAATGACCTCTCTTACGAAATTGCCTTACGGAAATCCTAAATCCACAAATCGACATATCATCAAATTAACAAATCAACACATCATCAAATGAGAGAGCTATGCATTCCCGTTCCTTACCTGAAGGAGAATGAACAGGCCGAGGTCGAGGTGACCCTTGAAGGCCGCAAGCTGAAATATGATTTCAGGGTAGAATCCTTTCCGTGGGAGGCTGAAGATGAATTTTCATCACTGACGGATCCCATCGAGCGTTCACTTGCACGTATTTACCGGTTGAAAAGGGCAATTGAAAGCTATGATAAAGGCTGGGAGCTGATTCAAATCTTTAATCCCTCCGAAAATGCAGATCATGTACATGTATTGTACCGTAAGAAAACCTCATAACAATGCTCCTTAATTTCGAATCATTCAATAAAACAATTGTATACTATGAAAAAATTAATTTTCCCTTTTCTGGCATTATTGTTTTTTACCGATGCCTATACGCAGAAAAAATGGTCACTGGAGGAATGTATTAATTATGCATACGAAAATAATCTGCAAATTAAAAGGCAGGAATTAAATGTTGATTACAACAAAAACAATTTTAATCAGTCAATATTTAACACATTACCCAATTTAAACGGTCAGTGGAATCATAATTTCAATTCCGGCAAAACCATTGATTATAACCGTTTCGAATATGTCGATCAAAATTACTGGTCTGGCAATATGGGTGTTGGAAGCGAAATGCCCATTTTTTCCGGACTATCGATATGGAATGATATCAGGCAAAAAAAGTACAAATTCCTGCAAAGCCAGTCCGATCTTGAAAAAACGAGAAATGATGTAGCGCTGAGTCTGACCGTGGCTTATCTGAATATTCTATTTGCAAAGGAACGTGTAGACGTTGCAAAAAACAAACTCGAAGTAACATCCCTTCAGGCAGAGAGAACCCGTAAACTGATGGAAGTCGGAAACGTTGCCCAGGGAGAATATTTTGAGATAAAGGCCCAGGAGTCAAATGATAAGCTGACACTGCTGAATGAAATGAACTACCTTGATATCACGTACCTGGATCTGACGCAGCTTTTAGATCTCGACTCGGCCGGTGGTTTCGACATTGTTGTGCCGGAGCATCTTGAAGTGGAATTAATAGCTCCTCCCCAGCGTGTCGAATATGTCTATGAAAAAGCGCTCGATCATATGCCACAGATAAAAAGTGCTGAATACGAATTGAAAAGCACGGAAAAAGATTTATCCAAAGCATGGGGACAATTGTCTCCATCTATTTCTATCAACGGAAGCCTTTATTCACGTTATTCTGAGATAGCCGAACTGCCCTCCAACCCTACTGCAGATTATCCCTATGGTGATCAGCTGAAAGATTACTTTTATAAACAGTTCGGTGTCGGTATAACCGTTCCGATTTTTAACCGGATGGAGGTCAAGACTGGTATTAGCAACGCCCGGCTGGGTGTGAGGAATGCCCAATTGATGCTCGACCAGACCAAACTTGAGCTGTATAAAGAGATCCAGCAGGCCCATGCCGATGCCCTGGCAGCCATGGAAGAATATAACTCGAGCCAGGAAGCCGTCAGGTCGAACCAGGAAGCATTTAAATATGCGCAGCAAAAACTTGATGTTGGATTGATGAATTCTGTCGATTTCAATGTCACAAAAAACAACCTGATAACCGCTCAATCGGCATTAATACAGGCCAAGTACAAATATATCTTCCGCCTGAAGATCCTTGATTTCTATATGGGGAATCCGATAGTGTTGTAGGATGTTTGTCTGAATTGGGATTTATAGGATTAAAGGATTACAGGATTGGAAGAAAAAACGCTCTGTAGTCATTAATCATTGCGTTCCGCCGTAAAGGTCATTACGAGATCCGCCAGAGAAGTCATTGCGAGGAGGCTGTCTGAAAAGATTCCGTTTGTCGAAATGATTGAGCCGACGAAGCAATCGGTTTGAACAGGCAGAACATTACAAAAAACATTTGCATCTTTCTGCCTTCTGCCTGCTTTGATCGATTGCCACGCCATTCAATACTATTTCGTTTTAATTTGAATCATTCCAACCGAATGGCTCGCAATGACTCGCGGTTTGGCCAAAGC
>JAFGKY010000141.1 GCA_016928305.1 Bacteroidales bacterium
AATTCGATAAGTTCACTATCCCATTCAAGCGTATTAATATTAAACAGCATGGTTCGACAGGCATTAGAATAATCAGTAGCATGAACGCTATCGCCGGTTAGTTTCCAAAGCAACCATGAATCTATGGTTCCTAAAAGTAAATCACCCTGTTTTGCTTTGCTTTCAGCACCTGCTATATTCTTTACAATCCATCGCAGTTTACTAGCAGAAAAATAAGGATCAATAATTAAACCCGTTTTCTTTCGAATAGTTTCGCTATAACCTTCGTTTCGAAGCTCATTGCAAAAATCGGTTCCTCTTTGACATTGCCATACTGCAGCATTATAAACAGGAAGCCCTGTTGTTTTATCCCAAATTAAGCATGTTTCGCGCTGATTGGTTATTGCAATAGCTGCAATTGATAATACTTCAATTGATGTTTCAGCCAAAAGTTGTTTGATGCCAGAAAGCGTATTCTCAAAAATTTCGATTGGGTCGTGTTCTACAAATCCGGGATGAGGGTATAGCTGCTGATGTGGAATAGAAACCCTATGTTTCAGTAGGCCTTTTTGATCGAACAGAATAACTTTTGTTGCTGAGGTACTTTGATCTATCGCCAAAATATATTTCTGAATCAGCGTCATTTATTTGAATATTTTGTGATGTTTACTTTCGTTAGCTTTCGTTTACTTTCGTATAGCAAATAAACGAATATTTACATAAATTAGCAGCAACTTTCGGAAAATTTTTACAAATAATTTGATATAAATTGCAATAAGAAGAATGCAACTACTTATTGCAATAAATAATCAAGATTTATGTAAAAGACAATACCTCTATGTAAAGTAAACGAATATTCAGGATTTAAAATGTGAGCTAACTACGCAATAACAAGCTTGATGTCGTGCTTTTTTAACATCAATGCATCCTCTTCGTTTATTTTCGAATCAGTAATTAAATAATCAATTAGCGAAAGTGCTCCTAAGCTTGCAAACGAGCTTTTGCCAATTTTGGTAGAGTCGGCAACCAAATACACAGCATTTGCTGATTCAATCATAGCTCGCTTTACGCATATATCGCTAATACTTGGATAAGTAAGGCCTGATTTGAGCGTAATTCCGGCAGTTGCCAGAAAAAGTTTATCTACATGCAGATTATCGAAAAAATCTGCAGCTTTCTGCCCTGTAAGAGATAAGGTAGGTGCCTTAAACTCTCCACCGGTGACTACAAGATTTACTTCGGGATCAGCTCCCAGGATTAAGGCTATGTTAAGTGAATTGGTAATAACTGTAAGGTTTTTAAACCCGCTAATAAGCTTGGCTATTTCAGTGGTAGTTGAACCTGAATCTAATATGATCGTATCACCATTATTTACAAATTCAATAGCCTTTTGCGCAATGACAGCTTTTTCAGCAAGATTTTCCTGATTTTGGAGTAGTATATTTTTTGCGTGTATACCCACATTTTTAAGATGGGCTCCTCCATGTTCACGTTCGACAAATCCATCAGCTTCGAGCTTTTCTAAATCCTGCCTAATAGTAACTTCAGTAACCTTAAATATTTTACTTAATTGCAGAACTTTGGCATGACCATCTTCTTTAATCATCTCCAAAATTTTCTCGCGACGTTGATTTGGTAACATAGGTTTTATTTTAATATTGAATGGACTTATAATCAAGATATTCGATTAAATCCTTAATAGTTATAAGTTTAAGATTGTGAATCTCAGCAATCTTTTCTAAATCAGGGTAACGAGCCATTGAGCCATCATTTTTCATTATTTCTACCAAAGCCCTACAGGTTTTAATCCAGCTAACCTGGGTAGAAGTACTGAGGCTTCTGTATGTCCCGGTCTCGCTAACTATAACCAAATTCCCTTTTCGAATTTCTTCAATAGCTTCCTCAATCGTTCTAATCTGAATATCAGTCATTAATGCAACATATGTCAAAAAACGCAAATGTATCGAAAATAATCGAAACAGATAATGAGTTCATATATGAGTTTTCGAAAACCAATACACTATATTAAGCGACCTAACCAACCCAAATAGCTGTGGGAAAATTTTTGCAGATATGCGTCGGGCTATGCCCGACGCAAGGACTGTCCAGTAAACTACGACAATGCTATTTTCTGGATTCTTTGAGCATATTGTTAACCATAGCTGCCAGATAGATATAACCGGCACAACCATCAACAACAACCTCATTTTCATACCAGATAAAAGGCCAGCTTGATGCCGGATGGCAGCCAAGAATATAGTTCAACCCCCGGATAGCATATTCTTTGCTAATTACATCAGGAAAAACCTGATGCAGTTTTGCATTGGTGATTGACCAATCCACAATGGCAAAGTTGCTTCCGGGAGCATAGAAGCCTACCTGTCCCAAAGGTATTCCCTGCTGTAATTATTGTTTGATAATAAGTTTTTGATTTAGCAATTTGACAGGGATACCAAATTCAGGATGAATATGGACGTGTTTTGGTAACATGTCCAGAAACATCAAAATATTGGACATATACTATTGTTTATAATTAAAATAGATCATAAATTTGTATTATGTCCATATTTGATTAAATATTGAACATCCATGGCCAAAATAAAATTCGACAGAAACAATCCGTTTAATGATCTTCCTCATCTTCCGCCTTCAGTTAAAATAGATAATGATTCGGATATTTTAAAAAAGCTGGTTTCTTCATCAAGAGCATTGGCTTCGGTAAATAGTAATGTAATGAGGCTCCCCAATCCTTATATGCTGGTGAACACAATAGCATTACAGGAGGCTAAAACTTCGACTGAAATTGAAAATATATTTACAACTGAAGACGAATTGTACAAAGCAGTTTCAGATAGTAAAAGTGAGGGAAAAGCAGATCTGGCAGTGAAAGAAGTTCTGAAATACAGAGAAGCCCTTTGGGCTGGCTTTCACGCATTGGCAGAAACAAAAATTTTAAAACTCCAGTCAGTACTGTCAATTTTTCGTCAGATCAAGAATACAACTTCAGGAATTCGACCCCCACAGGCTAATGTTGTTATTAAAAGAGGACAGAGTGAGTTACGTCCGGGAGAAGTAATCTATACTCCGCCAAGAGGTAATGGCATTGTTGAGCAGCTTATGGATAATCTTTTAGATTATCTTAATGATGATATCAAATACCCAACTGATCCTTTAATAAAAATGTGTATTGCCCATTACCAGTTTGAGGCGATTCATCCTTTCCAGGACGGTAATGGAAGAACCGGAAGAATTCTTAACCTGATTTACCTTGTGAAATCCGGATTATTAAATCAACCTGTTCTGTACCTATCTAAGTTTATTATTATTAATAAATCAGACTATTACTTCAATCTGGGAGCAGTAACCCAAATGGGATCATGGAAAAACTGGATACTTTTTATGCTTGATGCCGTTGAAAACACATCTGCCCTGACCAACAATCTGATCAACGACATATTGGAACAGATGGATTCAACATTGAAATATGGAAAGTCAAACATCAAATGGTACACAAAAGAGTTAAATGAGGCCATATTCAGTCAACCCTATATCAAACCTAAGGTAATTGGCCATATTTTAGGCAGGTCCTCCCGAACAACGCTGACAAAACGCATGGAAGAACTGGTAACTGCAAAAATATTGACTGCTAAAAGAGATGGTTCAGAAGTTTACTACCTGAATGATGACCTGATCAGAATCTTAGCAGGGTAAAGATTAATTGTTGGATCCGATACCTGGATAATTCTTTGTGAAAATCTTTTGTACTACTTTTTGTACTACTAACAAAAAAGGCCTTGTAATCATTTGATTTACAAGGCCTATCATTTTTCATGGTCGGGCCCTGCCCGACGTAGCCAGTAGTGACTTTGCCTATGGTAGGCGAAGCCCGCCTTCGCTATACCTGGCAAACGGCAGGCAGTGCTTCGGCGGGCGAAGTCGGGGTGAGAAGA
>JAFGKY010000015.1 GCA_016928305.1 Bacteroidales bacterium
GAATTCACCCATCCGGTGAAATATTTCACCCCATAATTTTTTGCCTGGCCCATGAACCATTGGGTTCCGGCCTGGCTTGACCAGTCATAACTGCCATTGCTTTTCAGGAAACATGATGTTTCTCTCATCCAGTATCCGTTTGAATATCCGCTGTTAGGCTGATCGGCGCTTCCATCACCAATGTTTACCCGCCACATGGACAGTCCAATTCCTTCGGGATGGCCATTGGGATCCATTTGATTGCTGAACAGGTATTTTGCAATAGCCTCCTTTTTTGCCAGAGGCCATGACTTGCCAATGATTTCAACCGACCAGGCATCGGAGGCGCCAAAGTGATGGATCGTCTGTTTTATATTGTTAAAATCAATGAAAATAAATAATGGCAAGGTAGTAACCTGCACGACAGATGAATTGGCAGATACATTTCCATCGGCATCTTTTGCTCTTACGGAGAAACTATAGGTGCTTGAGGAGATAAGGGGCAATACAACTGAGGTATCGGTTGTAACAGCGAAGACCCTTGATCCGTAAAATATATCATAGGAAGTAACCTTGTTGTTGTCAATTGACTGATTCCATTTCAGTAAAGTGGAAGATGCAGTGGTTGCGCCGGAAGTGACACTGGAAGGGACGGCAGGAGGCTCCCGGTCATTCTTTACATAAGTAGCCTCCGGATCATAATTGAAATCAAAGGTTGCCAGGAATTTGTCTATCTGTATCCCGGTTTGCCCGGCAGCAACCATAAACTGATGATTTCCTTCAGGCAGGTTGGCGCTATACAGTTGAACCCATTCCCATCCGGAATGGGCAACAATGCTATCGGCAGCATGCCAGGCAGATTCATTCATTCTAACCCAGAAAGGTGTATTTTTCCCTTCAGTATTTCTAATCTTTGCCCAAAGCGTGAGCAAACCCTCGCCCGGTATTTTGCCCAACAGCAATGTTTCCCCTTCATCAGGGCTGGCAGCCAGGGTGAGGGAATAAAATGAATAGGTTATTGTATCATCATTTGCATTTTCCCAGCCGCCATATGCATAATCCTCGGCTTCAAACACCTGAGGTATTGCAGGAACGGAAACCGGGAGCGTATCATGTGCCAGTGCATAAACCTGGCTCTCCGAAAGCACTTTTGAAAACACGGCGAAATCATCATACCGGGCATCAAGGGCCCTCCAGAATCTTCCGGGCAGCGGATCAGCACCAATGAAGAACCTGTTTAGCATCAGGTCGGCCATGGAATGTGCCATCGTGCCCTGACCTACATTTTCGCCATTCATATACAGTGTAACCTTGCTGTTATCAAAAGTTATAGCCAGATGAAGCCATTGATCAACCGGCGTAATTATCTTGGAACCCACGTATTCCCAACCTTTCATAAATGACTGGGCTACTGAGCCATAATAGGTTCCTGCATTCACTGACAGATAAAAGTTATTGTTGACCCCGTTTATCTGGATCTCATTTGCAAATTCAAATACAACCTGCCATGAATCCACATAACTTGAATTCCAATAGAACCAGGTAGATATTGTAAATTGTTCACCCTTGATGGGACATTGGCTGAACTCCATATAACCGGTGTCAGCATGGTTAATTTCCGCAACCAATCCGCGAACCGTATCATCCACAAAAGAAACACGATGAATTACCAGGTTATTACCGCTTTTTACATCCTGGCCACTCCCATCAAAAGGATACCAGGATAAAGCATTCTTATAAACAGTTGATTTAGAAATAGTATCTGAATTTTCCAGTGACAATCCTTCAATGCTTTCCTTCCCGGTAAGTACAAGAGTTTCTGTTAATAATAAAACAACAAATAATATCCTCGATTGCGAGCGAAGTTTCATAAGACAGTCTTTTATTGACATTAAATATTCTTTATAAAATTTGACCTGACTGTATAAAATGGTACGTCCTACTGAACAGCCAACTGTACTATAATTGTTGTTACCGATTTGTCCGGAATTGCAATATCCAGATTTTTATTGACCATATGTATTTCATTCTCAATCAGCACGCAGTTTTCAGTTTCTGAGGAACGGTATGCATTTATCTTCTGGCCGGAAGGATAAAACTTCTTCAGATCGATGGTATATATGTTACTCCCTGCGGTTTGATTTACCACTATAATAACCAGTTCCTTTTTATCGGCGCTTAGCGCGGCAAGAGACTGGGGATCAGTCCCTCCAATGATTATGTAACCTGGTTTAATAAATTTTGTAAACTGTTTGCGGATATAATATGATTTCTCCCTTTGATAAGTCTTTTTTTCCATATTGTAACTCACTAATCCCCATCGTGCATCTTCCATGGCTGCAAACTGCCAGTCACACCACACTGTAGGTTTAAGTTCCTGTAAATCTTTAATAATCCGTTGTGCCATAATAAGATGATTATCCAGACCGGTATCCGTAATATTCAAAGGGCCACTTTCAGATTGCCAAAGGATTTTACCATATTTCTGGGCTAATGCATTAAGTTCGGATCGTCTTTCACCGTCATAGGAATGGGTGTTTATCTGGCTGATCAGGGGTAAAATATCCCCTTCTTTCTGATATTCCAGTATACCTTTCAGCGTCTCATCAATAGAATTAGCGTCCATTACACTGATATGACAATAATCAAGCATATTCTTTTGCTCCAGGCTCTTATATAAAACTCTGATAATACGATGTTGATTTTCCTGTGAAAAAGCACAACCTTCCTGACTTCCCATTGCTTTCCACCAATTCGAGAAAGGTTCATTCATCGGTGCAATAGTCTGGAATTCAATATCAAAGGTTTTTTTATAGTAACTTACGACTTCGGTGAGGTAATCTGCAAAATCATCATAATAAGCATCATCCAGGTTATCTTCACCATTCGTATTACCCGCTGAGCAACCCGACTTGGTCATCCAGTAAGGAGGTGAATTGGAAGCGGCTTCATTAATGGCATCTTTACGCAAAGCATTAAGATGCAACAGGATATTTCGTTGGTTTGCATCCTGGCTCCAATCATATTCTGCCTTTTCAGAAGGTTTATATCCCGGAATATCTCCACCATCTATCCGGATGTGTGTATGACAGGGATCATCACCACCACCTATGTTAAAGCGGAATACATTTAAATTAAGTTCCTCAGGACTTGTGATCCACTCCGAGATTTCATTTACCTGGCTGTCCTGCCAGCCTCCCATAATATGGGCCCACCATGACAGGGAAATGCCCCACCCCTGCCATTTTTGCTGGGGCAGACCAGGATCGGGGCTAATAATATGTTGCCCGGTCAAAGAAGATAAACTGATGATGAAAACCGAAACAGAAAGCAATATCAATCGCATACTATTGAAGATTATATAATAAAACATATTTCCAATCCCCTGGTCTCGCCCGTTAATTTACCATACGGTTCAGAGAGTGACATATTTTATATATAGATGATTGAGAGTACCATACTGGTTACAAGTTTATAGCCTTCAACATCCTTTGTAAAGTAAAATGTATGCTTCGCGGAGGATAATGTAACGGGTGTAACTTGGGGTACAATTGGAGTCGGATCGTCATCCATGGTCACAATCACACCGGGATCAGTGTCATATTCAATGGTAGTTGTTTTTGACAGGAAGATATCACGAAATATGTCGGCAGTATATGTTCCCTGTTGACCAGGTACCTCCAGAAGATTTCTAGCCGGAGGACCATCAGTAAACTTGAAACTAGTGATTTGAGGATAGAAAGCCGCTATGAGCTTATAAGTCCTTTTCTTGTTAAAGTATCCATATACATTAATCGGATTTAAATTGGGTTTATCTGCTTCAATATCATACATTGTTATTTTGCTGAGATCGGAATACAGGGTATCATCATTTCCGGTTGTCAGAACAGCTTTTACAAAATTTGTTCTGAAACGTACCGGCCTCGTGTTCACACGTGGTTCATATTTCCTGCTTAACCGGAACAACAGGACACTGTCTCCAATAATTTCTGCCTCAGGGGAATAGTCTTTTTCAACGTTGTAGATCCCGAACATTTCAATAGTATTTCCGTCATTACCAGGCTTGACATAAATAGGCCGGTTTATTGTGTCAGTGGCAAATTTTCCGGTTATTTCGTCAAAACTCGAAGCCACCATAACAACAGTAAAGGCGCCTGATTGTGTATAGGAATAGAAAAAGTCTTTGCCCGAGTTTGGGGGAAGGCCAATGTTATTTTTGGCAGAATCCCTGAGATTGTAGTTATGATCCTGGTCTCCTGTCCAAAAGCAAAAATACTCACCTGATCCTGTATTGGTAAACTTTACAGAGGCAAAAAGCTCAACAGTATCGGAAGGCAATATAAAATCCGCCACCGGATCCTCAAATCTTTTAATTTCCTCCATGCATGCAGACAGAAGCATCACCATGAAGAATAGTATCATTAAATTTCTCATATTTCGTTTTTTGATCAAATTCATACTCAACGATTTGTTGCTGCATTTAATTCTCAGTAGCCCGGATTTTGCTGAATCACCCCGTTGCTGAGAATGATTTCATCTTTAGGAATCGGGAATATTTCATTCACATACCGGATGAACCTTCTTGCTCCATCGCCTTTCTTTTTGGCCATCACCTCAGTGGTTGCAAGCGATTGCATAACGGCATATATATCGCCCTGCCGCACCAGGTCAAAAAATCGTTCATATTCACCGGCTAGTTCCAATCGCCGTTCTTTCCAAATGAGATCCCGCATCATTTCATAAGGCCCGAGGAGTTTTGGTCCCAGGTTAACCCTTGACCGTACCCTGTTCAGGCAGGTAATCGCTTCTGCCGACCTTCCTGATTCATTGAGCGCCTCTGCATATAACAGCAAGACATCAGCATACCTGAGAAGAACTGTATTTCTGCCCACGTATCTACTGCCACTGGAAGGACGTTTGGTTGAAATCACCCAGTATTTGACAAAAATCAGGAAGGTCGGACTTGCATTCTGACCTCCTACATTTACATCGGGGAAGTTCTCAGGCGCAAGGGGCTCGTTATGGGAAAGGCATCCGTATATATCCCTTGGGTCATCGGTCATGGCCATGTCAA
>JAFGKY010000142.1 GCA_016928305.1 Bacteroidales bacterium
CCGGCGGGATTCAAACCCACGACTTTCAGAACCGGAATCTGACGTTCTATTCAGCTGAACTACGGGGCCGGATTTTTTCACCCACAAAGGTATGGGAATTTTCGGAATTGTAAAATGAAAAATGCGATGAGAGATTTCTCGCAAAGGCGCTAAGACACGAAGAGAATGTAAGAACCTTCCTCTTCATGTGTTATTAACTTTTATGAAATTAAGCAATAAAGTGTTATTTTTATCAGACTTTTGATTATAAACCAAAACGCTATAAATTATGATTAGAAAATCTTTAATTATTGTTGCTCTTGCTTCACTTGCTTTCTGTGCATGCAATAAAGATAAGGATGATAATGATCCTAGCTACTGTACAGGAGCTTGGGCAACGGCAGTTGTGGAAGAATGGAATGCAGTATACGTTGCTGCAATGGCTTATGCGGCCAACCCTACACACGAAACCTGCGTGGCCTATAAGGATGCTTACCAGGATTATATTGATGAACTGAAAAAGTTCAAAAAATGTGCCTTATGGACTCCCCAGCAGAAAGCGGAATTGGATGCGGCCATTGATAATGCCGAGGATGAAATAAACTCACTTTGTAGCGAGTGATAATTAGATAAAAGAACAAAGACACAGGAACAAAGACAAAAACGATTACCATAAGGTACCCGGAATGGGTTGTATTCCATATACCTGAAAATAGTCTTTGTTCTTTTATTTTCTTTCCGCTGCGTTATTTGCGTAACCTGTATGCCGATAAGGCAGGTCTGCGAAAAATCTTCTTTACACCTTTACGTCTTCATAAGACCCCCCTCCCTTCTTTCTTTCTTTTTCATCTGCGCAATCTGCGTAATCTGCTAGAAACATATATCATCCACGAGAAACCGCCTTCGTTTATAATTTCTCATAGCATAGCAGGTCATTTGTTGCATATTTTTTTACTTTTGTCGCTTTAAATTTAAAGCGCACAATGGAATACAATTTTACCGAGATAGAGAAAAAGTGGCAACGGTTCTGGGAAGAGAACAATACCTATAAAACATACGACGACTTTACCAATCCAAATAAATTCTATGTCCTCGATATGTTTCCCTATCCTTCGGGAAGCGGACTGCATGTGGGGCACCCCGAAGGATATACCGCTACTGACATCGTAGCACGGTATAAACGGATGAAGGGCTTTAATGTGTTGCACCCCATGGGATGGGATGCCTTCGGACTGCCGGCCGAGCAATACGCCATACAAACCGGAACACACCCTGCAGTTACTACGAATAAGAACTGTGATACATTCCGTACGCAAATAAAGTCATTGGGGCTTGGATATGACTGGGACAGGGAAATCAATACCACTGATCCGGACTATTACAAATGGACCCAGTGGATCTTCATCAGGCTTTATAATACATGGTTTGATGAGTCGCAGCAAAAGGGCAGACCTGTTGCTGAATTACCCATTCCCGAAGAAATAAAAGTAAAAGGAGAAAGTGCCGTCAGAGAATATACCGATAAAAAACGACTTGCTTACTATGATGATGCACAGGTATGGTGGTGTGAAAATTGCCGTATCGTCTGTGCCAATGAAGAAGTACTCACCGATGGCAGCCATGAAAAATGTGGTCACCCGGTAATCCGGAAAAACCTTAAACAATGGATGCTCCGGATACCTTATTATGCTGAGCGCTTGTTGAACGGGTTAGAAAACCTTGACTGGCCGGAAGGGATAAAGGAAATGCAACGCAATTGGATCGGCAAGTCCACCGGCGCTGAGGTCGATTTTGACCTGGATGGCTTTGACGAAAAGCTCAGGGTTTATACTACACGTCCCGATACCTTATTCGGAGCAACCTATATGGTCATTTCCCCTGAGCATCCTTTGGTGAGGAAAATCACGGTTCCCGAAAACCTTGCCGAAGTCAGCAAATACATACAGGCAGCATCAAAAAAGTCCGATCTCGACCGCACAGACCTTGCAAAAGAAAAAACCGGTGTGTTTACCGGACGTTATGCCATTAATCCGGTGAACGGCAAAAAGATACCCGTATGGGTGGCCGACTATGTGCTGACCGGCTATGGAACCGGAGCCATAATGGCCGTGCCGGCTCATGATACCCGTGACTTTGAGTTTGCCGAAAAATGCAGACTCCCTATTGATTGTATTATGGACCCTGCAGAAGCCGGTCAAGAACTGCGATCGGATGTACTGGCCGGAAGAGCATGCTGGACCGAGGATGGTATCTATATTAATTCAGCCGACAGCAGCCGTGGGATTTCAATTAACGGACTGAATAAAGAAAAGGGTATTAAAACCATCGTTGAATGGCTGGAAAAAAAAGGAATCGGAGTAGCTACTGTCAATTATAAATTGCGCGACTGGCTTTTCAGCCGTCAGCGGTACTGGGGCGAACCCTTTCCGGTGATCCACTGGGAAGATGGTGAAATAAGCCTTGTACCTGAAAATGAACTTCCGTTGACGTTACCCGAACTTGAAAAATACCTGCCCGGTGAAAGCGGTGAATCACCCCTGGCTAATGCGGGGGAATGGCTGATTGTTACGGATAAGAACGGCCGCCGTGGACGTCGCGAGACCAACACCATGCCGCAATGGGCAGGTTCATGCTGGTACTACCTTCGATACATCGATCCGCATAATAAAAAGGAGCCCTTTTCAAAAGAAAAGGAAAACTACTGGATGCCTGTCGACCTGTATATCGGTGGGGCGGAACATGCCGTACTTCATTTGCTGTACAGCCGATTCTGGCATAAAGTGTTGTTTGATCTGGGCATTGTTTCAACCGATGAACCTTTTATGAAATTGTTCAACCAGGGAATGATACTCGCATATGCTTATGAAACAACATCGGGAGCGAAAATTCCGGTCGACCTGGTGGAAGAGAGGGATGGAAAATATTACCAAAGGGAATCCGGTGAGGAATTGAAACAGATTGTGGCGAAAATGTCGAAATCTCTGAAAAACGTGGTTAATCCCGATGATGTTGTCCGAAAATACGGAGCCGATTCCCTCAGGTTGTATGAAATGTTCATGGGCCCTCTTGATGTTATTAAACCCTGGTCAGATTCCGGCGTGAAAGGGGTATCGGGATTTCTTAACCGGGTTTTTAAGTTTTTTGCTCATACGGAGAATATCACAAACGGGGAAGAAGATACCGAAATCCTGAAAGAATTGCACCAGACCATTAAAAAAGTCGGAAGTGACATCGAGAACCTCAGGTTTAACACGGCCATCTCACAGATGATGATCTTTACCAATGCATGTATTAAAGCAGGCAAGGTGACAAAAGATACCGCATCGCAATTTATTAAGATCTTATCCCCTTTTGCCCCGCATATCGCTGAAGAGATCTGGGAAATATACGGGAATAATGAAAGTATTGTAAAGGAAAACTTTCCTGCATATGACGAAAGATACCTGGCATCCGACACCTATACATATCCTGTCTCCTTCAATGGTAAGCTCAGGTTTAAAATAGAACTGCCGGTGGCCATAGCCATTCCTGAAATTGAAAAGAGCGTGCTGGCTCATCCAAATGCAAGAAAATGGATTGAAGGTAAGCAGGTAAAAAAGGTTATCGTGGTGCCTAATAAAATTGTGAATGTGGTTGTTGTTTAAATCATGAAGAAAAGAATACTGTTTGTTTCTCTTGCCGTGGTATTGTTTGCCGCATTAGCCGGCCTGACCTGGCTGAACAGAGACAGATTTACTGACCGGATTCCTGACCAACAGCTTTTACCGGATTCTGTAATTGCTGATCCTCCCCTCCTGTTGTATGGTATACCAGTTGATTCCTTTTACACCGAAACAGGAATTATCAGAAGAAACCAGATACTGGCCCAGATCCTGAGAGACTATAATCTACCTCAGGGAGCAATGGCACAGTTGGTAATGTTAACCCGAGATGAATTTGACATGCGGCAAATTAAAGCCGGGAATTCCTATACGCTTTTTCTGACTCGCGATTCGGGTTATTTGTTACAATACCTGGTGTACGAACATACACCAATAGATTATACCATTTTTGATTTTACGGATACATTGCGGGTATACGACTATAAGAAGTCGATCGTTCTTGTTGAAAAACGGGTGAACGGGAAGATAGAGACATCACTGTGGAATACCATCACCCAGCAGAACATAAATCCCATGCTGGCGCTTGAACTATCGGATATATACGCATGGACGGTGGATTTTTTTGGCATACAACCCGGGGATAGCTTCAGCGTGGTATACGATGAATTGTTTGTGGATACAATGGCAGTCGGTATCGGCCGAATACATGCCGCCTGTTTCCGGCAAAACGGTAACGAGTATTATGCGATCCCCTTTAGCCAGGATAGTGTTGAAAGTTATTTCGATGCTGACGGGAGCAGTTTGCGCAGGGCATTCCTTAAAGCTCCCCTGCATTTCCGGCGGATCAGCGGGAGGTTTTCCCACAGCCGGCTGCATCCCATTCTAAGGATACGCAGGCCTCACCATGGTGTGGATTATGCGGCACCGATAGGAACACCTGTCTATGCTATTGGTGATGGTAAAATAATTGAAACTGCTTACCGTGGTCAGTCCGGGCGTCTTGTTAAAGTCAGGCATAACAGTATATACACTTCAGCCTATCTGCATCTCAGCAGGTTTGGCAAAGGGATCAGACCCGGTGCTTTTGTCCGGCAGGGTGATGTTATTGGTTATGTTGGCAGCTCAGGTTTGTCGACCGGCCCTCATCTGGATTTCAGGGTGTATAAATACGGATCGCCGATTGATCCCTTAAAAATGAAATCACCCCCGGTTGATCCGGTAAAACCGGAAAACATGCGGGCATTTGATTCGGTTAAGATTGCAACCATGAAACGTTTGCAACCTCAGCATGATGATAATACATTGATTTTTCTCACACCGGTTTTTTAGAGATAGATGTTAAGCGTCATTGACATATAAGCTAAACCATGAGTCATTGCGAGTCCCCATCCTGTATACAAGAAAAACAATTCCAATGACGAATCTGAATATCGAACAAGGAACATCGAACACCCAACACTGAAGTTAAGATAAAGAACGCATTAACTTCGTTATTCGACA
>JAFGKY010000143.1 GCA_016928305.1 Bacteroidales bacterium
CTGAAAATCAGGCTCCCTTTAGGGTCAGGGGTAAACCTGATTTTCAGCTATTCGTGAATCTTTGACTTTTCGGAGCAGATTCAAGATCTAAGATTGAAGAATTAAGATCAAAGATTCAAGATCTTAAAATCAAAATTGAGTTAGCTCCGAATAGTATCTTTGAAAATTTTCAGCAACTTTTTACCGCAATCCTAAGGAAAATTCGCATTAAATCGGTTAGTTTGACAAATTACGATCATTGTTCTCCTATCATCTTCAGAAAATCCTCTTCTGTAATAACAGGAATACCAAGTTTGTCAGCCTTCTCACGTTTGCCGGGTCCCATGCCATCACCTGCAACAATGTAATGGGTGTTGGAAGTCACGGTGCTTAAGTTCTTACCCCCATGGATTTCTATCAGGTTTTTTATTTCATCTCTGGAATGGTTCCGGAAGGTCCCGGATATAACCAGGTTTTTTCCCGACAGGGCATTTGAAATCATTCTCCTGGAGGGAGCATCGGACTGAAGTTTAATTCCGGCTGATCTGAGTCTTTCGATAAGCTTTTGATTCCTTTCATTGCTGATGTATTGCTGGATGCTTTCAGCAATCTTATCCCCGATTTCTTCTATGGAAGTTAACTCATCCATTGAAGAAGAAGCCAAAGCATCTATAGAGGGTAATGATTTTACTATTTTTTTAGCAACTGTTTCACCGACATACCGGATCCCAAGTGCATACAACACTCTTTCGTATGGAACCTGTTTGGATGCTTCAATGCTGTTAATCAGGTTCTCTGCCGATTTCTCAGCAAAACGTTCAAGATTTATCAGCTGTTCTTTGGTCAAGGAATAAAAGTCAGCACTGTCTTTAACCAGGCCATGATTATACAATTGCTCTATGGTAGCTTCTGCAAGTCCGATATCCATAGCTTTCCGGCTGACAAAATGTTCAAGTTTCCCTTTTAGTTGTGGGGGACAACCTGTATCGTTAGGACAAAAATGCTTGGCTTCACTTTCTCTTCGCACCAGTTCCGATCCGCATTCCGGACAATGCGTGATGTATCGGATGGGAATGGAATCGGGTGCCCGGTTTTTTTTATCGACACCAATTACTTTCGGAATGATTTCACCCCCCTTTTCTATATATACCATGTCGTTGATCCGAATATCCAATAATTCAATCTGATCAGCATTGTGAAGGGATGCCCTTTTTACGGTAGTTCCTGCCAGTATTACCGGTTGCAGGTTAGCCACCGGTGTAATAGCGCCCGTCCGACCCACCTGGTAGTCGATGGAAAGTAAACGGGATAGAGCCTGCTCCGCTTTATATTTAAAAGCAATTGCCCATCGGGGTGATTTTGCCGTGTAACCAGCTAATCGTTGCTGCTGATAAGAATTTACCTTTACAACGATCCCGTCAATATCAAACGGGAGGTGTTCGCGTTCACTGTTCCAGAAGTCTATATAGTCGAAAATTTCCTGCAGTTTGAAACATTTCCTCAAATGAGGCGCAATTTTAAAGCCCCATTCTTTTGCCTTCATAAGATTATCAAAGTGAGTGCCATAAGGAAGGTTATCACCCAGTATGGAATATAAATAACAATCCAGGGGTCTTTTGGCAACCTGTGATGAATTCTGGAGTTTTAATGTTCCTGCAGCGGCATTTCGCGGATTGGCAAAAGGAGGTTCTCCTGTTTCCATCCGTTCCCTGTTCATACGCCCGAAACCGGCATGAGGCAAAAATACTTCACCACGAATAATAAAATGCTCCGGGTAGTCATTGCCGTTAATCAATAAAGGTATGCTGCGGATGGTCTTTATATTGGCTGTGACATCGTCACCTTTTTCTCCATCACCACGGGTCACAGCTCTTTCAAGTCGACCTTTTGAATAGGTAAGACTGATTGAAACGCCATCGTATTTTAATTCACAGACATATTCAATTGCATGTCCCGGCAACAGCTTTTCAAGCCTGTCAGCGAAATCTTTTATTTCTTCACAGGTGTAAGTATTTGATAAAGAAAGCATCGGATAAGCATGGGGAACCTGCTCGAATGCATTATCGATATCACTCCCTATACGCTGTGAAGGTGAATCAGGATCCTGTAATTCAGGATGTTTTTTTTCCAGCTCAATTAATTCTTCTAACAACCGGTCATATTCAAAATCGCTGATGGTTGGTTGTGAAAGCACATAATAACGATAGTTATGTTCATTAAGGACTTTGCGAAGATGTTGAATATGTTTGGCATCTGTCATGAAAAAGGTTTTTTTGATTCTTTGAAAATCAAATTTACCATTTAGTTTTAATTCCGCATTGGGAATTAATGATGAAACAAAAAAACTGCTGGAACGATTCTGTGAAGATATATGAACAACGCTTTATTGAGATATTTATTAAGGTTATAATATGTTGAATAGGTAATACTTATATACATGATTGCTGTGTCAGTATTTTTGCATAACTTTGCGACTAATTTACACAGTAGGTTATGCGAATTCTGATTGATCGAGGGAAAAAAGAAGCAATAACAGGAAAGAATATCAACCTGACATACGATGCATTGCTGCGACGGATAAGTTATTTCAATTCAGTTCTCGGAAAGATATCCGGTAATCGTATTGCTATTTTTTCCGACAATAAACCCGAATGGGTAATAGCGTTTTATGCCATCTGGAAGGGAAAAGGCATTGCGGTTCCGGTTGATGCTCTTTCGACTGCACACGATGTTGCTTATATATTGAAAGATGCCAGACCCGATGCAGTTTTTGTTTCTGCTGATAAAAAGTATTTGCTGCAGGACGCTATGAAAGAATCGGATTTTTATCCTGCAGTACATGTATTTGAAGAGTTTTGTGATGATGACGGTTCTTATCCAAACGATCGTATTGAGATTGTGAATGATGAAGCAACGGCTGTTATTCTTTATACTTCCGGGACCACGGGTAGTCCAAAAGGTGTTATGTTATCATTCAAAAATCTCTTTGCCAATCTTGATGCAGTTTGTCATGATGTCACCGTATTCACACCTGAAGACAGGGTGATGATACTGCTGCCGTTGCACCATATATTTTCCCTGATGGGCACCATGATAGCACCTCTTTATGTAAGGGCCACAATGGTGTTTAATACTTCGCTGGCAGCCGAAGAGATGCTGGCTACCCTGCAGCATTTTAAAGTTACCATTCTGATCGGCGTGCCACGACTGTACCAGCTGCTATACAAGGGACTGAATGAAAAAATCAGTCACAGTGTTATAGCAAAGACAATGCTTAACATAGCATCCGTGATAAACTCATTGAAATTCTCAAGATTTCTTTTTGCCACTGTGCATAAAAAATTCGGTGGCTCAATTAAATATATGGTCTCGGGAGGAGCTGCTATTGAGGCAAAAATTGTCAGCTTTTTTATGCATCTTGGCTTTGAGATACTCGAAGGCTATGGGATGACCGAAACTGCTCCTATGATTACCTTTACACGTCCGGGAACCGTGAAACCTGGTATACCAGGTCAACCTCTCAACAGTGTTCGTGTTGAAATCAGGGAAGAAGAGATAGTTGTATCCGGTGATGTGGTGATGCAGGGATATTATAATAAACCCGGGGAAACAGATGAAGTGCTTAAAGACGGATGGCTTTATACAGGCGATCTGGGTTTTGTTGATGAACAGGGTTATTTGAATATCACCGGAAGGAAGAAGGATATTATTGTGCTTCCGAACGGAAAGAATATTAATCCTTCAGAACTCGAAGAGATGCTTGTCTTGAATTACAAAGAAGTTAAGGAATGTGGTGTGTTTTTAAAAGACGGAGCCTTGCATGCCATCGTTCTGCCTGATTTCAAGGTATTGAATGAAATGGGAATTAAGGATCTTGAGCAGCATATTAAATGGAATATTATTGATGTTTTTAACCGGTCGGTCTCTCCTTTTAAAAAGATATTGAAATTTCATATTACAGGAACAGAATTGCCTAAAACACGCCTTGGAAAAATAAAGCGATTTGCCCTGGAAGAAATGATATCGGAAAAGAAAGACAGCCATGTTAGTGAACCAGTTACCCATGAATATCAGGTATTAAAGAAATTTCTGGAAGATGAAACACAGCAAACCGTTCTTCCTCATCATCATATAGAGCTTGACCTGGCACTTGATTCCCTGGGCAAGGTGAGCCTTTCTGCCTTTATAGACACTGCATTTGGCGTAGATATCAAAGAAGACAGTCTGGCAGATTTTGGTTCCGTTGAAAAGCTTGCCGAATTTGTTACCACAAAAAAAACAAAACTAAGTCTTGAGGGAATAAACTGGTCTAAAATCCTTCAGGAGAAGGTGCATTTCCGGTTGCCAAAATCAGGCCTTATGCATAATATGTTTAAAACCCTTTCCCGTATGTTTCTTCGTCTCTCGGTCAGGATGAAGGTCGAAGGACTGGAAAACCTGCCTGACTTTCCCTGTATCATTGCTCCAAATCATCAAAGCTCTCTGGATGGTTTCCTGGTTGCTTCATTTTTTAAAAGGAAATTCATGAAAAAGACATTTGTTTATGCTAAAGAACGCCATTTTCGAAATCCTTTTCTCCGGTTCCTGGCTCACCGGAGTAACATCATACTGGTTGATATAAATAAGGACCTGAAATTGTCGATACAAAAGCTTGCCGAAGTACTGAAAAAGGGTAAAAATCTGATGATTTTTCCCGAAGGGACCAGAACACTCAATGGAAAAATAGGCGATTTCAAACAGACCTTTGCCATTCTAAGTCACGAATTAAAGATACCGGTAATTCCTGTTGCTATTCGTGGATCATATGATATTATGCCTTCGGGATCAAGATTTCCGCGATTATTTAAAAAAGTAACCGTATCATTTCTCACACCTGTTTATCCCGAAAATCACACATATGAATCCCTCAGGAATATTGTATACCAGCATGTAGCAGGAAAGCTTGGCGATTAGAAACGTTGCAGGTAATGTTTCTTTTATTTTATTCTTCTTCTTCTGAGCAAAACGTAACCTTCAGCACAACGGGTTCTCCGTTTGCTGCACCATTATCGGGATCGGCAGGCTTTCCGGATGTTATGACCTCCCAGAGTTTGATATCTGGGTAACGTATACTAAGCAGGGATGACACGAGCGAAAAGGATTTGGGACCCTGAGGCATAATCACTACTTCGTGATTCAATCGTAAATCAAGACACCGGGACGTGAGCATTGAATTAATACTTTCCGGCTCAAGTGCTTCATAGTGGATTATATGGTTTTTATCAATTACCCTAAGCAGTTCTTTGTTGTTTTGCAGAACCGACGCAGTATATTCCGGATCATTTTTGTTTTCCGGAATAAATGCCGTGATTGAGGCTGGTTTCAGTTTATGTATTAATTCCTTGGTTGACTTATAGGAATTGTCAAGACCGGCCACCAAAGCGATCGGTTTTCGATTCTTCACATGGTCTTTAGAGAGTATCATAGGACCCAGGTATTTAATGGTATTCTTCTGGTTTTCCTTATTGAATTTTTTGGGCGTATAGGAAAAGAATACGGTGACTTTCTTTGCGTGAAAATCATTTCGGGTTATGCTTTCCAGAATGGAAGCAAACCATAATTTTGGCATACAGGAATAATCAACCAACAGGGAGACTTCCTTTTTATAGGAAAGATTGCAGATCGACTGTATAAGATTCTCGACTTCTTCAGGTTTATCGGGTGATGCCTTAAATGCTGCAAATCCCATTGCAGTGAAATCAGCTTCATGTTTATAACGCAATTTGGAATGATCATCTTCAGAAAAAGAAATCATATATTTTTTGGCATGAGAAGCAAAACCCATGCCGGAAAGGTAGGTAGACCGTGTTTGGTAACCGGAAGCAGCGATAAAAAAATCAATCTTTTCATGCCGAAGCTCCAGGGGATTAACTTGACAAATCTGTGCCAGCTCCATCTATTATAATATCATTGATAGGGTTAATGAATCCATTGCATTCTTCAATACGTTTACCCTGTTGGAATTGTTTTCATGTTTTGACATATTGCTTATTCCGGTAGGTAAAAGTAAATTTATACCGGATATTTTTATCGGCAACCGTTATTGTATAAATAGCTTTTCGTGAAATTGGATAGTCGCGTTATTCATTTTCAGCAGATAAATTCCTTTGTGTATGTTACCAATGTCTAATGTGTTTATTCCCGTGTTCAGGTTAATGGTTTTCTTAAACAGACAGGCGCCCGTCAGACTGAAAATCTCTACCTGTAACATTTCAGAAGGCATTCCGGGGTTCTGAATGAACAACATTCCTGTGGAAGGATTCGGGTATACCGATAGGGTTTCAATGGGTGAATTCGAAGGCAATCCATTTGTTCCGTATTGTGCCAGAATGGTCTCTTCTCCAACCAGGTGATCAAGATTCATAATAAGCTGTCCTCCGGTTACCGTGACGTCATAGTATGATTCGTGGGGCATGCCCGGGATGTCAACAATAACAATATAACCACCATCGGATATATCGTAAAAAGCGAAATTGCCAAAATCATCTGTAGTGGTATAAGCTATTACATTATCGTTACTTTTTGCCTTGCCAACCAGTACCACATTGGCCTTTCTCACCGGTTTGGCCTGTATGGAAAAGGATGATTTGAATATATTGGTGGTGTCGGATTCGAAAACCAGTCCTCCCAGGGCAGATGTTCCGGTTATGACCGGCACTTCCTTCAGGAAAATATCGATGTCGATGAGTGGTTCTGATGTCCTGATCATTATCGGATTCGCATCGACCCAATTGGATGCACTGGGATAATAGGTAGGAACAACATCCGGATTTGCTCCCAGATCGGGATTTGCATATATAATATAACGTCCATACGGAATGTCTTTCAGGTAGTATTCCCCGTTGGCGTTTATCAGTGTTGAGTCAGACAGGGGTGACCGCTGAAAACGTGTAAAGCCATACACTTTAACCATACCTCCCGGCATGGGAGAACCATCCGGATTCCAAACATGACCTGAAATGTTGGTCATATAAGAAAACTTTGAAACAAATAATCCATTATTTTCAACAGCGTTTACCAAAAGATCTCCCAGCATATTGGCAACACCCGAAAAGCTTCCCTGCAGGTAGAGGTTGCCATACGGGTCGGCAAGAATCCTTTGGCCGGTCAGATAACCATCTGCACCATTAAAATTGGCCCTGCCAAATGTTATGTCGCCCGAATAACTGATTTTAACAATATAAAAACCACCGAATCCAGCCGCATCAGCAAAAGTGATACTTTCGTATGTCATATCGTTTAGAAGACTTCCAAGGATATAAGTCGATCCGAAACGGTCAAAAGTTACCGAACTTAGCCAATCATCACTAACAGCGTTGCCACTATGAACCCATTGTATGGAACCATCCTCATTATTTAGCCTTAACGCTAATAAATCACGTGTTCCCTCCATAGCATTTGGTCGTGTATTTGCATTACTGAGAACCGATGCTCCCATATAATGTGTGACCAGAGTAATATTTCCAAGCATATCGGTCATGAGAAATGAATTTTTTCCGGGATTATTGAAAGACACCAGTTGAATATCAATGTCTTTCAACCATTCAATTCCCCCTTCGGGATTGAGCTTAGAGACAAAAAGGTTATGAGCACCTGAAAAGTTAATAAGTGAACAAGTATCGGCAGAAAGCATAAAGCTGTTAGATATTCCGGTAACGTAAGCATTTCCTCCCATATCCGTTGAGAGTCCATCGATAAAATCTGTCATATTTCCACCAAACCGCTTTGCCCATATAAAATCACCGGTGTAACTTATTTTAGCAACATATGCAGACGTACTGGAATCTCCCGGAATTATACTTGCGTTAAAATAATAATCCCTGTCTCCCTGATATTCACCTGCAATTAGAATACCATCAAGCGTCGGGATTAAGAAACGGCTGTATATCTGGGTATATCCAGCTCCTGCCTCAAACGGACATGTCCTGATCCAATCCAGTGCCCCAAATGGACTAAATCGTGAAACAAAGAGAAAAGTAGCCGGATCCTCTCCAACTATATACTCATGTCCTACAAATAGTGTATCGGCTGTGAAATAGCCTGTACAATATACGGTTCCGTTACGATCGATGACTATATCGGTACCTGTTACTTCAGGTATTTTAAAACTCACCGGCCTGAACATGCGTACCCAGATAATACGGCCGGTTTTGGCTATGGTGAATACAAGTAGTTTTTCCTCTGTGCTCTCAAGCGGAAAAATGTATTTACCCATTATTATTTCGGGAGTGTTCTTGATTTTACAGAGCACTCCGATTTCTCCGTGTTCATTAATGACAACTTTAACCGGTTCAACCTGAGAGTTGGAAATCGTCCCATACACACTTTGTGCCCACATAATTCCTCCGGCTGAATTGTATTTTACAACATACATACTGCTTGTTTCACTATAGGGAGAACCATTGACCCAGACATTTCCAAATCTCAGTGTGGAATCAGTGAAGGTTCCTATAGAAACAACATTACCAAGGGTATCTGAGGCAGATGAAATTATGGTAGCATTTCCGGATGTCTTTACCCATTTCCATTGCGGTTCCTGACAACGTAACGAACGCATTGCTACCATTGTGATAGCAGCGATCATTATAGAAACTGTAATGAGTTTTGTTTTCATTGCGGAATTTATTAATTGATATGATTTCAGAGGACTGATCGTTACTGGTCAACAGTTTAAAGTTAATGCATAAACATTAATAACGCTCATGTTTTCATCCTTTTCATCAAAATGTTTGTTGTTAACCTTTATAACCTGCCGGTTTAAAAGCATTGATCCGCCCGACAGTTTAGTTGGTTATTGCCTAACTAATTCTCACTCCCATTACCATAATATCATCAACCTGATCATCATCTCCCCGCCATTCTTCTATTGTATCATCCAGTATTTTCTTTTGCTCATCCATGGATTTACTGTGTATCTCTAACAGCATTTCTCGAAAATTGTTGGTTTTGAATTTTTTATGATCCGGTCCCCCGAATTGGTCAGCATAACCATCCGAGAACATATAGATGATATCACCGGCATGCAACTGGAAAAGGTTGTTGGTAAAGTGATATTCCTTTGAGAAGTGTATGCCAATAGGCATTTTATCGCCCTTATAAACAATCATTTCATTGTTGGTAACGAGTAAAAGCGGATTGTATGCGCCGGCAAACTGCCCCTCGAGGGTTTCTGTGTCAATGATACACAGGGCCATATCCATTCCATCCTTTGCTTCATCTTTTTTACCGGTTTGAGAAAGCGTCTGTTTAATATTTTCCCTTAGCTGATTCAGTATGTTGGCAGCCGTAAAAGTATCAAGTGTAGTCACAATTTCATTTAGCAGGGAGACTCCGAGCATGCTCATAAAAGCTCCCGGAACTCCATGCCCGGTACAATCAGCGGCTACGACAATGATTTTTTTGCCCTTTGTACTGATCCAGTAAAAATCACCACTTACGATATCGCGTGGTTTGAACAGAATAAAATAATCCTTCAGGTGTGACTTTATGGTTTCCTCATCCGGCAATACAGCTGCCTGAATACGCTGGGCATACATTATGCTATCGGTAATTTCGCGGTTAATTTCGGCTATATGATCACGTTGTCTTTCGATTTCCAGGGTTCTTTCTTTTACCTTTTGTGCCAGCACTTTCTTATCATGCTGGAGTTTGCGTACCCGTATTCTTACAAACGCATATATAAGCCCGATTCCAAACAGAACTTCAAGAGCATAAAACCAACCGGTTTTCCATATAGGAGGTTTTATACTGAAAGAATAACTTGCCGGTTCAGACCAGATACCATCGCAATTTGAGGCTTTCACCAAAAAAGTATAATCGCCGTGCGGCAACTTTTGATAAGGATGTGTGATGGTTCCGGCTAATACTTCAGACCAGCTATCATCATAACCTTCGAGTTTATATTGATAACGGTTTTTAGCGGTATTGGAATAATGCAATCCGACATATTCAAAAATGAAATTATTCTTGTTGTACGGTAATATGAGATTTCCCGGCAGACCTGTCACACTGTCGGTATAGGATGCATAGTTGAAAATATTGGTACTGTCATTGTAAAATTTAACTCCGGTAATATACAAACGGGGAGGGAAAGTCTCTGGTTTATCCATTTCCGGATTATATTTAACCAGGCCACCCACAGTACCGATCCATACATTGTTGTATTCATCAACCGATACGGCTTTCAGGTATGTTTCCAGCGGAGTAAATCCATCCACTCCCGAATAACTGTAAAACCTATCCGACCCGGCATCAAGCCGGCTCAATCCTTTTTCGTGCCCGATCCATATACTACCCCGGTGATCTCTCTCAACAAACATAATGGAATTTGAAAGCAAACCATCCGAAACAGTGAAGGTCGAAAGACTGAAAGAACCGTCAGGTCTCATCGTTATTTTGTTAAGGCCATCATCCGTTGCAATCCAGGAAATCCCTGATGAATCAAGGTAAACATCATTGCAGCTGTTATTGGAAAGTCCTTCTGAAGAAGTTATGGTCAGACTGTTCCTGCCTATTACCTGAACACCTTCCGAGGTGCAAACCCAAAGGTTGTCTTCATCATCAATATCAATAGCACGTATATCTTTGTCAGCGAGGGTTATATAGATACCTGGAAAAAAATACCTGCCCTTATAAAACTCACATATACCGTAATATTCTGCGAGGATTAATTTATTTTGCCGGTCGACGACAATATCGTTTATGGAATTTACATTCTCCCTAGTTCGTTCCCATTTTGGATTCCGGAATGTATGAAAACGTAACCCGGAATAACCTGTAACACCATAGTAAGTGCCAAACCACAAATGTCCTTCATGATCAGAGGTTATTTTAAAAATGGTAAGATAATTTGCAGGTAAACCATCTTTTTCATCAAATTTCCGTAATTTACCATCGGGTGATATCCGGAACGGGCCTGTATAAGTTCCTCCCCATACATTACCTTCCCGGTCAACGTGTGTGCAAAGAACAGCCTTCCCGGGTAAACCAAAATCCGTATCGTATATTTCAAAAGGTTTCTTACCCATTTTCGATATGCCTCCGCCCGTACCCATCCAGACGTTTCCGTCGGAATCCGTCATTATTTTATAAACATTGTTATCAGGAAGATTATTTTGGGTTGTTATATTCCTTACCCGATCTTGTGAAACAATATATACTCCCTCCATCTGCGATTTTGCCCAAATTGCATGATTTTTATCCTCGGTCATTTCGAGAATAGTTGTTTTATTCAGGCTATGACCGGCAATCGAAACGAAGCGGGCATTTTCTAATCGCGCAATCCCGGCCTTCTCCAAACCAATCCACAGGTTACCCTCATGGTCTTCAAACAAACAGGTAACCGAATTACCCGGCAAACCATCGCGTGTGGTAAAGTTAACCAGGCCATTACTATCGTAACGATATATTCCGTTCTCCCAGGTGCCGATCCATAAAATACCCTGCTTGTCCTGAAGCAGGCAAATGATATAAATCCCGGGCAATATATTGCCTATGGTATAGGTTCCGTCTTTGTTCTTACGCAACAGGTCAAGTCCGTTTGATGTACCGGCAAATATGTTGTTCGCGTTATCCAGCCAGTGGCAGACAATAGTATTGTGAGAAAGTCCGTCCTCTGTGGTAAATGTCCTTATGGTATTATCCTTTATTCTTGAGATCCCGTTGTCGGAATAACACCAGATAGCATTATCATGGTCTTCAAAAACGCGCCTTATAAGATTATCCGCCAGCCCCTGGTCCTTATCCTTGTATGACCATTTTCCATTTTCATATACAGCAATTCCGCCCCCCAGTGTCCCGACCCATATCCTGCCCTGGCTGTCTTCCATTATGCATTCAATTTCAATGAAAGGCAGACCATCCTGGATACCGTAATTAATAAAATGATATCCGTCATAACGGCTGACACCAACCTGGGTTGCGAACCACATGTAACCTCGTTTGTCCTGAATGATATCACTGATCACATTGGAAGGTAGCCCGTCACGGATATCATAATTATCAAGCTGCAGTTCCTGTGAATCAATATTTCCTGCAGGCAATAAGAAAATCCATATTGCCAGTGAGCGTATAAAAATCTGATATTCCCTGAATGTGTGAAACACAAAAGGGTTAATTAAGGTTAAACAGTGAAAGCGCTATAGCGCAATTAAGGATAAAGCTATTAATTGTTGAATAAAATAGCAATAATCAGGATTAAATTCTATAAACAATTTAAAGGGGTTAACGCAGATGATGAAAACAATCAGATGCTGAAAAGATCAAAAGATGGCCAGTCCTTTACCTCGGACATGCATTTATAGATGGCTTTTGATAGTTCATTATGAACCCTTGATCTCTTATCTGATGTGGTATTCAACAGAATCACCCAGTTTGTGTCATTATTGAATCGCATGACAATAGCGGCAGTACCCGCCAGTGTGCCGGTGCGCCACCAGGTTCCCCTGCCATCACTTCCCCTCCAACCCAGCAACGGGTTAATTTTTTTTCCGTTGCGTGTCATGGTTCTCACCGAGTGTTTTGATAAAATATCGGGATGACTTGAAAAACCATCCATTGCCACAACCAGCTTTGCCAGCTCAGGCGCCGAAGCAATCCATCCTCCGGCGGGACCAAGGAGTTCAATATTGTTACCACCGTACTGAAGCGGAACTCTTAATCCACTGCCGTCGTGTGCCGGGTACAAATTAACCTTTCCATTCACGTAATACATAACTTCTTCGGCCGGCATATCTTCAGGAAAGCTTTTCCCGATGTGCATATCATAAATTCCCAGCGGATGTAAAAGGGCAAATTGGACATAGTCCTCATAGGATATACCTGAAGCCATCTCAATGACTTTACCCAGAATGCAATATCCGGTGTTGGAGTAACTGTATTTCGAACCGGGCTGGTAATCCAATTTTTGATCCAGCGTATACCGTATGAGTTCATTAATCTCAGCAGCACCTGATTTTCTGTATTTACGGGCAATTACCAAAGAACCAAATACCGGATCATACCGTCGGTGATTCCACCCGGCAGTGTGGGTAAGCAAATGACGTATAGTGATTTCTTCTACATGCCTGTCAGGATAATTCAAAAATTCCGGATCATTAAGCCATCCTGTTTTACCAAATACTTTGTCTTCCAGATCAAGTTTGCCATTTTCAGCAAGCTTTATAACAGCAGCGGCAGTTATCAGTTTTGAAACACTGGCTATCCGAAAAAGATTCCATGGGGCTGTTTTCGTACTGTCAAGATAATTGGCATAACCCAGGCCGCGGGCATATACCAGTTTGCCTTTTTTTGTAACGGCAATGGAAGCACCCTTAATATTTTTCTTTGTCAGAAGATCGTTGAAAATGCTATCTATGACATTTGTACCGGTATAATCAGACCGGAAGTTATTCAGCCTATATGCAAATGACTTGTTCCCATACGAATGAGAAGTTATACTGCTTTCCCTTTTAAAGGAAAAGGTAGATGTTATGTCTCCCAGAAAGAAAAGTATTGTGAAGAAAACTATCAATACTATTTTAACAGGACGAACAAAAGGCATTTTAAAACTTTTTATTAAAAACAGCGTGCAAAAATAATGCAATTTCATTTTGCATTTAAACGTTTTTTTTTAACAATTATTGGACTGCTTTTATGAATGGCTTCTTCTTTCTTATCATGTTAATTTTTAACGACTTACTCAGTTGAATACAAACCTGCCTGTAACGAATTGTTAATAAGTTCTGCAATGCCGAAGTTGACTATCGGAAGGTTCATCCCACAAAATCTTCCATTGAAAATACAAAATATGTGTTTTATCAAATAGTAGGTCTGTTACCTGTTCCTGTTGGCGTTTTAATCTGTGAATCGTTATTCAAGAATGGCAAAATTATCATGCATATGTTTGAGAAAACCAACAAAATCATTCTTTTTTTCTGAATCCATCCAAGCCATGGCCTCTTTTGGATGTTCGTTCATAGCTCCTGTGACAAGATACGGAATATGATAACCCCAGTCAATCGTCTTCTGTAAGGGAAAGATATGATCCTGAATGACTTGAAGCAGCGGGAGCAAACGATATTTTGGATTCTTCAAAAAAGCAATAAGGATTTCAATGGGACAATTACCGGCGCCCCTGCCTAAGCCGAGCAACGTTGCATCAAGCATATTGCATCCGTGCATTGCCGCGGTAATGGTGTTTGAAAAAGCCAACTGCATATTGTTATGAGCATGGATTCCGATTGCCTTTCCTTTTAACATCTCCAGGTATTTTTTTGCCAGAAGCTCGATTTGCTCACAATACATACTGCCAAAACTATCTACAACATAAAATATCGGTACCTTTGATTTTGCAACATCTGTAAGAGCTTCATCGAGATCTCGTTCGTTGACTTTTGAAACGGCCATCAGGTTAATGGTTGCCTCGTATCCCTTGTCGTGACAATATTCAGCCATCTGTATCGCTTTGTCAATCTGGTGTACGTATGTGGCAACCCGGATCATGTCAATCACACTCTTGGATTTTGGCGGTATGTTTTCCAGTTCAACACGACCAATGTCCACCATCACGGAAATTTTAGTATTGGTTTTGTTCTCTCCAACAATACGTCTGACATCTTTTTCTTCACAAAATTTCCAGGGCCCGTTTTCTGCCTTTGAAAAGGCTTTTTCACTGCTTTTATAGCCTATTTCCATATAGTCGATCCCTCCATCGACACAGGCATTGTAAACGCCACGAACAAAATCATCACTAAATTTCCACTTGTTCATTAATCCGCCATCACGAACGGTACAATCGATCACCTTAATATCTTTCTTGTACATAAGAATGTTTGAATTATGTTTTTTTCTTTAATAGTTCTAATTGCTCCTGAATGAAATAATCCATAAGGATTCTGTATAAATTTTCAATAATATCCGGATCCAGATGATGCATCATTGCCAGCTCTCTTCTTTTAAGGATTACAGCATTATACCGATCGGTTGCATACACTTCTTCAACATTGTTTTTATATTTCATTATTTCCCTGATAAAGGAAAGTCTTTTCCCGATCAGACCGATAATCTCATTATCAATGGCATCTATTTCCTCTCGGACATCCTCAATACAGGTACAGTCATTCGGCAATTTCATAGTAAAAAGGTTTTCGATTCAAAATTGAACCGTATGTTTTGTATATTTTTACAGTGCAATTGTAAGGATTTTTTTTCTAATTCCACGTTGGCAAAATGGATTTTAGTATTGGTTCAGGCCATTTTTATTGTTTTTTAATCTTGAAAATGAACCCAACAACTCCATAGTTGTTATACATAAAATTACATTATGAAATGGCTTTTTTCATTATTGGCATTTATTATTATATCGTGCAATTCAGGTGCACAAAAAACAGATTCGCCCATGGATACAGCCAAAATCATAAGATCGGATGAAGAATGGCGCAACATTCTTACGCCTTTACAATATAGTATATGCCGGTTGAAGGGAACTGAAGCTCCGGGAAGTGGAAAGTATGACAAGTTTTTTAAAAAAGGATACTACAAGTGTGTAGCATGCGGTTCAAGGCTTTTCGATTCGGATACCAAGTTTAATTCGGGAACCGGCTGGCCAAGCTTCTATGATGCCCATATAAAGGAAAACATAAATTATAAAAAGGACAATTCACTTGGCATGGTCAGAATCGAAGTTTTGTGTGCCAAATGTGATGCGCATCTTGGTCATGTTTTTAATGACGGTCCCGAACCAACAGGTCTCCGGTATTGTATTAATTCCATAGCCCTGGAATTTGTTCCGGACACTGCTATGAATAAAGAGAAATGACACAAGTTGATTCAAACCTGCTACAATCTGATGGAGCAGGTTTTTCAAAGCGTTTAATGATTTAATTTGTTGCTGATAAAAATGTTTCCAGGGATTCTACGTTATTGTTTCAGTGCATCAAAATTCCATTTTGACAGATCAAGTGTTGATTCAAGCTTTTCTTCGACATCATCGGAAAGGTTAAAGAAGAAATCTATACCGGTGGCTTTTTCCACATCATCAACCGATACTGCATAGGATTTCAGTGTGCCACTTGAAGAATTGACACGGAAAATAAAACCAATGGCCCGTTCTCCGTTAATATCCAGCACAACTTTGTAATAGCGTGACGGTATGGCTACTTTGTTATCGCCAAAAGTGCCAAAAGGACCATCAGCAAGGACAGGTCCTGCCGCTATGTACAAGGCATTACCTTCTTTAGCCCATTCCCTTATCATTTGCTCAAGGGTTTTCCACAGAAATTTGTTAAAACCTACCTTCTGCGGAACGATATTCGACATAAGGTATGTTTCTGCCGCTGTTTTCAAATCGAATACCATATCTTCAGCCGGTACCAGCTGGCCCATTACAAAGCCGGCATTCCGGTAATCCTTAAATGATGAGGAGCCTGTTGATACCAAAGGATCTTCGGCATACTTTTCTTTGACAGTTCCGGATGCTTTTGCCATTTCCGGTGTCAGGGCATATACCGCCCAGGATGGTAATTCACAACCTTCATTGTAGGACAGGGAATAATGCGTGTGTTTTACCGGTATTTCCCTTGGCATAGCCGATGCCATTTCATATCCGTCTTGTGCTGAAAGGGATAAGCAAAAACAAACCAGGGATGAAAAAAGCATAATTGATTTCATATCTTCTTTTTTTAGATCATTACGGTTAATCATGGAAAGTGTTATAAAAGATATGAATTTTTTATATCCTTAAAAAAAATAAGCCATAAAAATAGTTCCCGATCTTATGCATTTTTCTCACAAACAAAGCATTTTCTGATTGTAAATTAGACTAATATATTCCCTACGGATATCCCGAATCGTATGGCCTGTTTATTGATTTTTTTTTGGCCGTTCATTGTCAAACCAGTGGTATCTGATATGGAAAGAATCGTATCAAATGTCTATTACCTTACTCTTATATCTATTGCCCCTGACTTTAGTCAGAGGTTTTAATATCTCGGATCCTTCTTAACAGGCATTTTAGCCATTTTCTCCACTTCGATACTCGGGAAGCCGAACTCCTCAACTACCCTGCCCAGGATAAGGTACACTCCGTGACCCCTGAAAGGATATTTTTTCAGGGAATCCGGAAAATTTACGGTGTCGAAGAATTCTCCCTTGACATCCAGAAAACAGCCAAAGTGCATCCATTCACCTTTGACGGTATGTACATATTTGATGGTAACCAGGTTTCCGAGTATTCTTATTTTTTCACCCACATGGTGTATCAGGTCATGAGCAAATACACTACCCCTAAAACTTGTTTCAAGAAGATCGAATGCCGAAAGACTTACAGGGAATCCGAGCAGTTCAATTTCATCGTACGCATCTTCCAGCAGGGTTTGTTCAAGTTCAGGTAGCACAAACTCTCGTAATTTTTCTGCAAACAGGCGTCCGGTCTCCGGCTGTTTATCCTTTTTGCTCAAAAGCATATGGGCGTCCCACAACAATTGCTTTTTGTTTTTTCCGGTGAAACGGAAAGCATCAAGCCGGACAAGAATAACCAGTTGTTCAATACTGGCAGGAACCCTCATGATGAAATTCTCGAGACTCTGGTACGTCCCGTTTTTTTCTCTTTCAGACAGAATGACTTCGGCAATTTTTTGTTCCAGGTTGGCGATGTGTATTAGCCCGATGTATATGTCTGTGCCGCGTATGCAGGTTTTGTATGCACTGCGGTTAACGCAGGGCAGGTTGATTGTGGCGCCGCTTCGCCTGGCCTCATTGAAATATACCCAGGTGCGGTAGAATCCTCCGAAATTGTTGATTACGGCTACCATAAATTCCATTGGATAATAGGTTTTCAGGTACAGGCTCTGGTAACTCTCCACAGCATACGATGCTGAGTGCGCCTTTGAAAAAGCATAACCTGCAAAAGATGCAACCTGCCTCCATACTTCGACAATAAGTTCTTCGGGATAACCACGTTCACGGCAATTGTTGTAGAAACGGTCGCGGATGCGCTCGAATTCCCTGCGCGACCGGTATCTTCCGGCCATGGCACGCCTCAGGATATCGGCATCAGCGAGGTCGAGCCCGGCAAAATGGTGGCAGATCTTAATTACATCTTCCTGGTAGACCATGACGCCATAGGTCTCCTTCAGCTGCTCTTCCATAACGGGATGCAGGTAACTGAACTTGTCAGGATTATGAAAACGGCGGATATATTCTTTCATCATGCCCGATTTTGACACCCCGGGCCGGATGATGGAACTGGCTGCAACCAGGGAAAGGTAACTGTTGCAGCGCAGCTTCTTCAATAGTCCACGCATGGCCGGGCTTTCAATATAGAAGCAACCGATTGCTTCACCTTCGTAAAGGCGGTGATTCACGACAGGATCCCTTTTAAATTCATGAACCTGATGAACATCTATTTTCATGCCACGGTTATTCCCTATAATGTCAACGCTTTCATTTATGTGACCTATACCGCGCTGGCTTAGAATATCGAGCTTTTCAAATCCGATCATCTCGGCCACGTACATGTCGAATTGCGTGGTCTGAAAACCCTTTGGGGGCAGGTCGAGAGCTGTATAACAGGTAATGGGTTCCTCGGACACCAGTATTCCCCCCGCGTGAATGCTTCGGATGTTGGGAAAATCCATCAGCGTGTTTCCGACCTCTTCTATCTGTCCGGTAATCTCATCCTTATTTACTGCTGCAGATGGCACCTCAATAAGCCTGTCTATTTCTTCTTTTGGTAATCCGTATACTTTGCCCAGTTCACGGAAAATGGAACGGTCACGAAAAGTGGTAACGGTACCGAGTAAAGCTGTGTGCTTTTTTCCGTACCGCTTGAAAATATAATCCTGCACATCATCCCGGTCTTTCCATGAATAGTCAATGTCAAAATCGGGAGGAGAAGTGCGTTTTGGATTAATAAAACGCTCGAAATACAGGTTCAGCTCAATGGGATCAACATCGGTAATTCTCAGGCAATAGGCTACAATGCTGTTGGCCCCGCTGCCACGCCCCACGTGATAAAACCCACGGCTCATCGAATACCGGATGATGTCCCAGGTAATCAGAAAATAAGATGAGAACCCAAGCTTATCAATAACATCCAGTTCATGCCTGATTCGCTTCAACGCTTCGGTGTTTGCTTTACCGTACCGGTACTTAAGTCCTTCATAGGCCAGTTTTTCAAGCAGTAATTTGTCATCATACCGGCTGCCGGAAAAGACCTGCTTGTTTTTAACCGTATCAAAATCAATGTTAATGCTGCAATCGTTCAGAACCTGTTCAGTATTCCTTATTATTTCAGGGTAATCCTCGTAGATGATACGGATGAAATCGGCCGGTATGAACCGCTCCCCGGGTAAGGCCAGGTCTTCAGAAACAATTTTATCCAGCAGGGTATTTTTATCGATTGCCCTCAGGTGCCTGTGCAACCGGTGATGGACATCCGCGGCAAAGGTAACCGGTAACAAAGCCACAAGCTGCGAACGATTATAACGAAAACGGGAAGTTGCAAGCCGGTTAACGTCGCCGGCTTTTACTCCGATTCTTTCGTTTTCATGAAGTTTCCGGGGTGGCAGACCGGAAAACGGATAAATCACATAACTATGGTCAAATGCTGGCGGACAGGGTGGGAGAGGGGTCTTTTCGAGATTATGAAGGGTGAGAAATTCGTTGATCTCGTGGAATCCCGTGTTGTTACAAGCCAGCGCCAGGTAAAGAAAACGGTTTGAATCATCCCTGAATTCAATTCCTGCTACCGGTGAAATTCCTTTCAGCCTGCATTCCCGGATGAAATCCATGGTGCCCATGGTATTGTTAATGTCTGTGAGCGCCATGACACTGACCTCGCTCTTCAGGGCTTCCGATATCAGCGTTTCGACAGGTAATGTACCGTAACGCAAGCTGTAATATGAATGACAGTTGAGAAACATGGTTACGTGATACTTGTTAATACCTCCTCACCCCCGACCCCTCTCCAACCTGGAGAGGGGTGAGTTTACGTTCTCACCAGGACGTCTTTCCCCCTCTCCAACCTGGAGAGGGGCAGGGGGTGAGGAAAACTCAACAATTCTCCTGAGGACACTTTCGGTATTATTTAATACTTCCGTATTCCAAAACCGGATTACTTTTATACCATACCTTCCCAATTCGGATGTTCTGTCCTCATCAACTTCCCGTTGCATTTTGTCCTTATGGTATTGTCCGTCGAGCTCAACTGCAACCCTGGTCTCCGCGCAATAGAAATCCAAAATAAAACCTTCTGCAAGAGGATGCTGTCTTCTGAATTTCCAGTTGCTGAGCTGTCGGTTCCTTATGAGTTGCCACAACAGTTCTTCAGCATCTGTAAGATCTTTGCGAAGATTACGTGCATGTTCCAGTAATTTGGCGGGAAGATTTGTTTCAACGGTATTTATTTCCATATTTTTGATTATATTGGTCTTACCTCCTCACCCCCGACCCCTCTCCAACCTGGAGAGGGGTGAGTTTACGTTCTCACCAGGACGTCTTTTCCCCTCTTCAACCTGGAGAGGGGCAGGGGGTGAGGACTTTCTGTAATCAAATAATTTCTGTAACGATATCGTTCCATGATACCATATGCATATCGTATCAGTTCATCAGCCGGAGCATTCAAAATTTTTCCGGCTATTTTGGCCTCAAACCAACCATCGCTTTTCAGAAAGAATAATCGCTTGTTCATTATTAAATGATTATATTATAATCAAAATATACGATTATAATATAATCATTTTTTGAATAAAAACCAATTGGAGAATAAAAAAACCGGATAAAAATTCAGGATCGATTCCTTCGTTTGAAGAACGAAAGAATTCAAATCGGCAATGCGAGACGATATCTAACCTTGAATCAACAATACGGGCTTCGCAATCATTAAAAACCAGATTTCAATTTTTAATAATGTATTCTTACCAACAATGTGATGGTTCGAATAGAAATCTTAGTCAACTACTACAAATTTACTTTGGATGGTTGTTATTTCCTTTTCCTTTAATAGAAAAAGGTATGTTCCGGCTTTAAGTATGGAAATATTAATAGGATAGATGTCCTTTTGCTGGTCAATTTCATGTTGCAATACCATGCGCCCGGTCAGATCATAAATTTCAACATGTCTTTTATCTTTAACCGGTTCAGTTGGTGTTATTCCTTTTGCTAAGATAGTTATATAATCCGTTGCCGGATTTGGAAAGATAATCAGCTGACCGTTGAATATTGGTAAAGAATGATCATCCATTCCTGTGCCAATATCCGGTGTCTCAAGCTGCTTATCGGTAAAAAGATGGTATTCTCCTGCTGAAAGGGCTATTGGATCGCTGACATTGTTAACTTCGACACTGTCTCCCGTAAAATAATCATACCATTTTCCCGTGTGCGAAAACTCCCCGGATATTTCTCCGGCCGTAACACTAAAATTGCCAATTATTACTACATTCATATCTGTGTTATGCAAAACAATCCGTTTCAGGCTGCTGTTGACATTCATTGTAAAGTCATCCGTATGGAATACGGGGTGTTTTTTTCGCAGATCAATTAATGCCGTGTAAAAATTGTACAGGTATCTGCGCCGGGAATCATTCATGTATTCCCATTTTGGAGGTTTTTCACCCAGTCTTCCCAGTGAGTCAATTGAGAAATCATATCCCCGTTCGCCAAACTGCCAGATCATTTTTGGACCGGGAACCGTAAGGAAAAAAACAGCATTCAGTGCTATGCGCCTCAATCCAATAGTGGTATCCTGTATTGCATACCCTTCCGAATGATTACCCCATCGCAGGCATTTGTACATAAGCCTTTGTTCATCATGACTTTCCATATATCCTACCAGGTGCGGATCGCTCCATGTACGATTTTTATATGAAATACCCGACAGGTCCGATTTATTGTTTTCGTTCCATCCCATGGCTGCTTCACAATAGTTATAATTCATATTGCCCCAGAGCAGGATCCCATAGTCCGAAAGCTCTTCCTCTTCGAGGTTCTCGGCAAGATGTTCCATAATAATGACAGCATTGGGGTTACGGTTCCATATCGCATCCGACATCCTTTTCAGCAACCTTATCCGGTCGGCATCATACTTACTTCCCCAGCTGTCGGTAACAGCGTCCTTTATGTTGTTACCAAATCCCTTTGTAAAATCAAACCGGAATCCGTCCATCCTGTATTCCGACATCCAGTAACTGTTGATGCTGTCAACCAGCTGTTGTGTATACACGCTCTCATGGTTGAAATCGTTTCCCCACTGGGCATCCGGATTTTCAAAATTGCTTTTATTATTGAACCAGGGATTTGCAGCAGCAGGATTACCTCCCTCAAAATATAGCTGCACGAAGGGACATTGATCATAGGCATGATTCAGTACCATGTCCATAATCACGGCCATATCTCTTTTGTGGCATTCATCAATGAGCTTTTTAAGATCGTTTTTGGTTCCGTAGTACTTGTCCGGAGCAAAATAATAGGAAGGATTATAACCCCAGCCCGAATTTCCTTCAAATTCGCTAACCGGCATCAGTTCAATGGCATTCACGCCCAGCCTTTGAAGGTATCCGATCGTATCCAAAATAGCCTGAAAGGAATGTTTTGAAGTAAAGTCTCTCACAAGTATTTCGTAAATAATCAGCTCGGCAGAAGGCTTTGGTGTAAAGTCACTTATCTGCCACGCATAGGGTATCTGCCCTGTTTGCAGTACCGATGCTATACCGGATGATTTGCCGGCTGGGAACGGAATTAAGTTGGGATAGATTTCATCTGAGATCTCCGGATCGTTCAGTTGATCGATTACCTTATCAGCATATGGATCTCCGATGCGGATGTTCCCGTCGACGATATACTGAAAAACATATTCTTTCCGGGGTGTCAGATCACGGATCTCAATCCAGAACCTCTGTCCATCCGGTGTTCTGTGCATCATGGAATTGCTGTCGAGTTCCCAGTCATTGAAATCTCCTGTTGCGTACACATATTCTTTGTAAGGGGCAAACAGTGACAGGATAACTGTTGACGTATCGACATAGTTAATCCCGTCACGGATACCTTCGGGTAACTCCAGTGTATCGGCCGGAGTTCTGACAACACAGATAAATGAATCAGCAACGCTTCCTGTATCATTCACGGCAACGACTTTCACTATAAATTTTCCATAGTTGTCACCGGTAAGGGTATCATAAAGCGATTCCCCTGCTGCCTGCTGAACAAGCACATCATCCTTATACAATACCATTGAATCTGATCCGTTGGCCTGTGCTTCAATGATCAGTGAATCATACAGGTTAATGATGGCGGGAAATGAAAATGGTTTTTTTATGGAAAGCGTCAGACCTTCCTCAAAAACATCCACGAAAATATCACTTCCTCCAACATCACGTCCGGTTACAGAGCCATCAGGACTGCGAAATACAAAAGCTATGTAAAGGATCTTTTCCCCGTCAGGTACGCCAAAAAAATCACGGATGGTAGGAGATAATATTAACTGGTAAAGATCCGTCCCGATACGTTCAAATTTGCATTCCGGTAGGTTGACATTCCAGTCGGCCTTTACATATTTCCAGTCCCCGCCCGAAGTACTTTTGTCAGTTATGACTCCCATATGGGCATAGACATCACCGGTAAAACCCATCAATCCTTTATCACCCTGGGTGGCATCAAAAGTGACGGTCACTTCATAACTATCCAGGGGAATAGCCGGTGAGGTTGTTATTAGTTGTGAAATACCATTATGATTTCCAATTATATTCCACAGGGTCAAGAGAAAAAGGATGCGTTTCATGATCTCGGAATTTTTATTCTGTATAACAAACTTACAGTATTTTTTTTGAAAAGAATTTGTATTAAGTTACTTATTTCCAAAAAATTACTGCAAACGTTTGCGGTCACTTTTGCAAATTTTTTGATTCATTTGATATTCATTCAATTTTGCCATTCATATTAATGTTTTTGTTATTTTTATTGATATTTTACGATGCATTATAAATATCCCGCACATATGCCAAGCACACCAGCCACCATAAAAGATATTGCACGTTTGCTGGGAATTTCAGTCTCAACCGTTTCGAGGGCGTTAAAAGATCATCCCGATATCAGCGTTGATACCAAGGAAAAAGTCAATGAAACTGCCCGTAAATTGAATTACCGGCCCAATGCCCTGGCCCTTGGTCTGAAAAGCAGCAAAAGCAATACGATTGGTGTAATCATTCCGGAGATCGTACATTTCTTCTTTTCATCCGTTATTAGTGGCATTGAGGATGCGGCTTATGAAGCCGGTTATAATGTGATGGTTTGCCAAACCAATGAAATGTATGAAAGGGAAACTATGGTTGCAAAGGCATTGCTTGATCACCGCGTGGAAGGCATACTTGTATCCATTGCAAAAACCAGCATGAAATTCGATCATCTGACCCTGTTACAGGACAACGGTATTCCGCTGGTCTTTTTCGACCGGATTTGTTCTTTCATTGAATCCGATGCGGTTGTGGTTGATGATTACAAGGGGGCGTATATGGCTACAGAACATCTGATAGCTGTCGGATGCAGGAATATTGTTCACCTTGCAGCTCCCGAAAACCTGTTAATAGGCGAATTGCGAAAAATCGGATATTGCAGGGCTTTGGAAGATCATAACCTTCCGGTTGATCCTTATAATATATATTTGTGTGACACACGCGAGAGAGTTGAGGATAAAATCACCAGGATCCTTGCCAGGACTCCAAAACCCGATGGATTTTTTGCAGTTAACGATACAACTGCAATTGCTGTTATTCAGGAAGTAAAAAAGGCCGGTTTTCGGGTACCTGATGATATTGCTGTCACCGGATTCGGGGATGGCCCTGTTGCTACCATCATAAGTCCTACCTTAACCACAGTGGAACAAAACGGATATGAAATTGGCTATGAGGCTGCCCGCTTTTTACTCGACCGGATTACCAAATCCATTACGAATCCTGCAGCACGGAAAAAAGTCTTTGAACCTCAGCTTATTAAACGGGAGTCAACAGACAGGAAGGTTTGAAGGTTTGAAAGTTTGAAGGTTTGAAGGTTTGAAAGTTTGAAGGTTTGAAAGTTTGAAGGTTTGAAGATTATACATGAATTCTGGGCTATACGCAGGCATCAGAAACAACGTCGAGAAATCTCCGCAATCTGCACGAACTGCTTGCTATTGCAAAGGTTTACAACAGGCCGACGGGTTTGCATGACTTCATAACTTACTTACAAAATGATTACACGACTGCAAGACTGAAAGACTATTCGACTTAACAAATTCCAATTCCCTATTCCCAATCCCCCCATACTCAACTAACCACTAACTACTAGTCACTAGTCACTTTTTTCAAACGTTTGCAACGATTTTTATCGATTTTGTAAATTCTATAACAATCGATTGAAATAAGGGGAAACAGACTGTATCGGGATTCATTTTTCAGGACGGCTGTTTGCTGGAACATTTTCAGAAATTTCTATTCCGTAAATTTGTTTAAACCTTAACCTGTTCATGAATAGCCTTACCGAAAAACCACGGTTGTCCTTCTGGCAAATCTGGAATATGTCGTTTGGATTTCTGGGCATCCAGTTTGGTTTTGCCCTTCAAAATGCGAATGTCAGCCGGATTTTCCAGACGCTGGGAGCCGATATCAACAACATTCCTATTCTTTGGGTGGCTGCCCCGGTTACCGGACTGATCGTTCAACCCATCATCGGACATATGAGCGATAAAACATGGGGACGGCTTGGACGAAGAAGGCCATATTTTTTGGTAGGAGCCATTCTTGCCTCCTGTGCTTTATTAATTATGCCAAATTCACCCGTATTGTGGATGGCTGCCGGTATGCTTTGGATCATGGATGCTTCCATCAATATTTCGATGGAACCGTTCCGGGCCTTTGTGGGAGATATGCTGCCCGATGAGCAAAGGACCACGGGCTTTGCCATGCAGAGCTTTTTTATCGGCATAGGTGCCATTATCGCTTCATTTCTGCCCTATGTGATGACAAACTGGTTTCAGATCAGTAATACAGCGGCTGAAGGACTTATTCCGGATTCGGTTAAATTCAGCTTCTATATTGGGGGTGCTGTCTTTATTTCAGCAGTCGTATGGACGGTTCTGAGGACGAAGGAATATTCTCCGGAGCAGATCGAATCATTTGAGCGCAGCAATTCCGTTAAGGATGCCGAAGCAAAAAGCCATCGGGAATCGTATGCAAGAAAAATAAGGTATTCCAGAAACAGCATAATCTGGATGATTTTAGGCGTGATACTGACCGTTATTCTGTATAAAACAGACCTGGAAAAAGAATTATATATTTTATCCTTTGGCTTGCTGGCTTTCGGCATTATTCAGTTCATTGTGGGCTGGTTTATTAAAAGCAACAGGCAAAATGGCCTGGTAGAGGTTATCGAAGACTTGTTTCATATGCCGAAAACCATGGGACAACTGGCATTTGTGCAATTCTTTTCCTGGTTTGCCTTGTTTGCCATGTGGATATATACCACACCTGCCGTGACCGGTCATATTTACGGAACATCGGATACCACATCAAAATTATACAACGACGGTGCCGACTGGGTTGGTGTGTTAATGGGGATATATAATGGCTTTGCCGCATTAATGGCCTTTTTACTGCCTGTAATCGCCAGGATCTCAAACCGAAAGATAACGCATCTGATAGCTCTTACTTTTGGTGGACTGGGATTAATCTCATTTTTCTTTATTAAAAATCCGCATTATCTGATCATCTCAGAAATAGGGATTGGTTTTGCCTGGGCAAGCATCCTGGCCATGCCTTATGCCATATTAACGGGAGCACTTCCTGCTAAAAAGATGGGTGTTTATATGGGCATTTTCAATTTTTTCATTGTCATTCCGCAAATTCTCGCTGCCAGCATCCTGGGAGCACTGGTACGTCATGTTTTTGGTGGAGAAGCGATTTATGCCCTCGTCCTGGGAGGGATATCCATGATAACGGCAGGTATCATCACCCTGTTTGTAACCGACAGAAAAAGATATAAACAACATGCATCATGAATAAATATCTCAAAATTGATCCCTGGTGCATCATTGAAGAAGGATTTGACAGCAAACGGCATCAGTCATCCGAGAGCATTTTCAGCATTGGCAACGGACTTATCGGACAACGGGCTAATTTTGAGGAAGACTATAGCGGTAAGTCGCTTCAGGGGACATACGTTGCAGGTGTTTATTATCCCGATAAAACCAAAGTAGGCTGGTGGAAAAACGGTTATCCCGAATATTTTGCCAAGGTACTTAATGCTACGAATTTCATTGGTATCCGGATTTTTGTTAACGGTGATGCACTGGATCTTGCCAAATGCAAAGTCCTTTCTTTTCAACGGGTATTAAACATGAAACTGGGCGTTCTAAGCCGGAATTTTGTTGTTGAAATGCCATCGGGAAAACAGGTTGAAGTCACCACCTCCAGATTCCTGAGTATGGCCGTTCCCGAAACAGGGGCCATACATTATTCACTCTCCCCCGTAAATGCCGATGTGGAAATAAAGTTTGTCCCTTACCTTGATGGTAATGTGATAAACGAAGACGCTAACTGGGATGAAGTATTCTGGGATCAGGTTACCCATGAGATTAACGGGAAAGAAGGTTATATTGTCTCAAGAACAAAAAAAACGGAATTCGAGATTGCCTGCGGAATGTTCATCAAAGCCTTTCTGGATGGCAAAGAAATTTTACAGAATCCGATGAATGTTGCCCGGGCAGGGTATGTTGAGGCAGCTTTTAAAGTAAAAGTGGCAAAGAAAAGCAGACTCGCTGTTTATAAACATGTTGCAGTTTTATCTTCACTCTACCATGACCGCAAAGTTATCTTAGATCATACAAAACAGGTGTTGAAGAAATCAGGAGAAACCGGATTTGAAAAATTGCTTATGGCTCATGTGGCAAAGTGGGCTACCATCTGGGAACATAGTGATATTGTTATAGAAGGTGATGATGAGGCACAGCAGGGAATACGCTTTAACATTTTTCATTTGAATCAGACATATCGCGGTGATGATCCGAGGCTTAATATCGGACCAAAAGGATTCACCGGTGAAAAATATGGCGGATCTACCTATTGGGATACGGAAGCTTTTTGTATACCTTTTTTCCTGTGTACAGCCCCTGCATCGGTCACACGAAATCTCTTATTATACCGGTATAAACACCTGGGGAAAGCCATAGAAAACGGACGGAAGCTTGGTTTTACAGGAGGAGCAGCTTTGTATCCGATGGTTACCATAAACGGTGAGGAATGCCACAATGAATGGGAAATTACCTTTGAAGAAATACATCGGAATGGAGCCATTGCTTTTGCCATCTATAATTATGTCAGGCATACCGGTGACCATAATTATCTAATTGAATACGGACTGGAGGTGCTAATCGCCATAAGCAGGTTCTGGAGCCAGCGTGTTAACTGGTCGGATGAGAAGAAACAGTATGTCATGCTGGGTGTTACAGGGCCCAACGAATATGAAAACAATGTTAACAACAACTGGTATACCAATACCCTGGCGTCATGGACCCTGCAATATACCATAGAGACCATCGAACTTGTCAAGCATGTTGATCCCTCAAAATACAAAGGACTTATTAAGAAAATCAGATTTAAGGAGCGTGAAGAATCCTCGTGCTGGAAAGATATAATTGCCAAGATGTATTATCCATACCTTGAATCAGAAGGTATATTCCTGCAACAGGAAGGGTATATGGATAAAGAGCAGATGACAACCGAACAGCTGGACCCGGCCCAACGACCGCTGAATCAGAAATGGTCATGGGACCGAATCTTGCGCTCCTGCTTTATCAAACAGGCAGATGTTCTGCAGGGTATATATCTTTTCGAAGAAAAATATGATACCGAAACCATCCTACGGAATTTTGATTTCTATGAAACCCGCACCGTTCATGAATCTTCCCTTTCCCCCTGTATTCATGTGGTGCTTGCTGCACGACTCGGTAAAATGGAACTGGCTCACCGGTTATACCTGCGTACTTCAAGGCTTGATATCGATGATTATAACAATGAAGTGAGCGAGGGATTGCATATAACCTCTATGGCCGGCACTTACCTTGCGATTATCGAGGGATTTGCCGGAAAACGCGTCAGAGAGGGCAGGCTGGTGCTTAATCCGCAAATACCGGCTAGCTGGAAAACATTTGCTTTTAAGATCCTCTTCCGGGATAGCCAGCTGAAAGTTGACATTAGCAAAAAAAAGGTAGTTATCACCAACGAATCAGCCATATCGGTGGAAGTAAATGTGTATAATAATGATTATGCAGTTGCAAGCAGATCAACGGTTGAAATCAAGAGAAATAAAAATAATATGGGATATGAATTAAATAAATGAATACTAACCATTAATAATTAACATATGAAATGTAAAAGAAAACCCTTCAAAATAGCAATTACATTGCTGTTTTGTTTCCTGCAGTTTATGGCTTACGCGCAGGAAAAAACCGTAACCGGCACGGTTACTTCATCCGATGGTGAGGGCCTGCCCGGGGCAAGTGTTGTCATAAAAGGTACTACAACAGGCGTGATAACGGATGTTTTTGGAAATTTCTCCATCGACGTACCGGATGAGAATGCTGTTCTGTCCTTCTCTTATGTTGGCTATATTGCCAAAGAACAACCTGTTGCCGGAATGACAACAATGAATATTGTCCTTGAAGAAGACCTGATGAAACTCGAGGAAATTGTTGTCGTAGGTTATGGTGTTTCCAAGAAAAGTGACCTGACCGGAGCGGTCAGCTCCGTTAAGGAGGATGATTTTAACAAAGTCAGCGCAGCAACACCTGAACAGCTGATACAGGGACGTATTGCGGGTGTCCAGATTACCCAGAACAATGGCGAGCCCGGATCGGGATCACAGATCCGTATCCGAGGGGCCAGCACCATCCGTTCGAGTCAGCAGCCCTTGTATGTGATCGACGGCGTTCCTCTTGATATGCAGACATCATCACCGGGTGGCGTGTCAGCCAATGGTGTGGGCGGTGCACCGGCAACCAATCCGCTGAATTTTCTTAATCCGAATGATATTGAGGCGATTGACATTCTGAAAGATGCCTCGGCCACTGCTATCTATGGTTCACGGGGAGCAAACGGAGTTGTCCTCATTACTACCAAGAAAGGCAAGGAAGGTAAGGCAAATCTTGAGTATTCCACTTATGCAAGCCTTTCAACGCTTCCCAAAAAGCTGGATGTACTTACTGCAGATGAATGGGTGAAAGTCCGTACCGAAACCATGGTCCCTCCTTATGCTATCGATGATGAAAATCACTATGGTTATAGTACCGACTGGCAGGACCAGATATTCAGATCAGCATTAAGTCATTCACAAAATCTTTCTTTATCAGGTGGTACGGAAAGGAATTCCTACAGGATGTCCTTTAACTATCTGGACCAGGAAGGAATTATAAAAAAGTCATCCCTGGATAAATACGTAGGGCGTCTGAACCTTAGTCAAAAGGCACTAAAAGACATTTTCTTTTTTGAAATAAACCTTACTGCTTCTCAGACCAAAGAAAACAGGGTACCTGTTGGGGCGACAGGATTTGAAGGTGACCTGCTGCTGAATGCACTGAGTGCAAATCCAACCTGGCCGGTTTATGATAACACACAATTACCTTTAGAGGTTCCTTTTCAGACCATATCGCCCTCTGAAAGAAATCCGGTTGCCATGCTGGAATATACGGATGATATCACCCGCACAACCAGAATCCTGGGTGGAGCCTCGATTACTGTGAAACCTTTTGATTTATTTTTGAAACCGCTGGAGGGTCTTTATTACAAGATGAATCTTGGAATAGACTATACAAACGCTATCAGGAAGATCAGCCAGAGTCAGAATCTTTCTTATATGAGCGCTGAAAAAGGCCGTGCCCAGATCAATACAAATGAATTGCAGAACTTTATTGTAGAGCACCTTTTGAATTACAGCAGAACATTTGGTGTACATAACATTGGTGCTATGGTCGGTTATTCTTATCAGCGAATTATCCGGAATGGTTATGATCAGCGGACCGGTTATTTTACTACCGATAAAATCGATTATGTCAATCAGATGGATGAAGGCGACCCGGATTACACCTCGGTGAGTTCATATGCAAATACCCCCGAGGAACTTCAATCATTATTCGGAAGGATTAATTATAACCTGCTGGAAAGATACCTGGTTACAGCGACCTTCCGGCGTGATGGTTCATCCAAATTCGGCTCCGATTCAAAATACGGTAATTTCCCTTCTGTTGCTGTCGCATGGAGAATCACAGAAGAACCATTTATGAAAAATGTCCGGTTCCTCAGTAATTTAAAACTGCGAGCGGGATGGGGCATGACAGGCAATTCTGAGATCCCGACGGATAATTCAACCTTCCTGCTTGAACCCGATCCAGGTTCCACGGCTATTATAAATCATACTCCGGTTACCGGTTTTAAAATCTCTAAAACACCGCAACCTGATTTGCACTGGGAAACCACAACTTCAACCAACATTGGTCTTGATTTTGCGGTCCTTGACGGTAAATTGTCGGGAACCATTGACCTCTTCAGAAAAAAGACTACGGATCTGCTTGTTGAACAACCGACAAAAGCTTTGTCTCCTACCAGTAATTTTGTTTCCAACTTTGCTGAAGGATATGTATTAAACAATGGTATTGAAATTGGTCTGGAAGCAATTGTAATTAACAAGACGAATTTTACATGGAGTGTTAATTTTAACGTTACAGCCATAAAAAATACAGTGGAAGATATATTAAAGGATGATGAAAGCATATTTCCTACCGGCAGTATCCAGGGACAGGGTATGACAGGAGCTTATGCCCAGGCATATGCAAACGGTCAACCGATGGCTTCCTTTTATATGTACAAGGTTGATTCCGTTAACCAGTATCGCCAGCCCGGAAAGGCTGTCGGTTCAATATATTATGTTAAAAATCCCTCGGGTGTGGGTGATTCATTGATGTTTATGGGCTCAGCTTTGCCCAAGGCAACATGGGGCCTGAGCAATTCATTCAGGTTCTGGAATTTCGATTTCGGCTTTTTCATCGATGCCGTGCATGGCAATAAAATCTTTAATAATACCGCGTTGCTGATCGATAAATCTAACCTGAAACAGGCGAAAAATGCTTTAAGTGAGTATGTATATGATGAAACCAATTTTAATAATTCCCCCAAGGTGTCTGACCGGTATCTTGAAAATGGGTCTTATGTCCGGCTCTCCAGTGCAACCCTGGGATACAATTTTAGCTTTAAAAATGTCAGCTGGATTCAGTTGTTGCGTCTTTACGTTTCGGGATCGAACCTTGCTATCCTGACGGATTACAGTGGATTCGACCCGGACGTGTCCTCTTCTGCTGATATCAGCGGTGTCCGTTCATTGGGTATTGATATTACCAATTATCCCAAAGCAAGAACGATATTATTTGGACTGAATGTTACCTTTTAACATTATAATTTGATTGCCATGAAAAAGAAAAATTTTTATATAGCATTCGCTTTATTATTTTTAAGCAGCCTGTTTATATCATCCTGTACTGACCTGGAAGAGGAACCGCAGGATAAGGTTACATCGGATGTCCTGATTCAGGATCCGGATTTGATACCGAACCTGGTTGCCCCGGCTCTCGGACAATTAAAAAACCTATGGCATCGTGAGGCATTCTGGGGTATACAGGAAGCCAGTTCCGACGAATTATGCTTTCCTACCCGGGGAACAGACTGGTTTGACGGTGGCGTATGGCAGCAACAATGGACACACACATGGACACCAATTCACAGGGATGTCGCACAAACCTGGAATATACTGAATCCTGCCATTGCTGCGGCTAATTTTGGTATATCCGTTTTGGGCACGGATGAAGATGTTTCAGACAAAGTGAAAGAGTACCGGGCTATGCTCAGGTTTCTCAGGGATTTCTATATGTATTGCCTGATCGATGTTTACGGTGTTTCTCCTTTCCGGAGTCCTTTCAGTACGGATTATACTGTTAATCCCGTCTACCTGAACCGGAGTGAAGCTTTCTATTTTATTGTCAACGATCTGAAAACCGTTTTGAATGATATGCCTGAACGGGCAGTGGCTGATTATGGCGTTCCCAACCGGGATGCATGCCGGATGCTTCTGGCCAAAATGTACCTTAATAAAGAAGTGTATGTTGGTCAGTCTGGCTATGATTCTTGCCTTATCTATCTGGGTCAGATTATTGATCCGGGCGACTATCAGCTGGCCGATGATTATTTTGGCATGTTCGGTCCGGATAACCACCTGAATTTCCGTGAACCAGGAGATGAAGCCATTTTTGTGACTGAACTGGATGATGATCAGGATTATGGTATTGATGACAGGGTTCAGTGGGTGAAACATACATTTCACTACAATCAGCACCTTATGGGTCTTTATACAAACAACTGGAACGGATGTATTGCTCCCGGGGATTACCTTGAAGAGTGCTGGATCAACGGAACGGATACAGCTACAGACGTTCGTTGGGTGGACAGCACCATTTATCCGGTTATGGCCTTGGTAAATGGCTTTAACTACGGCCAGCAGTATGATATTGAAGGCAATGCATTGAAAACAAGGGGTGGTGCACCTTTGTCTTTTACTTTTGACTGGTCGCTTACCGGTTCTACCGAAGAACAAGGAGTAAGAGTTTTGAAATATGCTCCCCGCGATCAACCGGTCAACATTGCACGAACGCCCAATGATTATATAATATGGCGCTATGCCGATGCTTTGCTTATGAAGGCAGAATGCCTTGCCCGCCTGGGAAATATGGCAAATGCCATGAAAATTGTAAACGATATCAGGCTCAAACGCAAAGCCCCGCTTCTTACCAGTATGGAATTAATGGATATCCTGCGTGAAAGAGGACGTGAACTGTATTGGGAAGGCCATCGCAGGCAGGATATGATACGGTTTGAAACTTTCCTGCTTCCCAAACAAGATAAAGATATTTTTTCACCTGAAACGGCAAAGCTCCTTCCAATACCCCAAAGTGCCATTGAAGCATCGGAAAAACTGTTGACGCAGAATCCGGGTTATTAATTTATTATACGTGCAGAAAAATCCGGTTTGAACAAAACCGGATTTTTTTACCTGAAATTTTATAATCAGACCTTATTAAATAATCAATGAAATGAAATCCATTTATTTATCTGCAATAATTCTGCTGTCGTTTCTTTTATTTACCTGTAAAACACAGCCGGAGCAGGAAGAAAAAGTCATTAACACAGCTGGTATCAGTCAGGTTAACCATGTTGAATGGTCAAAGGATGCAGTTATTTATGAAGTGAATATCCGGCAATATTCTCCTGAAGGCACCTTTAAGGCTGTTGAAAATGATCTGCCCCGACTGAAAGAGCTGGGCGTCGACATCATCTGGCTTATGCCTGTCTTCCCGATCGGGGAAGTGAACCGGAAAGCCACACAGTCAGTTATGGTGGAAGAAATGAAAGATCCTGCCGAACGAAAAAGAATCCTGGGCAGTTATTATGCCACCAGGGACTATCTTTCAGTCAATCCGGAATATGGTACAACAGAGGATTTCAAATCGCTGGTGAAAAAGATCCATGAACTGGGCATGTATGTCATTCTCGACATAGCCATAAACCATACCGCATGGGATCATCCGTGGGTAAAAGAACACCCCGGTTATTACATGAGGATCAACCCCGACAGCATACCCTGGAATAAACAATGGATGAAGGAACACCCGGCCTATTTCAAAAAGCTGAAAAGCCTGAAAATGACCTATCCCATACATCCATCTGAATTCGACTGGTGGGATGTGGCTGAGTTGAATTTTGACAATGAAGATCTTCAAAAGGAATTCATAAAAATCTTCACGTATTGGATAACCGAATTTGATGTCGACGGATACCGTTGTGATCATGCCCATGGTGTGCCCCTTGATTTCTGGGAGCAGCTGAGACCGGAACTGGACAAGATCAAACCGGTCTTTATGCTCGCCGAATCCGAAGAGCCGGAACACCATCTGAAGGCTTTTAACATGACCTACGACTGGAAACTGCACCATATTTTTAACGACATAGCAAAAAATAAAAAAGATGCCTGGGCGATTGCCGAACACTTTCAATGGATCGATACTGTTTATCCTGAGAACTCATTCCTGATGCAGTTCACCTCCAACCACGATGAGAATTCCTGGGCGGGAACCGAGTTTGAACGAATGGGGCATGGGGCCAGGACTTTTGCCGTTCTTGCCGCGACATTACCGGATATGCTATTGATCTATAACGGACAGGAATCGGCTTTTAATAAAAGGCTTAAGTTCTTTGTAAAAGACACCATTGTTTGGGGTGATTACAGTTACGCCGATTTTTATGCAAAGCTTACCGAACTAAAAGAAAGGAATATGGCCCTGTTCAATGGCGAAGCCGGGGGAGCATTAAAGGTATTGTCAACACCTTCCGACAGCAACGTGTTTGCTTTCATGCGGCAGGAAGGCGATGACCGGCTGCTGGTCATCTGCAACCTGGGTGATGCTGCCGTGGATTATACCCTGCATACAAAGCAGAGACTGGGAAAAATGCATGAACTATTCACCATGACATTCACTACCTTTAAACGCAAAACAATTCTTACGCTGAAGCCTTGGGAGTACTGTGTTTATGAGTAACTGTAAACTGAACGCCGAACAAGGAACGCTGAACGCCGAATTTCGAAGATAATATGACTCTTTATCTTGATCTTATCTTTTATAATTGGTATTCGGCGTTTTTTGCCTGGTGTTCATATTATTGAATCAGGAATCTCAGGTCCGTCTTTCAATATTTTTCTGAGCTGTTTCGATACTTCTGACAAAAATTGAAATTAACTCATTATTCTCATTAATCGCTTTGATTAAACTTTCATGTGATTTATACAGTTTTATCTTTTCAACGATCCTGAGACATATAAAAGTCTCCCTAAGTTCCTTTAGAACAATTTTTAATTTATGAATAAAGTCTTTTCTGGATTCTCCGCCCTGTGCCTCTCCGTAATTTAAGGCAGGGGAGGTACCCGAACGAATTAATTGACCTGCATAATGATTTCCGGCTCTTGTACTTGGCATTTTTTCAACAATTTCCGTTATCAGTACGGAAAAATCAATTAATCTGTCTTCAAGATTGAAGCGTTTTTTCTTAATAGATTCTTCGTTATTCATAACTCAGCGTTCCTTGTTCGTAATTCAATTGACTGATCCTTTTTATGCCTCCTTATCCTTCAATTGTCTTTTCAAGTTGTTGATATCTTTTTTCAGGATGTTGACGGTCTTAAAAAGATCTTCCTGGGGCAGCACAGGATCGGGTATTTCAGCGCTGATATAATTCACGAATTTCCATACTTCCTTGATCTCATTCACCTGGATATCGAAAGGTTCATATAATGGATTTAAGGAATACAAACTAAGCTTATGCTCCTTTTCAATGAGGTTTTCGGCTATTTTGAAAACGATCCCTTCATCCAATGTCAGAATGATATAACCGTGCCCGCTGATAATGGTATTCCAGTCCTGAACAAATTCCCCTGTCACCCATGACCTGGGAGGAATGGGGAGCATGGAATCGCCGGTAAGCTGGAAGGTACGGTATTTTTTCTGTTTGGAAAGAAAGGGAAGCTGGAACACCGGCAGTTCGCCTATGAATTCCGGGTCAGCAAAACCTGTGGCGTAGCCGGCTTTGGCTTTTTCACTCACCAGTTCAATGTTTTCTGCATTGTCACTGTTCACGGTCGTTGCCAGCACCCGTATATTGCTGCCTTTAAGATATACATCACCTCCCCGTTCAACCTGTGAAAGCTGACTTTCGGAGATGGTGGTCAGATTGACCTTAACCAGGGTATCGATGGCAATGCCATAGTATTTGGAAAAAGCAATCAATGCCTGCAGTGTAGGCTGACTGACCTCATTTTCATACCCGCTGAGGGTGGATCGCTTCATCTTAAGGGCAAAGGCCACATCGTCCTGTGTGCGGCCCCTGCGTTTGCGCAGGAATTTGATGTTGGAGGAGAAGAACATGGTTGTTTAATTTAATTAATGCGTGTTTAAATTGTCATATTTTAAAAATCCATTGCAAATATAACACAAAAAGATTATATTATAATCACATATTTTGATTATTTTACAATCATTTGTTAACAATTTGAGCTATGGTGTTGGGAAGCGGGGAGAAAAGCATCATCCACCTTGACCTCGATACCTTTTTCGTGTCGGTGGAACGGCTGATCAACAGCAGGCTGGCAGGGAAGCCTGTCATTATCGGGGGAGCCTCTGACCGGGGTGTGGTAGCCAGTTGCAGTTATGAGGCACGTCAATACGGTATCCATTCGGCCATGCCCATAAGGATGGCCCGCCAGCTGTGTGCCGATGCCGTCATACTGAGAGGTGACATGGACCTGTACAGCCGGTATTCAAACCTTGTTACCAACATCATTGCGGCCAGTGCACCCCTTTACGAAAAGGCATCGGTCGACGAGCATTATATTGATATTACCGGAATGGACCGGTTTTATGGCTCACTGAAATGGACGCAGGAACTACGCCGTAAGATCATCAGCGAAACCGGACTTCCCATTTCCTTCGGACTTTCAATTAACAAAACCGTGTCAAAAATTGCCACCGGAGAGGCAAAGCCCAACGGCGAAAAGCAGGTACCGGCCGAAGGCGTAAGATTTTTTCTGCATCCCCTGCCCATCAGTAAAATTCCGATGATCGGGGAAAAAACTTTTCACCTGCTGCGTTCCATGGGTATTGCCACGATCGGCACACTTAGCCTTATCCCGGTTGAGATGATGGAGAAAGTGCTGGGCAGGAACGGGATCGTGATCTGGAAAAAGGCCAACGGTATCGACCCGACGCCTGTAATTCCCTGTTGGGAACAAAAATCCATCAGCAGCGAAAGGACATTTGACAGGGATACAACCGACCCTGCCCTGTTGAATAACACATTGGTCGGCATGGTTGAAAAGATCACCTGCGAATTGAGAAAAGAACAAAAACTCACCTCGTGTGTGACGGTAAAAATAAGGTATTCCAACTTTGATACCCACACGTTGCAAAAACGTATTCCTTATACATCGTTTGATCACAAGCTGATAGAAACCGCAAAGGAACTTTTTAAAAGGCTTTATCAGCGGCGTATGCTTATCCGCCTCCTTGGAGTCAAGTTCAGTCACCTGGTGCATGGTACACCACAACTCAACCTGTTTGAGGACACGCCCGAGATGGTAAAGCTCTACCAGGCCATTGACCGGATGCGCATGCGCTACGGAAGAAACTCGGTAACACGGGCTGTAAGAATAGGGGAGCAAGCGGTATCATAAAAAATAATGCAAATTATACCATATTCCGGTCACAGAATATAACCCTGAAAATCATTATGCGTATCTTTATGCATAGGCAAAAAAATACTGGAATAAGAATGTCCAAAAAGAAATTATCCTACAGAACCAGTGGCAAAAAAAAACTGTTTCTGCTACTGGTGCTTTCGCTGCATATCATCGTCCTCTCAGGTCAGGATGCTTCATTGCAACCCAAAACAATTGCCTTTTTTGACAGCCTGGATAATCGTATAACTGTTCTCCAGAACCAAATTCCCCGGTTAAAACAAACTCATGATATCTCTTTTTTTCATATTCAACGTGAACTTGATCATTCATTGTTCATTAAAGCGTATGAGCAATATGTAGTGGATGAGGACCTGTTCAGGGCAAAAGACCTTGTAGAATCGCGGCTTGAACGGGCCAGGTTAAGAAAAGACAAATTTAGTATTGATTTTTATAACAGCTATAAAGATAAGGTCTATACCCAGATTAAGTTCCAGCGTATGCATTACCAGGAATTATTTGAAAAAGAAAAGAACTTCCGGAAAGAATTTTTTTCCATAACAAAGGATGAAACAATTGAAGCCTATCAGCGTGCACTGCGAATGACCGATCTTGCCTTGAAATATGCTGAAGAGAACAATCTTACCGAAACAGCCAAAGGTTTGAATAATTATAGAAGGTATGCCGAAGCAAGAATTTTTGATTTGCAATCGTCGTACGATCTGAATGAAATTACGAAGAGTCAGAAAGATTTTGAGAAAGTGTTCATACCATTGATTGAAAGCGATAGTATCCGTTCCGTTAAAGAAGCAGAAAAACTCATTGATTACTGTATTCAATACTCTCATTTCGTGAATACACCCCTGACCGATGAATACCTGGATCAGCAAAAGCTCGCTATAGCATCTGCCCTTTCCGACCTGCTTGACAAACAAGGTTCCTCTTCCAATCTCAGCTCGTTAACCAGTCAGGCTGTTCGGGGTCGGCTCGACAGCCTTAATCCGCGAGGCGTTTACAAATGGCACGAATATGTGATCGTAATTAGTGAATTTACTCCTTCATCAGGTTTTGAAAATGTAAGGAAGGGAGAAGCTATTATCAATGCCGATAACGTAATCGCTTCCTACCTGAAAAAAAATAAACTCTGCAAGTCAACCGATAATCTTAAATTCGGTTATGCATATATTATTCCCTATAAGTCCAGTAACAAATCTTCCAGTTTTTTATACCATCCGGGTTTGCAAAAGTGGCAGTATATTGCATGTTACACACTCATCAACAGCCCAGGTTTTACACGTGAAGTAAGCCGTTATATGCCACCCATAGTCTTTAAGGAAGAAGATCAGCTGATGGCAGAACCATAGACCTGCAGAATATTTTTCAGAATACAAGGTAAATAAATAATTCATTTTAAATTTGTCATCATAACTCACATAGAATTGAGTCTTAAATTTTCATATGATGACAAAAGCCTGCTTGTCCAGATCAGGAAGGATAATATAAAAGCGTTTGAAATCTTATATAATAAATACACAGCAAAACTGTATTTTTTTATATTCGGTTATGTGAATTCTCATGCTGATACGGAAGAGATAGTACAGAACAGTTATCTTATGGTATGGGAACACAGGCACCATCTTGATGAATCCTGCTCACTTAAGAATTACCTGTATACGATCGCAGTTAATAAGGTTTATAACTTTTTAAAGCATCAGGCAATACAACACAATTATAAAGAATATTCGATAATGCATGACACATTGCTGGATGATCAGACGGAGAAGGAAATACTGTATAATGATCTGAAAAAAAATATCAATCATTTGTTGCAAAGACTGCCCGAGCAACAGAAAAATATTTTCCGGATGAGCCGCATTGAAGGTTTTTCCAATAAAGAGATAGCTTCACAATTGGGTTTGTCAGTGAGAACTGTGGAGAATCAGATATACAGGGCACTGCAGACCATCCGTTTGGATCTTTCCAATACTTATACCTGATCTGCCAGCCTGTAATACCATTCATTTATGGCTTTTTCATTTATTCTTACGCCTTAGATAATACGACTACTTTATAAATTTTTTTTCGGATTGTGAGTAGTTTTATAATCTGGATTGTACAATATAATTAGAACCAATTATGTCCGCCTTAGCCATAGCGAAGGCGGGGAACCGGGACAACAGACAAAGAGACAAAAACTTAATATCTTTTACGGATCTACTGTGGACTGTTGACTGTGGACTGTATGCTGGAACTTATAGAACTTATATACAAATGGACCAGACAAAAATTAAGCAGATACTGGATGAATATAAAAAAAGTGGACTTTCTGACAAAGATGCATCATATCTGTTGCAGCAACTTGAGAATTGTGATAACGAGAATGCCCTGAGGGAATTCCTGTACAACGAGCTCAACACCACTGCTGTCAGTAAAGCTCAGGCTGATACTATTAATTTTCATGCGCTGTTTAAGCGGATCAGGCATAAAATGGTATCTAAAGAAAAGGGGGTGGTTACCAGCTATATAAGATCTCAAATAATTGGTTTCCGGTTTGCACGCATTGCAGCTGTTTTGTTAATTGCTTTTGTAACCGGAGCCTTGGTGTCCTATCTTTATTTAACGCGCCTCGCAAAAATATCCGAATCATATTTTGAAATTACCACGCCCATGGCATCCACATCAAAAGTTATGTTGCCCGACGGAACGGAAGTGATCGTTAATGCCGGCAGCAAAATAAATTACAGCGATGCCTTTAACAAAAATGACCGCAAAGTCCATCTCGAAGGTGAAGCTTATTTCAAGGTAGCAGAGAACAGAAGGCTGCCTTTTACAGTTGAAACTTCTCATCTTGAAATTAAAGCCCTCGGTACAGAATTCAATGTAAAAGCCTATTCTGAGGAAAAGGCTATCACAGCCACTCTGGTGAAAGGTAAAATTGAGATCCGGAAAAATCAACAGGGCAGTACCGGTATGAAACCTGTATTCCTTGAATCCAATCAGAAAGCTGTATTTATAAAGGATCAGGATAAGATGGCGGTTATTACAGGCCAGGAATTGGAAGAAATAACCGATGTCGTTCCTGTACCCGTGGAAGACACCATGTATGTGATTAAAGGCGTGGATACAAAGCCTGCTGTCGTGTGGACAGAGAACAAACTGATCATCAGCAAGGAATCAATGGCCAGCCTTGCCGTTAAACTTGAACGAAAATACGATGTCATCATCCGCTTTGCTGATGAAGACGTAAGGAATTTCAGGTTTACAGGTACATTGTTGGACGAAACCATTCAGCAGGTGCTGGATGCCATAAAACTGACCGCTCCCATCTATTACACCATGGAAGGGAAAACCATTACGCTGTATGAAAACAGGAAAATGAAAGATCAGTTCCGGCCGCATATGAAACAAAATTGAAATTCGTAAATTCATAAAATAAACTAACAGCCTAATTGTATGAAAAGGAAACCAAGACTGCATTTTGTATGGAAAAGAATAAGGAAACGGGTTGCGGCCCTGAACGTGGCCATTTTATTATCCGTTCTTTTTTCCCTGAACGTTCTGGCTTCAGCCTATTCAACCATTACCAGGTTCACCTATGACTTTACCGGAATGACGGTACGTGAGGTATTTCAGGTACTGGAACAGCAAAGCAAATTCCGCTTCTTTTATAACGAAGATTTCAGCTACATTGATAAAACCGTAAATCTGAGTGTGAAAGATGAGAACGTGGAAACCATATTACAGAAGATTTTTGAGAATTCCGACATTACCTATAAGGTGCTGGAGAATGACCTTATTGTCCTTACGGTAAAGGCAGCAAAACAGCAGTACACGATTACCGGAAAAGTCATCGATGCATCAACCTCGGAGCCTTTGCCGGGTGTGAATGTGGTTGAAAAAGGAACAACAAACGGCACAGTAACAAGCCTGGATGGAAATTTCTCCCTTGTGGTTGAAAACGAGAATGCCGTTCTTGTGTTTTCCTATATGGGTTATTTATCCGAAGAAGTCAGTTTAACCGGTCAGACTGTTTTGAATGTAAACCTTGTTGAAGATATAACCGAACTTGAGGAAGTGGTCGTAATCGGATACGGATCGGTAACCAAAAGAGAATTAACGGGTGCCGTTTCTTCTGTTAAGGAAGGTGACTTTAACCCGGGAGCTGTAACGGATGTGATGGAACTTGTGCAGGGAAAGGTTGCCGGTTTGTCCATTACAAAAAGGGATGGAGGCGATCCCACCAAGGGTTATGATATCACATTGCGGGGAGTAACAACCATCACTGGCAATACCGATCCGCTGGTTGTCATTGACGGAATACCCGGCGGCAGCCTGGATGCCATAGCACCGGACGATATTGAATCCGTTGACATTCTTAAAGACGGTTCTGCGGCTGCTATATACGGAACCCGGGGCACAAACGGTGTAATACTGGTTACCACCAAACGCGGATCAAAGGGCAGAGTCAACGTGGAATATTCAGTGCGTTTTTTTACAGAAAGAGTGCTCAACCGGATTGAAGTGTTAGACAGCTCAGAATATATGGAGATGAAACGCAGATTCCAGGAGTCATCGGATGTAAAGAAAAGAACCAGGGCCAGGAGCATGGAGAATTTTGGCTATGATACGGACTGGTTCGACGAAATTCTTCAGACACCCTTCTGCCATAGCCATCACCTGTCCCTGGACGGAGCCACGGAGAAAACCAACTACAGGGTATCGTTCGACTTCTCCGACCAGGATGGCATATTGTTGAATTCACACAGCCAGGAATTGCGTGTTATTACCACGTTACAGCAAAGCGCATTAAATAACATCGTTAAATTCAATGTACAACTGGGGCTTACAGATAATAAAAGCAATCCGGTTGATTACAACGCTGTACGTCAAACCATCCAGCGCAATCCTACCGAACCGGTTAAAAATCCCGACGGGAGCTTTTACGAAATACCCGGCGCATGGCAATATGATAATCCGGTCGGTGTTCTGGAGGAACGGGTTATAGACAATGCAGGATCAAGGTTTTTTGGTAATCTTGGTATCGACGTATTTCCGTTTAAATCACTCAAATTAAGCGTAACGGGTGGCCTTAACCGCTATCGTGCCTTAAATGGTTTTTATATGCCCAGCTATTCATATCCGATGGAAACAGCGGGGACCAAGGGAAGTGCAAACCGGTGGGCCGGTAATAATATCAGGAAAACATTCGAATCAACGCTCGAATGGAAAAAGACATTCAACCGGCACAACATTGCCCTGCTGGGCGGATATGCATACGAATATTTTGTGGAAGAAGAATTTTATGCATCCACAGGAAATTTCATTACCGATGATGTTTTGTATAATAACCTGGAACTGGGTACTTTCCTTTCCGAAGGACGGGCAGAAATGACCTCATACAAAGGAGAGAGCATTCTGTCAGGGTTTTTTCAAAGGACTTCATACAGTTATAACAATATGCTTTTCGTGTCTGCCAGTCTCCGATTGGAAGGTTCGTCAAAGTTCGGAGAAAACAATAAATGGGGATTGTTTCCTGCAGCTTCTGTTGCCTTTGATGCCTCACAGTTCTTTCAATCGTTCACCGATGTAGTTGAACTTTTAAAAATACGCGCAGGAATAGGATATACGGGTAATCAGGGTTTGGAAGAATACTACATTCCCATTGTGCGATATGGCCAGGAAGAAGGTTTTTTCTATTATAACGGTGAGCAGGTCCGGGGGTACTCTCCTATCAGCAATGCCAATCCCGATTTAAAATGGGAAACCAAAACGGAATACAATCTGGGGTTTGACTGGCTGGTACTAAATTCAAGACTTGGAGGTACAATCGATCTTTATATCCGGGATGTTCGTGATCTTCTCCTGGAATATGAAGTGCCGATGCCCCCGAATCTCTATCCACAGATGTGGGCAAATGTCGGTACCATGCGCAATGGCGGTATTGAGTTAACAGTGAATGCCAATCCTGTCAAGCGCAGCAAATTCTCATGGGATTTTAACCTGACTTTTGACTACAGGAAAAATAAAGTTATATCCCTTCAAAGCGACTATTACAAACTTGAATACAGGAACATCGGCGATGTCGGGGCACCCGGTATAAGCGCATGGACTCACCGACTTGAGGAAGGTGAACCAATAGGAAACATTCATACCTATCAGTTTGTTGATATCGACTCCCTTGGTAAATGGGTGTTTAAGGACATTGATAATAACGATACCATTGACACAAGAGATCGTACAATAGTGGGGAATGGTATTCCGGACTATTACCTGGGCTTTACCAATACATTGCGGTACTGGAATTTTGATCTTTCATTTATGCTGCGGGGTATGTTTGGCTATCAGGTCATTAATGCAAAACGTATATGGCATGAGAATCCCATGTTCCTCCCCCGTAACGTAATGAAAACGGCAATGGATACTGAGTTATGGGATGATCCTGAATTCTCGAGCTATTATGTTGAGGACGCAGGATTTGTAAAAATCGACAACATTACATTGGGATATACATATCCCTTTAAAAATAACAGGTTCATACGAAGCATTCGTGCGTATGTAACAGTGAATAATGCCTTTGTATTTACAAATTACTCGGGAACTGATCCGGAGGTATCATTCTCAGGACGTACGGATTCAGGTGACAACATAGCACTTGAACCGGGTAATGACAACCGCTTTGATTACCCGAGTGTACGCACTTTTATCATTGGTTTAAATGTTAAATTTTAATTCAGGCAGGCCATGAAAAAATCAATTATAGCATCTGTTGTTGTTGTTCTTACGATTATACTGTCCTGTACCGACCTTGATCCGGTGGTATATTCAGAAATAGTGAACGACAATTTCTTTAAAACGGAAGAACAGGTTTTATCTGCCGCAGGTCCTGCTTATCAGAGCCTTAATGCTTATGTATCTCCCGAAGGCGTATGGGGATTGAATGAGTTGACCAGCGATGAAGTATTGATACCCACGAGGGGTATTCACTGGCTTAACAATCAAATATACCAGCGCTTGCATAAGCACACCTGGATACCTACCGATTTCATTATTAACAACGCATGGAAGGCTACATATGCCGGTGTTACCAATTGCAATCGTGTAATCTATCTATATGAGGAAATTGAGCCACAAACGGAAGCCCTTGTTTCTGTGACCAATGAATTGAAATCATTGCGCGGACTCTACTATTTTCTGCTGATGGATTTATTTGGTGGGGTTCCACTGGTTGACAGTTTCAATGTACCTACAGGATTTGCCCCTGTCAGGAATAGCAGGGCTGAAATTTTTCAATTCATTGAGAATGAAGTAACGCAGGGTGTACCTACCCTCAACAATACCGTGAATATGACTACTTACGCACGGTTTAACCGGTATGCAGCCTTGACCCTGCTGGCCAAGCTGTATCTGAATGCAGAAGTATATATCGGTGAATCCATGCTTGACCAGGCAATAGCAGCGTGCGATTCGGTTATTTTATCCGAAAAGTACTCATTGAACAAAGACTTTTTTGCCAATTTTGCCATCGAAAACGAGAACTCACCCGAGAACATCTTTGTGATTCCATACTCAGATATCGATGCTGTACATTGGGGTGATGCAACTTATCCGTCACGTATGTTCTGTCATCACTTGTGGACTTTGCATTTTACCGGTACACAGACGTTTAATTGTGAACAGGGCGGATGGGATGGTATCTGTGCTCTCCCGTCGCATTATTATTCCTATGATGAAACAGATATTCGCAGGGCAATGTGGCTCACAGGCCAGCAGTTTTCTTATACCGGAGATTCGTTATTCTGCAACCAGGAGAAAAAGGGACAACCTCTTGTTTACACGCCTGAAGTTAATTCCCTTGAGGGTGCTGCTGAAAATGAAGGGGCCCGGTTTGCGAAATACGATTATACAGGGGCACGTAACTATCAGTTGAAAAATGATTATGCTTTCTTAAGGTATGCCGATGTTTTGCTTATGAAAGCAGAGGCATTGATGCGTAAGAATGGTAGTGTGGCAACACAGGAAGCTGTTGATCTGGTGAATCAGATAAGAGCCAGAGCTTTCCCAAATGATGATACAAAGCTATATACAACCATCACATTGACAATGAGTGAATTACTGGCGGAACGGGGTCGTGAATTTTCAACCGAAGGGTGGAGAAGAAACGACCTTATACGTTTTGGTGTATATAACGATCCTGTTGATTTCAGACCCGAAGCTGCTTCAGCAACATATAATCTGTTTCCCATACCCCAGGAACAGATTAATGCTAATCCCAACCTGTCACAAAACTTGGGATATTAACCGTACTCAAATCCCCGAGGGTATTGAAAGCAATGAACATCTCAATAGGATATACTATAAACAACCTGACAGATCTCATTGATCGTCAGGTTGTTTACTGACCGTTAAAAACTCTGCTGAGTTCTTTTCGAAGTAAATGATGTAATGTATATTTGCCTTACATCAATCACACACAATTATGTATCCTTTGAAGCCATTGTTTTTATTGTTAGTACTATTATTAACGTTGGCATGCAACAGCAACGATGATCACAATCTTTCCGGTTCGCCCGAAATAGTTATCATTGATAGCATTATCACAACAACAGCAGATGATCATGGCTTTTTTAATTTTCCGCCTCCCGCAGGTACAGGATCAAACTGGAAATCCCCGTACGATTTTTACAACGGCAGTTTCCATTACCGGTTTGAAGTCATAGAGTATCCCTCGCAGGTACCCTTCATGTTAAATCTCTGCATCTGGTCAGATATCGAGGGAAACTGGGAAAGGTGGAAAGAAACATGTTGCCCCCTGATACCTATTGACGGGAAAGGAGTTTTCACTGCAGAATCAATTCCTTCATCCTGGTGGATTATGGATGATAAAAAAGTTGATTTTTCAAGAGTAGATGATTTTGACCACATTGGAATGGTTGTCTGGTGTGAGAATAAAAAAAACCTCAGCGACTGGACACCTGCATCGAGCAGCTGCTGGGACCAGCGGGATGCCATCCTTCCTCTCACCTTACGATTGACTGTTGTTGCCATCGCCAAGGACCATACCTTCAGTGGGTGGGAGAAGTATATTGATTGATTTTTTACTATGGATGTCCATAATCTGAATACCGAATACCAATTACCAATTACTATTGACCTTTCACGATTCATTTCCCTTTCAGTTTTTAGGAAAAGTGTAATTTTTTGATACTTCATTCGTCTTATATCAGAACCATTGATCCAAATCAGATGAAAAAAGGAATGATGCTATCAGGCATAATCGTTTTGACGACGATATTTTTATTGGGTTTCACACCGGAAAACCGGGTCAGGTCACCCAGGAAAATCATGAATACATACAGGGGTGAAAAAGGATTTGTTTCATTTTCAGTACCCATGTTTCTGATAAAACCTTTTATAAAGGAAGAAGATCAGGAAGTAAAGGATTTGCTTCGGGATATCCGGAAGATCCGTATTCTGGTATGTGAAAACGCAGCACTGAATCCTCGTGCAATCAATAACTGCATGCAGGATTTCGCCGGGTTTTTCCGTGACTCCTATTATACAGATCTCCTGACGGTGACAGACAACGATGAAACAGTCATCATAAAAGCCATTCCGGGTAATAATTGCATGCACGATATAATACTGATCGCAAGTGATGATCAGGAGTTTATTGTTGTACACCTGCTGGGTTCACTGGATATGGATAAGTTCAGAGAGCTTGTGAGGGATGAAAAAACGTGTTCTGCTGCAATTTAATCCTTTAGTCTTTGTCTTGCAAGTCATGCAAGTCGTGCAGGTCGTGCAAGTCTTGTTAAAAAGTACCAGCAACCATCTACTAGCTACTAAC
>JAFGKY010000144.1 GCA_016928305.1 Bacteroidales bacterium
ATTTCAAGGAAGAATGTCCCTGTAGATATTTGTTTTGAACAAGGATTGGCTATCTTGGGAATAAACAAATGAACCGAATTGTGATTAACACGGCACCAGAAAACCATAAACGCCTGTTAAGCCGGCTGTCACTTTACGCTTTACTGGCAGTTGTCTTTGCTCTCTTTGCTTTTTCTAATCGTTATCATTTATTGTATCTTGAGCAGATTCAACTTTTCAGATACAATACATCGTATGTGGCTGATTTTTTTACCATACCGGGTGGATTTATTAATCTGCTTGAAGCCTTCATTGTACAGTTTTTTCATATAAGTTGGTTAGGAGCCCTTATCATAACCCTTTTGTGTTTCCTGGCCTTTAAACTTACCTCGAGTGTTTTAAAAAAATCCGGCATTAATGGTATTTTGTTCTCGCTGCTTCCCGTGTTGATATTGACCGCATTGCACAGCCACCATCAATATAATCTGCATTTTACACTGGGATATCTTTTATCGCTTGCCTGTTACATTTGGCTTGCCGGTATACCAAGGGAACGAAACAGCCTGATTGCTGCGCTCCTGACGTTCACTCTGCTTTACATTCTCGCAGGCATTTTTGCCATCTTTTTCCTAACGTTATACTTGCTGCACAAACTGACCTGCGTATCAGGACTTCGCCGCTATGTGCATATTGCGGGAGTACTGTTTTTTGCTACAGCAATTACCTATACTGCATGGCGTTTTGTTTACCTGATACCTTTTGAACAATTTCTTCCAATACCCTTCCACCTGCTAACAATACCTCGCATTAAGATACTGCTGATGGTCTTAATACTGTACTATCCCTTGATCATGTTTATGATACCGGCCTGGCAACGTATATTTAACAGGCCTTTCCCCGACGCTTCATGGAATGTATCAACAATCACAACCAGTCTGCTGTTATTCATTGCATTGGCATTTATGATTGGAAAGCATAGCTATGACCGGAAAAGCGAACTTTTTCTGCGCATGGATAACCAGTATCAGAAAGCCGACTGGAATGGAGTACTTGAAACGGCTGAAAAATATCCCGGACAAAACCAGCTTGTAATGTACCTGACCAACCTGGCTCTTTTTCAAACTGGTAAACTTTCCGACAGCATGTTTGATTACCCGCAATCGGGCACCAAAGGTCTCTGGCTTACCTGGGAAAGAAACGAAACGGCACCCTTTTTTGGAGGCGAGGTTTATTACCACCTCGGGTATAACAACGAAGCTTTCCGATGGGCTTTTGAAGCCATGGAAGTAAAAGGATTAAATCCAAGATCGTTAAAAAGGCTTATAAAAACCAGCATGGTTAACTACGATTACGCAATTGCTTCAAAATACCTGAACTACCTTCGGCAGACGCTTTTTTACCGCAAATGGGCCAACCAATACAAAGCAATGGTAAATGATACTTCGCTGATTTCACAGGACACCGAATTAACGAAAAAAAGAAAACTGCTTTTATCCAACGATTTTATTGCCATTAATAACTCCCATACCATTGGCTTGGAGCGTTTAATTGATAATCATAGCGATAACCGTATGGCCTTTGAATATTTGATGGCCTCCTATTTATTGAAGAAGGAGCTCGGTTCCTTTTCAGCCAATTTACACAGGCTAGAAAACTTTGGTTATGAAGATATTCCGGTACATTATGAGGAGGCTATTTTGTTGTATGCGGGGCTCACCGGCAATAATCCGCTTCCAAAAGGTTATACAATCAGAAATACTACCCGCGAAAAATACCGTAATTATGCAAGAATCTTTGCTGCTAATCGCCATAATATGCCAAAAGCAACTGACGTGTTGTTTAAACAGTATGGCAATACCTTCTGGTTTTACATGCAGTTTGTCAATCCAAATTTAAACCAGGTAAATCAATGACGACTGGAAGCAAAACACAAAAAGTCCTGGCCGGGATGTCCGTTATTGTAGTTCTGGTAATGATGGCTTTTGCCTGCGGCTATAGCAGGTTGCCCGATCATAGCACTCCATCGGGTGACGCACAGATTTACCCCGACTATACTGCCATAACCCTGCCAGTCAACATCGCACCCCTGAATTTCAATATCACGGTAAAGGCAGAAAAATACCTGGTTAGATTCACCTCAGGTTCAGGAAATTCGTTTTCTGTAAAATCGCGTAATGGAACCATAGCCACACCGTCGAAAAAATGGAAATGGCTGCTCAAGCAAAGCAAAGACAGCCTGTACACTGTTCAGATCCATTATCGCCTTAAAGGCCAGTGGTACTATTTTGATTCCATTGTTAACCACGTTTCATCTGATGTCATTGATCCCTATGTGGCCTATCGGAAAATCGAACCGGGTTATGAAACCTGGAACAAAATGGGTATTTACCAGCGTAACATCGAAAATTTTAATGAAGATGCAGTGATCGTAAACGACCTCACGGGCGGAAACTGTATGAACTGTCATTCCTTTGCCGCCCATAACCCTTCCAATATGTTGTTTCACGTAAGAGCTGCCCACAGCGGCACCATTATTTGCCGAAATGGAAGTATTACAAAAGTTAATACCCAAACCGACAGCACTATTTCGGCCGGTGTATATCCAGCGTGGCATCCTGGCGGAAAATACATTGCCTTTTCGGTAAATCATATTGTTCAAAGCTTTCACGCCCTGCCTGACCGTAAAGTTGAAGTAATAGATACATTATCTGATTTGATCCTTTACGATGCCGAGCAAAACAGGGTAATGAAGGAAGCTAGGTTGACATTGCCCGACCGGTACGAGACTTTTCCTGCTTGGTCGCCTGATGGTCACTTTCTTTATTATTGCTGCACCGAAAACCAAAATTACAGGCAATTTGAAGAAACACAATACAATATCCTACGTATTTCATTTGATGCTACTTCAGGAAAATTCGGACAAACTGATACCGTTGTCGCTGCCCGAAAAAACGGTTACAGCGCGAGTTTCCCCCGGATATCGCCCGACGGCAGGTATCTGCTGTTTGCCCGTAGCAGATATGGCAATTTTACCATATGGCACGGCGACAGTGATCTGGCCCTGTTAAATCTCGAAAATGGCGAAATTACAGATCCTCAGATAATAAACAGTCGACAAGCCGAAAGCTACCATACCTGGTCATCTACGGGACGTTGGGTTGTTTTCAGCAGCCGTCGTGATGATGGTTTGTATACGCGTCTTTATTTCAGCTATTTTGATAGGGATGGCAATATGCACAAGCCTTTTATGCTGCCTCAGCGAGATCCCTCCCAAAATACAGGATTGCTTAAATCCTACAATGTACCGGAATTCATAAAAGGCAGGATAAGTGTTGACCCGCGTGAACTATCGCGCATAATCAAAACAGAAGCCCAGCAGGCTTCATATACCCAAATCAGGTGACACAATGTTTTCATCAGGTGTGAAATTTTTTTACAAGACCATTTTGCCGGTTAATCCAGGAGATTTTTTCACTGAACTGGATACTTGCATCCGTAAAATAAAAGAAATTGAAACACAATCATCGTCAACACTTTTTAAACTGGCAATCTTTCATGATCCTTCAGATGAAGATGAAGAAACAATGCGCAAACGCGATACCGGTGAACTTCTCCAAAACAACTTTCCGCTAAGGTGTCCTGCTTATTCACTTTTGTCACAAAAGCCTGTTTCCCCCTGGAAGGTATCAATAGAAGCCGCATTTATTGCAGGAAACGCCTGCCAGATTTATTTCAGAAATTTGGATAAAATACCCTACGTGGTATTTGAATGTGCACATTTCAAAGAACTTTGGGCTGCCGGTATTTCAGCAAAAAGTGTTTCGTTGCAATACCAGAAAAAAGCCATTGCAGCATTTGAAATGATCCATACCCTGCTTGTGAAAGAAGGAATGGATTTCAACGACATAGTCCGGCAATGGAATTACCTGGGAGGAATAACCCGGGAGAACAAAGTCAATGAAGCAATTACTTCCAATTACCAAATATTTAACGAAATCCGACACAAGTTTTACAATACATACCGTAAAGCCGAAATATTCCCGGCAGCCACGGGTATTGGCACAAAATTCAGCCAAGTAAGCATGGACATCTGTGCCATCCGGACTGCTGTAAATAACTGCAAAACCATAGCCATTCATAACCCAAATCAGGTTGATGCACATCAATACGATCAGCAGGTGCTGGAAGGTGTACCTTTGCATTCGCAAACCAAAAAGCACCCTCCGGAATTCGAAAGAGCTGTGCTATTTACTTCACCGGACCATAGCAGACTGTTCATTTCGGGAACTGCATCGATTATCGGACAACAAACCATTGGTGTGGGGGATATTCGCAAACAAACCCTGACAACTATTGCCAATATTGAACAGCTAACCCAAATCAGTCAATTGCGGAAATGTTATCCCCTTCTGCCCCAGGGATCTTTTCATTACAGCTTTTTACGGGTTTACGTAAAAAACCAGCAGGATCTGGAAACTGTTATAGCCACCTGCAACAGAAGATTCGCTGGTATCCCGGTCAGCTATGTCGTTGCCGATGTATGCCGTGATGATTTGCTTATGGAAATTGAAGGAGAAATGCTTTTCAATGCTTCAGGCGATTTCAGCTGATCTCGCTCCAGTCGTTTACGGACTTACTCAATAGTGAAAGTTGCTGCCTACAAACAATGTTTTCAGGTAGCGAAAGCAACGGATCCTTTTCGAGAACACTGGTGGCAATATCACGCGCAAATTGCAGCATCTGGCCATCTTTTCCGAGGTTAGCCAATTTTAAATCGAAAGGAATTCCGCTCTGTTGGGTGCCTTCGATATCGCCAGGTCCCCGCAGTTTCAAATCGGTTTCAGCAATCTCAAAGCCATCGTTGGTTTGCACCATGGTTTCCAAACGCTTCCGGGCTTCTTTGCTCAGCTTGTATGAACTCATCAAAACACAATAACTCTGATCGGCACCCCGGCCTACCCTTCCCCTGAGCTGGTGCAGTTGAGAAAGGCCAAAACGTTCGGCATTCTCAATGACCATGACACTGGCGTTGGGTATGTCAACCCCAACTTCAATTACCGTTGTGGCCACCATAATATGGGCTTTCCGGCTAATGAACAATTGCATTCCTGCATCCTTATCCTCGGGTTTCATCTGGCCGTGCACACAAACCACCAGGTAATCAGGCGGTGGAAAGGCCCTGACAATGGCTTCGTAACCTTCTTCGAGTGCCACGTAATCGAGCTTTTCCGATTCTCGAATCAACGGATATACAATATATACCTGACGTCCTAGCTCAATTTGTTTGCGTAGAAAACCAAAAAGAACAAGCCGTTTCGACTCGTAATAATGAATGGTCTGAACCGGCTTACGCCCCGGAGGAAGCTCATCAATAAACGAAACATCCAGATCGCCATAAAGGGTCATGGCCAGGGTGCGTGGTATAGGAGTTGCCGTCATTACCAACACATGGGGATATTGTTCTGTTTTCTTCCAAAGCCTTGCACGTTGAGCAACCCCAAAACGGTGTTGCTCATCTATAATTACCAGGCCCAGGTTATTGAACTGTACGGTGTCTTCGAGCAATGCATGTGTGCCAATCAACATGTGCAGCTCTCCTGAGCGAAGTTGCTCATGCAGCAATTCTCTTTCACTCTTTTTGGTAGATCCGGTGAGCAGCAACACTTCAACACCCAGGTTATTGAGAAACCGGGTAATGGTATTGTAATGCTGCATAGCCAGCAGTTCTGTGGGGGCCATCAGACAAGCCTGGTAACCATTATCAAGCGCAATCAGCATGGCCATTAATGCCACCAGGGTTTTTCCGCTTCCCACATCACCCTGCAGTAAACGATTCATCTGCCTGCCTGAACCCAAATCTCTCCGGATCTCCTTAATAACCCTTTTCTGGGCTGCGGTTAGTTCAAAGGCAAGCCGTGTGCTGTAGAAATTATTGAAAATATCCCCGACTTTCGAAAACACAAAACCCTTCACAAACGATTGTCGTTTGTATTTCTGCTGTAAGATACTGAGTTGAATATAGAAAAGCTCTTCAAACTTCAGCCTGTATGTAGCCTTCTTAAGATTTTCGGTACTTTCGGGATAGTGCATA
>JAFGKY010000145.1 GCA_016928305.1 Bacteroidales bacterium
GTCGAAGACTACGACGTTGATAGGCTGCAGGTGTAAAGACAGTAATGTCAAAGCCGAGCAGTACTAATTACCCGTGAGCTTTCTTGTCGACAGCTTAATATGCATCTTCCCGGCATGTTATGATATTTCCCCGCCGGTGGCGGGGTGTAAGACTTTAGGTGACTATAGCAATGGGGTTCCACCTCTTCCCATTCCGAACAGAGAAGTTAAGCCCATTAGCGCCAATGGTACTGCAATCGCGGGAGAGTAGGTCGTCGCCGATCTTCAATCCCGGTCTTCTTATCAAGACCGGGATTTTTTTTAAGACCAGATAGTAATCTCAGTGTAAACAAGAAAATTACTGGTAACATATCGGGAAATGCTATTACGTTGTTTGAAAAGCATTAGAATTGCAAAGCCGATTGCGCTATTGCACAATTTGAATTAATTTCACAAACACAATAAATTAGTTTTAATCCGGTTCTTATCTAAATCATCGGATGAAAAAATCTGTTGTCATACTCATTATCCTTGCACTGTTTTCATTTAACCATTATGCCCAGATTGACACATCGCAGATCATATATTCATGGAAACTTGATCCTTATTCCATCGTCAAGCTGCCTGCAGACATCGATACCAACCTGGCGGGCTTTCAAATAGACAATCCGCTGATACGGGAATACATTTCTGCTTCCACCCTCGGAAATCTGAGTGCCCCGGCTATCAGCAACATCTTTACCGACCGCAATTTCACCGAAGATTATACCCTGGCAAATGCATTTTATCCCTATATGAAAAGGCCAGATAATACACTGTATATGAATACCCGTAAACCCTTTTCAAAACTCACCTATATCAGCGGAGGACGCTCTTTTTACAAGGAGGAAACATTGGATGCTTACCATACACAAAACGTTACACCTGCCCTGAACGTGGGCCTTCATTTAACCCTGCAGGAAGCCCTCGGTCAGTACAGGCTTCAACGAACAAAAAACAATTCCTTCAGGTTATTCAGTAATTACGGCGGTAAATTATATTCCTACCACCTTACCTTTAACTATAACCGGATCTCAGCCAATGAAAACGGGGGAATACTCAATGATTCACTCATAACCGATACAACTTTTACGATTTCAAAATATAAATTGATCGAAACCCTTTTTGACGGAATGGATGAGACGAACCGGAATGTGCCTGACGTGTATCATGAGATACGGAATATTAACCTTTTTACCATCCATGAGTTGTCCTTCCGGAAATTATTCTCATCATCCGATACAACAAAAAAAAGCGGCAGAATTAAAATATTTTACCCGAAGCTGGCATACATCTTTAGCCTCGACCGGACCAAGGTGTTGTTTGTCGATAAAAATCCATCGGTCGGACTATCTGCAGGATTATACCCGGATGTATACGTAGACAGGAGCCGGACACTGGATTCCCTTTTTTATTGGAAAATGCAAAATGCACTGCGCCTGCAGTTCCAGGGACGAAAAAATAACCACTATTTCATCGACATCGCCTATGACAGGGTGAATTATTCGCAGTTTGTACCTACGGATACCGTGGTGGAAGACTATTTTTTATATCATGATTATACCATGCCATCGGTCAGCCGCAAAGCACAACTTCATAATACCCACCTTTCTTCGGGGTTTTCAAGGATCTTTGCCAATGCCCTGAAGCTTGACCTGTATGGCCGGTATTACCTGTCGGGATACCAATCCGGCGATTACAAACTTTCCGGAAATATCGAACTATTGGTTAACCGGAAAGGTATTAACCTCAATATTAAGGCCGGCGCTTCCAATGAGTTTTTAAGGCCAGGCTTCCTGTATGGTAATTTCGTATCCAATAATTTTATTTGGAGCCAATACCTGCAACAAACCAATATAACCAATTTGTCATGTGATTTGAGCCTTTCATCAAACAGATTTGGTGTGCAGGCAGATTATTACTTACTTCACAACCTGATTTATTTTGATACCGTTGCATTTCCACAACAATACGGGCATGTATTATCGGTGCTTTCAATCATAGCACAGAAGGAATTTACGGTCTGGAAATTTCACAGCAATAATAAAATAGCTTTTCAGCAGGTGAGCGAGCCCGATGTCTTAAGTTTGCCTGCACTGGCATTGTACAGTTCAGATTACCTGGAACATGAATTTTATTTTAAAGCTACAGAAGGAAGATTAACAGCCATGATTGGATTTGATTTATTCTATAATACAAGCTATTATGCAAATGCTTATATGCCACCGCTGGCCACTTTTTATCAACAGAAGGAAAAAAGACTGGGAAACTATCCCTATATCGATGTTTTTCTGAATATAAGAATTAAAAGGGTTCGTTTTTTTCTGAAATATGAACACCTGAATTCCGGATGGCTCGAGAAAAACTTTTTCACCGCCCTTCATTATCCAAAGAACCAACGTTACATGAAATTTGGAATTTCATGGACATTTTACGATTAGAATTGTTAATAAAGAAAAAGGGCCATTTTACATCAATTAATACATTTTTTCTAACTTAATTCTAATTTCATGATTATGAATCGACTATTGTATTTGCTTTTACCGCTGACATTGCTGGTAGCTTCCTGTACCAGGGAAAAGCAACCGGATGCCCCGGCCGAAGTGAGCAATAGCCTCGCTGATATCAAAGCCAAGGGTAAACTGGTTGTTATAACAGATTACAGTTCAACTAATTATTTTATTTATCGCGGGCAGCCGCTGGGTTACCAGTATGAAATGCTGCAGGAATTGGCTAATTATCTTGATGTTAAACTTGAATTGCGTGTTAACAGTGACCTCGAGAAAAGTTTTAAGTTGCTCAACAAGGGTGAGGTTGACCTGATTGCTGAAAATATTATAATAACACGGAAACGAAAAGAGAAGGTTGATTTTACCATACCCTATGTTCAGTCACGCCAGGTACTTGTCCAGCAAAAGCCGGATAACTGGAGATCCATGAGCAAAAAGCAACTGGAAGATGTGCTTATACGGAATCCTCTTGATCTGGCAGGAAAAACCGTTTATGTTCAGCGAAACTCGGCTCATGTGGCCAGATTAAAACACCTGGCTGAGGAGATTGGCGATACCATCAGCATCATTGAGGTGGATGAAAATGCCGAACAGCTCATTTACCTGGTTTCTGTCGGTGAAATCCCTTTTACTGTCACCGACGAGATCCTGGCACGTGTTAACCAAACCTATTTTTCCGATATCGATGTTGAAACAGCCATAAGTTTTCATCAAAATATGGGATGGGCAGTAAGGAAAAATGCCGATGAACTGCTTACCGAACTGAATACATGGATGTCAGAATTTCTGACCTCGAAACGTTTTAAGATCATTTATGCCAAGTATTTCCAGAACAGCAAATCGGGCGAGATTTTAAGCAGCGATTATTATACCATTAATTCCGGTAAGATTTCTCCCTATGATGATTTAATAAAACATTACAGCGAAAAACTGGGATGGGACTGGCGTTTGCTGGCTTCTATGATCTATCAGGAATCGCGTTTTAAAAACAATGTTACTTCCTGGGCGGGTGCTTTTGGCCTGATGCAGCTGATGCCTTCTACAGCAAAGCGCTACGGCGTGGATATCAACTCATCGGCAAAAGAACAGATCAGAGCCGGAACAGACTTTATCCGATGGCTTGAGAAACAGTTCAATGACGTACCCAGTGACAGCGAACGGGTGAAGTTTATCCTCGCTGCTTATAATATTGGCCCGGGACATATTTTTGATGCACGAAACCTGGCCCGAAAGAACGGCGCTGACCCCAATCAATGGGATAAGAATGTGGAACAATACATGCTCCGAAAATCCGATCCGGTATATTATAATGACCCGGTAGTCAAGCATGGTTATTGCCGCGGTACCGAAACCTACCGGTATGTCCACGAAGTGCTGGAACGTTACCAACACTACCGGAACCTGGTCGAATCACCATAGAGTTTGAAAATTTGAGGGTTTGAACTATTTTCATGAGCGAAGCGAGTAAAATTTGAAAGTTAATCGGTTTTCACAACAATTTTCAAACTTTCAAATCTTCAAACCTTCAAACTTTTTGCCACTTCTAGGAATTCACTCAGTATCATCGCTGTTGCACCCCATATATGGTGGCCGTTAACATCATAATAGGGAACGGATACGGCCACGCCTGACAAAATCAATGATTCTTTTTTTACAGTTTCTCGTTTTCGTAACAGTCCTATTTCTGCTTCAATAATGTGTTCCACTTCTTTTGGATCGGCGCTGAAACATGGTCTTTGAGGTGAATAACCAACCACTGGCAATACCTTGTAGTTGCTGACAGGAATATGAAGAGGTGTCAGCTTTCCCAGTATCTCCACCTTGTCGGGATATATACCAATTTCTTCATACGACTCCCTTAATGCAGTATCAATCAATGATATATCTCCCTTTTCAACCTTGCCGCCCGGAAAGCTTATCTGGCCACTGTGTATGCCTCCATATTCTGTTCGTTTTATAAAAACAGTAAACCACTTACTGTTGATCGGGTAAAGTAACAACAACACACCGCTGTCGCGTATGGGTATGCCCGATTCTGGAGATCTCATTAAGGAAGGTGCCATCAGCATCTGGGTTTTATTCCCGGGCAATGGCTTCTCAAGCTCTTTTTTTAATTTTGCAATCCAACCCGTTGCCATTCATTTATCATTTGAATGCCAGGGTTCTGGCCGGATCTATGCGTGAGATCACCTGGGAAGGTAAAAGCAGAAAAATAAGAGTGATTATCAATACGCCTGCGTTCAGTAAAACAATATGCCATCCATTGAAATTAACCGGGACAAAAGCCAGAAAATAGGATTCGGGATTGAGTGTTATGAATTTAAATTGGTGTTGCAGCAGGCATATTCCTAAACCTAAGAGGTTTCCCCAGAATAGTCCTTTTATCATCAGGTAACCCGCCTGATACAGAAAAACATTACGGATAAACGGATTTCCCGAACCAAGTGATTTAAGGACTCCGATCATTGTTGTCCTGTCGAGTATCATTATCAGGAGGCCCGATACCATATTGAAAACCGAGACCAGCAGCATAAGCCCAAGCAGAACCCATACATTCTTGTCGATTAGTCCCAGCCAGTCAAATATCTGTGGGTATGTATCCCGTATACTGACAACATTCAGTTTCGAACCGTCAGGATTAAAAGTAAGGCCGGCAACAGAAAATACAGTTTCTGCCATAAAATCCATATCTTCATAATCATCAATTAATATCTCAAAACCTGTAATCTGATCCTCATTCCATCCGTTCAGCGATTGCACATGTTTTATGTCAGCCAGGAGAAACTGCTTGTCAAATTCCACCAGGCTTGTCTGATAAATACCCGAAACGCTGAATACACGTCCGCGTGGCCTGTCATCGATAAAATACATGGCAAACCTGTCATCAACCTTCAATCCCAGGAGTTTCGACATGTAGTTGGAAATCAAAACCTTGTCGGTAACCATGGAATCATTTACCTGAAAACTATCACCTTCTATAAGATTTTCGAGGAAAAAACTCCAGTCGAAGTCACTGTCTATTCCTTTTACGATGGCTCCCAGTATTTCGTCTTTCGATTTCATGATCCCGGGTTTGGTTGCGTATACCTGAACGTGCTTTATGCCGGGGAGTGAATCAATAAACGATGTAAAAGGCTGGCTTCTGGAAATGGGTTTCGTTTCGAATGAGAAATTGGAATCATAATTAAGGATCTGGATGTGCGATCCGAATCCAATCAGTTTCCTGCGGATCTCGCTTTTAAAACCGGTTACCGTACATACCGAGATGATCATTACGGCAAGACTTAGGGCAATGCCGTATACCGATATCCGGAGAATAGGCCGTGCAATGGTTTTCTGACCGCTGGTATCAACTGCCAGCCGTGTTGCTATGAATAACTCGGTGTTCAAGATTTGTTGCGGTTGGTTTAAAATGCTAATTTAGTACGTTCTATTCATAACAACATCGGATGCTGTCGAAAAAAACCGGAATACCATTCAGTGCTTTGATACTTTGCTGCATTTTATCGGCGGGTCAGCAAAGCGATACAGGACAAACCGATACCATTCGGACGGCAGCCGAACAAACAGAATTTTATTTTCCGTTGTTAAAAGGAAAGAACTGTGCCATCACCACAAATCATACGGCCGTCATTGGCAAGGTTCACCTTGTTGATTCTCTTGTTAACGCAGGAATTGCAGTTAAAAAGATTTTTTCTCCCGAGCATGGTTACCGGGGTATCGCGGCCGATGGAGTCGTCATTCAGAATTCACGGGATGACAAAACCGGCATTTCCATTGTTTCCCTGTATGGCAAGCGAAAAAAACCGTTACCGTCTGACTTGCAGGGCATCGACCTGATGATATTCGATATACAGGATGTGGGCGTGAGATTTTATACCTATATCTCAACGCTTCAATATGTTATGGAGGCCTGCACTGAAAATCATATTCCGCTTATTGTCCTCGACCGGCCCAATCCCCTTGGCCATTATGTGGACGGTCCTGTATTGGAGCACGGATTTAAATCGTTTGTTGGCATGGACCCGGTTCCTGTGGTATACGGACTGACGATTGGGGAACTCGCCGGTATGATAAACGGGGAAGGATGGCTGACTAAAGGTGTACGATGTGATCTTACCGTTATTCCATGCAGCGGATATACCCATAAAAGCCGGTATATCCTGCCACTCAATCCTTCTCCCAACCTGCAAAGTATGGTAGCGGTTTACCTGTATCCTTCTGTTGCATTGTTTGAAGGCACTATTATGAATGTCGGTCGCGGAACACCTTTTTCGTATCAGGTTTTCGGACATCCTGAATTTCCGGTGAAAGAATTCTCTTATGTCCCCCGGATTTCAGCAAAAAATCCCGATCCTAAGCATAAGGAACAGGTATGTTATGGGATTGATCTTCGAACATTGACAACGGATTACCTGAGCCAGAATAACCGTATTAATCTCTCATGGCTAATCAATGCATATAAAACCATGAACCGGTCTGACTTTTTCATCGCGTTCATCGATAAGCTGGCAGGCACAGACAGCCTGCGCAAACAAATCGAGGCCGGATGGAGCGAGGAACAGATAAGAAAAAGCTGGGAACCGGGATTGGAGAAATTCAGGCAGTTGAGTAAAAAATATTTGTTGTATCCGGAATGAAGTTGTCTGAATTGGGATTTGCAGGATTAATGGATTAAAGGATTATTAAAGAATTACCAGATACATTAAAGGTAAAATCAACTATTGATTGATTCATTATATTTATGCCGGAAATACAACACGCCACACTGGCGCCCACACTGCCACACTGGCGCGCTTTTGCAAAGCGTGCCGGGCCTGCAGGTTTTAGTGCTATAATTTGCATATGAGCTTTAAATATGTTTTTATTGGCAATTATGTCTGAGAAGTACAAAATTAATAGTCCTGAAGGTATATATTTCATTTCATTAACAGTAATCGATTGATTGA
>JAFGKY010000146.1 GCA_016928305.1 Bacteroidales bacterium
CCGGGATGCAGAAATACATCTTTCAGCGGAAGAAGATACAATTTATGTCGCTTTTTAAGCACTTCATAATCGTCCAGCAGGTTGACAATTTTTTGATCCAGCATTTCTTTTTTCGAACCTTGCTTTAACAGAACATAGGTCCGGAATGATGATCCTGTCCAGTTATTCAATGCGTTTTCCCAGTTGTTGGTTTTTTCAAATAACTGAATAGGTATTATATAAGATGGCCTGACCATGGAATTCTCAGGAAGTTCCTTATAAATACCGGTTACCCTGAGGTTGTATTTTTTTTCGAGCAAGATATTTTTACCAAGCGCATCCTCATGCGGAAACAATTTACCGGCCATTTTTTCTGACAGCACTATTGAATACGGGTCAAGCAGGCATGCAGCTTTGTTGCCTTTAACAAACTCATAGGTAAAAATGTCAAACAGTGATTGTTCCGCATAATACCCGTCACCGTCATAGAAAGTCTGCACTTCTGATGAGGAAAGAAATTCCCCCCAGGCTTCTCTTAACACTACTGAGTTCTCAACTTCGGGATAATGTTCTCTCAGATGCCTGGCAATGGCTCCCTGTGTCTGTGTCCAGTATTCCACACCGGTTGTAAGATTTACTTTCTGCTGAACACGATATATGCGATCGCATAATTCATTATGTTTATCCCATGAATATTCATATTTCAGGTAAAGTCCGATCATTATGAATACTGAAAATCCTACTGCAAGTCCTGTAATGCTGATGATCGACTGGGCCTTGTTTTTCAAAAGGTTACGTATGGCCAGAATGAAGAAATTTCGGAACATAGTTTATAATTTAGTAAATAGAACCAAGAATCAAGAACCAAGATCAAAGATCAAAGACACCGTTTACCGTTTACCGTTCACTGGTTACCGGTTACCTCCCTACTCATACTTCAGCGACTCCACCGGATTTGCTATTGCCGTCTTCCAGGTCTGCCAGTATATGGTTATCAGTACCATGACCAGTGCCATCAGACCACCGGAAAGCAGAAAGATCAGTCCGGGCTCAACATGCCTCGGAAAGGATGCTAAAAACTGACCGGTAAACATATATGTAACAGGGGTTGCAAGGAGAATGGCAATGATAACCTGGATGATTATACCCCGTGTGAGTTTTAACAGGACATTGCCAACAGAGGCCCCACAGACTTTCATGATTCCCACTTTTTTCTGGTTTCGTTGCGAAATGAATAATGATAATCCGAAGATACCAATCAGCGAGGTGATGATGGTGATGATAAAGAATATACTCATCAACTTGCCTGCAGAAATATAGGATTTGGCCTCCGGTGTACCGTATAGAACTTCATTATGATATTTCAGTTCAATGGGATAGTCGCCGTTAAATTGCTTTAAGACACCTGTAATATAATTTTTCACTTCTTCAGATTTTTGGGGTTTAATCCGGATGACGAGGTAATCATTTAGTTCCCTGCTCTGAGTGATCAGAACCGGCATATTGTCAAATATTGGAGGGAAAGCCATATAATCATCGATGATACCAACAATTGTATATTGCTTACCGTTTAACAATATCTGCTTATTGAGCGGATCCGTATATCCCAGTTCGTTAACAGCTTTTAAATTAATGACCACGCTTTTCTCCCTGTCTGACGGAAATTCATAAGATAAAAAACGGCCTTCTTTCATTTGGATCTGATAAACTTTTGTATAATCCGGTGCCAATCTCAGATAAACTGCCATTTCATTATTGTCTTTTTCTTTCCAGTCTTTTATAACATTATAGCCCATCGATGGAATGGATGATCCCCATGATACATATTCGATAGAAGGATTCTTCAACAGTTCTGTCTTTACTTTCTTCAAATCGCCCCATGGATATCCGTTTACACAGATTACATTTTCAGGATTAAAACGCTTGATATCGTCGCGGTTGAGATACCAGTTCTGTTTTTCCATTACCATTATCACCTGTATGAAAATGACAGCCAGGAAAAACTGGAATGTGGTCAGGATCCACCTGGAAATACCTTTTCCGTGGACAAATGCTGTTTCGGATTTCATAAGAAAAACTGGCTTCCGGGCCGAGAACTTGAAGGCAGGGTAAATGCCTGAAAGCAATACCGAAACAATAAAAACAGATGCCATCAGCAGGAAGCCTTCTCCGCTGGATTTCAGGCTGATATGGGTATCCATCTGAGCGTTGAACCAGGGAAGTATGATCTGCAGGAGCAGAATGGCAAGATTAAAACTGATGAGTACGGAAAGCAGGGTGTCAACAAAAAACTGGATCATGATTTGTGTCCGGCTCCCGCCGTTAACCTTTCTTATGCCTGTTTCTCTTGACCTGGTTGAGAAAAGAATATTGGTGAGGTTAATATAGTTCAGGCAGGAAGTGATCAGTACAAATAAGCCTCCGATCAGAAATACAATCAGTTTCCCTTTGTTGTTCTCCCAGGAACCCCTGAGGTGGATATCTTTTAAAGGCATCAGGAAACAGCCCAGGTTTTCAATATCAACAGGAATTTTATAGGATTGTGCTATTTTCGCATTCAGTGCTTTAACATTCGTGCCGGGCTGCAGTAACACATACGTATTATAGTTAGTTGACAGGTATTCATTGTATTTCCACGATCCAAACCGTTTCGAAAAAGAAAGAGGTATGATGAAATCACCCTGTATATGGGTATTCGAAGGAAAATCATAAAAAACACCTGTAACCAGAAAATCACATTTATTGCCATAACAGTTCATGGAAATGTTCTTCCCGACCGGGCTTTCTTTTCCGAAATATCGTCGTGCTGCTTGTTCAGACAGTACCACAGTCTGGGGATCTGAGGAAGCATTTCCTTCTTGGAAGGGAATTGTGAATATGCTGAACGCCAACGAATCGGAGAAAATAATATCATCTTCCTTAAACAGATTCTCACCAACCCTTATCGTGGTGCTCATACTTCTCGCGATTGTATAGGCCTCTATTTCGGGGAACAATTGCTTTAACGCTTCTCCTTCGGGACCCATAGAAGTAGGTAGTTGTTGTACCTGCCCAAAATTGCCGGTCAGATAAATCCTGCAAATCCTGTCAGCCTTCTCATGGCAATTTTCAAAGGAAAGCTCATGCCGTGCGTATATTATGGCAATCAATGCAGATGCCAGGCCAAGGGTTAGCCCTAAAATATTAATCGCCGAAACAGCCCGGAACTTAAGCAGGTTCCGCCAGGCGGTGATGAGGTAGTTGAGGAGCATGATGCTGTTTATTTGGTGATTTGGTGTGATTGTTGTGATTGTTATGGTTAGTCAGGTAGTCTTCTGGTCTTCTGGTCTGCTAGTCTGCTAGTCTGCTAGTCTGCTAGTCTGCTAGTCTGCTAGTCTACTAGTCTACTAGTCTGTTAGTCAAATAGTCTGCAGCCTGTTTTCCGTTCACTTTTCACTTTTCGTTTTTCACTGTTCACTGTTTACCGTTTACTTCTTATATTCTCCGTCACAATATGCCCGTCAAATAAATGCACGATCCGTTGTGCTCTCTCCGCATGTGTGGGAGAGTGTGTCACCATGATGATGGAGGTGCCTTCATGGTTTAGTTCTTCAAGAAGTTTCATCACCTCTTCACCGTTTTGTGAATCGAGGTTGCCGGTAGGCTCATCAGCCAGGATCAGCATGGGATCCATCACCACGGCACGGGCAACGGCAACACGTTGCTGCTGGCCGCCGGAAAGTTGCTGCGGAAAGTGTTTGCTGCGATGCGAGATCTTCATGCGGTCAAGTATGGTAGTCACCTTTTTACGTCTTTCCGATCCCCTGGTCTTTAAATACAGGAGGGGCAATTCGACATTCTCGTATACCGTCAACTCATCGATAAGGTTGAAGCTCTGGAAGACAAAACCGATGTTACCTTTGCGCAAGCTCGTCCGTTGTTTTTCACGGAATCTGGAAACTTCAACTCCGTTAAAAAAATACTGCCCGCCGGAAGGATTGTCTAATAATCCAATAATATTTAACAAAGTTGATTTTCCGCAGCCTGATGGTCCCATTACTGCTACGAACTCTCCTTTTGAAACCTCAAAATTGACCTTGTTCAGGGCTTTGGTTTCAATTTCGTCGGTGCGGAATACTTTTGTCAGTTGATTAGTTTTTATCATGTTTCTTTTTTTACAGAAATGGACAAGGTACGTGCCATGAATTCCAATAAATTGGCTATCTGATAGTTATATATTATATGAAAAAGTTTTTTTTAAAAACTGTTCCAAAATGATACATATCTTGTATGAGTTTGGAACAGAATATATAACTTTCACTGAAATTTTGCAGAATATATTTGGCTGGGATCTGTGAACACAACGATTCTTATCATCATTCAAACGCATTGATTATGAGCAAACGTTCCGGAAATCTTCTGATCATTGATGACAATGCAAGCGTATTGAATTCGCTTGAACTTTTTCTGAAGCATCATTTTGAAAAGATCATTGCACTGAAGACACCTAACCTTATTGTTTCAACACTTGAAAAAGAGCCTGTTGACGTTATCCTGCTTGATATGAACTTTACCGCCGGCGTAAATATCGGTAATGAGGGATTATACTGGCTTGGCAGGATACTGGAACTGGATCCGCAGGCAGTTGTTGTTATGATCACAGCTTACGGTGATATTGACCTTGCCGTTAAGGCCATCCGTGAAGGTGCTTTTGATTTCATCACAAAACCATGGGACAACAATAGATTGCTTACAACCTTGCAGGCTGCACTTCAGCTGAGGCTCTCCAAAAAGGAAGTGACAAAGCTTCAGCTTAAGGAAAAACAGCTAAGGGAAGATCTGGGACGCGGTTATTCGACCATCGTAGGAGATTCTGCCCCTATGAAGCAATTGCTCTCAAAGATCAGCAAGGTGGCCAAAACCGATGCCAGCGTCCTGCTGGTTGGTGAAAACGGAACGGGCAAAGAACTCGTGGCCCGTGAAATTCACAGGCTATCACTCCGGCACGACAAAAGCTTTGTGAATGTTGATGTCGGAGCCCTTACAGAGACTTTATTTGAAAGCGAGTTGTTCGGCCATAAAAAGGGAGCATTCACCGATGCCAAAGAGGACAGGATCGGGAGATTTGAAGCAGCCGACGAAGGAACTCTCTTCATAGATGAGATAGGGAACCTGGGATTATCGCTCCAGCCAAAATTACTCAGCGCCATTGAACAGCGCAGGATCACACCCCTGGGAAGCAACTGTCCGGTGGAAGTCGATATAAGGCTTATCACGGCAACAAACAAAGACCTTCATGAAATGGTAAAAAATAATATTTTCAGGGAGGATCTGTATTACAGGATAAATACGGTGCAGATCGAAATTCCTCCTCTTCGCGAAAGGGGAAACGATATAACAAAACTTGCTGAATATTATCTTCACTACTATGCCAGAAAATACGAACGATGTACGTTGAAATTCAATAATAAGACATTGGAAAAGCTAAATAATCACGCATGGCCGGGTAATGTCAGGGAACTTCGTCACGCTGTTGAGAAAGCCGTGATCCTGGCCGAATCCGACGAACTGATGCCGGAAGATTTTCATTTCACCCTGTCTTCCGATTCCATACCATTAAAAAACCTCAGCCTTAAAGAAGCTGAAAAAACGCTGATTATCAACGCCATGAAAAACCACAGGGGAAACATCAGCGAGGCTGCCCGTGAGCTTGGAATCGGACGACAGACATTGTACAGGAAGATTGGGAAGTATGGGATTTTATGAAGAAGGGACGAGAGACATGGGACAAGTGAACGTTATACAGTGCGTCATTGCGAGCCATGCGACAGGAATGATGGGTTTTGAAATCGGATGATAGTGCATGGCGCGGCAATCGGTCAAAACAGGCAAATGGTTTCAAATGAACCCAACATGCACTTAATTAACTTCTGCTTTTGTGATTCGATTACTTCGTCGGCAATAAAATTCATCAAAGCAGAATCATGGCGGTTGCCTCCTCGTAATGACGGGTAGGCCAGACTAACAGACTAACAGACTACATTTCCAATCACCAAATCATCAAATAAAATGCTTCATCATCGGTTTACCCTCAATCTTGTCATCCGGGTGATATTGCTCGCCCTCACCTGCCTGGTTTTGGCCTTTTCAGCCTTGAGACCAGGCAATATTTTTATAACGGTCAATATCGGCGCGATCCTGATCATCCAGGTTTTTGCCCTGTTGTATTACATCAACCGGGTAAACCGTGATCTGACCAATTTTTTTGGCGCTATTGCCAATGATGACTCTACCATCATGTATAAAAGGATTGCTCCTGCCCGGTCGTTTGAAAAGCTGTATACACTTTTTGATGAAATCAATACAAAAATTCAACGGTTAAAGATTGAAAATACCCAGCGTGCATTTTATTTCCAGAATCTCGTTGAACATGCCGGTGTCGGACTTATTTCCTATAAAGGCAAAGGCGAAATTGAACTATTCAATTCAGCGGCAAAAAAAATGCTTCACCTGAAATCGCTGAAAAGCATTTCCGAACTTGAGAAAATCGACCGGTCATTGCCGGCTTTTATAAGGGAGTTGAAACCCGGGATGCAACAATTGACACGGATAAAGGTCAATGATGAAGTTGTTCCACTGTCAGTAAAGGCCAGTGAATTTGTTATTCAGGGAGATACCATCCGGTTGCTGTCGCTGCAAAACATAAAAAACGAACTTGAAGAAAACGAATTGCTATCCTGGCAGAAACTGATACGGACGCTCACCCATGAGATCATGAATTCCATCGGGCCCATTTCATCTTCCATCAAAACGATAAAGTTTCTATTCGAGTCTGAGACTTCTGATGATAAAGATGAAATTAAAAATCTTGCACCAGATAAACTCAATGATACATTGAAGGGGCTGGACATCATTGATGAAAGAGCGCAGGGATTACTTGATTTTGTAGACAAATTCCGCAGTCTCACCCTGACACCGGCACTTCATCTATCTGCATTTTCAATTAAAGAGTTGCTGGAAAGGATTGAAAGGCTGTTTGCCTCTGAAATTGAAGCCAGGAATATCAGGTTTTCGGTTGAGGTGATACCTGATTCACTCCAGTTAACAGCTGATAAACAACTGATCGAACAGGTGATCATAAACCTGGTCACAAATTCAATCCAGGCCATGGAGAACAGACCGGAGAAAAAAATAAAACTTAATGCTTTCAGGGATTACCTGGGTAAAACATGGATACAGGTAATGGATAACGGCCAAGGTATTGGTGAAGATAACACCGATAAGATATTTGTCCCCTTCTTTACCACGAAGGAAAAAGGATCGGGTATCGGACTGAACTGGTCGCGACAGATCGTACGTCTGCATAAAGGCAACCTTAACTTTTCTTCAAATCCGGGGCAGGAAACGGTGTTTTCAATAGTGGTCTGAACTAGGATTCATAAGATTTTATAGATTATAGGATTAAGAATATATATTATGAGAAATGAAGAAATAACTTATAAAATAATTGGTTGTGCAATGAAGGTTCATTCGACGCTGGGAAATGGCTTTCAGGAGGTTATTTATCAACGTGCATTGGCTATTGAAATGGAAAAACAAGGATTAAGTTTTTCGAGGGAACACGAAATGACTATTTTTTATGAAGGCATAAATATTGGAACAAGAAGAGTTGATTTTTTCGTTGAGAGTTTGATTATGGTTGAATTAAAAGCTCTTATCAATCTGGAAGATATTCATATTACTCAAGCAATGAATTATTGTGAAGCCTATAATTTACCGATTGCCTTACTAATAAACTTTGGAGCAAAAAGTCTTGAATATAAAAGAGTATATAATTTACATCATCCTGATAATAAAGACTATAAAAAATCCTAAAATCATTTTAATCCTAAAAATCTTAGTTCAGACATCCCTCATACAACCTCGGGGTCCCCGTCATGTAATACTCAGGTATTTCCGGTATGCCATTTCCATTCATATCCGGTTGTTGTTGAAGGTACCAGATCAGGGCCATCCATTCTTTTATTTCCTGTATGCCCGGCATGTCGGTATCAGCATCAATAATGGCCTCGTAAATTGATTGAAGAGGTTCTCCTTGCTCATTTTTCAGGGTTACCTTTACCAGTCCCTTGCTCAGCTTCTTAATGATGCCGACAAATTCAAGAAGATAAGTGTTGGCTGTAATACTGTATAGTTTTTTGTTTTGTTTTGACCAGTCGACCAGTGTAAATCCTTTCTTTGCATCACCTGTTTCAATGGATGTGATTTTTTTAAGTAATCCTTTTTGTGCATTATAGCTGGCCCTTAAGCCGCCGAAGTATATGTAGTTGTCGCGACTGCTTGAAGGCGCCATATAGAGTATTTCCATTATACCTTTCAACTCCTTTCCCGTGACATAGATACGTGCCAGCGGATATCCCGGTATGTCGTCGTTACCACTGCCAAGCGACACAACCCTGAAGATATCTGCAACGGATTGTTTCCCTGTTGTGCCCGGTATAATATTATCGCGAATCATGCCCGCAGGAAACATGGTTATATCGGTGCCCGTCTCATTATGGTTGTTTAGATAGACATGCAAGGCATCAGAGATCAAAAGTCCCAGATTGCTGTTAGACAGAAAAGTGTCTTCTTGGCATACCAGGGGGAATGAAGTCTCAGTGATAACCGATGAATAAGTGAGTCCCAATGGCTTCAGAATTTTATCCGTAACCTGTTGTTCCTGACAAGTTATCATTTTCTGAATCTCAGGATCTCCGGGAATGGCATCGTTTACCTTGATGACCCGGTAATCCGACCGGATAATCTTTCCCTGGCTGACTTCTATTTCGAGACGACCCAGACCGGTACCATATGCACCGGTTTGAATAACCGGGGTGCCATTGACCATAATGGCTTTTTCCAACAATGTATGGGTATGTCCGCTGATGATCACATCAATTTCAGGCACTTTATGGGCCAGTATGACATCTTCACCTGACCAATTGCCGTCTTTATCTTTACGCACGCCACTGTGGGAAAGACAAATCACAAAATCGACTTTCTCTTTCTCTTTCAGCAGCCGGGCATATTTTATTGCTGTTTTAACCGGGTCGTCAAAGGTTACCGGGTATGCATACGGTGCATCATGAATGGCCATGTATCCCAGTATACCAAAAATTCCCAGTCTAAGCCCTTTTTTTTCAATGATCTGGTAAGGATGAAGTACCTTTTGATCGACCCATTCCTTAAGCGAATCATCCGATGAATCTTTTTTTGAAAATGATATATTTGAGGCCACCAATGAAGGGATATGGCCTTTTTCAACCGATTTTCCGATAATGGCTGCCAATACATTCGGACCAAAATCAAATTCATGATTGCCCAGTGTAACCACATCGTATCCCATTTTTTTCATCAACGGGAGTTGAAATCCGGTCGATGCTTCGAGGATGGGAAAGAATGTGCCCATAAGGAAGTCCCCTGCATCCAATACCACCACGTTGTCACCGTTTTCTTTCTTTTCCTCCCTGATCAGTGTGGCAATACGCGCAAAACCTCCAAGGGTGTTATCGTTATTCATCTGCAACGGAGAGTATTCAGATTCCGGTGAAAAACCGTTCAAACGGCTATGCAAATCATTGGTATGCAGAATAATCAGTTTTTGTGTTTGTTCCTGCTGCGAATAGCATGATACGAATGCAACGATCAACATCGCAATTAACGGAGTTATTCGTTTATGTGCCATATATTTATTGTCTTTCAGGTTAATATGAATAAAAATAGTTCATTTTGTCATTAAAATAATGTAACTTAGAAATAAAATAAGACCTTCTGCAGAAGATTCGATGCTGAAAAGAAAAAATGCTGATCCATCATAAAATTTTTAAAAAAATAGTAATACTTGAATCTATTATTAAATCCCTAATCTATTTTATTATGAAGAATTTTTTATTGTCCGTTACAGCCTGCCTGATTTTTTACGGCGCAAGTAATGCACAACGGCCCATTACTGTTCAGGATACCAATATCACTTTTAAACATGGAACGTATCCCGGTTTTATGGTTACCATTCCTGAAGTGGAGTATAAAACGATTGAAGGATCGTGGATAAAACTGAAGGAAAAAGGTACCAAATCAAAAGTGCAAAATGTTGAAGGGGAATTTGAGATTTTCGGAGCCCTTATTAAAGATATAGCTACAGCACCCATAAACATTTATAGCTATATAAAAGACCAGGATACTGAGATCCTGCTGGCCGTTTCTTTTGAGTTGCAGAAAAACGATTTTATTACCATGGAAAAACGAAGTGAAGAATTTGCCAGGACCAAGGATTTTCTTTTATCCTTTGCTAAAGAACACTATCTTAAGCTTGCAGAAGAACAATTACAAACCGAAGAAAAGAAACTGAGCAAGATAGAAAGTGATTTGAAATCCCTGGAGAATAACAAAACCAAGCTTGAAAAGATGATACAGAGCAATACTACAGCCATCGGTTCTGCTAACGATGAACTGGTTATCCTTCGTACCAATCTGTTGTCACTGAACGATGAATTGCTGGCACAGACAAATCAGTTCAATGCCATGGAGGAAGGGACCGCAAAAGAAGAAAAGAAAAAGTATATCGGTGATCTCGAAAAAAACATCAAGAAAACAAATAAAAGCATTGAATCAGATGAAAAGAAAATTGTTGATATGAAGGCAGAAATCGAAAAGGCGCAAAACGACGAACTTCCCAATAACCTGAAAGAACAGGAACAGATTAAAACAGCTATAAATCAACAGAAGGAAGTAGTACGCAGCTATACGGACAAGTATAATACCATAAAGGATTTCAAGTAAGAAAAGAAAATTGCCTGTACCTTCGTATCGCTGCTCCGCAATAACCGGAACCGGATGAGAGCAGGAATGTGAATCACATTCCTGCTTTTTTTATTGTACAGGTTTACCCGTCTGAAGGATCGGACTTGCTGTTCGTTCGAGCACCTGCCGGTATACATCATCTTTATTATATTCCGCCAAAGGTCTGTAATTGTCACTGTCCAATTCAGTAAACCTTATATTATACCCTTTGACACCGATGATGAGTTCAATGGCGGTTTCCACATGTTTTCTCAGGGGCCTTATGATCCAGTCAAGTTCCGATGGCCCGTTTTCTGTTTCCCTTTCCGTCTTTACCCTTGTCTCTTCTTTGATCTGATTTGCAAGTTTATCCAGTTTCGGATTTGTTTTCCAATGATTTGATCCAAAGAAAGGTTTATTGTATTCCAATATTTCAGCTATTTCCCAAACGCAATTTCTTTTTGAAAAAGATAAAAACTGAGGATTGGCATTGGCAATGCATATTTCCCGTCTTTCTTCGTCGACCTTAAATAAAAGTTTTCTGAAATCGACGCCGTATTTGGCAATAAAATCAACATGCAACACACCTATAAACTGCACACTCTTATCCCCTTCCTGAAGTTCACGGTTTACCGTCCTTTTAAAATTTGTATCCACCTCTATCAACCCAAGGTCAAGAATACTGTTGACTTCTGAAATATTCAGCTTCCGGTTGGAAAGTTCGATAACGTCTTCTTTAAGTGAGGTATTTTCGGATCTCATCCGCTCGATTTCCTTGTTCAGCATATCAATCTGCTTCTCCTTCTCTTTCAAAAACAACTCCCACAAAAGCAATATGATAGCGGCTATTCCAAGAAGTATAAGTCCGATTAAAATGGTCTTGTTCAACAACAGGATGATACCAACTGCAGAAATCAAACCGGTGATAAGATAAAACCTGAGATTTTTTAATTTTAACATTGTGTTACCGTATTTATACCCGGGCATCGGTATATTAATGCCCTTCGGATATTCCCTTTTTCAAAGCAATTTTACAGCTTTTATATCAATAAATATACCAAAAAAGAATAACATAAAAACAGTGGAGACGTAAGATCTTACGTCTCCACGACAGCAATGAATAATAATAACAAATACGGTTAAAGGATTTTCATTTCGGCAATTTCATCCTATTTAGGTAATTTCTTTGCAATAAAATAGGATGCAAACAAACCTGCACCGCCAAAAAGAAATATCATTGCGGTATAAGCAACTTCCTCCTTAAGGACGGTCGTTGCCTGCAGTATGCTTCCAAAGAGGATACCAAGGCCGACACCCATCAACAACATCCCGAATTTTATGGGAAATTGCCTGAACGTACCGTTTGATCCTGATTTTAAAATGGAAGGATCGGCATTTTTTTCAATAAGTGCCATTCTTTCGCGGTTACGGGTCGTATAGAACACATACAAGGAACCAAAAATCACCGCGCCGGTTATAATAAAGAACACGACGCCCATCATATTCTCATCCATGGTTTTAAAACTTAAGTTATTACTTTAATTATCGACAGTTTGACGTCTGATTTTTTACGGCGGTTACGAAATCACGGATATTTTTTTATTATAATTTTGTAACCGTCTTTTTATTAATACGTCTAACCGGACAGATGGACAACCTGACCGATTCATATATCATTGAGCAGATTACAGCAGGCAATAAAGTGTTGTTCGCTCAGTTGATTGACCGGTACAATACGATGGCCTATACCCTGGCATTCCGCATACTGAACAACCATGAAGATGCAGAGGAAATTGTACAGGATGCTTTTGTCAGGGTCTATGAAAACCTTGGAAAATTCAGGCAAAAATCGAAGTTTTCTACCTGGCTTTATCGTATTGTATACAATGTAGCTATTTCCCATACACGGAAAAGGAAACCGGCCATGCAGGACATTACTGCCGTTATCCGGTCAGATGAAGACAACACTCAATCTGGTGATCTCCTGTATGGATTTACTGAAGAAGAAGCCCGGGAGTTTATCAGGAAAACATTGGCTGCTCTGCCGGAAGATGAAAGGACGATTATCACACTCTATTACCTGAACGAATCAGGAACCGATGAGATTCACGAAATCACAGGCCTGTCAAAAGCTAATATTAAAGTAAAACTTTTCCGGGCAAGGAAGAAAATGCAGGAGCACATCAAGCGGATTTCTGAAACCGCTGCAATTTGTTCAATAAACATTTATTAAGTATGAAACCTAATTCAGATCGAGCAGATGAGATTGGTAAGATAATCCGGACGGCCGGTTTTGAAATTCCTGCACCGGGTATAAAGGAAAGGATAATGAACAGGATTGAATGGGTATCCATAAAAAAATCGTTTAATGTCAAGCCTGTCATTGGACTGAGAGGGTGGATCCTTATTGGAACTTCAGGGATTATTCTGCTTATCCTGTCGTATTTCCTGATCGATAATATTGGAACCCATACAACCAACAGCCTTATCGATTCAAATCCGATATTACAAAGCATCTGGCATCCCGATAAAATGTTCTGGCTAAATCTCCGGATTCCCAAAGCATTACTTTTTGCCCTGACTGGCTTGCTGATATGGATCGGGATGGACTTCCTGCTGAATACGTTAATCTGGAAAAAACATCCTGCAAAAGGAATAAGCTAACCTTAAGAAAAAAAACAATTTGGTAATCTGCCGGATATAAAAGCCGGATTAATTTCCAAATCTGACTTCAAGTAACTCGATCTCAAAGATAAGCGTGGAATAGGGTTTAATACGTTGTGATCCCATTTCACCATAGCCCATCTGATAAGGAATGTACAGCCTGTACTTTGATCCTGGGTTCATCAGCTGAAGGCCTTCTGTCCAACCTTTGATAACACCTGAAAGATGAAAAACAGCTGGTTTTCCTCTTTTATAGGAATTGTCGAATTCTATCCCGTCTATTGTAGTGCCAATGTAGTTGACAGCTACTGTATCATTGGCTGTAGGCTTTGGTCCTGTTCCTTCTGTTATTACAGCGTACTGTAAACCACTGGGTAATGTCTGAACACTGTCCTTTTTTGCATTTTCTTCAAGGAATTTTTCATTCTCAGCTTTGTAATCTTTAAACATCCGTTTCACTGAGAAATGCTGAAGATAGTTTTGCATAACATAACTGGGAGGGATGGTTGAGTCTTTTTCCAATGCAGCCTGCAGTCCTTTATTAAGTGCCTCATAATTGAGTTCATCAAGACCTCCGCTTTGAGCATTTTTCCCCCAGAATATACCCAGATAATAACTTGCGGTATCCAACTCATTTTTGAGCTTAACATCCGAATAGTCTTTTTTTCTGTTACACGATGTAAACAAAATTGTACCGGTAATCACCAGTATCGAAAAAGCGAAAGTTCTCATAGATAATTAATTATTTTGAATTGCGCAGCGAAGATAAAATTTTTATATAACACTGTGAGTAAATTTTGAAAAATCTTTTAATCCTTTTAACAAGGAATTGCTAATTTGAGCGGTATTATAATCTATAGAATAATCTTATGACATCAAGTAAACGATGGATTGATAAATGGTTAGCATGCGGGTTTCTTTTATTGGTTTTTATCCCGCATTATGCCCAGGACTCCGTTAAAAGCTCACTGAAAAGCAAAGCCAACGAATATTTTATGAATAAAGACTATACGCATGCTCTTCCATTATACCGTGAATTAGTAAACGTGTATCCCAGGGATTCTTATTATCAGTACCAAACTGCCTTATGTTTACTAAATTCTAACCAGAATCTGGAAGAGGTCATTGAGCTGATGCTTAATGTATCAGCTGATAAGGAATATCCGCTGGCCTTTTTTTACCTGGGAAGGGCATATCATTTGTTTTACGCTTTTGACGAGGCAGTTAAATCGTATTCACATTTTCTGAGTCTCGGTAGAAAATCCGATATCCGGAAGCTGAACGTACAGCGTCTGATAGAAATGGCTAAAAATGGCCGCGAATTAACACGATACGCAAGAATGATAACCGTGAAGAATACAAGTATCTCACCGACATACCTTCTTGAAAACGCATATGTCATACCCACTCATGGGAAGATTATCCAGAAACCCGATGAATTCTTTACGAAACAGGATCAGAATATGAATTTTAATTCATTAATGTATTTACCTGAAAATGTGAAAACCAACGATCTGATTTATATAACAGGATATAACGAAACCGGCAAAAGAGGAAAAGAAATTTTCCGGATAAAATACATCGACGGCCAGACCTGGAGTATGCCGGAGCTCTTGAGTGAAGTCATCAACACTGCATCCGATGAAGAATACCCTTTCTTTGATACCCATTCGTCAATCCTTTATTTCAGCTCGGAAGGTCATTCCAGTATGGGGGGATATGATATTTTCAAATCCTTATACGATCCGAATACCGGGACGTGGTCAAAGCCCGAGAACTTAGGATTTCCGATCAATTCTCCCGCAGATGATTTCATGCTGGTTACCGATAAAACCGGTCAGATAGGCCAGTTTGCCTCCAACCGAAATACAGGTCCCGGCATGATTACACTTTATCATATTCATCTGTCTGATGATTTCATCAGTGTGAATTCACTGACTACCGATGAGATACGAAAATTGTCGGTTTTGTCTATGCCGGAGAACATACCGGGTGTGCAACCGGAAGTATCAAAAATGGAAATTTCAGAACTGAATTCCGAACAAGATAAAGCAGAACCAACCCCGTTCAGTAAAAATAAATACAATTTACTAATAGCCGAAGCATTGAGTCTTCAGCTAAAGGCTGATTCACTTGCACGCATTGCAAGGGATCAACGCGTGCTTATACGGGAAATACCCGACGACGATGCCAAAAAGCAATTCATTTCCGATATTCACAGTGCTGAATTGGAATCAAAAAAGATTCAATATGAAGCCGATCAGAAATTTCTGGAGGCCAGAAAAATGAAAAACAGCAGCGACACCCTGCCCGAAAGTGATACCAACCTGGTTTTCTATAAAGAGATTAACAAAATAAAGATATTCCAGTATAAAATACAGGATTCACCGGCGCGTACTTCTGATGGTTTGCAAAACTCTTCAGCGATGGCTGCGGCAGGCAACCATAACGTCGATGTTCCCACAGGTAATCTGTTTGAGATCTTAGATACTTCACCGTACAACGAAACCAATCCGATTCCCCCTCTTCCTTCCGGAACTAACGGCCTCATATACCGTATTCAATTGGGAGTATTCAGCAAACCAAAAGAAATTGAAACATTTGGAGGATTATATCCCCTTTATACAGAATGGCTGACCGAAAAAAATGTTTATAAATATTATACAGGAAGTTTTTCAAGTTCGGAATCTGTTTCAACAGCACTGGAAAAAGTAAGAAATATCGGCTTCCCGGATGCCTTTGTTGTCGCATATTATAATGCAACACCCATAACCACCGAAAAAGCCAGGGAAATTGAGTTTGCAGGATTGAAATTGTAAACTGAATTTCTTTCAGCCATCAAATAAAAATAAATAAGGAACAATAAGGTTTTTTTTATAATTTTGGATCGTAACGATTCCATCATATTGTTGCATTTATATTTAATCAATCCAGGAATGAGACGTAAAGAATCTCCGTTCACGAAACCGGATTTCGATGAAATAACCGATGAAAAATCTGAAGAAGGACGTTTTTTAGTCCTGCATAATGATGATTTTCACACTTTTGATTTCGTTATTGACTGTCTGATCGAGGTTTGCAATATGGAATCCGTTCAAGCGGAACAATGTACTTTTCTGGTACATTATAAAGGGAAATGCGATATTAAGAAAGGAACATACGACTCCCTTAAGCCTTTTAAGGAAGGTCTGACAGCAAAGGGATTAAGTGCTACCATTGATTAATATATATTGTTTCAGATGTCATTAATTGCCATTATTCTGGTCATTGTAGCCGGTATTATTTTATTGTTAATTGAATTTCTTGTTATCCCCGGATTATCTGTATTCGGTATCGCGGGATTTTTATGCCTGATCGGCGGTGTCATTGCATCTTATGTCTTTCACGGTAGCACAGCAGGACATATAGCCCTGGCCTCTACCATAGTTGCGTCGGTACTATCGCTGATTTTTACCTTCCGGCGCAAAACCTGGAAGAAGATAGGATTGAATTCAAGTATCAACAGTAAAATTATTGCTATTGAACCCGATGCAATAAAAAACGGCGATTTGGGCAAAGCTATAACACGGCTGGCCCCGATGGGCAAGGTAATGGTAAACGGCATTATTTGCGAGGCAAAATCAATATCGGGCTATATACAGGAGGATACAGAAATTGAAGTTATTAAAATATCACAAAATCAAGTAATTGTTAAACCAAAAAACTGAATATTATGTCCGGAGGAATATTTCTATGGGTGGTAATTGTTGCACTGATTATAGTCTTTATCTGGCTGTTTTTCTATTTCATTCCATTGGGACTGTGGTTTAGTGCTGTTTTCGCACGTGTTTATGTACCTATTGGTCAGCTGATTGGTATGCGTATCCGGAAGGTACCTCCTTCCATTATAATCAATGCTCTGGTGAGCGCCACAAAAGCCGGCTTAAGCCTGAAAGCCGATGATCTTGAAGCCCATTTTCTTGCAGGAGGAAATGTAAGATCGGTTGTGAATGCGCTTATTTCAGCAGATAAGGCCAATATTAATCTTGATTTTAAAGCCGCAACAGCGATCGACCTTGCAGGCCGCAATGTATTGGAAGCCGTTCAGATGTCTGTAAACCCCAAGGTTATCAATACACCGGCAGTTTCAGCGGTGGCGAAAGACGGGATTCAGCTTTTCTGTAAAGCCCGTGTTACGGTTCGGGCCAATATCCGTCAACTGGTTGGCGGGGCAGGTGAAGAAACTGTACTGGCCCGTGTAGGAGAAGGCATTGTTTCATCCATTGGTTCGGCAAAGTCACACAAAGAGGTGCTTGAAAATCCCGATAATATCTCCAAGGTTGTACTGGAAAAAGGTCTTGATGCCGGAACCGCTTTTGAGATACTGTCTATTGACATAGCTGATATCGATGTTGGAAAAAACATCGGGGCCGTATTGCAGATGGATCAGGCCAATGCCGATAAAAACATTGCCCAGGCAAGAGCTGAAGAAAGACGTGCTATGGCTGTTGCACTTGAACAGGAAATGAAAGCCAAGGCACAGGAGGCCCGTGCTAAAGTTATCGAAGCAGAGGTACAGATACCTCTCGCCATGGCTGAAGCATTCCGGGCAGGTAACCTGGGAATCATGGATTATTACCGTATGCGGAATATTGAAGCGGATACGCAAATGCGGGATTCCATCTCAAAACCTCCTGAAAGCACCGGGAAAAAATAACCGAATCTAAATAAGATTAAAACATTCTGGTCCTGTTAACACCGAACCTGCCTACCGACCAGGCAGGCAAGGAATGTCGATTGAGGAACAACGAAGATGAAACCTTCTAATTAAATCTTCAGTGTTCGACATTCGGAGTTCCTTGTTCGGTGTTCTATATTGATTCCATAGGAAAGCCTGTATCCGATATTTACATCTTATTTCCTACAAGATTTTTTTAAGTTCTTCTATGAACCTTATCTCATAGGTTGTCGATACTTTATGTATTATACCTGCCGGATTGAAAAATACCTGGTCGATACCTGTATCCCTTGCTCCTAAAATATCTGCTTCAGGATCATCTCCCACCATAATGCTTTCATCTTTTTTTGCATTCACCGAAGAAAGTGCATATTGAAAGAATCGTTTATCGGGTTTCCTATAACCCGTTGCTTCAGCCATAAAAATCCTGTCAAAATACCAGCTTAACTCAGCGCTTTCAAGCTTATTGGTTTGTATTTCCACAAAGCCGTTGGTAATGATGTATAATTTGTATTTTTCTTTCAGGTAAGCCAGTGTTTCATGCACTCCGGGAAACAGATTTGCTTTTCGTGATACCCTTTGGTGATATAGATCAGCTATCTGATCAACAATTAATTCGTCATATATTCCCAGTGATTCAAGGGTGTCCGAAAATCTTTTCCTGCGTAAAAAATCCTTACTGATCAATCCCTTCCTGTAAGCGATCCAATATTGATCATTCGTTTTTTCAAACCGTTTGACAAACTCATCAAATTGCAGCTGGATCTGCTTTAAATTCAGCTCCCTGACAATTTCGGCAAAAGTCTCTTTCATATTGGTTTTATAATCCCAAAGCGTATTGTCGAGATCAAAAAAAATATGTTTATAGTGTTTATCCGATTTTTTTCTGTTTCCCATAGCACAAAATAAGCAATAAAATAGGACATAGGGTTGTAATTGTTATAATGGTTGTGATGGTTGTGATTGTCTTGGTTGTTATGGTAGTTACAGGTTAGGTCATGCATTTTACCTGTTACTTGTCACCTTTCATCCACTGAAGCCTTTTTCAATCAGCTTTATTTAACACCGGTGATGGCGAAGGTAGGCGTCAATTGTCACGTTTTTGTCATTTGTTACTTTCTTATATTGAACCAGACTCTGGCAGGTCCTTCGGAATCTGCCAGGTCTTTCTTTCTTGTCCCTTGTTTCTTTTTCCTGTCTTGTCTCTTGATTCTAATAAGTATTGCATAGTTATATGTTCCTGCCGTTTCCGCTGCATGGATTGTTCTGCCTATGAACAGGTAATGCTTGCAGCGGATTCCATACGCTCATTTATACCCCGGTTTGATGCCCGGGGCTACCATTATGTCGCCCCTCTGGGGCTTTTGTTTTGGTCTTCCTTGTCCCCAATAAATCTTACTTCATAAATCGTAAATCGTAAATAAACACATCTCATAACCCTCTCCCACACACTTATCCCTCTGACTCGTCCCTTCTTGTCCCCTTCCTGGCCGGCAGGCAGGCTCGTCCCTCGTCCCTATTTATTATTTGCCGGTTTGCGATTTTCGGATTACTTTCGTATAAAATCGAGTCCATGGATAATATCATAATGATGGGTCACGGTAGCGGGGGCAGGATGACTTCTGACCTGATCCGTAACACCTTTGCAAAATATTTTTCCAATCCTGTTCTTGACATCTTTGGTGATGCAGCCGTATTTACATGTCCGGGAAGTCATCTGACTTTCACTACAGATTCATATGTTATCGATCCCATCTTTTTCCCCGGGGGCGATGTTGGGAAACTGGCTGTTTACGGAACAATAAATGATCTTGCTGTAACCGGGTCCACTCCACTGTTTCTCAGTGCAGCCTTTATTCTGGAAGAGGGACTTCCGATTGATCAGCTTGATCAAATAGCATGCTCTATGGGAGAAGCAGCAAACAATTCAGGAGTGTCTATCGTTGCAGGTGATACCAAGGTGGTAAAGAAAGGCCAGTGCGATAAAATCTTTATTACCACAAGCGGAATCGGACTGGTTCAAGAAAAACACAAGGATATCTCATCCGGAAGCAGGATCAGACCCGGTGATAAAATTATCGTCAGCGGATTTCTGGGTGATCATGAAATATGCATCCTCTCAGCAAGGGAAAACCTGCAGTTTGAAAATCCCCTGCCTTCGGATGTTGCCCCGTTAAGTCCGATGATCCAGGCTGTAATGGATTCCGGAGCAAGTGTGAAATTCATGCGTGATATAACGCGCGGTGGGCTGGCTACAGTCTGTGCTGAGATTACAGAAAAAAAATCCTTTGGGATAACAATCGAGGAATTACAGATACCTGTCCGTGAACAGGTTGCAGGCTTATGTGAGCTGTACGGATTTGATCCTCTATATCTGGCCAACGAAGGTAAGATTCTGGCCGTGACCGATGAACCGTCAGCACAAAAAATACTGGAGATTATGCATAAAACCGAAACAGGCACTCATGCGGCTATTATAGGCGAAGTGACAGACAACCATCCGGGAAGAGTGATTATGAAATCAGTCACAGGAGGGAATCGTATTATCGACCGGCTATCAGGATTACAATTACCCAGGATTTGTTAATGGTTATATTAAAATCATTATTATGCATGAGTTTTCCATAGCCATGAACATTATTGAAATTGCTGAAACATCGGCATTGCAGCATGAAGCTACCGGTGTATTGGAAGTAGAAATCGAAGTAGGTGATTTTTCAGGAGTAAATACCGAAGCTCTTGAATTTGCCTGGGAATCAGCCGTAGACTCATCATTACTGCTGAAGAATTCAAAGCTGATCATACATCCTGTGTCCTTGCTTTTACAATGTAACAATTGTCATCATTGTTATGCACAGGCTAATTTGTTTGAAAGCTGCCCTTCCTGTGGTGAATTTAGCACAACCATTATCCGCGGCAGGGAATTAAAGGTTAAATCGGTTACCCTTGCCGAGCCATAATTATGTGAACGAATTCATCTTATTAAAAATAATTTATCATGAGACTGTTTAACTGCACACTGATGATTTTCGTTTTTGTTCAATTTGCTTTGACTCAGCAGGAAGATATAGAAAAAGAACTGTTCTTACTACCCGATGTTATGTTCAAAGCAGTTGAAACGCCACCAGGATTTCTGGCCGCTTATGAACTTCGGATCCGGCAGCCCATTGATCATGCCAATCCAAAAAAGGGTTTCTTTTTTCAGAAAGCTTACCTGTCGCATAAAGGATTTGATAAGCCCATGGTTTTCGTAACCGAAGGATACGACTGTGGCAGAAATATCACGTATGAGCTTACTAGACTCCTTGATGCCAACCAGGTAGAAGTGGAACACCGTTTTTTTGGCGAAAGCTATCCCGACTCCCTGGATTATAAATACCTGACATTGAAGCAGTCTTCGGCCGACCTGCACCATATTCATGATTTGCTACGACAATTATACCGGGGAAAATGGTTAAGTACAGGTATAAGCAAAGGCGGACAGACCTCTATTTATTACCGCTATTTTTATCCGGCCGATGTGGACGTTACGGTACCTTATGTAGCCCCTTTGAACCTTGAGCGTGAGGATAAACGTATTTATACATTCCTTGATACAATAGGCACAGATGAATGCCAGGTAAAAATCAAAGCCTTGCAGATACGCTTGCTGAAAGAGAGGGATTCGGTGCTGCCTCTGCTGAAACTTTATTGCAAGGGTGCGCGGTTACAATTCACTTACCTGAACTTTGAGGAAGCCTTTGAATATACTGTGCTGGAGTATCCTTTTTCATTCTGGCAATGGGGATTTAACTGTGATATCATTCCAGCAGATACTTCTTCTGTGGAAAATGCGCTTCTTCATTTACTGGATGTAGTCAATATCAGCTTTTTTTCCGATCTTGAAATAAAAGCATATGCATCTCATTATTATCAGGCTGCTGCAGAAATGGGTTATTACGGATATGAAACCGATGATTTCGGCAACCTGCTGAAGGCATTACCTTTAAAACCGAATCCAAGTGCAGCTTTAACACCGTATAAAATGCATGTGGAATTTGACAGTACCATCACGTTGGCAACCTATAAATGGCTTCAGACCAAAGGAGACAGGTTCATCTATATCTACGGAGGATCCGATACCTGGTCAGCAACCGCTGTTCCCCCTTCGGCAAATGTTGATGCATTATGGTTTTTTCTGCCAGGCAGGGGACATGGCGGAGCCCGAATAAGAAATATGTCCCCCGATGAGAAAGAAAAGATGATAGCAGCCTTAAACCGATGGTTGAAACTTGACATAACGCTTGAGAAAAAATCAGAATAAAGCACATCGGTTCTCTGGTTTCGGGATAGCAAACTTATTAAGAGAAAAGAACAGTAAAACATCATCGATAATATGCTTACCTTTGCAGTTGATAAACTTTTCAAATTATGTGCGATGTATGCGGTTGCGGTTCCCATGATCCGCGAATTATCCTTATGAATCCGGGTGATCATACAAAATCCCAATCCGGTCACGATCATACTCATTCTCATGAACATGAACATGATCATCATCATGACCACATGCATGATCATCAATATCCGGAGGGCAGGATCATTTCAGTAGAAACCGATGTGCTGCAGAAAAACAACATGTTAGCTCAACGTAACCGGGGTTACTTTGAGGCAAAAAGCATATTTGTCCTTAACCTGGTTAGTTCCCCCGGGTCAGGAAAAACCACAATCCTCGAACGAACATTAAAGGCACTTAAAGGTGAATTAAATGTATGTGTAATCGAAGGAGACCAGCAGACAACCATCGATGCCAGCCGGATCAGCGCTACGGGATTTCCTGTTGTGCAGATCAACACGGGAAGCGGTTGCCATCTTGACGCCGAGATGATTAACAGAGCGGTTAAGGAACTGGATCCCCCCAATAACTCCCTGCTGTTAATAGAAAATGTCGGAAATCTTGTTTGCCCTGCCCTCTTCGACTTGGGTGAAAACTTAAGGGTGGTCATCGTTAGCGTAACGGAAGGGGAAGACAAACCCCTCAAATATCCACAGATGTTTATGAGTTCACACATCTGCATCATCAACAAGACGGACCTCCTTCCGCACGTTGATTTTTCGGTAAACAAACTGAGAGAATACATCAGCCGTGTCAATCACCATCTCGAATGCATTGAGCTGTCAGCACGAACCGGAGAAGGTTTTGAAGCCTGGGTTGAGTGGATCAGACAGAAGGTAAGCGGTAAACAGTAAACGGTGTTCGGTGCCTCATTGTAAGGCTCTGTTGGAGAAGTCATTGCGAGGAGGCTGTCTGAAAAGATTCCGTTTGTTGAAAAGATTATGGCCGACGTGGCAATCGGATCAAACTAGCAGAACCTAACAAATAGTATTTGTATCGTTTTACCAC
>JAFGKY010000016.1 GCA_016928305.1 Bacteroidales bacterium
TGTTGGGTGTTCGATGTTCCTTGTTCGATATTCAGATTCGTCATTTGAATTGTTTTTCTTGTTTAAAGGATGGTTACTCGCAATGACTTCTCCGACTGGATATTACAATGAACGTCATTTGATTATTTTTCTTGCCTGCAAAATGGCGACTTGCAATGACCTCTTTGGCAAGACCGCAAGACTATTTCCTCTTCTTCAAATTAGCAATATGTTCTTCCAGTGATTTTATCTTCGCCTCAGCGTCGTCTTTCTTTTTTAGTTCTATCTTAAGCACTTTTTCAGGTGCATGGCTTACGAACTTTTCGTTGGAGAGTTTTTTCATCACTGAGTTCAGGAAACCTTTCATGTAGTCCAGCTCTTTCTCAAGCTTCCGCAGTTCCTCTTCCTGATCGTGCAAATCACCCAGCGGAATGTAAAATTCTCCATACCGGTTAATAAACCTGGCCGCACTTTCAATTTTATCTTCCACCTGTTTTATTTCCGTCAGGTTGCCAAGTTTTATGATGGCGGCATCAAAGTCATCATCCCAGGCAGAAGCTTTTATACAGAGTGCAAGCTTTTCTTTGGGTGAAATCTGCTTTTCCGACCTTGTGTTCCGGATAAATGCAACAATCTCCCTGGCCACCTCAAATTCCCTGATCTTTTCATTATCATACGTTATGACAACAGGATTTTTTTCATTCATGATGCTGCAGTTGGCGGGTCTTTCACCAAGCAAATGCCAGATCTCTTCGGTAATAAAAGGCATGAATGGATGCAACATTTTAAGCAAGGACTCGAATATTCCTTTTGTGGCTTTCAGGGTATGATCATCTATCGGTTGTCCGGGAGAAGGCTTGATAATTTCGAGATACCAGGATGCAAACTCATCCCAGAACAATTTATAAACGGTCATCAGGGCTTCGGAGATCCGGTACTGTTCAAAATCTTCCTCTATTTCGGCAATGGCCTGTTTCAGGCGTTCGTTGAACCAGTTAACACCAATTCTTGCTGCCTCTGAGGGTAACAAACCGGGTTCTGCCTTCCATGAATTCACGAGCCTGAAAGCGTTCCATATTTTATTGGCAAAATTTCGCCCCTGTTCCGGCAGGCTTTCATCAAACAACAGGTCATTGCCGGCAGGAGAACATAATAACATACCCACGCGTACACCGTCGGCGCCGTATTTTTCAATTAATTGCAAGGGGTCAGGTGAGTTACCCAGTGATTTCGACATTTTTCTCCGGGTATTATCCCTGACAATGCCGGTAAGGTATACATTCTTAAATGGTTTATCTCCCCTATATTCATATCCGGCCATGATCATACGTGCTACCCAGAAGAACAGGATTTCGGGAGCTGTGATCAGGTCATCGGTTGGATAATAGTAAGCTATATCAGGATTATCCGGATTCCTAATTCCATCAAATACAGAAACAGGCCATAGCCAGGAAGAGAACCATGTGTCCAGCACATCCTCATCCTGTTTCAGGTCTTCCGGTTTAAGCTCAGGTCTCCCCGTTTTCTGACGGGCAAGTTCAAGCGCTTTTTCAGCTGTTTCTGCTACAACAAATTCATTTGTTTCACCTATGTAATAGGCGGGTATACGATGTCCCCACCAGAGTTGCCGCGAAATACACCAGTCCTTGATATTTTCCATCCAGTACCGGTAAGTGTTTTTAAACTTGGCGGGAATCAGCTTGATGGAGTCATTCATTACATTATCAAGGGCCGGCTTGCCCAGTGCCTGCATTTTCATGAACCATTGCATCGAAAGCCGGGGTTCAATCACAGCATCCGTCCTCTCGGAGTACCCGATTTTATTAATATAGTCTTCTTGTTTCAGTAACAGATCCTCTTTCCTGAGCTGTTTTATCACTAGTTCGCGGGCTTTGAAACGGTCTCTCCCGACAAAAACCATTGCTTTTTCATTAAGGGTTCCGTCATCGTTGAAAATATCAATGCTTTCGAGATTATGTTTAATGCCCAGTTCATAATCATTGATATCATGAGCCGGCGTTATTTTTAAACAACCCGTTCCAAACTCCATGTCAACGTATTCATCCTCAATGATGGGAACAAGCCTGTTAACAAGGGGAACATACACTTTCTTCCCTATCAGGTGATGATACCGCTCGTCACGTGGATGAATGCATACCGCTGTATCACCGAGAATAGTCTCGGGACGTGTTGTGGCAATGGTTATAAAAGTATTTTCACCATCAACCGGGTAGTTGACATAATATAGTATTGACCTGACTTCACGATAAATGACTTCTTCATCCGAAACTGCCGTCTTTGCCAAAGGGTCCCAGTTGACCATACGAACACCCCGGTATATCAATCCTTTGTTGAAAAGGTCAACAAATACCCTGATCACACTCTCCGACATATCCTCGTCCATGGTAAATTTTGTTCTGTCCCAGTCACATGAAGCTCCCAGTTTTTTCAGTTGTTCAAGAATAATGCCCCCGTGTTTTCGTTTCCATTCCCAGGCATGTTCAAGGAATTCCTCACGGCTGATATCTTTCTTTTCAATGCCTTCACTTTTCAGTTTTGCAACAACTCTGGCTTCGGTAGCTATCGATGCATGATCGATCCCCGGAACCCATAGGGCATTTTTACCTGACATGCGGGCCCTTCGGATTAGCAAGTCCTGGATCGTATTATTCAGCATATGTCCCATATGCAGTACCCCGGTAACATTTGGAGGAGGAATGACAATCGTATAGGGTTTCCGGTTGTCGGGTTCTGATCTGAAGAATCCTTTACTGAGCCAATATTGATACCATTTGTCCTCTACCTGTTTGGGATTATATTTAGCCGCAATTTCCATTTATCAGCGTTTTATTAATCAGGGGAAACAGAATTCCCGCAAAAATAAGAATTTATTGTAAATCTGTAAATAGTCCACAGTCGACGGTCCACAGTCCACTTGTAGTTTACAGTTCACGGATAATCTGTCAA
>JAFGKY010000147.1 GCA_016928305.1 Bacteroidales bacterium
CCAAAGCGGTCAACTGGGGCAGACTGTAAATCTGCTGGCTGATGCCTTCGTAGGTTCGAATCCTGCTCTCCCCACGTTCTTTATTTATTGATTTGGTGATTTGATGATTGATTGATCGGGAGTTTTGAGTATTGAGTATTGGGAGTTGACAATCAGTTCCAGATAATTATAAATTACACATTTGGATGTATTGGATTTTCAAATCAGACAATCAGACAATCAATAAATCAGCAAATAACTTCGCGGGAGTAGCTCAGTTGGCAGAGCATAACCCTTCCAAGGTTAGGGCCGCGGGTTCGAGTCCCGTTTCCCGCTCTCATCCGGCAAAGCTTTAGCGAAGTCGGATCGTCCGCTTTCGCTGAAGATTCGGCGGATAAAAGCCGATGTAGCTCAGCTGGTAGAGCGTTTCCTTGGTAAGGAAGAGGTCACGGGTTCAACTCCCGTCATTGGCTCAGAAATGATGATATTATTTATAATAAACTGTAAAAACAACTTTCTAATATTCAGATTATGGCAAAAGAAAAATTTGAAAGGTCAAAACCGCACGTTAATATCGGGACAATTGGTCATGTTGACCATGGTAAAACCACTCTAACAGCGGCCATTACACGTGTTCTTGAGAAACAGGGTCTGGCCAGCTTTCGTTCCTTTGATTCCATAGATAATGCGCCTGAGGAAAAGGAGAGGGGTATTACAATCAATACTGCGCATATTGAATATCAAACGGCAAAAAGACACTATGCTCACGTTGACTGTCCGGGTCACGCCGACTATGTAAAAAACATGGTTACGGGTGCTGCACAGATGGACGGAGCCATTCTTGTTGTTGCTGCAACCGATGGTCCCATGCCTCAGACTCGTGAGCACATTTTATTGGCACGTCAGGTTAACGTCCCCAAGGTTGTTGTATTTCTTAATAAAGTTGACCTGGTGGAAGATCCTGAAATTCTTGAACTTGTTGAGATGGAAGTTCGTGAATTGCTGACGTTCTATAAATTTGACGGAGATAACGCACCGGTTATTCATGGTTCAGCCCTGGGAGCCCTCAATGGAGAAGCCAAGTGGGAAGAGAAAGTAATTGAACTCATGAATATAGTTGACGAATATATTCCCATACCTCCGCGTGAAAAGGAAAAACCCTTCCTTATGCCGGTTGAAGACGTATTTTCCATTACCGGTCGAGGTACGGTTGCTACCGGAAGAATTGAAACCGGTATTGTTCATACCAATGATGAACTTCAAATGATAGGTCTGGGTGCTGAAAGCAGAAAAACAGTTGTTACAGGAGTTGAAATGTTCCGTAAAATACTGGATGAAGGAGAAGCAGGTGACAATGTCGGACTTCTTCTGCGCGGTGTAGATAAAAGGGAAATCAAACGCGGTATGGTACTGGCAAAACCCGGTTCCATTACACCTCATACCAAATTTCAGGCTGAAGTTTATATTCTGAAGAAAGAAGAAGGTGGCCGTCATACTCCTTTCCATAATCACTATCGTCCGCAGTTTTATCTCAGAACCCTGGATATCACCGGAGAAATACAACTTCCCGAGGGAACCGAAATGGTAATGCCCGGTGATAACACTACCATTACCGTTCAGCTCATTTATCCGGTTGCTATCAACCCCGGATTACAATTTGCTATCCGCGAAGGGGGCAGAACCGTTGGTGCCGGTCAGGTAACGAAGATAATGGAATAATTCATACGTCACCCGACAAATTCATTGCTGCAACAGGCCGTATTGAATTTGTCTTCATAATTGACACGGGTGTAGCTCAGTTGGTAGAGCACTGGTCTCCAAAACCAGGTGTCGGGCGTTCGAGTCGCTCCTCCCGTGCAAAATGAAAGCAACATGAAAAAAATAATACTGTATATTCAGGAGGCTTATAAAGAATTGTTATACAAAGTAACCTGGCCTTCATGGAAAGAACTTCAGGGCAGCGCAATTCTGGTGATGATATCTTCTTTTATAATTGCCGTTATTGTCGCCTTGATGGATCTCGGATTTAAGAATCTGATGCACATCATATACAGTATGTTCACCTAATATCCCTAATCTGGATTTGAGGCAATGGAAGAACTGCAAAAAAAGTGGTACGTAATAAGGGCTATTGGCGGTAAGGAAAAGAAGGTAAAGGAATACATCGAAAGTGAAATAACACGCCTTAACTTACAGGAGTTTGTTTCGCAGGTGTTGATTCCACAGGAGAAAGTCTATCAGATCCGTAACGGGAAAAAGATCAGCAAAGAACGCAACTATTTCCCCGGGTATGTGCTGGTTGAAGCTGCCATGGTTGGAGAAATCCCGCATATCTTAACCAATATCACACACGTTATTGGTTTTCTGGGAGCCAAAAGTAATGAACTTCCCACTCCGCTTCGCCAATCCGAAGTTAACCGTATCCTGGGCAAGGTTGATGAACTGGCTGAAGGAGATGAAGAATTGAATGTTCCCTTTTGTGTGGGTGAATCGGTGAAAGTTATTGATGGTCCGTTCAACAGCTTTACAGGAGTCATTGAAGAAGTAAATGAAGAAAAAAAGAAACTCAAGGTTATGGTGAAAATCTTCGGCAGAAAAACACCGCTTGAGCTGAGTTTCATGCAGGTAGAAAAGGATTAACAGCATAGAAAAATATACGTAACTGGTGATTATGACAACCCTGAATGCTTCCTGAATAATCGTCAGACAACGTGGGTATCAATTACAAATCAGAAACAAGTAAACTATGGCAAAAGATGTTGCTGGATTGATTAAGCTACAGATCAGAGGTGGTGCTGCCAATCCATCCCCACCGGTTGGCCCGGCTTTGGGTTCCAAAGGTGTAAACATAATGGACTTTTGTAAACAGTTCAATGCGCGCACTCAGGATAAAGCCGGTAAGCTTTTACCAGTGGTGATAACGGTATTCAGCGATAAATCATTTGATTTTATCGTGAAAACACCTCCGGTGGCCGTTCAGCTTCTGGAAGCTACCAAGCAAAAGTCCGGTTCGGCCGAACCGAACCGAAACAAGGTAGCAACCGTTACCTGGGAACAGGTAAGAGTTATTGCTGAAGACAAGATGGCAGACTTAAACTGCTTCACGATCGACTCAGCAATGAAAATGGTTGCAGGCACCGCACGTAGTATGGGAATTACCGTAAAAGGTGACTCCCCTTTATAACAGTAATAATTTATTTCCGGATTAACAATGGTAAAACTGACTAAGAACAGGAAGTTAGCACAGGAAAAGATCGAGCCAGATAAACAATATAAATTATCAGAAGCAGCTCAGCTGGTGAAGGAAGTAACAACCACCAAATTTGACGCTTCAGTTGATATTGACGTACGTCTTGGCATTGATCCCAAAAAAGCTAACCAGATGGTTAGGGGCGTGGTAACGTTACCTCATGGTACCGGCAAACAAATTAGGGTTCTTGTATTGTGTACTCCCGAAAAGGAGGAAGAAGCAAAGACAGCAGGCGCGGAATATGTTGGACTGGACGACTATGTCGAAAAAATCCAGAATGGTTGGACCGACGTAGATGTCATTATAACCATGCCTTCTGTTATGGGCAAAATTGGAAAACTGGGTAAAGTTTTAGGACCCAGGGGACTGATGCCCAACCCGAAAAGTGGAACCGTCACCATGGAAATAGGGAAAGCTGTTAAAGAAGTAAAACAGGGCAAGATCGATTTTAAAGTTGATAAATTCGGTATTGTTCATACTTCGATTGGAAAAGTATCTTTCACGGCTGATAAAATTGCGGATAATGCACGTGAATTTCTTCACATGCTGATGAAACTTAAACCAGCCTCAGCGAAAGGTTCTTACATTCGCAGCATTTTTCTTACAAGTACCATGAGCCCAAGTATTAAAGTCGATGCCAAAGCATTCGACGAATAATTGTTTAAGACCTTAAAGTATTATGAAAAGGGAAGATAAAAATACAATCATCGACAACCTGAAAGAATCCATCGGAAATTCAAAACATTTCTACCTCGCGGATATATCGAATCTCGATGCCGAATCCACAAGCAAACTAAGGAGAGCATGTTTTGAAAAGGAGATTCAATTGGTTGTCGTAAAGAATACCCTGCTCAGAAAAGCTTTGGAGAAGTTTGAAGGCAAGTTTGAGGAATTTTACAGCCTGTTGAATAATTCAACATCCATTATGTTTTCTCAGGTGGCAAACATACCGGCTAAGCTGATTAAAGAATTCCGAAAAACTAGTGAAAAACCGATCCTTAAAGCCGCATATGTTGAGGAGTCAATCTACATTGGCGATGATCAGTTAGATGCATTGTCAAGTATTAAGTCTAAGGAAGAACTGCTGGGTGATCTCATACTTTTATTGCAATCACCTGCACGCAATGTTCTTTCGGCATTACAGTCAGGCAACTCTAAACTGGCTGGTATTGTTAAAACATTATCTGAAAAAGAATAATTATTTATAACCGATTAAACATAATAAAAATGGCAGATTTAAAAGCATTTGCTGAACAATTAGTAAACTTAACTGTTAAAGAAGTTAACGAATTAGCAAAAATACTCAAAGAGGAATATGGTATTGAACCTGCTGCAGCAGCTGTTGCTGTAGCCGGTCCGGCAGCCGGTGGTGCCGCTGAGGGTGGAAAAGCAGAAGAAAAATCCGCTTATACCGTCTTCATGAACCATCCGGGTGGAGCAAAACTTCAAATTGTAAAACTGGTGAAAGACATTACGGGTCTCGGACTGAAAGAAGCAAAAGACCTGGTTGATAAAGCACCGGTTGCTATTAAAGAGAACTTATCCAAAGAAGAAGCGGAAGGTTTAAAGGGTCAACTAGCTGAAGCCGGAGCTGACGTTGAGCTTAAATAAATCAGTTCCGGAATGGAACTTACAGGTTTAGTCCCGATAAATCGGGATTAGACCTTTTTGTCGTTTGTTATAATTAGCTGTTCAACAAATATAAACTACTGTAATGTCGAATCATACAACCGAACGCATCAATTTTGTACGCACAAAAAATCAGTTATCCTATCCCGATTTTCTTGATGTTCAGCTAAAATCCTTCAGGGATTTCTTTCAGCTGGAGACTACGCCGGAAAACAGAAAAAATGAAGGGCTGTTTAAGGTATTTCAGGAAAACTTCCCGATAACTGATACACGAAACAACTTTGTGCTTGAATTTCTGGATTATTTTATTGATCCACCCCGCTATTCCATTGATGAATGCATTGAACGGGGATTGACTTACAGTGTGCCCCTCAAAGCAAAACTCAAGCTGTACTGCACCGATCCCGAACATGAGGATTTTGATACCGTGATCCAGGATGTCTATCTGGGGACCATTCCTTATATGACCGACAGAGGGCTGTTTGTGATCAATGGTGCCGAGCGTGTTGTCGTCTCGCAGTTACACCGGTCCCCCGGCGTATTTTTCGGTCAAAGCATCCATGCCAATGGTACAAAATTGTATTCAGCACGGATCATTCCCTTTAAAGGATCATGGATAGAATTCGCGACCGATATTAACAATATTATGTATGCCTACATCGATCGTAAGAAAAAATTGCCTGTAACAACCTTGTTCAGGGCAATCGGTTACGAAAGCGACAAGGAGATTTTGGAAATCTTTGATCTGGCCGACGAAATTAAAGTATCCAAAACAGCTTTAAAGAAGCTGGTCGGACGCAAGCTGGCTGCCCGCGTGTTGAAATCATGGGTAGAGGATTTTGTGGATGAAGATACCGGAGAAGTCGTCTCCATTGAACGAAATGAAATCATCATCGACCGCGAAACCTTGCTCCAGGAAGAACACATTGACGCTATCGTTGATTCGGGCGTCAAAACCATCCTGATGCACAAGGAAGGGCAGAATTTATCGGATTTTGAAATCATATACAATACCTTGCAGAAAGATCCATGCAATTCTGAAAAGGAAGCTGTATTGCACATATACCGTCAACTCCGTAATTCGGAACCCCCCGACGAGGCTACCGCAAGAGATGTAATCGACAAATTATTCTTCTCTGACAAACGGTATGATCTCGGTGAAGTAGGACGATACAGGATCAACCGCAAACTGGGACTGGAAACACCTATGGACACCAAGGTACTGACAAAGGAAGATATTATTAAAATTATTAAATACCTCATTGAACTGATCAACTCAAAAACAGATGTCGACGATATCGATCACCTGAGCAACCGCCGCGTCAGGACAGTCGGCGAACAACTTGCCACGCAGTTTGGCGTTGGTCTGGCTCGTATGTCGAGGACAATTCGTGAAAGAATGAATGTTCGTGACAATGAAGTCTTTACGCCAATCGACCTTGTTAATTCCAAAACACTTTCCTCGGTCATCAATTCATTTTTCGGGACCAACCAGCTTTCCCAATTCATGGATCAGACCAATCCGCTGGCAGAAATTACCCATAAACGAAGAATGTCTGCTTTAGGCCCCGGTGGCCTTTCAAGAGAAAGAGCCGGGTTTGAGGTGCGTGATGTGCATTATACACATTATGGCAGACTTTGTCCCATTGAGACTCCCGAAGGTCCTAATATTGGTCTTATATCATCCTTATGTGTATATGCCAAGATCAATGATCTCGGTTTTATCGAAACCCCGTACCGAAAGGTTGAGAATGGCCAGGTGGATCTTACCAATAAGGGTATTATCTGGCTCAGTGCTGAAGAAGAAGAATCAAAAGTAATTGCGCAGGCCAATGCTCCTATCAATGACGAAGGCTCTTTTGTCAATCAGAAAGTCAAAGCCCGTTACAATGGTGATTTTCCGCTGGTTGATGCGCACGAAATCGACCTGATGGACGTAGCACCTAACCAGATTTCCTCCATTGCCGCTTCCCTGATCCCATTCCTCGAGCACGATGATGCCAATCGTGCCCTGATGGGCTCCAACATGATGCGGCAAGCAGTTCCGCTTGTTTTTCCCGAAGCACCTATTGTAGGGACAGGTATTGAGAAGGAAGTGGTCAGCGACTCGCGTTTCCTGGTGATTGCAGAAAACGATGGTATTGTGGAATATGTCGATGCCAATGAGATAGTTGTTCGTTACGCCATGAGTGAAGAAGAGAAATTCGTGAGTTTTGAAGGTGATGTTAAAAGATACAAACTTCAAAAATACAGGAAGACTAACCAAAATACCTGTATTAACCTGAAACCGATTGTCAAGAAAGGTGAAAAGATCTCCAAAGGACAGATACTTACCGAAGGATATTCCACCCGCATCGGAGAACTGGCGTTGGGCCGCAACCTGATGGTGGCTTTCATGCCCTGGAAAGGATATAATTTTGAGGATGCTATCGTAATCTCGGACAGGGTTGTCAGGGAAGATTTATTTACTTCCATACATATTGATGAATACATGCTCGAAGTGCGCGATACAAAACGAGGCCTTGAAGAGCTGACAGCTGACATTCCCAATGTAAGTGAAGAAGCAACCCGGAACCTGGATGAAAACGGATTGATCCGGATTGGAGCCGAGGTAAATCCGGGCGATATCCTGATTGGAAAGATTACACCCAAAGGTGAATCCGATCCTTCCCCCGAAGAAAAACTGCTCCGTGCAATATTCGGAGACAAGGCCGGCGATGTTAAGGATGCTTCCCTAAAAGCCCCTCCATCCTTGCAGGGAATTGTAATTGACAAAAAGCTCTTCTCACGTTCTATCAAAGATAAAAAGCTGAAGTCATCAACAAAACCTATCCTTGACAAAATTGAAGAGGAATTTGAAAGGAACACGAATGAACTGAAAGCCAAGCTAATTGATAAACTTTTTATCCTTGTAAATGGTAAAACATCACAGGGAGTAAAAGATTACTATAATGTGGATGTTATCGCAAAAGGTGCAAAATTTACACAGAAGGTTTTGCAAGATATAGATTACATGCAGATAAATCCGAATAAATGGACCACCGACAAAGATAAAAATGAACATATCAAGTTGCTGATACATAATTATATCATCAAGTTCAAGGAAGTTGATGCCATATACAAACGCAAGAAATACAGCATTACGATCGGGGACGAATTACCGGCTGGGATTATTCAGCTTGCCAAGGTATATGTGGCACAGAAGCGAAAAATAAGAGTAGGTGATAAAATGGCAGGTCGGCATGGGAACAAGGGAATTATTTCGAGAATTGTCCGTATAGAAGATATGCCTTTCCTCGAGGATGGCACTCCTGTTGACATTGTTCTCAATCCGCTTGGTGTTCCGTCACGTATGAACCTCGGACAGATTTATGAGACTGTACTTGGATGGGCGGGAATGAAGCTGGGAGTAAAGTTTTCATCCCCTATTTTCGATGGCGCCACCATAAGTCAGATTACCGAGATTACCGATAAGGCAGGACTGCCGAAATTTGGTAAGACATACCTGTATGACGGAGGAACCGGTGATCGTTTTGACCAGCCTGCAACCGTTGGAGTAATCTATATGCTAAAACTGGGTCATATGGTCGATGACAAGATGCATGCCCGTTCCATTGGTCCTTATTCGCTGATCACACAGCAACCGCTGGGAGGCAAGGCCCAATTCGGAGGCCAGCGCTTTGGTGAGATGGAAGTATGGGCATTGGAAGCCTTCGGCGCTGCTCACATACTGCAGGAAATTCTGACCATCAAGTCTGACGATGTGATTGGCAGGGCCAAAGCCTATGAGTCGATTGTAAAGGGAGAGCCACTGCCCCCGGCAGGGATACCCGAATCTCTGAACGTTTTGCTGCATGAACTCAGGGGGCTTGGTTTAAGCATTAACCTGGTATAATACGAAAAAGACTTTCATTATTTGTAATAAAATACGATAAATAATAAATCAACATATGTCATTCAGAAGGGATAACAAAGCCAAGGCTAACTTCACCAAGATCGCCATCAGTCTTGCATCACCCGAAGAAATACTGGAACGATCCAGCGGTGAAGTACTCAAGCCTGAAACAATCAATTACCGTACATATAAACCTGAACGTGATGGATTGTTTTGTGAAAGGATCTTCGGACCCGTAAAAGATTACGAGTGCCATTGCGGAAAATACAAAAGAATACGTTATAAAGGTATTGTATGCGATCGTTGTGGTGTAGAAGTGACTGAAAAGAAAGTCCGCCGGGAACGTATGGGTCACATATCACTGGTGGTTCCAGTTGCCCATATCTGGTATTTCCGTACCCTGCCTAATAAAATAGGTTATTTACTGGGATTACCTTCCAAAAAACTCGATTCAATAATCTATTATGAACGATATGTGGTTATCAATCCCGGCGTAAAGGCAGCTGATGGTGTACAATTCCTGGATTTCCTTACAGAAGAGGAATACCTTGAAATCATTGACTCACTGCCTAAAGAAAATCAATTGCTGGATGACAGTCATCCGGATAAGTTTATTGCCAATATGGGTGCTGAATCGCTGCACCAGATACTGGAAAGGCTTGATCTTGACAGTCTTTCTTATGAACTGAGGCATAAGGCCAATACTGAAACTTCACAGCAGCGTAAAAATGAAGCGCTTAAAAGATTACAGGTAGTTGAAGCTTTCCGGGCATCCAAAGGTGTTAACCGTGCTGAATGGATGATCATCAAAGTGGTTCCGGTAATACCGCCTGAACTCAGGCCTCTGGTACCTCTTGATGGCGGAAGGTTTGCAACGTCAGACCTGAATGATCTTTACCGCAGGGTTATTATACGCAACAACCGCCTGAAAAGGCTGATTGAAATTAAAGCTCCGGAAGTCATTCTGAGAAATGAAAAAAGAATGTTGCAGGAAGCCGTTGATTCATTATTTGATAACTCACGAAAATCAAATGCCGTTAAAACGGATGCCAACCGGCCGTTAAAATCACTCAGTGACAGCCTTAAGGGAAAACAGGGCCGCTTCCGGCAGAATCTGCTGGGGAAACGTGTTGACTACTCAGCACGTTCTGTAATCGTTGTTGGACCTGAGCTTCAATTACACGAAACAGGACTCCCCAAGGAGATGGCGGCAGAGCTTTACAAACCCTTTATCATTCGTAAACTCATTGAAAGAGGCATAGTAAAAACAGTAAAATCAGCCAAAAAGATTGTCGACAGAAAAGACCCAGTTGTCTGGGATATCCTTGAAAATGTATTAAAAGGCCATCCGGTGCTCCTGAACCGGGCTCCTACATTGCACAGGCTTGGGATACAGGCTTTCCAGCCCAAACTTATTGAAGGGAAAGCCATTCAACTGCATCCCCTCGTTTGTACGGCATTCAATGCTGACTTCGATGGCGACCAAATGGCCGTTCACCTGCCTTTGGGTAATGCAGCTATCCTCGAAGCACAGATCCTGATGCTGGCTTCACACAACATTCTTAATCCTGCTAACGGTGCGCCTATTTCCGTACCTTCGCAGGATATGGTTCTCGGCCTTTATTACATGACCAAAGCCGGGAAAAATGAATCCGACCATCCTGTTAAAGGCGAAGGATTTACGTTCTATTCACCCGAAGAAGTTATTATTGCCTATAATGAGAAAAAGGCCGACCTGCATGCAGTCATTAAAGTCAGAATTGAAGATCTGACCGGTGACAAGCCTGTTCGAAAAATCATTGAAACCACGGTTGGCCGGGTGTTGTTCAACGAGGTGGTACCCAAAGAAGTTGGTTATATCAATGAATTGCTGACAAGGAAATCACTTCGCGAAATCATTAGTACCGTATTGAAAAAAACAGGAACAGACAAGACTTCAAAATTCCTTGATGATATAAAGGATCTTGGTTTTAAAATTGCTTTTAGAGGAGGCCTTTCTTTTAACCTCGATGATGTAATCATCCCTACTGAAAAAGAAAACCTGATGGATGAAGGTTATCAGCAGGTTGACGAGGTCATGAATAACTACAATCTGGGTTATATAACCAATAATGAACGCTATAATCAAATTATTGATATCTGGACCCATACAAACGCCAAGTTGACACAGACTCTCATGAAACAGCTTTCATCAGACAAGCAGGGATTTAATCCCGTATATATGATGCTTGATTCTGGTGCACGGGGATCAAAAGAACAGATCCGTCAGTTATCCGGCATGAGGGGACTGATGGCCAAGCCTCAGAAATCAGGATCTACAGGCTCTGAGATCATCGAAAATCCGATCCTTTCAAACTTCAAAGAAGGATTATCGGTATTGGAATACTTCATTTCTACTCATGGTGCCCGTAAAGGTCTTGCCGACACGGCTCTTAAAACAGCCGATGCAGGTTACCTCACACGCCGTCTGGTTGATGTTTCGCAGGATGTAATTATCACAGAGGAAGACTGTGGTACGCTGAGAGGCCTTGTAGCTATCGCCATTAAGAATAATGAAGAAATAGTTGAATCTTTATACGAGAGAATTTTAGGACGTACAGCTGTTCATGATGTTTACCATCCGCTCACAGGCGAACTGGTTGTCACATCCGGTGAAGAAATCACGGAAGATATTGCTAAAACTATTGATGACTCCCCTATTGAGCAGGTTGAGATCCGTTCGGTGCTGACATGTGAATCACGCAAAGGTGTGTGCGCTAAGTGTTACGGTCGTAATCTGGCTACCAGCCGGATGGTTCAAAACGGCGAAGCCGTCGGTGTTATCGCAGCCCAGTCGATTGGGGAACCCGGTACACAGCTGACGCTCCGTACATTTCACGTTGGGGGTACCGCTGTAAACATCACAACCGAATCGAATATAGTGGCAAAATATAATGGCATTGCTGAAATTGAGGAACTTCGTTCCGTGGAACGTACAGATGAAACCGGAAAGAAATACGACATTGTTATCGGCCGTCTTGCCGAATTACGAATTGTTGACAAAAAAACAGGCATTGTCCTAACAACCAATAATGTCCCCTATGGTGCCAGACTATATATTAAGAATGGCGTCGAAGTTAAAAAAGGTGATCTTGTCTGCGAATGGGATCCTTATAACGCCGTTATCATTTCAGAAGCCCCCGGTATAGTATCTTTTGAAAACGTTATTGAAGGCATGACTTACAAGGAAGAGTCGGATGAAGTCACCGGATACCGTGAAAAAGTCATCATAGAAAGCCGAGACCGGTCAAAAAATCCGACGATCAATATTGTCGATAAAAAAGATCAGGTTCTGAAGATGTATAACCTGCCCGTAAGTTCGCACCTGACGGTGAATGATGGCGATTCTGTTAAGGCAGGTGATATCCTTATAAAAATTCCCAGAGCTGTAGGTAAATCGGGTGACATCACCGGTGGCTTACCACGCGTAACGGAACTTTTCGAGGCCAGGAATCCTTCAAATCCGGCCGTAGTATCTGAAATTGACGGAGAGGTTTCCTTTGGCAAAGTTAAAAGAGGCAACCGTGAGATAACAATTACATCAAAATCCGGACAACAGAAAAAATATCTGGTACCACTCTCCAAGCAAATACTGGTGCAGGAGAATGACTACGTAAAGGCCGGTGTGCCCTTATCGGATGGAGCCATAACCCCCTCCGACATATTGGCTATTAAGGGGCCTACAAAAGTACAGGAATATATCGTCAATGAAATACAGGAAGTATACAGGCTTCAGGGCGTTAAGATCAACGACAAACACTTTGAAGTTATTGTAAGACAAATGATGCGAAAAGTGGAAATCATCGATCCGGGTGACACAAAATTCCTTGAAAGACAAGTTGTTGATAAATGGGAATTCATGGAAGAGAACGACTGGATTTATGGTAAAAAAGTAATTGAAGAAAGTGGTGATTCATCGACGCTGAAACCCGGTATGATAGTGACAGCCCGTAAACTGCGTGACGAGAATTCGTTATTGAAGCGCAAAGACCTTAAGCCGGTTAAATCGAGGGATGCTATTCCTGCCACGTCACAACAAATCCTGCAGGGTATTACCCGGGCAGCATTACAGACGCAGAGCTTCATGTCCGCTGCTTCTTTCCAGGAAACGACGAAAGTGCTGAATGAAGCCGCTATCTTTGGAAAGGTTGATTATCTCGAAGGCCTGAAAGAAAATGTCATCGTTGGACATCTGATACCCGCCGGTACCGGAAACAGAAAGTATAACAACCTGATTGTAGGGTCAAAAGAAGAATACGATAAGATCGCCGAGGAAAAAAGGACGGATGCCGAGATCGTAAAAGAGCACTAAATCAGCATATCATGGAAGAAAAGAAAAATGTCAATCAGATCAGCATTGAATTGAAAGAAGAAGTGGCACAGGGTATCTATTCCAACCTTGCCGTCATTACACATTCATCGTCTGAGTTTGTGATCGACTTTGTGAGGGTTATGCCGGGGATTCCGAAAGCTGAAGTAAAATCAAGGATTATCCTGACCCCTGAGCATGCCAAACGTTTCCTTATGGCTCTGAAAGACAATATCTCCAAATTTGAGGCTACACACGGAACCATTAAGCAGGTGGAAGGCGCCGGAGGGGCAATGATACCGATGAACTTCGGCGGGCCAACGGCACAGGCGTGAGTATTTGATGATTTAATGATTTAATGATTTGATGATTTGGTAATCTGTAGCAATAAGATCTTATTACCTTAAGTTTCAAAAAGAAAAAACTGGTTCAATTCTATCTGACAAAAGGCAGGCTTAACGAAGTGTAGCTTGGACCTTTTTTGTTTTTTATGAGTACCGCCATCCAGGCCGATTATATCGTTGCACATAACTTTGTTACTGATTACAACATTATTGGTGCCGAAGCCGCCCGGTTTATCCTTCAACGACAGTAAAATGCTATATTTAAACACAAGGAAATTGTTTGGGATCTTACATCAGTATATTAGAAAATCAGAATCCTCACCTACTAATAGTCAGGTTAATTTCAGTCAAACCGTTGATATGTTACTTGAGGAAAATGTAAGAGTTTTAAAATAAAGTTCCTCTCAGCTATTTGTTTTATTGTATAAAAAAACAACCATTTAATAATACGTAAAAAAAGCAGCCCTGAGGCTGCTTTAAATAAACTTACTGAGTTAATATCATTTGTTTTGTACCTATAATTTCACCATCAGCAACAAGTGCATATAGATACATACCTGCCTTAAGTTCATTACCTTTAATTATAACACTACTATAACCTTTATCGGTTAATGCAATGCTTTTCTTTTGTGAACCATTCATGTCATAAATAAAAATTGTGGCAGAACTGACCTTCTCAGAAAGGTAGAATTCAATCTTTGTGCTCTCTGTAAATGGATTAGGAGAATTTTGGAATAATGAATTCTCACCATTATTAATTGATAATTCAGAGCTTTCGGATCCTGTGGTATTTTTAAATTTACTGTCCAAATTTTTTGATATTAGACTATCAATCATCACCTGTTGCTCTTTTATTGCTTCAACAAGAAGAGGTATTATACCAATATAATCCACACTTAGAATGCCATCTTCGTCCTTTGTTACTAGGTCCGGAAAAACCTTTTGTAAGTCTTGAGCAGAAAAACCATATCTTTTTTGTTTATAAAAGGAATCTGGATTTATTTGAGAATAATTATCTGTAGTATCCCCATAATTAGTTTTTTCATTTTCTAAAACATCTTTTTTGTAATTAAAACTTATTGCTTGTAACTGTATAAGTTTGTCTTTCGTATTTGTAATTGGTTTAGAATTTTCTTTTATACTCATATCAGAAGTCAATTTTATAGTTCCGTTTATTGCAATATCTCCGGCAACATCTAATTTGGCAGTAGCATGGGGCGTTCTTCCAATTCCAACATTCCGGGTATCATAATTAATGGTCATTGCTGTCGTATAAGTATAATTTTTACAGGTCCATAATGTAAGATTTTTGTTAGAATAGCCTAGGAATTTACCATCACCTGAAATGAGACCTTTATCAAAGAAATAGTAAGAACCTGTTGATAATGAAGATATAAAATGAACAACATTTGTACTTTGTGGTCCAATATTAAAGTATCCATAATCCGTTTTAATCTGTGTCGATCCTGCGGTTTGATTACCTCTAATAGCACCATTGACATGAAGCTTTTCAAGTGGAGAAGTAGTTAATCCAATTCCAACATTACCGTTTGAAATGACTTTTACTTGTGCATTTAATGACATTGTTAGAGCAATTAACATTATTGCTGAAAAGAAATATTTTGTTTTCATTGTTTTAGGTTTATTTAAGTTATTATTGGCAATTAATAGTATTTGAGGTGTTCACATTAATATCTAATGTTGCGCCAAGTGGTAAATAAAAGTTCTTTTCTATTCTTACTTCATATGTTGCATTAAGATTATTTGAACTTAACATAGTTACGTTATCATCAAATGATAGACCAACCTTTGATAAAGTAGTAGCATAAAATGTTTGATTTGAATAATGAATAGTTCCGTATTCACCTGCTCCTTTGACTGCTTCATATGTGTCCAAACGCCCTGCCCCATACATTCCAATATAGTTCTGATTTTCAGGAATAGTGTAAATATTTACAGCAGTATTTTTAAGAATGCTTGTTAAATCATCAGGTGTCAGGCAATGGTTGACAGATAACATAAGTCCGCAAGTTCCTGCAACTATTGGTGCAGATAATGAAGTTCCATTTGCGTATAAATCCGCATAGCTATTGTTTAAAATACAACCTGTAATTTGCCATCCGGGTGCACAAAAATCTACTCTATCGTTATGATTAAATACGGCTTCTGGATTACCTACAATTACTTCAACTCTGTCTTTCCAATTATAAGGACCAAGTTCGGGATCGATATACCCTGGTTCATTTCTATGTCCAATACCAGTAACAGATAATACATGGTTATATGATGCAGGATAAGCATACCTAGTAATACCTAAATTTCCTGAAGCAGCAACTACCAATGTTCCATTATTATAAATTTCGTCAATGATAGCTATTTGATCATCATAGGAAGAATAAGAAACCCAGCTTACATTTATAACTTCTGCCCCTAAATATGATAACTGTAGCATACCGTCATAAGCGAAATTTTCTAATAAACCGTCAGCAGACTTGGTTGAAGCAATTAATCTACAATTATAACCTATAGCAGAAATGCCTATTTCATTGTCTGTTGAAGCTATCATTGTTCCTGCCACTAATGTTCCATGATATGGTTTGGAACCGTTAGGTACATTATATCCAATTACTTGGATAATCTTTTGTTACCGGGAATTAAAAATACAGTGAAATTGGCAATATAGATGCAGTAAAAATGGGAACAAGAATACAGTAAAATCGGGAAC
>JAFGKY010000148.1 GCA_016928305.1 Bacteroidales bacterium
AACTTTCAAATCTTCAAACTTTCAAATCTTCAAACTTTCAAATCTTCAAACTTTCAAATCTTCAAACTTTCAAACTTTCAAACTTTTACTCCTTCATCGGCATTCATCTCAATGATCTTTACAATCGTCTCCACAGCTTTTTGCATGGACCGCACCGGGATAAACTCATACCGGCTGTGAAAATTATGTCCGCCGGTAAAAAGGTTGGGACAAGGCAATCCCATATATGACAGGCGGGCTCCATCCGTACCTCCCCTGACGGGGACCACCCTGGGAGCGATACCCACCGCCTTCATGGCGTTCATGGCCAATTCAACGACCGAAAACACCGGTTCGACTTTTTCTTTCATATTATAGTACTGATCGACCATGATAAGCTTAAGGGTTCGTGCGCCATATTTCAGATTAAGATGGTCAACGATTTTAATCAGCAGTTCTTTTTTACGATCGAAACGGCTTCTGTCGTGATCACGAATGATATAGTTCATGGTAGTACCTTCAACCGTTCCATGGATCTCATTTAGGTGGTAAAACCCCTCATAATGTTCGGTATGTTCGGGGATTTCAAAAGAAGGAAGCATGCTGTTGAGTTCCATGGCAATGAGCATGGAGTTTATCATCTTATTCTTAGCTGATCCGGGATGCACGTTAAAACCCTGGATGGTAATCTTCGCTTTGGCGGCATTGAAATTTTCGTACTGTATCTCTCCTATTCCACCTCCATCAACAGTATAGGCAAATGCGGCATTGAATTTTTTCACATCGAACCGGTCAGCTCCGCGCCCTATTTCTTCATCGGGATTAAACGCTATACGAACCGGGCCGTGCTTAATTTCGGGATGCTCAATAAGGTATTCCATAGCGGTAACAATTTCAGCAATCCCGGCTTTGTCATCCGCACCCAGGTTGGACTGACCATCGGTAACGATCAGCGACTGGCCGATGTAACTGTTCAGCACAGGGAAATCAACCGGCGAAATTGCAATATTGCTTTTTGCATTTAATACTATCGGTTTACCAAAGTGCTCCACCACCCGGGGATTAATACCTGTTATTTTCAGGTCGGGCGATATGTCAAGATGTGCAATGAAACCAATTACAGGAACTTCTTTCGGTATATTGGCCGGAAGAGTTGCCATCAGGTAACCGTTCTCGTCAACCTCGGCATCGTCTATACCCATGTTTCTAAGCTCCTCCGCCAGCTGATTGGCAAATTCAAGCTGGGCAGCCGTCGACGGTGATGTTTTCGAATTTTCATCGGACTGCGTATTTATTTTTGCGTAACGGATAAATCGATCAACGAGCGTTTTCATAGTTCAGTTTTTTTATGTTGTATTTTTCAGCGTACAATAGTGTATATAGGATTAAGGAATATAAATATATCGTGAACCGGATGCCGGAAGCATGACAGGTAATGTACAATGTAAGGCCGTTGGTATTTTCATATTCGTTGGACAGACAACAACTTATAATTAACAATTAACAATTAATCATCCTCAGTTTCTAAAAATATAAAAAAAACAAACATCCCAAAGGTCTGTCAGCATAAAGATTATTCACCGATAATCCCTATTTTTGAGAAACCTTTTTCCATGCGTTGTTTTATAAGCGATACCAAGGATCCCTATTATAACCTGGCCACCGAGGAATACCTGCTTCGCAGGCGAACTGAGGATTTCTTTTTTGTATGGATATCAAAACCCGCTGTAATTGTCGGGAAACACCAGAATACCCTGGCCGAAATCAATCCGCATTTTGTATGTGATCATAAGATTTGTATTGCACGCAGGTTGTCGGGTGGCGGGGCTGTTTTTCATGACAACGGGAACCTTAACTTCACTTTTATAACGAACGAAGAAAGCAATAAACTCGTTGATTTCAAGCGTTATGCATTGCCGGTTACAGAATTTCTTGGTCAATTCGGGATAAAGGCAACCATAGGCATCAAGAATGAGATTCTTGCCGGCGGACTGAAAATATCGGGTAATGCCAAACATGTATATAAAAACCGCGTATTGCATCACGGCACTCTCCTGCTGAATACCGACCTGAAATGCCTGCATTCTGCCCTTTCGGGCAACTCCGAGAGATATAAGAGCCGTGCAGTGGCATCAAACCGGTCACAGGTGGTCAATATCGCCGACCTTCCTGGCAGTCCGCCTGATATTGAATCTTTTTCCGGTATGTTGTTCAGCTATATAAAAACAACATACGGAGGCATACCGGAGAAGCCCGACCGGGAAGATACAGCACGGATCAGGCAGCTGGCAGATGATAAATATTCAACATGGGAATGGATATACGGCTATTCACCCGAGTATCGGTTTGAAAATGAATTTTATGATAAAGACCGGAAGGTGAAAATCGCATTCACCGTTCAAAAGGGAATAATATATGATTTTGCAGTGCAAACGAATTTATTTACGCGTGCAGTATGTAAAAATATAGCCCTGGTATTCAACGGTCGCCGGCACACCTGGGAAGATCTTCTTCCTGTGGTTAAGGATTTAAAATTGCCGGGCATTCCTGTGAAAGAAAATACGGATTTCTTTATGACAAACCTCTTTTAACATCCCTGCGCTACATTCCGCCGCTTTTACGCAACGAAGAACTGGCATCGGATGAAGGTTCGGCAAGCTCCTCAGTAGGTTCAGTACCGTAAACAAATCCTTTTATATAGTAACCCGGGTATTCACCATAGCCGCCCGTGGTATGTTTATCGGTGACCAGCACAACGGTACCCCTCATGTTGACTGCTTTTTTCTTGAGTTTTATGATGGCGCCCTTTTTAGCTGCCGAAGGACTGCGTGCGCTGGCAGGTGACCGGGCATCAACTTCACCCAGCTTGTAAAGATTGGCAACGTCTTTCTTATTCTCGGTAAGCCATACTACCTCCCAGTTGCTGTCATCAAAAACGGCAAAAGCAGCGTCATTCAGAATTTCAATTCTGCCGTTTTTGTATATTATCTTATGCACTTCTTTCCTTTCAATGGTATATTCATCCGATTTTCCCGGAATGGTAAAGCTGACATATGTGGGTGTGACGGTAGTTACTTCAACCGGTAAAACGGTCCCGTTCAGCTTAAAGACCGTATCCACCGGCATGTTCTTCCTGGAATGGGTCTGCCCTGTAAGGCCTGCCGCAATTACCATCAGAACAAGTATGATTAGCGTTCTCCTCATCACATTCAATGTTTTATGCGTGTAAGTTATAAACATTTCTGCTTATACCCTCTCAAAAATTGTTCCTTTTTATATACGAAAGGAATAAAAATTGGTTTGGTTGATGAATGATTTTTCCCGAATAGTTCACCAACACAGGGTTACACTTCAGGCACAAGCAGACCTGTCTGCCGACCAGGCAGGCGCTTGCGCCCGTGAAGAATTATTCGGACGACGAAGAAAAGCTAATATTTTAGAATGATTATTGAGTCCACTCCAAAAAGTATATTATCGCCACTAAGGCACTAAGCCACCAAGTTATCACAAAGTATAATCCATTAATTATAAACCC
>JAFGKY010000149.1 GCA_016928305.1 Bacteroidales bacterium
ATATAGGCAAAGCCATAAGAACATTACCACCGTCAAAGACGGTGGGTTTCTAAATTGAACTAAAGATTATTTACCACTGAACAAATTTATAATATTTATACTATGAGATTCTTGCCCTGCATGATTGTGCTGCTGATTATCCCGCTCCATATGTTGGCACAACCCGAATGCCTGGTTTTTGGCAAGGGGGGAGGGATAGCAGGCACAGCCACGCTTTACAAAATTCTGGACAATGGCAAAGTATATAAAGGTTCTGGTCGGGTAAACATTCTATTCACCCAACAGGGTAAGATCCCGAAATCGGAAGCAAAGAGATTATACCATGATATAAGAAACCTGCCCGATACAACCTTCAGTTATCCCGGGAATGTTTACTACTTCGTTCAGGTCATAGGCGACAGCACCGTTCATGAATACACCTGGGGAGCAAGAGAATTTGATGTTCCGGATACACTTGGCAGTTTATACGAAAGTGCAATGAACAAGTTAGCCAGCCTCCGGTACAAAAAAATAAAGAAACCTTTTAAATAAAACCTTGAGTCCACTCCGAATAGTTATAAAAAAATGGCCGCCACAAAAACGCCAAGACACAAAGATTCACAAAGAGTTAAGATTTAATCATTTATCTTTGTGAATCTTAGTGCCTTAGTGGCTAAAAAATCACTTTCCGGAGTGAACTAAACCTTAAATAACTCAAAACATGAAAGCAATCTCAATTTATCGGACGGTCATTACCCTGCTGATAATTTGCATGCCTTTAGTGGCTATGGCGCAGGGAACCTTTGACAGCAAGAAAAAGAGTAACCACATACATAACACATCCACCCTTAAACCGATAAAAAAGGACGGATCGGTTCGTGCGGACGATGTAAGGCTTCCTGTCACAGTTGTTCAGCAAAGCCGTATGAAAAACACGGTGAGCGGTAACCTGGCAACACAAAGGGTATTGGCACGCAAAGACTTTAAAAAGGTTATTTATTCCCCTGAAACAAATGTGCCGATATTCATTCAGACAATTCCGGATGGTTCACATGCTGTAAAATCGACAGAATTGAAACCTTCACAACAATGTTTCAACTACCTCAACAAATTGAAGGCCTTATTAAAAACAGAGCGTCCGGAAGATCATTTTGTCATTACCCGAAGCAGCACCGACAGGTTCAATAAAACCCACATACGGCTGGATCAGGTATATAAAGGTATTCCCGTGTACGGCGGGGAAGTTATCGTGCATCTCGACCGGAACGGGGAAGGAGAACTATTCAACGGCAGGTTCTTTCCTGTACGGGTGGATATCAACACATCACCGGTCATAACGACAGATATGGCCGTTGAAAAGGCCACCATGCATTTATATAAAGGCAACAAAAAGGAAATAAAAGGGCCTGTATTTGATTTTATAGCATCGTTGGAACAACCTGTATCATCGCTTGTAATATACCGGACAAAAGCGCCTGTACCCGAATTTATGCTTGCCTATCATGTGACCCTTTTCGCCGCCAATCACCACCGCTGGGAGTATTTTATTGATGCCATCAACGGGAATGTAATCCATTACTTTGAGCATAATTATTCTGCAAACGGTAAAAGGACAGCTACAGCCAAGGACCTCAACAATGTTACCCGCACGGTAAACACCTATGAATATGGTTCAAACTTCTACCTGATTGATCTTAGCAAACCCATGTATACATCTCCCACCTTTGTTAAACCCGATGATCTTGAGGGAGCCATTATAACGATCGACATGAACAACACCTATGGTTACAACCAGGCGTTTTATTACGTTACCTCAGCGACCAACACATGGACCGACCCGAAGGCAGTATCGGCTCATTATAACGCCGCAACATCATACGATTATTACTATCAGAAACACGGGCGTAATTCCATCGACGGCAAGGGTGGCAGCATCATTTCCATCGTTAACGTTGCCGATGATAACGGGCAACCGATGGATAACGCATACTGGAACGGAAGGTTTATTTGTTACGGGAACGGTGATGAGGCTTTCAAACCCCTGGCCGGGAGCCTGGATGTAGGCGGGCATGAACTGACGCATGGCGTAGTCGAGAATACGGCCAACCTCGAGTATGAAGGAGAATCGGGAGCCATTAATGAATCGATGGCCGATGTATTCGGATCGATGATAGAGAATGAAGACTGGCTGATGGGGGAAGATATTGTCAGGACAGAGGTTTTTCCATCAGGAGCCCTTCGTTCCATGTCGGATCCGCATAATGGAGGGTCCAGTCTGAGTGACGCAGGTTACCAACCCAGTCACATGGATGAAAAATATACCGGTTCGCAGGATAATTATGGCGTGCATATCAATGCAGGCATTTGCAATCTTGCTTATTATCTGTACGCACAGGCTATTGGCAAGGAAACCGCCGCTGAAATCTATTACAAAACCCTGGACCATTATTTAACGAAATCCTCCCAATTCATCGACCTCCGGTTAGCCGTCATCCAGGCTGCCAGCGAAATGTATGGAGCCGGGTCAAACCAGGTTACGCAGGCAGGCATTGCATTTGATGCCGTAGGTATAACGAACGGAGAAGGAACACAAACCAACCCGACACTGCCCGAGAATCCGGGCGATGAATACATGCTGGTATACAACATGGATCCGGCTGATTACAATACCTTATACCGTGCAGTGGAAACCGGAACCGAAGGTGAATACGATTTTACACCGCTCACCAGCACCTTATTTATCAGCCGCCCAAGTGTTACAGACGACGGTGTGGCTGCCATCTTTGTTGCCGGGGATAATACACTGCACTCCATTATTACCTCACCTGAATATGAAACAGAGGAATACGTGATACAGGATGAACCGATATGGTCAAATGCAGTGGTATCAAAAGACGGGAACAGGGTTGCTGCCGTCACAACCGATGCCGATGCCAGCATATACGTTTACGATTATGATTCGGAAGCGTGGTATACATTCGGATTATACAATCCAACATATACATTAGGTGTGGAAGGATACGGAGTGCTGTATGCAGATGCGCTGGAATTTGATTACAGCGGGGAATTTCTGGTTTACGATGCTTATAACATCCTTGAGAATAACGACGGTGATCCTATTGAATACTGGGATGTGAATTTCATCCGCGTATGGAATTACAGTACAAACAGCGCAGGTGACGGAACCATCTACAAACTGTTCTCGAGCATCCCCGAAGGTGTAAGTATCGGGAATCCTTCTTTTTCAAAGAATTCATCCAATATCCTTGCTTTTGATTACTGGGACCAGGAATCGGATGAATTTGCCATGCTGGGCTGTAATATTGAAACCAATGAAGTGAAAACAGTAGCTGAAAATAACTACCTGGGCTGGCCTTCCTATAATAAAGTTGATTCCAGGATAGCCTTTACTTCTCTGGATCTGGTATCTGAATTCCCCGATACGGTTTACCTGGTTGACTATGTCAATCTCAACACAGATAAAATTTCTTCCGGTGGTATCCATCAGGGAATGTTCATCGACGGCGCCTGGCCTGTTTATTTTTCAACCGGCTACCGCAATACAGCGATCAAAGAAACCAACGGAGATATTCCTGTTCGTAAAATCCACGGGTATCCGAATCCTTTTAAAGAGACTTTCACGGTTGAGATTCCTAAGGAATTATCACTCCGGTGCACACTTGAGGTATTAAACCAGACCGGACAGGTGGTATTTACCGGTTTTTATGATAAGGTGGAAGGGGATAACCTTACCATTCACCTGAAAGGATTGCCATCAGGATACTTTATGCTGCGGTTATGGAATAATGAATCAGTGGCCGCTGGTAAGATCATTAAAATGGATTGAATGGAATTATAGAGACACGATTAATCGCGTCTCTACATGATTTTCTGAGAAATTTTGTGTATTTTTAAGTGTTCTGTTATCTTTCATCTCAATGGAAAATCATACCCTGTGGAAGAAATTTGTACATGGTGATAAGGAAGCTTTAACCCTGATCTTTCAGATCTATTTCGATGAATTGTTCAGTTTCGGGCACAAACTGACCCGTAACACAGGCATTGTAGAGGACAGCATGCAGGATATGTTTTTCAGACTATGGAAAAACCGAAGTAACCTGGGCGAGATAAATCATATCAAATGCTATTTATTAAAAGCACTCCGCCATCATATTTATGATAACCTGAGCTGGAAAAACCGTTTTGTTAATTGTGACAATCCACCCGAAGAGTTATTTGAAATTGAATTCTCGCATGAAGACTTCCTTATATCCGAACAGCTTAACCAGGAAACCAGGGAAAAGCTCATCGATATCCTCAACGAACTGACCGTAAGCCAGCGTGAGGCTATCTACCTGCGATACTTCAAGGGTTATGATTTCAAAAGCATAGCCGAAATCATGGCTATCAATGTGCAGTCTGTAAGGAATGCCATTCACAGGGGATTGCTGGCCATGAGAGAATTGGGAGGGAATGGTGAGAATTTGAAGGTAAACGGTAAGCAGTTGAACAGGAAGGAGAGGGACAAGCAGTGACGAGTGACAAGTGACGAGTGACAAGCAAGATAGGGACGAGGGACTAGGGACGAGTCACTTAAATCAAATTGGTTTGGTTAAAGAAAGTAAGCTTCGACTCCGCTCAGCCTGACCTTTGCTTCGACTCCGCTCAGCTTGACCTTTGCTTCGACTCCGCTCAGCCTGACTGTCACTCTGAGCGAAGTCGAAGAGTAGGTCAGGATGTGTACCCAATATACAGTTGCTTGACTAAATGATATTGAATCTTAAATCTTGAGTCTACTCCGAAAAGTATCATGGTAGATTTTCAGCAACTTTCTACCCCAACCCTAAAGCCTGCCTGCCGTCAGGGGAGAAGTTGCTGAAAATCAGGCTCCCTTTAGGGTCAGGGGTAAACCTGATTTTCAGCTATTCGTAAATCTTTGACTTTTCAGAGTAGACTTATTCTTCGATCTTTGATCTTAGATCTTAGATCTTAAATCTTGAGTCCACTCCAAAAAGTATATTATCGCCACTAAGGCACTAAGCCACCAAGTTATCACAAAGTATAATCCATTAATTATAAACCC
>JAFGKY010000150.1 GCA_016928305.1 Bacteroidales bacterium
GTTTTCTGTATGGTCATTATTGCAGGGATGATCGTTTATGCCTGAAATGATTCTTTTTCTTAATCTTAAAAATATTTTTTGTGTTATAAAGTAATTTACTTCCTGCTAACAGATCTATTCCAGAAATAGATTGGCTTCCATACAGCAAAACTTCATTAAAAGCTCCTCCCCCTCTCTTTTGGAGAGGGGGTCAGGGGGTGAGGCTCCTCATCATCTCCTCAGCGATCAGCAAATCGCTTGCCGTCGTTATCTTAATATTCTCGGGATTCCCTTCCACCAGGTTGACCGGGAATCCAGCCTTTTCAACGACAATGGCATCATCCGTATATTCCGGCATGTATTCCAGGTCAAATGCTTTCTTCAGTATATCGCACCGGAACACCTGCGGGGTCTGGATGAGTCTGTAAAGAGCTCTGTCGACCGGATGATTACCGGCATCGTTTTGAATCCTCATAGATTCGGAAACAGGGATGCATGGAACGGCCGTACCTTTCTCAGCCGCCATGCTGAAACAACGGTCGAGTGTGTCACGACTCACCAGGGGCCTGACGCCGTCATGGATCGCAACAAGACCTTCGTCACATCCTTCAGCCAGGCAGTTCTTTACCGTATGAAAACGCGTTTCTCCCCCGACAACAACGGAATGCTTAATTTCAAACTGGTGTTCTACACATAACTCCTGCCAGTATTCTTTAAACTTGCCGGGCAGGGCAACAACAAACCTTATCGTGCTGTCATAACCATGAAAACACCTGATGGTATGCATCAAAACCGGAACTCCCAGCAAAGGCAGGAATTGCTTCGGAAGTTCGTGTTTCATGCGGCTTCCCGATCCGGCTGCTACAATGACTGCAGTTTTTTGCATGGTTTCATTCACGGATAATTTCTAAATTTACAAAAGAATCCGGAAGAATGGAAAACGGAGGTTAAGATATCCATGACGGATGTGTGAATTCATGCATGGGAACCGGGACAGGCAGGCATTACAGATCCTGGAAATGACACCTGCCAACAACGAATACAACTATTACAACAATTATAACCAACAACATTATGATCCTCCCCTCTTCCATACTGTCCTTTCTGAAGGATCTGAAAAACAATAATTCACGCGAATGGTTTGATATCAACCGCAGCCGTTACCAGGAAGCCCGTACAGCCTTTGAACTTTATGTATCACTGGTAATGGCTGAGATTCAGCAATTCGATAAAGAGGCTGTTAAAACAACTCCAAAAGACTGCATTTTCCGCATATTCCGCGATATCCGTTTCTCGCATGATAAAACACCCTACAAAAACAACTTCGGTGCTTATATTGCCAAAGGCGGCAGAAAAAGCCCCCTCGCCGGTTATTACCTTCATATTGAACCGGGAGCATCTATGCTGGCAGGCGGTATATACATGCCCCGGCCCGATGTGCTGAAAGCCATTCGTACATCCATTTATCATAATGTCGAGGAATTCAAAGAAATCCTTAGTCATCCTTCCTTCCGGAAACACTTTGGTGAAATTGAAGCACCCCGACTTTCCACGGCACCGAAAGGATTTCCAAAAGATTTTATGGATATCGCACTGCTGCAGTTTAAATACTATACCGTTGCAAGGGGAGTACCGGATTCAGCCGTGGTTAAACCCGGCTTTACCGATGAAATAAAGGAGGTATTTAAGGCTATGGTGCCGTTCAACCGGTTTTTGAACGATGCTGTCAGCAATCCTTAATTCAGCACTTTCTTCTTCAAGATACGGGCCATTTTCCTTTTCAGATCTTCATAATCAATGGGCTTGCTCACATAATCATCGCAGCCGGCCTCGTAGCACTTGAGACGTTCATCCTGCGTGGCATATGCCGTTTGCGCAATAACCGGTATGTTCGAGTTGATCTTTTTTATTTCCCGTGTGGCAGTGAATCCGTCCATGAAAGGCATTTTTATGTCCATCAGTATGAGATCGATTTTACGTCCCGATGAAACTAAATCAATGGCCTCCTGACCTACTCTTGCCCAAAGGAATTCAGCACGGACATCCTCCAGGGTGCCTTTAAAAAGCAGCCAGTTATACTCTTCATCATCAACGACCAAAATGGTTTTTCCATAAAGTATTTCCATAATAGGGTATACAAAGGTTAACAAATCCTTTAGCATTTGCATGTTTGCCCATACATTGTCAACGGCAGATGTACGAGGGAATTTCCCCTCCAAATTGGTAAGTTAGAAAGTAGTTGTTTTGTGATTAACATAATCTGATACGTGATAAACGTTAAAATGTTATGGATGAACGGAAATATTTTATTCACACCAACCGAAATTCCTGGTAATTATCATGTTCGCTCTGGCTACCGGTAATAGCCTTCCGACAAGGCAGGTGCTTGCACCAGTGAAGTTAGTTTTTTACTGAAATTTCCATATGCCTAGATTTTCTTTGCTTTCTTTCCTGCAAAGCTCTTCCTCACCCCCTGCCCCCTCTCCAAATTGGAGAGGGGTGACCTGAAAGGCCGGGCTTGCCTGCCGTCCAGGCAGGGGTGAGGAAATTAAAGCAATTCTACCTGTAATGCTACCTGAAATTTACATGAAATCCGAACGTTTTTAAGGATTTCGAACACCAGCTGGTGAGGGCTCCGCTACAAAATTAATCCCGAAGAAAAAATAGTTCTTCAGCCACGGACTCTTCTTCCAGCATTCCTGTTCTTTTCTGATCCGTTCCTGGTAATTGCCGGCGTGTATCATAAAGGGCGGGTATAAGCGGATGTACTCCGTGCAGCTGTCATCGATGGCAAGTCCTGCTTTCTTCAGTTCTTCTATCCATAATTCATACGACCGCACATTTTCATTTCCCAGCAAAAGCGATTTGTTGAGCCGGTCATCATAATACTCAATAATCCTTTTGTTGCCCCGTTTCACGAAATTTTTGGCTCGTATGAAAAGGTTTCTGCCGTTTTCCTCACTTACGATAAGCCGTCCGTTGCCGGCAAGAGCCTTTTCTATAAGCTGCAGTGCTTTATCGAGGGGTTCCAGATGATGCAACGTATCCTGTGTGATTATGTAGTCAAAGCTGCCTTTCGGAAAGCTGGTCTCAAACAGATCCTGGTACTCGATGTTCAGCTCATCCAGGTTCCCCACCCTATTCCAGTATTCCAGCCTTTGCTGTACCTGTTCGTAATAATACTCCAGCGTGGTCCCTTTCACCCTGTGGCCTTTAAGGGTAAGATATATGGCCGTGGTGGCGTAACCGCAGCCGATATCCCATATGGAAGCATGTGTTTTCACTACATTACGGTCAACATAAGACAGCCGCTGATGCAGGTATGCCTTCCGGAAATGGAAAGACCTGCCGCTGTCAATCAGCCTGTAATAGTTCCGTAGTTTTTTATTGTATTCCAGCTCCCGTATAAAAAGGTCCAGAAATTCTTCAACGTTCATGCTTTTATGCTGCAGGTCAATGAATCAGTATTTCAGTATTTGTTAAATGCTCCGAATATAGCCTGGTGTCGAACAGGTCCACTGTCCACAGTCCACGGTCGACAGTTTAAGGGAGTGTTCACTTTTCACTTTTTATTTTTCACTTTTCACTTTTTATTTTTCACTTTTCACTTTTCACTTTTCACTGTTCACTGTCCTCCCCCAGTTCCTTCCATGCTAATGCGCTGGCTCCCATCACCCCGGCGTTGACATCCGAGAGGGCCGACAGCAATACTTTCACCTTGTTCCTGAATATGGGCAGCAGGTTTTCCTCCATCGAGCGCAGGGTGGGCTCAAGGATAAGCTCTTTCGCATTGGCCAGTCCTCCCAGCAGAAAGATCGCTTCCGGACTGGTATGGGCAACCGTATCGGCAAGTTTGGCTCCCAATATCCTGCCCGTGTATTCAAAAGCTTCCCGTGCAATGAGATCACCTCTCTGTGCTGCTTCTGTAATCATTTTCGCCGTCAGATCATTAAAACTGATGCTGCGAAGTTCACTTTCAATGGTCCGCTCAGCCAGAAAACGGAATACCGTTCTCCTGATGCCGTTAGCCGACACATAGGTCTCGAGGCATCCCTTCCGTCCGCATCCGCAGTCCCTGCCGCGCAGCTTTACGTTCACATGTCCCAGTTCACCGGCAAAACCATCGTGACCGTATACCAGCTGGCCGTTGACAACGATCCCGCTTCCAAGGCCTGTTCCCAGTGTGATAACAATAAAATCCTTCATCTTGCGCGCACCACCGTATACCATCTCCCCGATGGCCGCTGCGTTGGCATCGTTGGTGAGCACAACAGGAACTCCCGGATAGTAAGCCTTTATTTTTTTCACAACCGGAATAATCCCTTTCCAGTTCAGGTTAGGCGGATATTCGATGGTGCCTTTGTAATAGTTGCCGTTGGGAGCACCTATACCCACCCCCTGCAGGGTGACCTCTCCCGGTATCTCTTTCAGCGTACCTTCAATTTCATCGTGCAGATGCTTCAGGTAATCATCAAAATCCTTATACGCCTCTGTACTTATGAAACTATCGGCAAAGCAGTTACCCTTCCGGTCAACAATGCCATACTTGGTGTAGGTTCCGCCGATGTCAATTCCAATGACTGCTTCTTTCATACAGCATATTCTCCCTGTACTTTTTTTTTATATTTCAACTGAGATGATATTATCGCGACTAAAAATAGCACATTATTTCATTTCTTTCCTGAAATTCATTAGTTTAATGATAAATTTGTTGCCATGAATAAACGGCCGGAACCCATCATCTTTCTCATGCTCCTGTTGCTTTTATCCGCTGCAAAAGAATCTGCGGGCCAGGCTATCTACCAGCACGTTTCTTCAAAGGAAATATACAGTTTTCTCGATGAGATGGCGGCCGAACGCATCATCGAACTCAACTCGGCTGTTAAACCTTACACCCGTGAATTCATTGCCCTTCAGCTGGCGCTTATAATGCAGCAAAGCGATAAGCTGAACAAACGCCAGCTAAAAGAACTGCAGTTCTACCTGAAAGACTATAACAAAGAAAGGATGCCCGATAAAAAGTTCAGGAAACGTTTCGACATCTTTTATTATAAGGATTCCCTCTTCACCTTCTCCCTGAATCCCATCCTGGGACTCCAGTACTGGTATAACGACAACGGAAGCAACTTCCACCGCTGGAACGGAGGGGAAGTGTTCGCATCCGTGGGCAAACACCTGGGCGTATACGCCAGCCTCAGGGATAACCACGAAAGGGATATGCTGTCCGGTCCCGATTACCTGACCACACGAGCTGCTGCACGATACAAGAGCGGACAGGATTTCAGCGAGATGCGTGGCGGCATAACCCTGGCATGGAAATGGGGCACCTTCGGACTGGTAAAAGATCACTATGAATGGGGGAACTTTTACAGGTATCCCAACGTGTTCTCTTCCAAGCCGCCTTCAATAACCCATCTGAAACTTAACATCAAACCCGTCCGGTGGTTTGAATTCAACTACATGCACGGCTGGCTGGCATCGGGGGTGGTCGACAGCCTGCGCACCTACCCGTATACTACCAGCTACGGAAACAGTACACGCACCGTATACCGGTCGAAGTATCTTGCCGCAAACCTGTTCACATTCAAACCGCTGAAAAACCTGTTCTTTTCCATCGGGAATTCCATTGTATACAGCGATGACAATCCCAATCCTGCCTACCTCATCCCGGTGATGCTGTACAAATCCATCGACCATAGCAGCAACCAATACTTAAGCGATGAAGGTGGTCAGAATTCGCAGTTTTATATCGACATAAGCTCACGGCAGATCAATCACCTGCATCTATACGCCACCCTGTTCTTTGATGATATCTCCACCGAAAGGCTTTTTGAAAACGGGCATCCCGACTATTACAGCTTCAAGGCCGGTTTCAGGATGTCAAACCTGGTCAGCAACCTGTTCCTCACAGCCGAATACACGCAGACCTATCCCCTTGTGTATAAACACACCATACCCACCACCACGTTCGAATCAAATTTTTATAACATGGGCCATTACCTGCAGGACAATTCCCGCGGTATCTATGCCGACCTGATATACCGGCCTATCCGGGGTCTTTCTCTTACGGTTTGGTACGATTTTGCACAGGTCGGTCCCGACCATGAGGAACTGGGGACAAACAGGATTGACGTGGTAAACATGTACCTCGATACCGTAAAATGGCAGAGCAGTACCATCGGGTTCTCGGCACGGTACCAGATCATCAACGATGTATTCGCCTTCTGTGAGATCGAACATGCCACCATCACAGGCGAGATTGAAAAATACACCCCGCCATACTTCCGCAACAGTCCCGTCACCCTTTCGGTTGGGGTTAATTATGGGTTTTAGCCTCACCCCCCGGCCCCCTCTCCAAAAGAGAGCGGGAGTAGCTTTTAATGAGGTTTTCCTGTATTGAGGCCAATCTCTTTCTGGAATGGATCTGTTAGCAGGAAGTAAATTACATTAAAACACAAAAGTATTATTGAGATTAAGAAAAAAGATCATTACAGGCATAAACAATCATCCCTGCAATAATGACCATACAGAAAACCTCCCCTCTCCTTGGGAGAGGGGCCGGGGGTGAGGCTCTACTCACACCCGTCATTCACCACACCCGGTGTACCCAGGTCGCCTGTGCTGTATGCCGAGGTGGCTGCACACCACCAGCTTCCCGACTGCGCATCGGCGGCGTTCAGGTGCAGTGGATTCAGGCTCAGGGAGGCCCCCGCCGGCACCGAAAAGCCTGCTCCGCCATAAGTCACCGCAAAGATCAGGCTTCCGTCGGTACCGTCGGTGCCATAATTGCTGATGCTTATCTGCACACTGCCACTGTTGGTAAGTGAAACGCTGCTCCCGTATACATAATCCGGCTCTGCCACAGCTGCAGCGGTGCGCGCCAGTACGCCATACTGTCCCGGTTCCAGTATAACGGAGCTACCGATCACATGGCTGTCTGCCTCACCCCTTCGGATGACCAGATTTTGCAGGTCAACTGCACAGGAAAGCGTATTGTAAACCTCCATCCACTCGCCTTCTATGTCTGCCAGCGCAGCCGGATCGGCCATGATCTCAGAAAAAATAAGTCCGCCGTAAGGGATGGTGCCGGCAGGAACCATACCGTCATCCTGCAGCGAAACGATCTCCGTAGCATCCACCGACTCATCAACAATTATCTGTATGGCTGTTCTGCCATTATCCGGCAAGGCATCCACACGGATCTCGTAATGCCGGCAGGCCTGGGCATTGTCAATGGTTCCTGTCAGCACTTTCACGACAGCCGTGCCGCCGTTGTTGTATGTCAGGACAGCACGGACACCCAGCGTGGCAGGCTCGAAAAATCCGGCGCGTGTTTCTGCACTGCCGAAGACGAGGGAATCATCACCGGCCTTTACCGCAGCATAATATTCCGTAAAATTGTTCTTTATGTTGTCCGAATAGACAACGGTGACCATCGTATTGGCCAGCTCGCAGTTGACGACAACCGTCTGTTCCCCGTTCCCGGCCAGGGTGAAATCTTCCGTTCTCCCGTAATAATACGGATTTTCAAAGGCCGCCGGCAGCCGGTTATCCGAATGGGCCACCACATAATAGTCGCCGGCATCAAGTTCCACCTGTTCGGGCATATCCGATGCCCTTTCAAAAGCCAGCGCCAGCATGTCGTCTGTTTTGTATATCTCAACACGGAAATCCTCAGCAGCCTGTGTCGATTTTAACGGATTGTTGATCGCGCTGACATGGATGAACAGGCCGATCTCAATTTTTACAAGGCCTTTACCCGGCCTTGCCGGAACAGGAGTTTCCTCTTTGTTACACGAACTTGTTATTGCCACTGATAGCATGAATAACAATAACGGTTTAAGTTTTCTCATGGGATTGAATTTTAAGGTTAATAATAGTTCTGCTTTAACAATTTGAAAAATCAACCTGTTTTTACCCTAAATCCCTAAAGAGAACAAGTCGATTTTTCAGCTTTCTCCCTTTAGGGTTTGGGGTAAAAGAAAGCTGAAAAACTAACTGATCATTCATCGTCAAAACAGAATTTGAAATATATCGCATTAATGCAATTCAATGCCCCTTCAGGCACAAAACCACACTTACGGTGATGGTTCCACGCCTGTCAAACTTTATAATGGATGACATTTTGGTACCGCCGGATGCCGAACCGGGGATTGAGATGCTCACAAACCGCAGCCTGCTTAACCAGCGCAATTGCCCTAACAACGTGTGCGGCGGTTTTACGGTAAAGCGACTCATGTTTCCGGCACGAGCCGATCAACGATGCAAATTATAAACTTTTTAAAAAAAATACCAGAAAAGAGAAAAAAAAATTTTACCACAAAAACACCAAAGCACAAAAAAAGGAGTATTCCTTTACCCCTGGCTTAAGCCAGGGGCAATAGATATGTCCAGCACAAAGCACATCTGATGATCCTGACTTCAGTTAGGGATTCAGGTGCGAAGGTGATGAGAGGGATCGATAGTGATGCTTCTTCCTCCCCTCTCCCTGGGAGAGGGGCTGGGGGTGAGGCTTCCTATCCCCCCGACGAGCTGAATCCTCCCGATATCTTCATCCGTTTCGGGCTCTGGCTCAGCACCGGTATATCGGCTCTGTTCAACACCTGGTGGGCAGTATTGCCTATGATCAGGTTTATACCGGCATCCCTTTCCGTTGTAATGGATATCAGGTCGGCCTTTACCGAACGTGCATAATTCACCACCATATCGGCAACGTTATCACCCCATACCTCATTGGTCACCACACGGGTCCTGCCCTGTATGAATCCGGCCACCTGACCGGTATAAGTGCGGATACGCTTGACCTCGCGCTCGCTTTTGGAGCTTTGTATCCCCAACACATGGATTTCCGAACCGAACAGCTGCGCCAGGTCAATGGTAAACGGCACTTTCTGCCTCGAATCGATGGTGGTATCCACAGGAAGTACGATCTTCGAAAAATTCTCCGGGCATTGACCACCGCGTATGGTGATGACCGGTCTGTCGGTGGCGCATATGATACGGTAGGCATTGCTGCCGATAAAAAACTCCTGAAATCCCGAAGCACCATGCGTCGAAGCTGCAATGACAGCATCGGGGAGTGACTTTGCCTCTTTCGCCACTTCCTGGAATATCCTTCCCTCGCGTATTAAATATTGCAGTTTGGAGTCTTTTCCGAGTTCGTTACCATAGGTTGCTTTAATGTCATCCAGCTGTTTTTCGGCATATCCCTGTTCCGTATCCGCTGATGATGACCGGGGCGATGCAAGCTTTTGCACCACATGAATCATCTGTATGTTCACGGATGCCTTCCTTGAGAACATAAGCGCTATTTTCAGTCCTTTTAGTGATTCCTCCGAGAAATCAACCGGCACGATAATATTTTTCATGATGTAGTAATATGATTTTGTTTACTGAATAAGAAACCCGGATCACTTCGCTCACCATCCGGAATACAATCAAATTTAGGCATTTTTCACATCATTTGCTCTATCATAAAACAGGGTAATTCCGGCCAGATTAACCAAGGTCTGATTTTAGTAAGCGTATCAGATTCGTATTTACAATTTTCATGCAACGTTTGTCCAATATACCCAGTTTGCCAAGGACAAGATCTTTATCCAATGTCGTGATTTTACTTAGACAGATCAACGATGGTTTTTTTAATCCGACTAAATCATCAGGTGAAATCAGGATATCAAATTCTGTTTGCCATTTTAGTTGTGTGGTGATAAAACAAACCGTTACATTATCTTCAGATACAATTAATATAACAACAGGTCTGTTTTTAAACCACTGAGATCAGTGAAGGGGAATGGGATCAGGACTATATCACCCTTATTCATTTATATTTCTCTTTAAGATCATTCACTGTGTATAAATCCTCATCCTCTTTTAAGAAACCAAAAGCTTTCGAATTCGCAGCAAGTTTCTGTATTGCTTCTACGGTAATCTGATCATCAATTCTGCTTAATAAAAAATCAGCAAAATCATTAACCTCCTGATTTTTATTATCTGGCAGCAAGGCAATTTTAGTTTTCAATTTTTCTATCAGCACTTTACGATTCATAATCTGATGATTTTACACAAAAAAACAAATTTCGTCTGAAACATTTATAAAGTCAACGTTATTTAGGCATTGACATCAACCCCACTTAATCCCGGACAGTCTCTTTTCTTATCTTAAATCTTCGATCTTAGATCTTACTTCTTCGATCCTTCGCACCCCCTCTGACTTCCCCAAGGGGGCGAATCCCTCCGCACGCAACTAACAACAAGTCTCTCGCAGATCCCGCAGATGACGCAGAAGGAAATTTTCTTATTATGACGCTCATCGTAACTAATTAAATATCAATATAATGAGAATCTCGAACAAGGAACGCCGAATTAAGAATTACGAAGATAATATGCACTTTATCTTATCTTCAGCGTTCGGTGTTCGTAATTCCTTGTTCGATGTTTCTATTCTTCAATCCTATTTTTTTCTTGTTTACAGGATGGGGACTCGCAAAGACGCTAAGGCGCATAGAACAAGTCATGCGCACCCTCCATCCCTAGTGCTGGGACAACCGGCCGCTTCCCTGGATCAGGGAATACATTTTTCAGCATATAAAAAATGTGGTGAAAAGGATGATTGCTGAAACAAGTGAAATCAGGTTCCTTATCCTTCTGGCATCTTCAGTTCCCATATTCCGATACTATCTTCCGGTTACCTGCAATCCTTACAACTGATCCTTAATTTTTCTTAATTCTGCAATAAAAAACTCAGACAACTGTTGTTTATTGATTTTTTCAGACGGTTCAAGGTAAGAATTCATGTTTTCTTCCGGAATATCATTGGTATAAATCAATGTTTCCGAATAAGTTATGGGCGAAATGTTGGGTTGAAGCCGCTGCGTCAGTTCAAAAATGCTTTTCAGGGGTATATGATACCTGGCGATACAATACAGGTCATAATAATCACGGAGTGTATTTCGCTGTGACAGGGCAGAGAGTTTATGTACGGCAATAATTTCAGGTCTGGCTATCCAGAGGTTTTGGTATTGAAAAGCGTAATCTTTCGTTTTAAAACCGGCAGCAACCGCCCCTGAGGAAAACCATGTAAGTTTTGTGTTTTCGACAATAATATCGATCTGCCACTGAGTATCCTCTCTGATAATTTTACATTCCGGAAACAATTTGGTAACAATCCTTCTTATTACCGTAGTTTTCAATGTCTCACTGTCAGCAATAAAATCCAGATCTTCACTAAGCCTGTGTTTTATCTGCATTGCCAGGGCAGTTCCTCCGACGAGCACATAGGATTGCATAAACGTTTGTTTCGCCAGTTTGTTAAAAACCATGCGTGCATTAGTTGGTATGTAGCTCAGATCAACCGGCATTATGCAAAAATCACTTTTTGGAAAAAATTAATGCGTTTAAAATTTCTGCTGTCTGTTGCGGATAATTGTTTTAATATGTTATCAACACGATCTCTTTCTATTAACCTGGTCAATTGTATCATATCCCTTATTTCACCGTAAAGCACTACCTGCAGGATGACAATATCTTCGGGAAGGTCAGCGGTCTTTTTATAACTCCAGAATGGATGACCGGAAAAGCCATCGATTTTCATATTAGTAATCTCAAAATTCTTCTTATTCTCAGCCTTAATGTGCCTTATTCAAAGTTATAAAAAAAAGGATTACGAAGCTCGCTCAAATGCAACAATTGCATGCGGTATTCCGTCTCTCAGTACTTGCTAAATATCCTCCTAAGCTGAACAACTAATGCGATCTGAATAAGGTTGATTTCAATCGCCGGGTGCGCCGGGATGTCCACGCCTGATGCAGAAAATCAGGACGCACTTCTTAACGAAATGAGGGTCACATTTCTTTTTGATGCTATTGCATTAATCAGATGCGTTGTTTCACGCTGCCGTTCACAGAAATATTCAGGTGAAATGTAACCGCCGGTAACAAAGGGATTGGCAATCTTTTTTTTCATATAACGTTTTTAACGCAACGCCATTTACGTAATAATTTACATATCTGCCAGATTAATCGATAATTTCTTCATGCACGACAATGACTGAGTGACTGAGAGACTCAGGGACTAAGAGACTTAGAGAGGAAAGAAGAAACCAATAATTCCATTTTTCCGGGCTGAATGACATGTTGACCAATTTCCCGATTATATTATTATATAATGTATTCAATTCTTCGTATTGGGTTTTAATTATATAATTGCATTCAAGAGAAAAATCAAGCCATACTTGTGTTTCAACAGCTTCTCCTTCTGAATCATTAAGTTTTGATATAAATGATTTAGGATATTTTCGTTTACGGAAAGCCTCGGCCAGATTCGCACAGACCGACCTGGATGATCTTCGGATCTGATCCTCAACGCATATTTTTCTTCTGTTGGAAAGCTTTTTGTAATTTCAAAAATCCTCATCGCCGCATCAAAGGCCATTTTATATACGTCCAAATCCTTATGAGTTCTAAGATCAGTAAAGGGAAATGGAATCAGAACAATATCACCTTTATTCATTTATATTTCTCTTTAAGATCATTAACTGAATAAAGATCCTCATCCTCTTTTAAGAAATCAAAGGCTTTTGAATTCGAGGCAAGTTTTTGTATCGCTTCCACTGTAATTTGATCATCAATTTTACTTAACAAAAAATCAGCAAAATCATTAACCTCCTGAATCTTATTATCAGGAAGCAAAGCTATTTTTGTTTTCAGTTTTTCAAGCAAAGCTTTACGATTCATAAACAGAACATTTTTTGCAAAAAAAAGTATTCTGACAACAATTTTCTCGCAGAAACGCTAATACGCAAAGAAAAGACAGGTTTCTCGCAGATCTCGCAGATGACGCAGAAAGAAAAATGTCTCTCGCAGATCTCGCAGAATTAAGCAACCAAAACCATCACAACCATCACCCTCCTTCGCCGCCAACACCCCTATTCCACCCAAGGCTTCGGCGGGCGCAGCAACCGACAACGTACAACTCTCACTTCCCACACCACAACACTCACAAACACAACCACCATAACCATCAAAACAATCATA
>JAFGKY010000151.1 GCA_016928305.1 Bacteroidales bacterium
GCCTCCCGTAGGAGTCTGGTCCGTGTCTCAGTACCAGTGTGGGGGATCATCCTCTCAGACCCCCTAACCATCGTAGCCTTGGTGAGCTGTTACCTCACCAACTAGCTAATGGCACATATGCCCATCTCTAACCGCCGGAGCTTTAATCCATAAAACATGCGTCTTCTGGATATTATAGGGTATTAATTTCCGTTTCCGGAAGCTATCCCCTAGTTAGAGGAAGGTTGCATATGCATTACTCACCCGTGCGCCGGTCGTTCCCGCATTGCTGCGGGATTACCCCACGACTTGCATGTGTTAGGCCTGCCGCTAGCGTTCATCCTGAGCCAGGATCAAACTCTTCGTTGTAATTAAGAATTTAAATATTGCTCAAGATTCACTCTTCACCAAAGAAATTAAGGTGCTCTCCTTACCTTCTTTCTTCCTCTTCAATATTTTCAAAGAACCAATATTCCAATGGGACGACAAAGTTACTAAAGATTAGCGAAACCTGCCATCTCTTTTATCAAAATCTTTTTTTAGAACATACACTTTTATGGAGTCTTAACCCGATCGACTTGCCAGGTTAAAAAAGCGGGTGCAAATGTATAAACTTTTTTTTAATTCTGCAAAAATCTTTCGATCTTTTTCCCCATAATCTTACTTTACCCCAAATTTTATTAAAGAACATGCTTTCTTCTTTTTAAAGCGGGTGCAAATGTAACCGCTTTTTTTTAATCAACAAATAATTTTAATAAAATATGGAAAGTTTTTTATCCCATTTCTATCTTTGAAACAAACTAATATTTTTTGCTATGCATAAACAATCCCGATTAAATTCCCTTATAATCTGCCTGTCAGGCTACATCACTGTTTTCTTTATTGTCCTTCTTTTGTATACATGGAACAGACAATTCCAGCATATCGTCCTTGTAACATTCGTCCTTGATATAGCGGCAACACTCCTTATATTCCTGTTCAGTGTTATATTCAACAATTCAAGTTTTTATGATCCATACTGGAGTATTGCCCCTTTGCCCATTTTTATTGTGTGGTATTTCAATTCCGCACCCGTTGTGAATAAAGAACGTCAATGGATCATCCTTGCCCTGATTATACTCTGGTCATTCAGGCTAACCTTTAACTGGATCAGAAGATGGAAAGGTATGAATGACGAAGATTGGAGATACGCTCAGTTCCGGTCTTATCCGACCGCTCTTTATTGGTTGATCAGCCTGGCCGGTTTTCATGTCTTCCCCACACTTGTTGTTTTTGCTGGATGCCTGTCTGTTTACCCTGCCATATGTCATATGACTGAACCACTGCAAATTATTGATGCAATAGCCCTGATCCTTACCCTCTCGGGAATTGTTATTGAAATGGTTGCTGATAGGCAGTTAACCAATTTTCTGCGTAACAGAAAAGACAAAGCCTTTCTTTCATCGGGCCTGTGGAAATATTCCAGACATCCCAATTATTTTGGCGAAATATTATTCTGGATTGGTCTTTTTACATTTTCCCTCCAAATCAATACTTTTTATTGGTACACATTGTCAGGACCAATTGCCATGATTCTCATGTTTTCCCTCATCAGTGTTCCCATGATGGATAAAAGAATGCTGGAACGGAAATCCGGTTACCAAGAATACAAGCAGAAAACAAGTGCATTGGTTCCCTGGTTCACACGATGAAGGGACGGCTTTGTTATGATGGTTATGATGGTTATGATAGTCAGCTGATGGAGACCTGAAATGCTGTTTCGCTTCTTCTGAATCCTATTCATCATTCCATCTTATCGGGTTTTAGAGTTTGAAAAATTTAAATATCTTCGGAAAAAATTAACGGCAGGTTATCGTGAAAAAATCACTAGTTATTATCCCTACATACAACGAAAAAGAGAATATTGAAAAGATTATCTGTGCGATTTTTTCTCTTCCCCGGGAATTCGATATCCTGATTATTGATGACGGTTCACCCGACGGCACTGCAAAAATTGTTCAGAATCTGCAACAGAAAGATAAACACAACCGGTTACACCTGTTGCAGAGACCTGGTAAAATGGGATTGGGAACTGCCTATATCACTGGTTTTAAGTGGGCATTGGTGCATAATTATCAATACATTTTTGAAATGGATGCCGATTTTTCCCATAATCCTGATGACCTGATAAAGCTGCACGATGCCTGCCTTAATGGTGCTGACCTGGCAATAGGATCGCGTTACAAATCGGGAGTAAACGTTGTGAACTGGCCTATTGGAAGGGTATTGATGTCGTACTTCGCTTCTAAATATGTCCGGCTCGTTACATGCATGAAGATCCATGATACAACAGCCGGATTTAAATGTTTTCGCAGGCATGTCCTTGAAGCTATGAACCTTGACAGGATCAGATTCAAAGGTTATGCATTTCAGATTGAAATGAAATTCATCACCTGGAAAATGGGATTCTCCATCGTTGAGATCCCCATTATTTTTACAGAAAGAAAAGTTGGTGCTTCAAAAATGACAGGCGGTATTTTCAATGAGGCCTTTTGGGGTGTGTTAACCATGAAAGCCAGAAGCCTTTTCCATCCATATAAAAGACTGCGGTAATCATGAGCGGTTATTGTATACAGAATGCCTTGATCGTAAATGAAGGCATTTCTTTTACAGGTAGCCTGATAATAAAAAACGGACGAATTGAAAAAATATTTCGTGCGGAAGAAGTTGTTCCTGTTCCGGATGATACAATAGTCATTGAGGCCACCGGTAAAATCCTGATGCCCGGAGTTATTGATGACCAGGTGCATTTTCGTGAACCAGGTCTTACCCATAAAGGAGATATAGCTTCTGAATCGATGGCTGCAGTTGCAGGAGGTATCACATCGTTTATGGATATGCCGAACACCCTCCCTCAGACAGTTACTCAATCCCTGCTCGAGGAAAAATATGCCCGTGCTTCAATGATTTCGATGGCCAATTATTCATTTTATATGGGTGCCACCAACGATAACCTCGCGGAAATCCTGTTGACCAACCCGTTAAATGTTTGTGGAGTTAAAATTTTTATGGGAGCATCCACCGGTAATATGCTGGTAGACAATCCCAGAACACTCGAAGGTATTTTTTCACAATCACCAATGCTACTCGCTGTTCATTGCGAAGATGAATGGATCATCCGCCGCAATTCGGCTGTGTTCAGAGAAAAGTACGGGGAGGATGTTCCGGTAGCATTTCATCCGGAAATCCGCAGTGCCGAGGCATGTTTTAAATCTTCATCACTGGCAGTTGATATGGCCAGGAAATACCAGTCGCGCCTTCATATTCTCCATCTTTCAACCCGGGAAGAAATGTCACTGCTGGAGAATACTACTCACAGAACGAATAAAAAAATCACTTCCGAAGTATGCATACATCACCTGGCTTTTAATGCCGAAGATTATCAGCAACTCGGGACCCGAATCAAATGGAATCCGGCTGTGAAAACAGAAGATCACCGCATCGCGTTAATAAATGCTGTAAAAGATGGCACAATCGACATGGTTGCCACCGATCATGCTCCGCATACACTTGAAGAAAAAAACAATACATATTTCAAATCCCCGTCCGGTGGGCCCTTAGTTCAACATTCGTTAGCCGTTATGTTGGAATTTTACCGGCAAGGCATCTTTTCACTCGAACAAATAACCGACCGGATGTGTCATGCTCCCGCCGATATTTTTCGTATTGAAAACAGGGGCTATATCCGTGAAGGCTATTATGCTGATCTTACCGTTATCGATCTCAATCATCCCTGGACAGTAAACACCGATAATATCCTTTATAAATGCAAATGGTCTCCTTTTGAAGGAAGAGAATTTCATGCCAAGGTTACGCATACCTTTATAAACGGAAATCTGGTCTATGAAAATGACCGGTTTCATAATGCTCCTGCAGGAATGAGACTTCTTTTTAATCGTTAAAACCATAAGAAAACCATGAAAAACGTAATGACTATTTTAGCGGTATTTGTTGTTTTCGTTCTGGCTTCCTGCCGGAAAACCGAACCGGCAGTTACTACTGAAATCCCTGCTATGGGAGTTACCGATTCAGCGGCCGGAATCCTGGTAGCCGAAAATATCATTCAGGATATTATTATCAAAAACAATGATCCGGACAATTACTGGGCTGCAGAATGCCTGAAAGGCATGCACAGGAAAGCCCTTGTGGATATTGTGTTTGATTTGGCATATTCCCAGAAGGCGTTGGTATATGATTTTGATACAAACGAAAAACTCACGGTACGACAATTGAAGCAATTTGAAAAGAAAGAAGGATTCAGCCGTGACAAAATAGGGAAAATACAATTTGTTGAAAGCTGGTACCTTAATCCCGATAAGGTATCCATAACAAAAAAAGTATCTTCAATCGTTCTCGGATATGAAATCAATACCAATGAAGGAATATACTTTCCGGTATTCCGGATGATATTGAACTGATGTTCAATCAACAAGCCTTTAATATCCTACTCATCATATAACCTAGTAAATCAATAGGGTTTGATATTCGCAAAGACAACTCCTGTGAACCTTCTTATAAAATGTGGTATTTTTTGCATTAATTATGCATAATACTATGACAATATTGAAAAAACAATATTTTTGTCCCCGATATTATACATATTGGTAATGTATCTAAAGTAACATCCACAATGCTTACAGTTGAGAAAATAGGCGGAACTTCCATGTCAAAGTTCCAGGACGTACTGCAAAATATAATCATCGGACCTTGCGGGGACGGCGATTTTTACAACCGTATTTTTGTTGTTTCCGCTTACAACAACGTTACAAACTGGCTGCTGGAACATAAGAAAACCAAAGAACCTGGCATTTATCAGTTATTCATCAAAGACGAAGATTACAATAAAGCCCTTTTTGAGTTGCTGGAAAAACTCATTGCTATCAATCGCACATTTGCAGATATTAAACTTGATCAGGATAAAGCCGATGCTTTCATTACTCAGCGGATAAAACAGGCAAAAAACTATCTGAACAGCCTGGCTGATGTATTGGCTACAGGTTATGTCAATCACCAGAACATCTTTCTGGCAGCTCGTGAAATCCTTTCTTCCATTGGTGAAGCACATTCAGCTTTCAATTCAGTAAACATACTTGAAAATCAAGGTATTAATGCTGAATTTGTTGATCTTTGCGGATTCAATGACTCAGAAAACCTAACCATTGACGAACGGATTCATAAGGCGTTCAAAAACCTGGATTACAGTCATATTATTCCTGTCGTCACCGGTTACACAAAAGGAATTGAAGGCATCATGCGTGAATTTGACAGGGGGTACAGCGAAGTTACATTCAGTAAGATTGCAGTCGAAGTCAAAGCCGACGAGGCCATTATCCACAAAGAATTTCACCTTTCTTCCGCTGATCCCGGCATTGTTGGTCTGGAAAAATCGATACCGGTTGGATTCACCAACTACAATGTTGCTGATCAGCTTGCTGACATCGGAATGGAAGCAATTCATCCGAAAGCTTCAAAATCGCTGGAAATGAACGGGATTAATATCCGGGTTAAGAATACCTTTGAACCCGATCATCCGGGCACTCTCATATCAAAGGATTACGTTGGTGAAGATTCGAAGGTAGAGATCATTTCGGGAACGGATAAAGTTGTAGCCATTGAGATCCACGACCCGTTGATGGTTGGCCAGGTGGGATTTGACCTAATGGTGATGCAGGTTTTTCAGAAGTTCAATATCAGCTACATCCTGAAAGCCACCAATGCTAACAGCATAACACAGGTTATATGGGAAAGTGATTATTGTGAAAGCCTTTTTAATGAATTGAAAGAAAGCTATTATGAAGTTACTGTCAAACCAGCAGCCATTGTTTGTGCCCTGGGTACCAACATTGCGAAACCCGGAATACTGGCAAAAGCAACAAAGGCTTTGTCGGACAGCGGCATTAACATCGATGCTTTTTCCCAATCACTTAAACAGGTGAATATGCAGTTTATTATCAGCCGTGAAAACTACAAAAAAGCTATTATTTCAATGAACGATGCTTTATGTGTTTGTAAGGATTGATAAAGCCGGCAAGAAATCCAATTCCCAAAAGAATATTATGATCCCTTATTGGAAATTTTAAGCAAAACCGATTACCTTTGCTTAGGTAGAACCTGTCGTATAATAACCGGTAATACCATGAAGAATCCATTTTTTTATCGAATGCGTTTGCAGGCTGTCTTGGTTTCTTTATTGCTTGCCTGTTTCTGCCTCATGGGACAGGAAAGCTATCCGGGAGATTATATTTCAGATCCTGCATACATCAAACCGGTTTTAACCGAAGAACAGGATCCCAATGTATTGAAAGTTCCGAAAATTAAGAAAGTAGACTTTTCGTTTGCCACAGGGATGATCGTGGGAACTATCGGTCATGACAATTATTTTGGTACTGCCTATATAGCCCCTGCTATTTCGTATAATATCAGTCCACGTATGCGGATTAGGGCAGGTAGTCTTATTTTTCTCAGTTCATATTATAAACCTTCGCATGCTTCCATACAATCAGGTGAATTTTCAGCAGGATCCCCGAATCTGGGGGCATTGTTCATCGCGGCCGACTATTTTGTTACCAATCGTATGATCCTCACCGGAACTTATTTTAAAATGCCTGAAAACAATTTGTTTCAAAGAAAAATTGCACCTGAAGTCTATAACCGATACAAACCATATTATAATGTGCCTTCAGAATCCATGTCAATAGGCCTGAATTATAAAGTAACCAAAGGTTTTTCTATTGGTGCTGAATTCCGGATATCCAACAACTATCAACCTTTACTAAGCCCTTATCCATACGAGTCCGGATATCCTCAATACTACCCTTCCTACTGGTAAATACCGGAAATTTTCATTCGTGAGCTGATGTTTTAATGCCGCAACATGCACTTGAACATATCAGGCTTTCTATCATTCAGATTTCCCATTTTTCGCCGTTTTCCACTATAAGTATTAACCACCTTGTGTTTCTTAACGGTAATGCAAATACTTGGTAACCTATACTTTACAAAGCCTATCAACACCTGCCTGTTGAAAAAAATCGGTTGATTCTGATTCAAAAAGGTTTAACTTAGGCCTGTTCAATACAAAATGACGTGTATTCCAAAACGCATAAAGACCTCAACCTGAAACGGATAAATAAAACCTCCATCGCATTCAACAACCATGAATTAAAAGCTATTGATCAGTACTGCCGGCAGTTCAGGGTCAGGAACAAGTCAAAATTTATGCGTGAAGCCATTATTACTGAAGTACTCCGTAAATTCGATAAGCATCATCCCTTATTGTTTGACGATCATCCGCGATTGTTTTAGCTGCCCTGTTACAGCAGCTGTACTTCTAACAATCCGAATTTTAGTGCATCAAGCATGCTGAAAACCCATAACATTCACTAATTTTATTGTTTTATTGGTTTTTTGTTGCAGCCATATGAACCTCGTAATTGACATAGGGAATACACTTACCAAAACCGGATGTTTCCATAACAACGGTTTAATATCCTTTGCCATGATGGAAACTGCAACACCCCATAGCTTAAAGGAATGGATTCTTAAATTTCCTTTCCGGAAATGCATCCTGTCTTCAGTAACGAATGAGGATGAAGCGATTTCAATGTTTTTGCAGAATGAAATACCTCATTTCATTAATCTCAATCATACAACTCCCCTTCCATATAAAAACCTTTATCATACGCCTGAATCGCTTGGTAATGATAGAATTGCCGGAATAGCCGGCGCTTATAACCGTTTTCCGGGAGCCAATGTTCTTGTTATCGATTTGGGAACCGCTATTACCTACGACCTAATCACAAGTAACGGCGAATACAAAGGAGGAAATATATCTCCCGGACTCGTTACAAGGTTCAATGCACTGCATTCGTTTACCTCGCGATTACCCTTGCTGGGAAAAGCCGATGTACAGATAGACCTGGGGACCGATACCCGATCAGCTATAATTGCCGGCGTACAAAATGGCATTCTTTATGAAATAAACGGGTACATCGAGCATAACTCCACGGAGTTTCCTGACCTGGTAATAATACTGACCGGCGGGGATGCGGATTTCTTTGCTAATAAATTAAAAAAGCCCATATTTGTGGATCCAAATCTGATTCTGAGCGGGCTAAATGCCATACTGGAATATAATATTCAAACGATTTAACCGGCTGGATATATGAAAGTACCGATGCCTGGCTTCACATCGCGATATTATATGAAATTTGCGTTTCTGATAACGGTAACCTGTGTTGTTTTTTGTTCTTGTGAGAATAACATTGCCACCATAAAAGCGTTGGATGAAGATCTTAATATGCCTACTCAAACCGGAACTGATGTTCAGATCATATACAGTGACTCCGGTTTGCTCAAAGGTAAAATCAAAGCCCCTGAACTCAAACGATTTTCCAGGGAAAACGATCCTTACTACGAATTTCCAAAAGGTCTTACTGTTATTTTTTACAGTCCCGACGGAACGATTGAATCGCACATCAGGGCAAATTATGCTCTTTATTTCGAAAAGCAGGAACTCTGGGAAGCTCGAAATAACGTAGTTGCCAAAAATGAAAAGACCAATGAACAACTTTTCACAGAGCATATATTCTGGAACCAGAAAGATGAGACTATTTACTCCGACCAGTTTACACGGATCATCAATGCAGATGGAACTTTTTACGGCGAAAAAGGATTTGAAGCCAGACAGGATCTTTCAAAATGGAAGCTGAAAGGTTCAAAAGGAACAGTTAATGTCAAAGATGAACTGCAGGAACCATAGAATTACCTGATATTTTATTACTTGCACCAATGAATTACCTGTTAATCATTATTATAACGTTGTGCTTTTCCGCTTTTTTTGCCGGCATGGAAATTGCCTTTCTGGCTTCAAACAAACTGCGTCTCCAATTGAATAAGAAACAGGGATTATTTTCAGCCCGTTTTACTTCCGTATTTCTTGCCAATCCCTCGCAATATATTGCCACCGTTCAGATAGGTAACAATATCGCCCTCGTCATTTATGGCTTGTCCATGGCAAGTATCCTGGAACCACTGATACGGATATTTACCGATATCGAATTCACGATTCTGATTATTCAAACCCTGATCTCCACCATTATTATTCTCATTATGGCAGAATTTCTGCCTAAAACACTGGTTAGGATCAATCCAAATATAATCCTTAACCTGCTTGCGTTCCCGATGATTATAATCTATTACCTGTTGTATCCGGTTACACTGTTTTTTACCTGGATATCCAACCTTATCATTAAAAAGATTTCCAAATCTACAGAGAGTAACCGGTTTCACAATGTTGTGTTTGATAAGGTTGATCTTGATAATCTTATTAATGAGAGCCAGCAGAAACAAGGAGAGCAATACCTCGATGACGAGACCGAAATTAAGCTTTTTCAGAATGCCCTTGATTTTTCCAATGTTAAACTGAGGGATTGTATGGTACCACGGACTGAAATTGTTGCATTGGAAGTTAACCACTCTGTTGACGAACTAAAGCAGAAATTCATTGAAACCGGTTTTTCAAAAATCCTTATCTATGAAGAAACGATTGACAACATTATCGGGTATGTAACTTCAAAAGATCTGTTCAAAAATCCTCCCAGCATTAAGTCAAGACTCATTCCTCTTTCCTATGTCCCCGAAACCATGGCGGCCAACAAGCTGCTGCAAAATTTCATCAAGGGTCGAACCGGTGTTGCCGTGGTTGTAAATGAATTTGGCGGAATTTCAGGGATGTTGACAATTGAAGATATTATGGAAGAAATATTTGGAGAAATTGAAGATGAGCATGATACAGATGAATTTATTGAAAAGAAACTCGGTCAGAATATCTATCTTTTTTCCTGCAGACTGGAAATCGAATACCTTAATGAAAAATACCGGCTTTCATTTGCTGAATCGGAAGAATATGATACGTTGGCCGGCTTTATTATGTTTCATCATGAAAACATCCCAAAACTCAATGAAATTGTAACGATTGGTCATTACGAATTTAAAATTCTTAAAGTAAGCCATACCCGTATTGAGCTTGTGGAAATGAAGATCATTGCGCAATAGTTAAAGAGTCCACAGTCAACGGTAAATCGGTCAATCTTTTCATCTTAAGAATCCACCCCGACCCCTCCAAGGAAGGGAATCGTTAAATTTTCAAATCTTCAAATTTTCTAATTCTACTCACCGCCGCTGCTTCCTGATCCCTTTTATTCGCCGAAGCCTTGGCGAAGGCGGGTGTCCCTTTTATCCGCCGAAGCCTTGGCGAAGGCGGATGTCCCTTTTTTTATTATTCCCTCTTGTATCAGAATAGAAATTGCTATATTCGTACCCTATTTTTGAAACCTTTAATGTATTTATTTCTATGGCGATACTTGAGAAATTAAGGATGAGAGCAGGATTGCTGCTGGCCATTATAATCGGATTAGCTCTGTTTGCTTTTGTTTTAAGTGATTTTCTGGATTCCGGCGGCTCACTGTTTACTCAATCCAAACATGAAATTGCCGAAATTGCCGGGAAATCCATTCCTTACACCGAATTTGAGACCGAAGTGAAAAGACTTGAAAAATTTCAGGAGATAAGAACCGGTCAAAGCAGTTTCGATGAAAACATCCAGGAACGTTTTCGTATGGCTGTTTGGGAAAATATGGTGCGGGATCTGGTTCTGGAAAAAGAATATAAAAAAACCGGCATTGATGTAAGCGAAGACGAACTCAAGGAAATGTTCATCGGCGAGAATCCTCATCAGCTGGTTATGCAATATTTCGGTGATGCGCAGACCGGAATGCTTAACCGGCAAGGATTGGTACAATTTATTCAGCAAATACAGGAGATTCAGGAAAGTGACGAAAAAATCTACTATACTTTTGTTGAAAACGAGGTATACCGAAGCAGAAAGTTTGAAAAATATATCGGATTGTTGCGCAAAGGTATAAATGCCACATCCCTGGAAGCCAGAAAACGGTATGCCGAAAACACCACTGCACTCGATTTTGATTTTATTGTCAGGCCTTTCAATACCGTGAGTGATTCTTCAATATCCTTGACAAATGCTGATATCAAGAAATATTATACCGATCATAAAGGCAATTATAAACAAAAAGAGTCAAGGGATATACGCTATCTGTTTTTTGATATTATCCCATCCAAAGATGATTATAAAGAGGCTGAAAATTTCATCATCAACCATATGGAAGAATTTGCTGAGGTTGAAAACACAAGACAATTTGTAAATCTTAATTCCTCCAATCCGTTTGATGAAACAAATTACCGCTATGGAGAATTACCGGACACCCTGAATGATATTATGTTCAATTCAGAAGTCGGTACGGTTATCGGCCCTTACTTTGAAGGAAATTCCTACAAGCTGGCCAAACTGGCCGCGATTAACTACCTCCCTGATTCTGTGAGAGCTCGTCATATATTACTGCAGGCCAATCAGAATAATGCATCAAGGATCTGGCAAGTTGCCGACAGTTTAAAAGAACTCATTAATAATGGAGCTGACTTTGCTTCGCTTGCTCAAACCTATTCTTCTGATAATGCATCGGCCATTGAAGGTGGAGATCTTAAATGGTTTAAAGAAGGAGATATGATTAAGTCATTTTCCGATAGTTGTTTCTTCGGCAAGAAAGGAGATGTTAAGATTGTTGCTACACAATTCGGGATCCATGTTGTTGAAATCACGGATCAGTCAAAAACCTCAAAGCGTGTTATGGTAGGAATACTGGAAAGAAATGTTATTCCCAGTGACGTAACCGATCAGGTATATTATTCAAAGGCCAACGAATTTGCCGGTATCAACAATACGTATGAAAAGTTTAACAAAGCTGTTGAAGATCAAAATCTCTCAGTTTATGTACGTACAGTGCCGGGATTGCAACCGCTTGACCGTGAGATAACCGGTCTCGAGCATGCCAGGATGTTGGTCAAATGGGCCTATGAAGCCGATGAAAAGGAAGTATCGCAACAGGTTTTCAAATTGGGCAACAAATATGTAATCGGTGTTCTGGATAAAATACATGAGGAAGGATTTGCCCCCATTGAAAGTGTTAAAGCAGAGATTGAAAACGAAGTCCGCAAGGAAAAAAAGGCATCCATAATTACAGCAGATATCAGCAAGAAAATGGCTTCAAACCAGACTCTTGAAGACCTTGCAGGTGAATTGAATGTACCGGTTAAAACAGCTGTAGGTGTTCGGATAACTTATCCATCCTTGCCCGAAGTGGGGAGTGAACCCGTAATTGTTGCTTCAGCCATGCAACTCGAAGAAAACGCCATATCACAACCCATAACCGGTAATAATGGTGTATTTGTTGTTGTGGTTACCAATTTAAACAGCTCCGGAGAAGCCACACAGGAAATACTGAACCGGGAAAAAATGTACCTTGACAGAAGCTATGCGGCACTTGTGAATTACACTGCCTATGAAGCCCTGAAGAGCATTTCACGGATTAAGGATAATCGCAGGGAATTCTATTAACAGGCATAAAAGCATTTTATTCATTAACAACGGGCTATTTGAAATCCTTGCTAATCATGTGTTGATTTTCACATTCCGGCAAGGATTTCTTTTACTTTATCCGCTATCATTTTGTTATCAGCTTTCCCCGACAATTCTTTGCTGGCAACACTCATTACTTTCCCCATATCTTTTAGAGAGATCGCTCCCACTTCCTGAACAATCCTTTTAATGATCTGTACGATCTCTTCTTCATTCATCTGCCTTGGCAGGTATTCTGCAATCACTGCCGCCTCATCAACCTCTTGCTTGTACAGATCCATCCGGTTTTGCGACTTATAAATTTCAGCCGATTCCTTACGTTGTTTGATCATCTTCTGCAGAATTTTAAGTTCCTGATCCGCAGGCAGGTCTGCAATACCGGTTTCGGTTTTAGCCAGCATAAAGGCAGTTTTGACAGCACGGAGGGCTTCAAGCCTGTCCTTCTGCCGGGCTAACATGGCCGCCTTAATATCATCACTTACTTTTTCAAAAAGACCCATGATTATGTTGATTTATGATTCTTAGTTCCTTGTTCACAGTTCACAGTTCACAGTTAACCGTGATCTGTCAACCGTTAACCTTTTTAATCTATTGCATCATGCAAATATGGATTATCCTTACTGAGCTTGACCTGGCGTTCCTGATCATTCACCAGGGAATACTGTGAAACTTTCGTCTCTTCAGAATGCTTAACCTGCTCAATCTTAACCTTTTTCCTTTTATAGGCCGGTGTATTCTCGAGTTCATCAATATAGTCCCCTGTAGCAGAAGGTGATATGTTCAACTCCTTCAACCGTTCCTGGTTCTTTTTAATCGTATTGACCCGTTGTGATGCCTTTTTAATATCAACCCGATCTTTTATTCTGCTCACTTCCTTAGACCAGTTATCTGTCGAGGAGATCTTGAATTCAAGGGTTTGCTGGTCCCCTGTTTTTTTCTCTGTTGCCGGTTTGTCTTTAACCTCAAAATCAGCATTTCTGACGTTGGAAGCAGTTTCGTAATCCGACAGGGAAATCCGGTTTATTTCACGTTTTCGTGCATACAATTCAGGAATGCTGTTTGAAGCAAATCCGGTAGCAATAATAGTTACACAGATCTTATCGCCAAGGCTGACATCAATTCCGTTCCCCCAGATAAGATCAGCATTCACGCCGGAGCATTCCTGTATATAATCTATTATTTGCCCGATCTCATCCATGGTCACCTCTTCATTACCCGAAGTAATATTAACGAGTATGTTACGGGCACCTTTAATATCATTATCATTCAGCAAGGGTGATGCAAGCGCTTTCTGAGTCGCCTGGATGGCCCTGTTCTCACCTTCGGCCATAGCCGAACCCATTATGGCAACCCCGCTGTCTGACATAACGGTATGCACATCGGCAAAGTCAACATTGATAAAGCCATGAACGGTGATAATCTCGGCGATTCCCTTGGCTGCAATCGCCAGCACATCGTCTGCCTTGGAAAATGCTTCCGACACCTTTAAATCGCCGTACATCTCCCTGATCTTTTCATTGTTGATGACCAGCAATGAATCAACGTACTGTTCCATTTCGGCAATACCGTCCAGAGCCTGACTGATTCTTCGCGGACCTTCATTTCTAAAAGGGATGGTAACAATCCCGACTGTTAAGATTCCAAGATCCTTAGCTGCCTTGGCAATTATGGGGGCCGCTCCGGTACCGGTACCTCCGCCCATCCCAGTCGTGATAAATACCATACGGCTGTTTGCTGAAAGAGCGTCCTTTATTCCATCCAGGCTTTCAATGGCTGCCTGTTTACCTACCTCAGGTTTATTACCGGCACCCCTTCCTTCCGTCAGGGAAGCTCCAAGCTGAACCTTAATGGGAACCGGACTGTTTGACAGAGCCTGGGCATCGGTGTTGCATACAACAAAATTAACATCCTTTATACCAAGCCGGTACATATGATTTACGGCATTGCTTCCGCCACCTCCAACACCAACTACTTTAATGATGGAAGAATGGTTTACCGGGAGCTCGAAATTGATTAATTCGTCCATATGAGTGATTTTTTACATTTCGCTATCATTGACGTCAAAAAAACCTCCTATTGTCTTTTTGAAATTATCCAGAATACTTCCCGCCTTTTTCGTCGTTCCATCGGGTGATTCATCATTCTCAGTCCGGGCGGTTTTCTCACTGTTTCGCTCTTTGTCTTTATCTTCAGCCCCATAGGCCTTAACAAAATCATGATTTTCTTCAAGCGTGCTGTTTTTCGTACCATGCATCGAACCTTGCAGAATATCGTAACCATTAAGTAACAATCCTACGCTTGTACTGAACATAGGATCATTGATTTCACCGGTTGAATCATTTCCCAGCCTTTCATTCGGGTACCCTATACGTACATCCAGTCCCGAACGGAATTTTACCAATTGCGGGAGATTTCGCAGCAAGGAACCTCCTCCTGTAATTACAATACCCGCACTTAGTTTATCCATACATCCCGAATTCTCAAGTTCGAATAGGGCAGAATCGATGATTTCCTCCATACGTGATTGAATTATATAAGCCAGGCTTTTAAAGGAAATTTCCTTAGGTTCACGCCCGTTGATACCGGGTACAGTGACCACTTTATCATCCTGTGCCAGATCGCCTAATGCGGATCCAAACTGAATTTTAAGTTGTTCGGCATACTTGCTCAGAATGGCGCATCCTTCCATAATATCCTTGGTGATTACATTACCTCCAAACGGGATTACAGCAGTATGCCTTATTATTTCATCATGAAAAACGGCAATGTCGGTGGTCCCTCCGCCTATGTCGATCAAGGCCACACCCGCTTCTTTTTCTTCGTCACTCAGCACAGCCGCTGATGATGCCAGCGGTTCCAGTATCATCTGCCTTACCCTGATGCCAACGCGGTCAACACATCTTTCGATGTTCCGTGCAGAAGCAATATCACCAATCACGATATGAAAATTGGCCTCAAGTCTTTTCCCAAACATTCCAACCGGATTTTTAACCCCCGTCTCGCTATCAACAATATAATTCTGAGGTAATACGTGGATAATTTCCTCGCCCAGTTCAATCGGTATCTTATACATGTCGGCCAGCAGCCTTTCTGTATCAGCAAGGGTTATCTCAGTATCGTAGGAATCACGATTGATATACCCCCTGTTCCGGATACTTTTTATGTGTTGACCCGCAATTCCAACAAATGCCTGTTTAATCTGAAATCCAACCTGCTTTTGGACCTCCTCCACGGTTGTCCGGATGGCACTAACAGCTTCATCAATGTTAAGGACCAGCCCCCTCCGGACACCTTTTGAAGGACTTTTAGCCATCCCAAGGACATCGAGCCTGCCATTCTCATTGATATAACCGATCACCGTCACGATCTTTGTCGTGCCTATGTCAATTGCTGCCAGAATATTGTTTCGATATTTCATCATAATTAAATTTTATTTTAAAAGGTACGATGGAATTTCCATGCTGGTAATTCTGGTAAAATTGTATTTGCCAATATAATAACACGGATGCTTCATAGGTTTAGTTTTTAATACACACTACCTGATTGTTATATTTAAGATTTATCCGCGAATACTGGTTCCAACCCAACCGGTTAAAACCCTCTATGTAAAGCAATCGTAATTTGTAAAATTTTTCTGCCACATCCTCAGCTCTGCCAAACTCGATAATATGAGAACCAACCCGTGGAATAAGCTCAAACTCCCCGGATGGGCTTACAAAGACCTGCTCTATCTGTGATCTCCAGAAATCGTCCTGATCAATAAAGGAGGTCAGCCTGAACAGGTCATAAATGCAACGTTGTCGCAACGATAACGAATCGTGGTCAAAATTCCAGATATTTTTTACCTGACCGATTTTGAAAGGCTCGGTTATGTGTCCGTTTACTACCAATACAAAAGGACTGAAGGAATGTGAAAAAGGGATTATATTGCCTTCACGGTCAAAATAATAACTTTGCCCCCGGCTGTTAAAGATTCTCACAAAGGGTTCACGCTGCCGGACATCAATATGCAATATGCCAGGTTCGGTTATATATACTTCGGCTGTGCGGATTATTTGCTCCTGACGCAGTTTTTCTTCAATATGTTTCAACTTTATCATGTTTCCTTTTTCACCCAGCATCGGGATGCGGCTTCCGTATAACATCTCCCTGACATCATTCTCATCAATAAAATGCGATTGCTCCGCATCCAGTATTTTTATATCCAGTGAATTCACTAGCTGTCCGGCCTGTTTTTCACTTATAAACCCCGATGCCGCAATCAGGTAACCCAGGATAAGCGCCCATATTATGATATTTCGTGTAAACTTCATAATTCTTTAATCAGCTGTAAATATTTTTAATTTCTTCAACCAGACGGTCAATATCACCTGCTCCCATGGTAATCAGTACTTCGATCTCCCTGCCCTGGAGTACTTTCAACAGGTCAGCTTTTTTACAGATCATTTTATTGCTTATTGTTACGTGTTTTAGAATGGATTCAGCAGAAATTCCCTCAATAGGACTTTCGCGGGCAGGATAAATTTCCAGTAAAATCAATTCATCAAGTAAGCTCAGGCTTTGGGCAAATGCTGCTGCCAGATCCCTGGTACGTGAATAGAGGTGAGGCTGGAAGATACCTGTTATCCGTTTACCCGGATACAGTTCTTTTACCGACATCACAGTTGCTTCAATCTCCCTGGGGTGATGCGCATAATCATCAATAAACACAAGCTTGTCCGTTTTAAGGATATGATCAAAACGACGCTGACTGCCGCTGAATGTAGCAAGAGAATCGCGAATTATGCTTTCATCATATCCAAGCTGATGGCACAGGGCTGTTGCTGCAACAGCGTTTTCTACATTCACCCAACCCGGATGATTCAGGGATACGGATCGGATTATATTATCCGGGGTATTAACATCAAACGTATATATAGCCTTGTTGAGACGTATGTCCGAAGCATAATAATCGGTTTCCTCGTTCAGGGAATATTTTACAATACGACAATCCGCAACAGTTTCATCTACCGGTAATCCTTTTTTGATTACCAAAAATCCGTCTGGATTAACTTGTGTTATAAAGCTATGAAATGATTTATGCAATTCCTGCAGATTTCCGTAAATATCGAGGTGATCTGCATCCATGGCAGTGATCACGGCTGCATAAGGATATAGATGAAGAAAAGACCGGTCGTATTCATCAGCTTCTGCAATGATCCACTCACTTTGAGAATTCAAAACAAGGTTACTGTTGAAGTTCTTTGAAATACCACCCAGAAAGGCGGTGCATGATTCACTTGTATGGCTCATGATCCATGAAATCATGGTAGTGATGGTGGTTTTTCCGTGGGTTCCTGCAACGGCAATGGTTTTCTTATTGCGGGTTATCAAACCCAGCAATTCTGCTCTTTTAAGCAATGGATAAGCGTTCTTTCTGAAATAATTCAGTTCAGTATGATCATCCGGTATGGCAGGTGTCATGATTATCAATGTTCTTTTTTTCTTCCGGTAGGGTTCAGGAATATTATCAACCGAATCATCGAAATGAATATCGATTCCTTCACGGATTAACTGATCCGTGAGCGCTGAAGGCGTTTTATCATAACCAGCCACTTTTTTCCCCACAGCGTTAAAGTAACGTGCAAGGGCGCTCATGCCGATACCGCCGGCACCGATAAAATATATTCTTTCTATGTCAGCAAAATTCATCATGGTTCAGGCAGAATGGCATAAAGTTCATCGACTATTCGGGCTGCGGCATTTTTTAACGCCATCAACCTGCAGTTTTCTTCAAGAGTCATCCGCAGTGCATTATTTCTTATCAGGTCAAAAGCCACAGGTAAAAGTTGAGTGAATGCCTCAGCATCTTTCACAAGGACGGCTGCATTTTTATTTACCAGCATCATGGCATTTTTTGTCTGATGATCCTCGGCAACATTGGGTGAGGGAACCAGGATCACGGGTTTTCCAACCAGACAAAGTTCGGATATTGTTCCTGCACCGGCCCGTGAAACAATGACATCAGCAATTGCATACGCCAGATCCATCCGGTTGATAAAATCCATGTAAATAAGGTTCTTCAAAGGCCTTTCATGGATCTTCTGATTTATATCTCTGAAATATAAGCTACCTGTCTGCCAGATAACGATAAGGTCAGAACTTTCAATCATTCCTATATTCCGGAATATACTTTCATTGATTGTTTTTGCTCCCAGGCTACCCCCCAGTACCAATAAAACAGGTTTATCTGCTTTCAGTCCAAAGTATTCCATGGCCTCATTTTTCTTTAAACCGGCCTGTATCAAATCTTCCCTGACGGGATTACCGGTCATGACAATTTTCTGTGCAGGGAAATATTTTTCCATCCCCTCGTATGCCACGCAGATCCGGTTAGCTTTACGGGCAAGAATGCGGTTTGTTAAACCGGCATAGGAATTCTGTTCCTGTATCAGAACCGGTATACCCTGTTTGACAGCCATTCTCACAACAGGGCCACTGGCATAACCACCCACGCCCACAACCGCATCGGGTTTAAAGGTTTTTATTATCCGCCCTGCCCTGCGCAAACTCCGGAAAAGATTGAATACCACGAAAATGTTTTTCAGCGTTAACCGGCGTTGAAATCCTTCGACCGGCAATCCTTCAATATGAAATCCAGCCTGCGGCACTATTTCCATTTCCATGCGATCCTTAGCACCAACAAACAAAATTTCGGTACCGGGATCGCGTGCAATTATCTCGCGCGCAATTGAAAGGGCCGGGAATATATGCCCTCCTGTGCCACCTCCGCTAATTATTATCCTCCGGTTCGTTTTCATGTTCATTGTTGGCATGATTCGCTGCGTTCAAACTGTTTTGTTCTTTTATGCCCCTGCTAACACTCAGGATAATCCCGAATGAAGCACATGTAAACAGCATGGATGAGCCTCCCCAGCTTATCATGGGTAAAGGCTGGCCGGTCACAGGGATAAGGTTAATAGCCACCGCCATGTTGATCATAGCCTGAGAAGTAATCAGCAGAGCCAGTCCCATTGCCAGGAAAGCCGGGAAAGTCCTGCTGCTTCTTCGCACCATAATGGCAGCCCTGAATAACAGGTACAAGTATAAGGTCATGATAATAATGGCACCTGTAAGACCGTACTCCTCAATGATGATGGCAAAAATGAAATCAGAATAAGGGTGTGGAATAAAATTACGTTGTATACTTTTACCCGGCCTTAACTGGATTAGGCCCCCCCTCACTATGGCAATCTTTGCCTGATTTACCTGATAATTATCTTCCTTGTCATGGCTAACAAAGCTTTCAATCCTGTGTTTCCAGGTGCCCACCCTTCCTTCCATATCCTTTACCATTACGAAAGTGATAAATATGGCAATGATACCAGCCATTATACTTCCAAAGGCAAACAGATATTTGAGCCTGATTCGTCCGATGAACATAAGGATCATACAGACAACAAAAAGCAGCATAGCCGTGGAAAGATTGGCAGGAAGTATCAGTGCGCATACGATCAGTACAGGTATGATGGCGGGCAGAAAGGATTCCTTATAATCTTCGATTCTATCCTGTTTTTGTGCCAGGACTCGTGCAAGATACATGATAAGCGCCAGCTTTGCAAGGTCTGAAGGCTGAATGGTAAAACCCAGCCCGGGTACAGTCAGCCATCGTGAAGCTTGGTTAATGCTGGTTCCGAAGAACAGTGTAATGACAAGAAGGGGTATTGAAATAATCAGGAATAGCTGTGATAGCCTGGAAAAGTACTTATAGGGAACAAGGTGTATGGCGTATATCATAATGATACCAATCAACAGTCGCGTTGCATGATTCACCATGTAATAATAAGTATTGCCCCCCTGATATTTGTAAGCAAGTGATCCTGTGGCACTATAAACAGTCAATAGTGAAAACACCGACAACAGGATGATTACAGCCCAGATAACTGCATCACCCTTAAAATATTTCCGTAATTTTTTATTCATCCATATAGGTTACAGTTCACGAACAAATTTTTTAAATTGCCATCCCCGGTCCTCATAATTCTCGAAGAGATCAAAGCTTGCACAGGCAGGTGAAAGCAAAATGGTATCGCCTTTGCCTCCAAGCCTGTAAGCAGCTAAAACCGCTTCTTTCATCGATGCTGCATCGGTAACAACAGGTATAACTGAATCAAAAGCTCCATGAAGCTTGGAATTATCGACACCCAGGCAAACCAAAGCTTTGACTTTACTCTTAACCAGATCCATCAGTTCGTTATAATCGTTGCCCTTGTCAACGCCTCCGGCAATCCATATAACCGGAGTAGTCATGCTTTCGAGGGCGTACCAGGTTGAGTTAACATTGGTAGCTTTAGAATCATTGATAAATTCAATACCGTGAACACTGATAAACCGTTCCAGTCGGTGTTCCACGCCCGTAAAATCCATCAGGCTTTCACGGATCAAGGGTTTCCTTATCTTCAGTACATTTCCTGTAATACCGGCCGCCATTGAATTGTATACATTATGTTTTCCTTTCAGGGCAAGATCAGCCAGTGACATCTCAAACAAATCGTCCTCCACTTCAATTTTCATAAACCCCCGGTCTACATAAGCACCCTGTTGCACGGTTTCCTTCATGGTAAAACCGAGTTGTTTGGCTTTAATCACGATCCTTTCCAATTCCCTTATGGTAATTTCATCATCAGAGCAATACACAAAAAAATCATCTTCCGAAAGGTTGTGTGTAATCGTGAACTTCGAATCCACATATTTCTGCAGATTATAATCATACCGGTCAAGATGGTCCGGAGTGATATTAAGCAATATGGCTATGTCCGCTTTAAAATCATACATTCCGTCAAGCTGAAAACTGCTTAACTCGAGCACATAATAATCATAATTCTCTGTTGCCACCATCATGGCAAAACTTTTCCCGACATTTCCTGCCAGACCTGCATTCATTCCCGCCTTGCGTAACATATGATGGATCAGACTCGTGGTCGTTGTTTTCCCATTGCTCCCTGTGATGCATATTTTTTTGGCAGTGGTATACCTTCCCGCAAATTCTATCTCAGAAATAATCCTTATTCCTTTTTTCCGGATCGCTACAACAATATCAGACTTTTCAGAAATGCCCGGACTTTTAATTATCTCATCAGCATTTAATATAAGCCGTTCGGTGTGTTTTCCCTCTTCCCAGTCAACATCATAATTAAACAGTATCTCTTTATAATGATCCTTGATTCGGCCTGTATCCGAAACAAACACATCAAATCCCTGTTTGCGGGCAAGTACCGCAGCACCTGTTCCGCTTTCTCCTGCTCCAAGAATTACAATTCTTTGTTCCATTATTATCGTATTTTTAGGGTAACAATAGTTATCAGGGCGAGCAATATGCTTACAATCCAGAATCGTATCACTATTTTGGATTCGGGATAATTAAGTTTCTGATAGTGATGATGCAATGGTGACATTTTAAATACTCTTTTCCCTTCCCCATGCACATACCGTGAATATTTGAAATAAATTACCTGTATGACGACGGACAGGCTTTCGGCTACAAATACGCCACATAATATCGGAATAAGCAGTTCTTTGCGTATAAGAATGGCATAAACGGCAATAATACCACCAATGGCAAGGCTGCCGGTATCTCCCATGAATACCTGTGCGGGATAGGAGTTATACCATAAAAATCCGATCAGTGCCCCTATAAAGGCACTGATATAAACCACCAGCTCTCCGGTTTGAGGCAGGTACATGATATTCAGGTAATCGGAGAAGAAAACGTTACCCGACACATAGGCAAGTATCCCCAGTGTCAATCCGATAATGGCCGATGTACCTGCCGCCAGGCCATCAAGGCCGTCGGTAAGGTTGGCCCCGTTGGATATAAAAGTTATAATAAGGATTACAGCCAGTGTAACTACTATCCATGCCCATTCATCGGCTTTTTTGCCCAAAAAGCCGATAAGCATGGCATAGTCAAATTCATTGTTCTTGAAAAAAGGAACATTCACCTTTGTTGACTTGACATCCCGGGTGATATAACTGATGGAAGGTACATTCTGGTCAGTCCCTTCAATTATTCTGATAACCGGGGTCCCTTCACGATTCAACACTTTTTCGCGCACAAGGACACTATCGTTGAAATGCAGTGTTAATCCAACCACAAGTCCTGCCACCACCTGTGCAATAATTTTAAATGTACCGCGCAATCCTTGTTTGTTTTTCTTAAACACCTTAATGTAATCATCAATAAAACCAACAGATCCAAGCCATATGGTAATGAAAAGCATTAGCTGAACATATACATTAAGCAGGTCGCCAAACAGGATCACGGGTATGAGTATGGATGCCAGTATTATCAATCCACCCATGGTAGGCGTTCCTCTTTTGGAAAGCTGACCGTCCAGTCCCAGGTCACGTATGCTTTCTCCAATTTGTTTGCGCTGTAAAATCTTTATGATTCTTTTGCCGATAAACAGTGATATAACCAAAGAAGTAATAACCGACACTGCCGACCGGAAGGAGAGGTATTGAAACATGCCGGCGCCCGGTATATCGAACCTGTCAAGATAATCAAACAGATAATACAGCATAGGTTATTCTAGGGTTTTTTTATTTATCCTTAATTCTTCCGTTACAAAATCCACATCGCTGAAAGGATATTTTACACCTTTTATTTCCTGGTAATTCTCATGTCCTTTGCCGGCAATCAGTATGATATCTCCCGTCTTTGCCATCAAACAGGCAGCCCTGATGGCTTCCTTGCGGTCTGTAATAGCGATTGTCTTCTGAGACAGGATATCGTCAAGGCCTTGTTTCATATCGGCAATAATGGTATCCGGATCCTCATCCCTGGGATTATCTGATGTAAGAATTACCTTGTCGCTCATTTCAGCAGCCACGCGAGCCATTTTTGGCCGTTTTGTTTTATCACGATTACCGCCTGCCCCTACTACAGTAATCAACCGGCATTCCGCAGACCTTATCTGATGAATGGTTGTAAGAACATTCTCAAGTGCATCCGGTGTATGTGCATAATCAATGATGGATGTGATGCCATCATCCGATTTGAAGTACTGAAACCTGCCTTCCACGGATTCGAGTGTGCTTAGAATCTTGAGTATGTTTTCTTTTGACTGACCTAACTGTCGGGCAGTGGCATATACAGCCAGTAAATTACTGGCATTGAAGGCCCCTATAAACCGGGTCCACACCTCGGTCTGATCAATGTTCAACAACATTCCGTCCACATGGCTTTCTATTATTCTGGCTTTATATTCAGCCATTGATTTTACTCCGAAATATTTCACCCTTGCCCTGGTATTTTGTACCATAATCTTACCGTTACGGTCATCGTTGTTAATAATGGCAAAACTGCCTCCCGGAAGGTTATCAAAGAACAGTTTTTTAGCCCGTATATATTCATCAAAGGTTTTATGATAATCGAGGTGATCGTGAGTGATGTTGGAAAAAATTCCGCCTGCAAATTCAAGACCCGCCACACGCTGTTGTGCCAGAGCATGCGAACTCACTTCCATGAAAGCATATTGACAACCATCATCAACCATTTCTTTCAGCAGGCTGTTTAACTGCACAGGATCGGGTGTTGTGTGTGTAGCTCCAACCGTTCTTTGACCAACATAATTTCGTATGGTAGAAAGGCAGCCCGCTTTGAAACCAAGTGCTGTAAAAAGACGGTGCAGGAGTGTTACTGTTGTTGTTTTGCCATTTGTACCTGTAATTCCAATCAGCTTCAGTTTTGATGAAGGATTGTTATAATAATTGGAAGCCATTATACCCAGTGCTTTAGCGCTGTCACTTACGCTGATGAAAGTGATATTTTCCGGTCTTTCTGCAGGCATCCTTTCTCCAACTATGACACCAGCTCCATTTGTAATTGCCTGAGGGATATAATCATGACCGTCAGCATATGTGCCTTTCACAGCAACGAAGACCGATCCGGGGATCACTGTGCGGGAGTTGAAGGAAATGCCGGTAATATCGATATCCGGCTTTCCGGACACCTGTAGCACTTCTATGGATTTCAATATATTGTTCAATGTCTTCATCATCAATCTCTATAGGTCATTTCCAGCACTATTTTTTCTCCTTTTCTAACCCTGGTCCCAGGAAAAATCGATTGGCTCCTGACACTGCCTTTCCCTACGAGAGTAACCTTCAATCCGGCATTTTCGAGGAGATAAACAGCATCCTTTGCCCCCAATGAAACTACGTTCGGTACCAGGTTCTCTATTACGGTTCTTTCACTGAATTTTACTTCCTGTTTATCCTTGGCAGTATTTATCCATTCGGATTGAACGTGTTTATTTTCTATGGGAATTCTCAATTCCTGTAAAACCGTCTTGCACTCATTACGGTTTCCGTTCTTTGAATAGGGTAAGTCAACCATTACATTCTTTTCTTCCTCGATGGGGTGATGCATATCGACTGCTGTTGCATATACCTTTTTTGCAATTTCAAGAAAGACCGGACCGGCAACCTGATTACCATAGTACACCTGTTTCGAAGGAGAGTTAACGACGATAATACAGGAAAAACGAGGTTCATCAGCAGGAAAATATCCGACAAAAGAAGCCTGATAACTAACCTCACTGTCAGTCTTATAACCATATTTTTTGTTGTATATCTGGTTTGTACCCGTTTTTCCGGCGATTTTTATCTGCGGATTCCGCAGATTATTAGCTGTTCCGTTTTCCACCACTCCTTCGAGCAATAATCTTACCTTTTTCAGTGTTGCCCTTGAACAAACGGAAGATTGTAAAACTTCGGGCCCAAAGGTTTTAATAGTTTTGCCATGATACTGTAGCTCCTTAACGAAAATGGGCTTGACCATTTTACCATTATTGGCAATGGCATTATAAAAGACAAGGATTTGCAAGGGTGTAAGCCTTACTTCATACCCATACGACATCTGTGCAAGGGAGATCCCCGACCATAGTTTCTCACCCGGATAACGGATAATGGGTTTTCCTTCTCCTTTTATCTCAACCCCGAGTTTCTCATTGAGCCGCATCCGGTATAACCTGTCAACAAAGTGGTGTGGCTGGTTTTTATAGGCCTCGGTAATAATTTTGGCCATACCGACATTGGATGAATATTCGAATACTTTCTGTACGGTAAGTTTGCCATATCCGCCGTGTTTATATTGTTCATCGCGGATTATTTTATCGTAGTATTGAAAAGTGCCATCGCCGGTCTCAATAGTGTCATTCAGGTCGACATAACCATCTTCAAGTGCGGCTATCAGAACCGGTAATTTAAAGGTTGATCCGGGTTCGGTACTTTCGCCGATAGCAAAATTCTGCAGTTCACGGTATCTTCCCTGGCTGTCTTTGCTCAGGTTGACCATAGCCTTTATTTCGCCGGTCTGCACCTCCATCAGAACAGCTGTTCCATGCCTTGCATCCTGAGCTATCAGCTGTTCAACAAGGGCTTTTTCTGCCACATCCTGTATGTCAACATCGATGGTGGTGATTACATCAACACCATCCCTGGGTTCTATTTCATTTCTGTCGTTGACGGGCATCCAGATATCGCCGTTTAACCGTTGCATTAGCCGTATACCTTCAATCCCATTCAACTGATCTTCATAAGCTCCTTCGATACCAACAATATTGCCTCTTTCACCTTTGGTGGTATAACCAATGAGCCTTGCTGCAAGATTTTGATGAGGCCTGATCCGCTTATTTTCCTGCAGGTAAATAAAACCTCCCTTGTATTTCCCTCTTCGGAAAACAGGAAAGGTTTTCACTTGTTTCAATTGAATATAATTGACACCCGATTTTACAAGATGATACCGATTACCTGACTTCCTCGCAGAAATAAGTTCCTGCCTGTATTGCCAGGCCGGTTTATCTTTGAATAGCTTTGAAAGGCAATATGCCAATGAATCGACATTGTCATAGAAGATCTTATCGGTAAGGGCATAGCAGCGAGAATCAAATCTTATTTCATAATACGGAACGGAACTTGCCAGCAACCTGCCGTCAGCCGCATAAATGCTGCCGCGATCAGCCGGAATGATCATATTTTTAAGGATATATGCACTGGCTTCAGCCTCCCACATGCTTTTCTCAAATACCTGGATATACAGGATCTTACCGATGATCAGAAAACCGATCAACAGAAAACCAAAATAAATAACAGCGACCCGCCATAATATGTCACGTTTGATCGACATTACGGATTCTTTTTTCGTATAAGCTTTTTAGGAGGATCAACAGATGGCTTCAGCCCGAGGTTTTTGGTATTAACAATCGATGAGACTTCCGATGGTTTGCTGATGTGCATTAATTCAGCCGCAGTCGTAACCTGTTCAGCACGCAGGTTTTTGACTTCAAGTTCCGTCTCACTTATTTTTCTAACCATTCGCTCGGCATAGTAGCGATTACCGATATAGAGCACAGCCAGTACCGTAAGGAATAAAATAAAAGGGAGTTGCCGTGTCATAGCCTCACGAACAAGAATAGAACCATCGAGAAATTCTTTCACTTTTATTGGCTTTTTCTCTTCTTTAACCCCGGCAGTTTTACCTGTTCCGTCAACAGCTTTATCTTTGGAAGCCGGATCAAGAGGTTCCACAAAAGGTTCTATTTCTATAAAATCAATATTCGCGTCCTTTTCGTACATGGTCCTTATTTTTTTCTGCCACGCGAAGCTTAGCACTTCGTGCTCTGGTATTACTTTCCATTTCTTTTTTCCCGGGAACGATTGCTTTGTGATTGACAGCCTTGAACGGCACTGAATAGTTCCCGTATATATCTTTTTCTATAATCCCACTGAAATTGCCCGATTTGATATAATTCTTTACCAGCCTGTCTTCAAGGGAATGATAACTGATCACTACCAGCCTTCCTCCGGATTGCAGTAACACATTGCTTTGTTGCAGTAAATCAGACAGGTTATCTATTTCACGGTTGACTTCGATTCTTAACGCCTGAAATACCTTTGACAGATATTGGTTGGTTTGTTTAACGGGCATACAGGGCTGAAGGATCCTGATCAGTTCATTTGTTGTGCCTATCCTTTGTGATGTCCTGGCTCTCACTATGGATGCTGCTATTTTCCGGCTGTCGTGAAGCTCACCATAAGACTTAAAAATCCGCTCCAGGTCGGGACCGGGATATTCAGCAATAATTTTTGCTGCCGTCAGCGTGCTCTTTCGGTTCATCCTCATGTCAAGCGTGGAATTATACCGGTAACTAAATCCTCGTTCAGGTACATCAAAGTGATGGGATGAAACGCCCAGGTCGGCAAGTATCCCGTTGACTTTACCGACACCAAAAAAGCCAAGGTAATTTTCAAGGAACCTGAAATTCCCCTGGAAAAAAAAGATCCGCTTATCATTCGGAACCTGCGCAGCTGCATCCTCATCATAATCGAAAGCATAAAGCCTCCCTTTTTTACCAAGTCGTTTGAGAATCTCTCTTGAATGTCCTCCACCACCAAACGTTGCATCAACATACGTGCCTGAAGGCTTAACGTTCAGACCGTCAATAGCCTCGTTGAGCAAAACCGGTTGATGGTAAGCGATCATTCATTTTTATCTTTACTAATGTTCCCCATTATCTTTTCTGCCAACCGGGCAAAATCATCACTACCGCTTTCTATAGCGTCATAGGTATCACGGGGCCAAATCTCAATTTTACCCAATTGTCCGGCCAGTACAATTTCCTTATTAGCCCCGATATCCTCCACCAACCGCCTTGGCAACAACAACCGGTTATTTGCATCCAACGTTATTTCGGCGGTATCTTTAAAATACCCCCTGAGGAATTTGTTGTGTTCACGGTTGTAAGGATTTGTATTGTTGCGGAGTATCTGGTTTTGCCTCTCCCACTCTTCCATTGGATATAAGACCAGGCATTTTTCAAAAATATCTTTCTTCATGACAAATTTCTCTTGCATGCCATGCGCCATTTGCTTGATAAATGCGGCAGGCAGTAAAACCCGCCCCTTATCATCGAGCTTGCATGTGTAATCTCCAATGAAAGTTATCATAAAAAGGCCACTATTAGTGGAATGTAAAAATAATACAAAAAATCCCATTTTATACCACTTTTTTCCATTTTTTCCCACATTGTTGATAACTTTTTCCATCAGTACCCAAAAACCATCGGCATTGTAGTGAATTTAACCGGCGTGAAAGGATTTCAACCGTATTTTTTATGCAATACGTTAAAGCATATTAATTGAATGGTTTCCCGGCAGGTAAGACGAAACCAATTGATGTCTATTTACGAAACGCTGAAAAGAAAAACGGCAGACGTTAAAAAAGGATGTTTTTTATAATTTTGCTTGTATCTATAATAAATACAATGGAAACTTCCTTTCAGCGTATCAAGCCCATTAATGTTAAACAGGTCTTTTATGATAAAAACCCCGGGCTGGCGAAAATACTGCCACGATTTGTATTCCGTTACCTCGAAAAAATCGTGCATCAGAAAGACATCAATGATTTTCTGGCCGTGCACGGGGAAAAGACCGGACTTGATTTTGTCAGGGTTGCTCTTACCGATTTCAATGTGAAAGTGACCCTTAACGGGGAAGAGAACCTGCCAAAAGAAGGTCGGTACATCATAGCATCCAATCATCCGCTGGGCGGATTTGACGGGTTACTCCTCATGGATGCCATAAGCCGCCATTACAAGGATTTTCGCTTCCTCGTGAACGACATCCTGATGAACATCACCAACCTGCATCCGCTTTTCATACCCATTAACAAGCACGGCAGGCAGGATACGGAAGCTGCAACACAAATGGATGAGGTATTCCGTTCCGAAGCACAGGTATTGACCTTCCCTTCCGGGTATGTATCCCGTAAATTTGGACGGCAGGTTATGGATCTTGTGTGGAAAAAGAATTTTATCAGCAAGGCAATCCAGTACCGGCGTGATATCATCCCGGTTTTTATCAGCGGTAACAATTCAAAATTCTTCTACCGGCTTTATAAAACAAGGAAATTTCTGGGGATAAAAACCAATCTCGAAATGTTATACCTGGTTAACGAAACCTATAAACACAGGAACAAAAGCATAACCATTACTTTCGGAAAACCGATCTCTTATACCACCTTTGACAAATCGAAATCTCCGAATGGATGGGCCAAATGGGTAAAGGAACAATGCTATGCGCTGGGGGGTGTGACGGAGGTGCCGGTATAGTTGACAGTTTTAAGTTAACAGTTCACAGTGCATTTTAGCATAATTCAAATATCCTTAACCAAAGATTGTTGGAAGATTTTAGAATTCTGTAGTGTAAAGAATGCTTAGAACAAAGGCTACAAATATACGGTGGACCGGTAATCAGTAACCAGTAAACGGTAAACAGTAAACGGTGAACGGTAATCAGTGAACTGTGAACCGTGAACTGTGTACCACACTACTGTTGACAGTCGACTGTAACTCTTTTCATTAACAGATTTACAGACTACCAGCTACCGGTTGCTGATTCCTGATTACCTTATTAAGCCAACCCACACCCTGCCAGGGTTTCCACAGTTTACGGTTCACGGTTAACAGTGCATTCCGGTTATGAAGCAATTACGTTGAAACAAAAAATAAATGATCTCAATGGCTACCGATATATGAGTGATACGAAAGGACCAGGTTACAGTATACGAATCTGCTGTGAACTGTAAACCGTTGACCGTGAACATCTCCCCTAATTCTCAATCATCTTAAACCCCTTTCCGTGAACATTGATGATCTGTACCTTCGGATCATTCTTAAGGTATTTGCGTAATTTTGCAATATATACATCCATACTGCGGGCATTGAAATAATTGTCATCAATCCAGATTGTTTTCAATGCAAAATTCCGGTCGAGAATAGTATTTTTATTAACACACAACAACTTGAGCAACTCCGATTCTTTTGTAGTCAGCTTCTGCTCCTCCTTGCCATATTTTAAAACCTGAATTTGTGAGTTAAAAACATACTCACCGATTTTAAATTCATATTGTGTGCTGGCGGTGCTGTCTTTTTTTGTCCTTCGCAATACGGCCTCGATCCGGAATAACATTTCCTCCATGCTGAAGGGCTTGGTGATATAATCATCAGCTCCTGCCTTAAAACCTTCAATTATATCTTCCTTAAAAGATTTTGCTGTTAAAAAAATTATCGGAATTTCAGTGTTTGTCATCCTTATTTCACGGGCCAATGTAAATCCGTCCTTAACGGGCATCATAACATCGAGGATACAGATATCATAGCGGTTTTTGATAAAGTTTTTGTATGCTTTGTCACCGTTGATAAACCATGAGCAATCATATGATTTTGCTATCAGGTATTCCCTGAGAAGCATTCCCAGATTCTCATCATCCTCAGCCAGAAGAATTTTAATTTTGTTCATGATTTTGCTGAATTTAATGACAATGGCAAATGAATGGTAAATGTACTTCCTTCGTATAGCTGGCTTTCAACCTTAATGGTTCCCTTATGCTCTTCAATGATCTTTTTAACATAGCTTAATCCCAATCCGAAACCCTTAACGGTATGCACATTCCCGGTTGGTACCCGGTAAAACTTTTCAAAAATTCTTTTCTGGTCTTGTTTACCGATACCTATTCCATTATCCCGAATGGCCAATACAAAGAACTGCTTCGAATTTCGTGTTGTAATCCTTATTTCAGGTTCTCGTGAACAATATTTCAATGCATTATCGACCAGGTTGGCTAACACATTGGTTATGTGCACCGAATCAATTTCAAGAACATAATTATCGGCTTCCAGGGACGTTTCAATGGAACCACCACGACTTTTAACCTGAAAGGTATAGTTTTCTGTAACATTACGGATCAGTTCATGCATATCGGTTTCCTTTCGCCTCAGTTTGACCTGACCTTTATCAAATACTGCCATTTGCAAAACCTTTTCCACCTGATATCCGAGCCTTCTGCTTTCTTCAGAGATCACCCGTGATATCTGATCGATGTTTTTCATGGTTGACGAAAGACTGGTGTCCCCCAGCATCTGAGAGGCAAGGGAAATTGTTGATATAGGTGTTTTCAGTTCATGGGTCATATTATTGACAAAATCATTCCGTATCTCCGTGAGTTTTTTTTGCCTGAATACATAAAGAATGGTAAATGAAAAGGCCATGGTGATAATCAGGGTCAGGAAAACTGAGGAGAATATCATAAAACTGAATGACTTATACAGGAAGCTTTTCTTTTGCGGAAAATATACAGACAGATAATTTGAACTGGTAAAAATGTCATCGGGGAACAGCTGAACCCGATAATAGTCGTTTTCACTTTTTGCGCTGTAGTTAACCGACCTAAAAGCAGGTTCATTGTTCCATTTGATCACAGCATATTCATAAGCCAGATCAATTCCTTTCTGCAAAAAGGCGGTTTTCATTATTTCCTCGAGTTCCTCCTGATGGATCCTTTTTTCGATTTCAGGAGCAATAAAAAACATGCCCGAAATAATACGGTTGAGAAATATTTTTTTATCCAATATTTTCTTCCCCATACCGGGTTCAAAATAATACTTGTGCATAGTCACTTCTTTAGCACCCTTCTCTGAATACGTTTGCTTTTCTTCTAAAAAGACTATAGAATCCATGCGATGCGGCAGATTCTTACCAGGAACCCGAATGATTTCCCTGTTCTGTAACGTGATCCGTGAATCAGCATGCGGATTATCATAGGTTATTACCATATTGAAACCTGTATCTGTTTTAGCCTTTAATTGCTTAGTTATGCCTGCTGTATCGGTTCCAAGTGGTTCTACCTCCTCCATCACCAGGCGTACGGCTTCTTTTTTTTGCATGCTTTGTGTTATGTCTGTCAATGAATTACTTACCAGCTGATTAAACTGTTCTTCCTTAATGCTCATAGCATTCTTGATCCAGAATGCCTGAACAAAGATAAGTCCTGTAAGTGACAGGGTCATAAGTACAATCAGCAGCCAAATGTATCTGGGACTCATATACAGGCAAAGATAAGGTTATAAACCACTAACGATTATAAATTTAACAAACTTTAACAGACCTTTTAAGAAGTTAACGAATGCTATCATTAGTTTTGAATAAATAAAAATGAGCACCATGAAACAGATATTGTTACCCTTGATGGTATCCGTTGTTTGTATGCTTACCCTTATGCCTGCTGCAAATGCACAGGAGAAGCAACACAAAAAACTGCGCTTCATCCTCGAAGAAGACGGTAAAGTTATCAAAGACACCGCGGTAGCCTTTGATAAAACATTACCCGAACATGAGGTTCAGGAGATTCTTTCCGAAATCACCGATGAAGCAATTCACCCTTGTCCCGCTCATACACGCCATTTTGTGCACGGTGATACCCTTATCCATAAATGCAGGCGGATGGAAAAAGGGGAACTTGATTCACTTCTGGAGGCCAGTGGAAGAAATTATACGTATATCCGTTCTGATAGTTGCAGGCATGGTCACGACCGGCCAGGATCCCATGTAATCTATATCGAAAAGGTCAAAGCCGGTGATGCTCAGGAAAAAGATGAGGATGTGGAAATTATTCTCATGGAAAAATCCACCGGAAAAGAACCGGTCATAATTGCAGAAGGTGATGACATCATTATCATCAGGAAGAAATTAGCTCCGGGAGGAAAAGGAGCTAAAGTAATTGCCGAATGTGATGCCGATACTCTCATCCGCGAAAAAATAAAAGCGATAGAAATTATCGAAATCGAAAATGAAGATATAGATTCATCTGAAGGCACCGGGAAGAAGGTTGTCAAGAAAAAAATCATTATCACCGAAGAGGGTGACAAGGCAGAAAAAACAATTATAATGGAAAGCCCTGAAAAAACTGAAAAATCAAAACAGCAATCGAAATAGGTTAAAATTAGGATTTTGTTGCTCAACCTGACTGGTTACTATGACCTGTCAGGTTTTTTATTTATCTTTCAGGCATCGAGGTGCAATATTTTTTTTATTGATTTTATCGTCTTATTATTTATTGCAAAAGCCGTAGCGATAATATTCACCTGTTTTAATTTATGAATTATTTCCTCCTCGAGGCTGGACTCGATCTCACCTTTAAGAAAAAGGAAATAATCAACCACCCGGTATTCAGGCACCAGATAACCGTTATCGCAGCGATTGGAAAGGATATAGAAAGAAATACGGCTGTCTTCATCCTCAAAGAAATACCGGCTGAATGCATTGCATGTATCGGCTCCGTAATAAACGTTGAAATCATTTATTTTGGCAAATTTCGTATTCAGTTTTGCGTTAATTGCCCAAATCAGTCTGTAATCATTTTCATGAGAGGAAATTCCAATGGTACTGAAAGGAAACTGTGTATCAATTTTCAGTTTATGCACCTTTTTTGAAGATTCCCTGGCCTTCATACGCATCGTATTTACCGGGAAAGTTAAGACATTTTGTTTACCTGTGAAAAAATATTGAATGCAACATAGCCTGACGGAGTACTGAAGATTCCTAAAAAGTATGTTGATTCATGCAAAAGGTCTATCCATCAATAAATTGTAATGCCTGTTTTGCAGCATTTTGTTCTGCATCTTTCTTGGATATGCCGACACCACGGCCCAAAATTTCATCCACCACGATAAGATGGGAAACAAAAATAGTTCCGTTTACACTTTCATCAAATTCCTCATAACTTGTAAAATTCACTGACTTTCTGTGCTTTTGTCCCCATTCTATGATCCTGCTTTTAAAATCGGTTTCTGTTTCCTGCAACCTTACAAGGCTGATGTGATTCTGAATAATCCGTTCAAGGATAAGTCTTTTTGTACGCTTATAGCCCAGATCGATATACAATGCCCCCACCAATGCCTCAAGTGCATCTCCGTATATAGAACGGTGGTTCTCATTGGACATCCGGGAAACCACCAAGGTTGATATTCCCAGCTTAATAGCAATCGTATTCAGGTTTTCCCGGTTGACAATTTTAGATCGCATCTGGGTAAGAAAACCTTCATCTTTTCCGGGAAACTTGTGATAAAGGTATTCTGCAACGATAGCTCCAAGAATGGCGTCTCCCAGGTATTCCAATCGTTCGTTATTGATCTGATGATTCTTAAAAATAAAGCCTGAGGCGGATTTGTGTACAAAGGCGAGTTGATACAAACGGATATTCCCGGGAAGAAAACCCAGTATATTTTTTAGATGTCTTTTAAAATTTTTATCCGGCGTAAACAAATACTTATCAGACCGGGAAAGTAATTTAAACACAGATTATTCCGTGTATTTTTTAAAGATTACTGAAAAATTGTGTCCGCCAAAGCCAAATGTGTTGCTAAGGGCGGTATTAATAACTCTTTGCTGAGCCTTATTAAATGTTAAGTTCAGATTCGGGTCAATTTCCGGATCGGGTGTTGTAAAATTGATGGTTGGCGGTACCAGGTTGTTCCGGATGGACAGAATGGAAGCGATGGCTTCTACTGCACCGGCTGCGCCAAGCAGATGACCTGTCATGGATTTGGTAGCGCTGATGTTTATTTTATAGGCATGTTCGCCAAAGAGCTTTACGATTGCCCTGGCTTCCGAGATATCCCCCAGGGGGGTTGCCGTACCATGAACGTTGATATAATCTATATCTTCGGGTCTCATTCCGGCATCTTCCAGTGCATTTTTCATTACCAATATGGCTCCCTGACCATCAGGTTGAGGTGCCGTCAGGTGATAAGCGTCGGCTGACATACCTCCGCCAACTAATTCGGCATATATCCTGGCTCCGCGTTTCCGGGCATGTTCCAACTCTTCAAGGATAAGAGCACCGGAACCTTCTCCCATAACAAAGCCATCACGTGTTTTATCAAAAGGACGGCTCGCAGTTTTGTATTCGGCATTGTTGGTTGACATAGCCTGCATGGAGTTGAATCCTCCTATGCCGGGTTCTACAATAGTGGCTTCCGATCCGCCGGTGACAAACATATCAGCCTTGCCAAGACGAATGTAATTAAATGCATCAACAATGGCATTGGTTGAAGTAGCGCACGCTGAAACTGTGGCAAAGTTCGGACCCCGGAAACCATACTTAATGGATATCTGTCCGGCCGCAATATCTGAAATCAGTTTTGGAATAAAAAAGGGATTGAAGCGCGGTGTTCCATCCCCTTTGGCAAAGTCGATAAGCTCCGTATAAACAGTGCTGAATCCTCCGATACCGGATCCAAAAATTACTCCCACCCTGTCCCGATCAACCTTATCCAAATCAATCCCTGAATCCTTAATGGCTTCATCGGAAGCAATCAGGGCATACATGGTATAAAGGTCAAGCTTACGGGCTTCCTTACGATCAAAATAATCCTCGGGATTAAAACTCTTTATAACACAGGCAAACTTTGTCTTGAACTTTTCTGTGTTAAACCGGGTTATCATTTCAGAACCACTTACACCATTTATCAAACCCTCCCAGTATTCAGGTACCGTTTTACCAAGAGGAGTGACTGCGCCAAGACCAGTTACTGCTACCCGTTTCAACTCCATAAAAGATGCCTTTATAAATAAAATTCCTTACTGTTTAACGTTGTCTTCAATGTATTTTATAGCCTCGCCGACAGTTGAAATGTTTTCAGCTGCATCATCAGGAATTCCGATGTTGAATTCTTTTTCAAATTCCATGATCAATTCAACGGTATCCAGTGAATCAGCACCTAAATCATTCGTAAAACTTGCTTCGGGCGTAACTTCGCTTTCATCAACACCCAGCTTGTCAACGATAATAGCTTTTACTCTTGATGCAATCTCTGACATATTACCTAATGTTTTAATTAATAATAATTTTAAAAATGAATGCAAAGAAAATGCAATAATAAAGAAAAAACAAACAAAATTTTATTTTTCTTTGACATTCTTATCATTAGAGAATTAATATAAATATATATAATATTGATAATCAAGATAATTACAATTTATGGATAACCTGGTGCTATTCGCATCCGGTTCGGGAACAAACGCAGAAAATATTGTACGATACTTTGATAAAAGTGCTGATATTAAAGTAGTTAGTATTTGTACAAATAATAAAAATGCTTTTGTTATCGAACGGGCTAAAAATCTTGATGTACCGGTTTTTATCTTCAACAGGCATGATTTTTACGAAACCGATAATGTAATTCATCATCTGCTGATCTCTAAAGCCGACTGGATAATCCTTGCTGGTTTTCTTTGGCTGGTACCCGAAAACCTCCTTACCACTTTTCCAAACCGTATCGTCAATATTCATCCCGCCTTATTGCCAAAATACAGGGGCAAAGGAATGTATGGTGAGCGTGTACATCAGGCTGTGATCGACAATGGTGATAAAGAATCGGGGATCACTATCCATATTGTTAATGCCGAATATGACCGGGGGGATATTGTTTTCCAGGCAAGATGTCCTGTGCTCTGTGAGGACACGATCGAAACCCTTGCGCAAAAGGTACATAAGCTGGAATATGAATTTTACCCTAAAATTATTGAAGAATTGGTTACAGGAAAAAGATAAAGACGTTCACGGTTCACAGTTCACTGATTACCGTTCACCGTTTACTGTTTACCGTTTACTGGTTACTGTTCACCGTTAACTGTTTACCGTTTACTGGTTACTGATTACCGGTTCACTGTTTATATATCAAGGCAATCCACACAGGAGAGGTCATTGTAAGCCCTCATCCTGTAAACAGGAAAAATAATAAAATGACGTACGTAACAAATAGCATTTGCATCATCCTGCCTCCTTCCTATTCTAACCGATTGCCGCGCCATTCGATATCATTTCGTTTAATTTGAATCATTTTTGTCGAATGGCTTACAATGACGCTCTATGTTAACTAATTGATCAATAATATAATGTGAATTTCGAACACTGAACACCGAATGTCGAATAACGA
>JAFGKY010000152.1 GCA_016928305.1 Bacteroidales bacterium
GAAGGATGATGCGATCCTGTAGTCTTACAATGACGTTCATTATAATGTCCAGTCGGAGAAGTCATTGCGAGGAGGCTGTCTGAAAAGATTCCGTTTGTTGAAAAGATTATGGCCGACGTGGCAATCGGATCAAACTGGCAAAGCCTAACATATAGCATTCGCATCCTCCTGCCTTCTGCTAATTCCATCCGATTACTCGCTACCCGCTTGCAGGCGCTCATGGCCGCTCATGAGAAAAGTTGCCACGCCATGCACCATCATTCGTTTGCATTACCATTCATCCATGTCGCATGGCTCGCAATGACTCAAGGTTTGATCGAAGCAGTCATTGCGGAGCCCAGCTGGATAGGTCATTTGATTATTTTTCTTGCCTGCAAGATGGAGACTTACAATGACGAACCGAATAATGATTACTGAATACCATTCATGGATTCCCCGAATTCTCCTGAGCCGATGATAAATACCGGTTGCATTTGATCAGCAATTCTTCAAGGTTAAGAGGTTTGCTCAGGTAGTCATCACAACCTGCTGCCAGACAGTTTTCGCGTTCACCCGCCATAGCATAAGAAGTCTGGGCAATTACCGGAAGGTTTTTATTATACTGTTTTATTTTCTTTGTTGCCGCATATCCATCCATCCGCGGCATTTGAATGTCCATCAAAACCAGATCAATGGAAGTGGCCTGACATACCTCAATGGCTTCCACCCCATCCTTTGCTCTCCAGACATTTGCTTTTGCACGGCTCAGTATCGATTCCAGCACCTTATAATTGAGATCTTCATCCTCGGCGACCAGGACATTTTTGTTGCTCCAGTCAAATAACTTAGCTTTATCGTACTTTACTTTTTTCTTTTCCGCACTGAAAGGCCGGGGTTGCGACTCTATTTTTTCGGATGGGACAGTAAAATAAAAGGTCGAACCGGTGCCTATTTCGGATTCTACCCATATGGTGCCGCCAAGGAGCTCCACCAGGTTCTTTGTAATAGAAAGCCCAAGGCCAGTTCCCCTGAAAGAATCTTTAACGGTATATTCGATCTGTGAGAACCGCTGGAAAATGTAATCAAACTTATCCCTGGGGATGCCAATTCCGGTATCCTTGACAAAAAAGGTAACGGTATTTGCCGCGAGTACGTATCCAAATTCAACAAATCCTTCAGTTGTATATTTAAGAGCATTTTCCAGCAGATTACTCAATACCTGTTTCAAGCGCAACGGATCCGTGAGGATGTAAACATCATCCTTGCGTGAAGCCTCGCTGATCTTGATCTCTATATGCGATCGCTGTTTTTTTCCGCGTATCTCATTGAATACCTCCCTCAGTTCAAACAAAAGATCGGTGATGTTACACCTGACACTATTTATGGTAAGTTGCTTAGACTCAATTTTAGCCGAATCAATTATGTCGTCCACAAGGTGTAGCAGGGTGTCGCCAGCAGTGGTTATATAATTAATATATTCATCACGTTTTTCTCCCGTGAGGTTAGGATCTTTCAGAAAATTCGAAAAGGCAATTATGGCGTTCATTGGAGTTCGTAACTCGTGTGACATGTTGGCCAGAAAAGCTGACTTAAGCCTGTCGGATTCCAGGGCATATCGCCGTTCGGTAATACTGGTTTTTAGTTCCTCTGTTTTTTGTTCAATCAGCAATTCAAGATTTTTCTTATTTTGCTGTAATTGCTTCTCGGCTTTACTTTTCCGGCTGTATGCAATAATCAGGAAAAGAAGGAAAAGTAGGGAGGTTGTGATACCTATAATCAGCAAATATTTGTATACTTTCTGCTGCTTCAGCTCACTATTCTTTCGTGCCAGCTCCTGTTCTCTTACCTCAACGTTATAGGAAGCTTCAAGTTCGGCTATCTTATTTTTTGATTCCTCGGAATAAATGGAGTCTTTAAGATGATAATACGTGGTTTGGTATTCAAGTGCTTTTTTATAATCGTTGAATTCGGCATATAGACTTGAGATAGCTTCATAATTGGTCAGCACCATATCAGTATATTCAACGCTATCAGCCATTTTCAGGCTTTTCTGATAATGGAACAGGGCATGATTGAACTGACCGAGGTCGGTATAAGCTGTACCAATATTGTGTAAGGTTAAAAGAATTCCCGGAGTATATTTGATCCCGGAGAATAACATATAGGCTTCTTTGAAATATTCCAAAGCCTTGGTATAGTCTCCCTGCTCCTGAAATATCAGGCCAAGATTACTGAATGAACTGGCAATCCCCTCTTTGTCATCAATTTCCATATAGGTCTTCAGCGACTCATTAATATAGGACGATGCCTTCTGGTAATCCTTTTTATGGTAATGAAATAGTCCTATGTTTTGTGTAAGTCCGGCAATATTGATTTTGTTGTTGAGGATTTTGTTGAGATCAAGTGACTTAAGATAATAGCTAAGCGAAAGATCAAAGTTCTTCAGATCATAATGGACCAGTCCCATGTTCTGGTAAATATTGGCCACCTCCTGCCTGTCATTGAACAAGGTGTATTTTCTGAGTGCATCCTGATAATAAATAACAGATTGCTCAAAATGTCCCAGGAAATATTCAGCAAATCCAAGACCATAATATGCCTGAGCAAGATTCAGGTTAATGTCATCCCGGTTAGGCTCTTTTGCATTTAGTTGACGCAGCAGCTCCAGCCCTTTTTCAAAACTGATTTTTGATTCCCTGAATTTGTTGAGGGTAAGGAGGGCATTCCCCGCCTTAACCAGGGAAAAAGCAGTATATACCTGGTTGTTTGATTTCTCAGCCAGCTCTTTGGCCTTCATTGCAAAATGCAGGGCTATCTCAGCAGAATCCGTTTCCAGTTTTTCCGATAAAGCCAGCAGGATTCTTATCTTCTCGTTCTCATTTGAAACGGACTTAAGTTCTTTTTGCAGGCGGGTTACATCCTGCTTGTCAGCTGCAATTCCCTGCAATACACAAACAAACCAGTACAATATAAAAAACAGCCACCTCATGAGACGGGAAAAGTAGTAATTATTTATCTTACCGCCATAATTACGGCATTGGTTTTTGTTAACAATAATTGCATGGATTGTATCAATATTAAAAGATAAATCATCGGATGATTCCGGGATCGTCTGTTGTGTATACTATCTAATAAAACCGTCAGACGCTTTGAAAAACGTCTGACAGTTAAATTCTGAAAGCATACTTATATAGGACTAGCAAACAATTTCAATCGGCAATACCATCAACACTCTCACGGCTTTCCCCTGTTGTTTGCCGGGCTTCCACCTGGGTGAAAGCTTCACAATGCGCAATACTTCCTTGTCGATGGCAGGATGTAATCCTCTGATGATTTTAATATCCATCAGCGATCCATCCGTATCAATTGTAAACTGCACGTATACTTTACCGTTGATCCCTTGTCGTGTAATATCTTCCGTGAGCTTCAGGTTATCGGTAATGTATTTCCGGAATGCATCGACTCCACCGGGGTACTCCGGACTATTTTCAACCACTGTATAGACTGTCTCCGTATCTTTTTTCCCGGTTGTCTCAAAGGATGCATCATCCATAGACGAATTCTCCTCTGCAACCGGATAGGCTGCAGCTTTTGTTTTATGCACGGCATAAGTATAGGCCATTCTGGATACCGGCTGTCCGACTGCATAATTGCTGACCCCCTCAGGTAATGGCAGGGGCTGTTTTATGGTTGTAAGATTACTTCCGGTATTGCGGATTTCTGAATCAACGGCAACAAAACTGGTGTAATCCGTCAGAAGATTGTATTTCAGTCCCAGATCGGTGATCGTTTTTACCAGCTCAGCATTGGCATCAACCCTGGTATAATCAGCCAGCAACCTTATTTTTTCGCGTGCCCACAGGTATTTAAGCGCTGCGTTCTGTGCAGCATGTTCAACTTTGGCCAGACTGAGTGTTTGATTGTATTTCCCCGTTCCGGTAATACCGTTAATAATCACCTGACCCTGTGCTTTTCCCCTGTACTTGCCTATTATCATTACCGGCCGTTCCGAAAGGACATCGGGCACATACTGCGGTTGAAGATCATACACGTCAAAGCCGGGATAGGATACCTGTATCTTTGTCAGTACCGGGTTATTGACATATTTCTTAAACTTGTTCGCAATTCCCTGGGCTTCATTTGGTGATATCACAATGAAAGGTTCTCCCTTACCTACGTGAGCCATCCCTTCGATGATATACCGGTTAACCGAACTGCCGATGCCAAAGGCAAAGAAGTTGGCCTTCCCGAGATTATTACGGATCAGGTCAAAGGCCTCTTTTTCGACCGACACATACCCATCGGTGGCAATGATAAATGAACGTGAATAGTTTTCTGTGCCTTTCATTTCCAATGCCCTTTTAAGTGCCGGCAACAATTCGGTTCCGCCTCCGCCCTGCTGCTCATCCATCAATCGTAAAGCTTTCAACACATTTTCAGATGTGGCAGGCATGGAGTTCTCGAACAATACGCTGTTGTCGCCTGCAAAAAGCAACACATTGAATTTGTCCTGTGAACGAAAGCCAGTGATGATATCCTTCAACAACTTTTTGGATATTTCAAGCGGGAAACCATGCATCGATCCTGAAACATCAACAATAAAAATGTATTCACGCGGTGGTACCGATTCGGGCCTTACCTGTTTCGGAGGCTGTACTATGGCCAAAAAGTAGTTTTCGTCCTTGCCTTCGAACAACAACATGCCTGATTCGATGGCATTACCTGCTAGACGGTACTGCAGAATAAAATCACGGTTTCCACCCGTGCTTTCATTGTTTTTTAACCTGACTTCTGCCTTTGAAGGCCCTGTAAAAGAAATATCAACTTCGTGCGTTGCAGATCGCAGATCTTTGATGGCCATGCCGGCTGAAAGATTTACTTTCATGTCAAACGTATACAAGGGTTTTGCTCCCTCTTCGGTGTATGGATTTGATATCCAGGCATCACCGGGTGCTTCTTCAGCAGTCTGGTTACAATACCGGGGTCCTACCACAGTTGGAAAAACAAACTCATAAACTGCGTTTTCGGGTACCAGCATTTCTGTATACGACAGGTTAACCTCGATTACATCGCCGGGAAGAATATTGGCAACGTTCATCTGGAAAACATTGGGACGTTTCTGTTCGAGTAACGATGCCGTTTTTCCCTGTTGTTTGGCATTTTCATAAGTTTGCCTGGCCGCTTGTTTTTCCATTACCACGGCAACGATTTCGCGCTCACCGATGGTCATTTTCATATCATAAACAGCTGCACGGGAAGAAGCCGGGAATACATAAATAGCTTCCAGTACATTTTTACCTTCGTTTTTATATACCTGGGTAATTGTTACATCGGCTATCACCCCTGCAATATTTACATGGGCAGAAGTTGACTTAAGTGGCAGACGATCGGTCTGGGGATCATCACTCTGAACGAAAAAATAAGGCGACAGTGTTTTATCTGACGCGGTTTCCTGCTGCGAACAGGCCGGGACAACAGGCATAAGGGAGATCATAAACAGACTACCCTGCATCAACCTGTTAACGATTTTTTTAATTGTGCGTTTCATTGCTGTAATTGTTATTTGATAAATTGAAAATGAAAAAAATCTGCAGTTTTATATTATTGATGCAGGGAAATGAAAAATTCCATAACCGGTATGGAATTTTTTTGCTGATTGGGATGAAAAGAGATTGGTGAGAGAAAGTGAAAAACGAAAAACGAAAAACGAAAAATAAAACTGCCTTCGGCAGGCAGAAGTAAAAATAATTAACCTTCTTTCTTTTTCAGACTGATTTTGGCGTTATCGGCGGCGGCGACTTTTTTGAAAAAGCCAATTAGTTCATCGTAGGAAGACGGTGGATGTCTTCCTTTTTTCATCTCCAGCCTGCGGACACAAATAACCTTGTCTTCAGCTGTAAACGTTTGCAGGGAATAAGTGCCAAACGGAGAATCTGTTTTTATCTCACCCGGTAAAGATTCAACCATGTATTCTTCGGGAATCACTATGGTGACGGTATCACAGGCAACCGTTGCCCTTCCGATCAGAACATCCGATTTTCTTTCATTCACCTTTTTGGGAACATCACGGATACGGTCAAGGGGGATCAATGAAATAAGCATCCGCGCACCAGATAGCGTCGCATAACGCGGTAAATCGATCTCAAGGTTTTCAGCGATAGCCGGCACCTCACTTCGTAAATCCTGATAATCGAATTTATTCAATACCGCACCCGGGAGCCTGATTTCATCATAGATCATTTTCTTTTTATCTACGGTTCCGGCAAGGTAAAACGGGAGTTTGTCATCATACAGCACCCCATTGTGCATGGCTTTTACTGATAAAGAGGCATTTCCCGACGCATCCAGTGTAAGGATTGAATTTCTTTCCATCCGGTTATCGGCAGCCGTATAGATACGGGTATGGATGATCTTGCCACCGGTTTCGGTAGCTACAAGAGCATCACGGTCATCCGTAAAACGACCAATGTAGCCAAAAGGTAAATGATGGCTTGTACATTCGAGCCATAATGTGTCTTTCGCCAGAGGTAAGCAAAGGATAATATGGTTGAAGTGATTGCTGGGAAAAAAAACGTTCGTTTTAGCAACATTATTCCCGGCCATGACAAGAGTATAATACGATTTCAGTCCGACAGCCTGTAGAAGCGATTTGGTATAGTTGGAAAGGGCTTTGCAGTCACCGTATCCAAGCCTGTCTACTGTTTCAGCAGGAATTGGTTGCCAGCCTCCTATGCCAATCGTAATATTCAGATACCGGGTCTTATGCTGCATATATTCATAAATCAACCGGGCTTTTTCATAGTCTGTTTTGCAATCCTTTACCTTTTCTATCAAAAGTGCCCTGGTTTCAGTTGACAGTTCATCTCTCCCTTCATTCAAAGTACCGATCCATTTTCCAAAATCATTCCAGCTTGACAGATTCCCCTTGTAACCTTCAATCTCAAACTCATTGGGTGCGCTGATAACAGTTGGACTAAAATCACTGAATGGTCCGCTGAAAGGTTGTTCTGTAAGAGCAATAATGTTTTGAACCTTCCAGGTATAGGCTGTGACAACATCATTCTTAACAATATCCACCTTTTCAATAATATTTTTTTCCAGGTATCGCAATGATAAGTCATTTGGGCAGATCAACGTAAATTTACTCCTTTCAACGGAAACATTATAGTCATACAGGGGTTGCCAAACAGGCAGATTAAAAAGCCCGTCGTACTCAACGACAAAACTGTATTCAACGGTAAACGGATATGCCATGGTTTTAGGCTTAAATAATTTGACCCTTCTGTCTTCGTACAATGAATAACCGGATATGGCACTCTGATCAATTATCTTTTCCAGTGTCATCCCCTCGGTTTTTTCACCTGAAAAATCATAAATGGTCCCTTTAATGCTGTGGATTTTCTGCAGTTTTTGTGAGTAGGATTGTCTAAATACGGCATAATCAAGTCCGTTCTCGTTGAGGATGGTAATGGCATAGGTTACTGATTCAACTCCCTTTCCGATTGATTTGATTTCGAATACCTGTTCCCAGTTGCGGATAACGGCTTTCGTATTTGTTTTCAGGCTGTCAGGGATTTCACTAACAGGGTATTTTATCTCTTTGTTTCCGAATGTCATCTGCGAATATGCCAGGAACATACAGATGATATAGAAATATTTTGTCATGATACTAAGTATAAATTTATTCTGTCTGAAAAAATAAAATAATGCCGGTCATTTCAGGTTTTCTTTTTGAGCATGATTACCTCGGCTTGTTTGGCTATCGCCTGGTTGTATAATTCTTTTAAAAATTGATATTCAGATTCTACAAAAACAGTTTTGCTAATCTCAAAGCTGGCATTGACATGAATGGTGTTTTCCATAGGCCAGGCCTGATAAGTGAACCTGGCCGACTTGTCGGGAAGAGTTATGTTGCATGCTTTCGGCATTTCCGCGACCTCGTATCCTTCGGGAATGTCAAGTTTCAGAATATACCTTATTTTAACAGGATGGCCATAGTCGATCGGATACTTGCGGGTGTCCAATTTAAAGGGATTGTTTTCCATGCGATCAATCAGCATGGGACTAATACTTATCAGATCACCCAGGATATCTGCAGATCCGGAAATGGAAACCTCATGTTTTTCTGTTACCGGTTTATCTATACTATCTATATCCTCGAATGTCGATGAACTTATCGCAAGGCCCGGCATAGTGCTTTCAAGATCACGGATGTATTCATCCTCGCTGTTGAATCCCTTGATTTCTTTACGGAAATAATAAGCACCGTAATCACTATGGCTGTATGATACAGTACCCTTTATTTCTCCTGATTCCTCCAGGGTCATATCACAGTATACGATTTCTTTCTGATCAAAATTGGGAGACAGGTCAATCCAGTCAGAATACTTTTCATTGACGATTCTTCCCCTGCCGTTAAGGACACGAAAAGGAAGCATCCCGGCCGGAAGGTAAGGTTCTGTGGCATCGAAGAAGTAATTCTTCCCGTTATAGATAACACCGGCGATGACATAATTCAGTTTATCGATGGTCGGGAATGAAGGTGAAATGATCCCGTTATTGCGCGTACTAAGGGCTACCGGAAAGGCTTCAAAATCGAGTTTCTTCAGCATCTGAATCAGGATCATATTGACGTCAGCAGAATTACCCGATCCCTTCCTGTAGGCCACGCCTATGTCGCCTGATGTATACAGTGATTCTTCCTCGTTCCACTTCACCTTTTGCCTGACCAGGTCACATGCAGCTTTCATTTTTTCAATATCCGAAAGATTTCTTTCATGTATACTCTTTACGTCGTCAGAAAGGAATAGCCCCATTCCAATGGCCTCCCCGAAATACTGATGATCGAGTAAATAGTTATTAACTGCATTCCATGAGGAAGTATAGAATTTAGTATATCCCGGTATCATGACGTTGGATAATTCGATCTCAACCTTTGTAAGGTAATTGGTGAGCGAATTCATATAGGGCTCCGTATGCAAAGCGGGCATGTCTTTACCAACCCATCTTCCCGGTTCATTGGTGTGAAGCGGCTGAAAACCATAGAACACCTTCTGAAAGGAGATATAGGGTGAATCGTTTATACGAAGTTCACTCCAGCGCACAGGAACGCTATCCTGAAATCTCCATTCATTGGGTAATAGAGGAAAAGTGTACTGTAATTCCACAATGGATCCTGCTCTTACATCGGGCATGGTGATGCGATACCGATAACGGCCTTCACGTATAAGTTCCCTGAAAATAGATTCATTTTTTAATTTGCTTTCTATAACCTCACCATCCACGAGGTTGTATGTGCATCCTTTGATGGCACGGTTATCGGATATATTAAAGACACGGTTCACGATGTTTGTGCCTTCTTTCTTCAAAACTTTTATCCTCAGCAACCTGGTGAATTCAAAGGTGTTCGAATTGAATTCACCGTAATCGCATAATATCACAGCTTCTGCTGTTGTATCCAAGGGGTAGACCTTCATTTCAAGATCAGCCCTGTCAATTTTCCCATACCTGGCCGGCGCAGGCTGGCCAGTTAATATTAATACAGGAAGAACAGCAGTGAAACATGCAAGTATCAGTTGTTTTTTCATAGAAGGGTGTTTTTTATTGTTTGATTGCAGATAAATGCTTTGATTGCTTTTTTCAGCTAACACATGTATAGCAACTTGTGATACAATTGAGAATTATTCAATACAATCCGATAACAAATTAATTCTACTCTAACAAATTGAAAAATCAACCTGTTTTTACCCTTAATCCCTAAAGGGAACAGGTTGATTTTTCAGCTTTCTCCCTTCTTCGCCTTCGCGAAGCTACGGCGGAGCAAGGTAGGGATCAGGGTAAAAGAAAGCTGAAAAATCATTAAATTTCTAATTTGATAAAGTAGAATTAAAAATAAATTTTTATTTTGATAATTCACATAGGGTTATTCACCAATCGGATTAAAGTTATCAACTCTAATAATACCTGTAAGGTAATTGTAATGGTGTCGGAGAACTTTTGAACGGAATGTTTTTTGTTGTAAATTGTATCATCAAAAGGTAATAACTTGTTCCTGAAATTCAAACGAGATCATGCTGTGGCCCTGACTGTCAATGAGGACACCGACGAGGCACTGATAGCTCTATACCGCAAAACCAGGGATCCGGGTATTATCGGAACGTTATTCGAGCGGTATACCCATCTGGTGTATGGTGTTTGTCTGAAGTATTTAAAAGGTGAGGAGCAATGTAAAGATGCGGTAATGGAAATCTTTGAAGACTTATTCGTGAAACTTTCCACACATGAAATCCGGAATTTTAAGAACTGGCTTTACAGTGTTTCACGGAATTATTGCTTAATGGAGATTCGAAGGGAAGGGACATATTTCAGGCTAAAAGAACGGTTGCTTAATGTTTTTCGGGATGATGATATGGAATTTGACTCCGCTCTGCATCTATTGGAAGAGGAGGAGAATACCATCAGCGAGGAACTGTTGCTGAAGGCTCTCGATTCACTGGTACCCGGACAGGCAGAATGCGTTCGGATGATGTACCTGGAGGATAAAACCTATAAAGATATAGTACGTGAAACAGGATATTCGATGAATGAGGTCAAAAGTCATATTCAAAACGGGAAAAGGAACCTTAAGAACTATTTACAGGACTTGAATGGAAGAAAACGATAAAATACAGGACTTATTTATACCCTCGGGTTGCCTGTCAAACTATGCATTGATGAGGTATGTTGAGGGGAAGCTTAACCCGCAGGAAAAAAAACTTGCTGATCTGCACCTGAAAGACTGCGAGTTGTGTTCCGACGCGCTTACTGGATACCGGAATCTTTCCTCACCCTCAGCTGTGATTCCTGGTGTTACCGAACTGAACCGTTGGCTTCATAAACGGTTTATAAGCATGCAGGACAAAGGTAAAAAAGAACGTATGGTGATATCCTTGTTTTCTGTTGCAGCCATGCTGATCTTGCTGGTTGGTTTGTTTTTCCTGTTCAGGCAACGCGAAATCTATACTGAAAAGACCCTGGCTGATGCCCGGTACGATACAGCGACAATCCCCGGTGCGAAGACCCTTCAGCCTGTTCCCCGGACAGAAGCTGAAACTACCCTGCCCCCGGTAAGAAAACTTGTGGCCAGGAAGGAAAAGAAGTTTATGGAAATGGCATCAACGGAAGCTTATGAGCTTGAACAAATAGAAATACAGGAAAGTACGGAGCCGGTTATTCTTGATGATATGGCTATGACACCGGATGATGATGCTATCCGGAATCATGAAATGACATTACCTGTAATACTGACTGATTGCGTAATCATCAGTGCAACAGTATATGAAGCAGTCACACAGGCTCAAACAACGGCTGGATACACACGGACCAGTAAAAAATCGACACCAGCCAGGGCTGAAAGAGTATCTGCTGAGCAGGTAGCAATGAAAGCTGAGACCATAATGAAAGAAGAAACCTATGGGACCAAAGATGAAATGCCACAATTCATGGAAGGGGATATAAACCGGTTCCTGTCTTATATTAAGGATAATCTCACCTATCCGGCAGAAGCTGTTGATGCTGGAATAGAAGGTCAGGTAATGATCCACTTCGTCATAAATGAATCGGGTGAACTTACGGATGCAAGGATTATCCAATCATGCAATCCGTTACTCGATTCGGTGGCGCTACGGGTTGTAACGGCATCACCTTTATGGAAGGCTGGTAAACTGGATGGTAATCCGGTACGTGTAGGCTATACGGTACCAGTCGTCTTTTCTTTAAAGGGGGATTAAAACAGCTTTTTGACCTTTTTCTTCTTTTTGATCTTGGGTTTATAGGTCTTCTTAGCAGGCTTCTCTTTGTATATGCTGTTCCTGGGTAATTCCGATCGTTTCGGAATCATCAGGTTACGCCTTTCGTTCATTGCCTTTTCAGCACTGCATCCGGTGAAATTATACAACAACATCCCAACCAGCATATAAAAGCATATTTTCCGAACGGTAATCATGATGTTTCTGCTGTTTAATGTTTATAAAAAATTATTGTAACGATTAATGCCTGTTCTGATTATACGTAATTTTTTGAAGGTTGTTTATTTTCAGAATTCTTAATCTTTCGGTTTATATACAACGGCCCTGTTATTTTTTCCGTCTAATTCAACTTTCAGGGGTTGCCGGAAGACAACATGACGAATAAACTCCGATTCATAGAAGGCAGATCTTTCCGACAGGAATTCAATATTATAAACGCCATCATTTATGTATGGATTTATCGTAAGGTAACCAACCCCAAAGGTGGTAAGATTATGGAAAAAGTGCGTTCCCTGAGAAGGATCGATACGGAAATTTTCCAGGCCCGATTCCACAATGATTCTGGCAGCGGAAATCTGAGCCCATTTGATGGGTATACCCAGCCATGGGTCACTTGATCCCCAGCGTCCCGGACCAATTAATATATAATTCTGCCTCCGGGCTGAGAGCGTATCATTAATTCTTTCCAGTTCCGCTGCTATCTCCTTGCTGTGAGCTGGATTAAACGTGTTGGGTTTCACGTATACAACGCTGGTAATGGAATTGTATATTCCGTTTCCCATAGCTTTTTCGGAATAGAGAATGACATCATCAGGATTGACATTGTTAATTTTAAAATTGATATTCTGTTCGTTTATAACAATGGGCCGGATCTGAAGGAAATTAAATATTTTGGGTTCTCCTGTTGTTTCCAGGTTAGCTGCAAATTCTATTTCAATGGGATTGTTCATTGCCTGTTGACCTAACTGCAGCATAGTGTCCAGAATTTCAGCCAGGGGGAAAGTCTTATATTGCAGAATATTGGCAAAGGTTATGATCTTCTTTCCCGGATAATCAAATGTATCACGGATCATGTGGTTATCATAATCATAAATTGAGGATACGTAACGCAATGTATTGTGGCTTTCAGCATCACTGATGTTGAGTTTTACCAGGTTGATTTTATCATCGGGTGAAGGTTGAAAACTATCAGGATTGAGATCAAGTGCAAAGAAGTATTTCTGTGTTTCACGAAGTGCTGCTTCCGGACTTGAAAGCTGAAGGATCTTGTTCGGGTACCTGGGTGAGAAACGCAGTGCTGTTCCTCCTTCGGCGATGAACTTACCCAGTCCGAATGCAATGGTGGCTATGCCATCATAAGTTTTTTCGGGACTGATCGGATAAAAATTAATCGATTGTGCAACACCAGAAATCGTGGGGTAATAATAATTCTCATAGCGATTTCCACAAACCTCCTGCAGGATAATTCCCATTTTTTCTTCGTCAATAATATTGGATGTGGCTGAAACGTATGCTTTGCTGGTTTTAAAATATACGGATGCGTATACACATTTAATGGCAGTTTCTATTAACCTGATGGACAGGTCTTTATTTTTGACAACCGGTACCATATAGGTATTGTAAATGCCGGCAAATGGCTGGTAAAAGGAATCTTCAAGTTTGCTGGAAGATCTCACAGCAATCGGATTCTTAGCATGGGTAAGTATGGTATCAAGGTCGTCATAAATATAATCGGGTAGCTTGCTTTTAATGAAGTGTGCCAATATCTCCTCGTCCGTCTGCCCCGAAATTCCTATCCGGTACAGGTCATTGTCATCCATAAATTCTTCAAATACCTCGGTGCTCAGCACAATGGTGCGGGGAATGGAAATGATCACATCCTTGAATTTCTCGTGTATTTTTTCCTGCTGCAGCACCGTATTGAAGAAGGCAAGTCCCCTTGCTTTTCCCCCCAGTGAGCCTCCTCCGATGCGTGAAAAACGAAGGCATTCATCGTAGGCATGTTTATCAAACGAAGCAATGGTGCCAATGGCTTTACTGGTGCGAAAACTTGATATGGCTTTATAAATATACCTGCGCAAATCATCAATGGATGTGAAATCTTCGCGCTGAACCGGTTTAAAGATCTGAGCAATGGGGAAAAGTGCCCGTGCATTCAACCATTTTGATATATCATCATGCTTCCCGTGGTACTCGAGTACATCATCAGGAATCTTCATGATGATCTGCTGTAATTCTTTTAGGTTCGATGCTACGGCAACCGGTTCAAGTGTTTTCGGATGACGGAAAATAAAATCCCCAAATCCAAAATTACGGATTATATAGTCTTTTACCTCATTTGAAAGGGTTTTGGAATGTTTGTGCAGAAATCCCACCCCCAATTCATGGGCATATCTTTCATTCGAGATATCCGACGACTGCAACAGAAAAGGTATATTCTTATCATCAGCTCTTACGAGCTTGCAGAATTCGAGTCCTCCCTGAACTTTGGTATCTTTACGATTGGCTGTTTTTTTAAAACTGACATCAGAAATTATCCCCAGGATATTTTTCTTATACTTTTCATATATCGAAACGGCTTCTTCATAATTCTGGGCCAGAATTACTTTTGGACGACCTCGCCGTCGCAGGTTTTTCTGGTGTTCATTCAGAGCCTCTTTCATAAATTCCATGGATTGGTGCAGTACAATCTGATAGAGGTTAGGAAGAAATGAAGAAATAAAGCGTATGGAGTCTTCTACCAGTAAAATTGCCTGCACACCGATCTGCTGAATGTCAAAATCTGCATTTCTTTGATCTTCAATTAGTTTGATTATAGCAAGTAACAAGTCAGCATTGCCCAACCAGCAAAATACATAATCGATGGCGCTAAGATCCTCGTTTTCAAGCTTTAGTGAGACCTCACGTGAAAAATGCGTAAGTATGACAATGGGAATGGAGGCATATTTCTCTTTAAATTGTTTGGCCAGTTCGAAGGTATCTATATCGCCGATACTAAGCATCTCAATGATAAGGTCAATACGGTCATTTTCAAGAATGGAAAAGGCTTTTTTCGCTGAATCGGCATGTATAAAAACCGGAGGATAACGAAGGTTAAGAGACACGTATTCATTGAAAATATGCTCATCAATACGGCCATCTTCTTCGAGCATAAAAAAGTCATAGCTGCTGCAAACCACAAGGATCCTCCTGATCCTGTTCTGCATCAGCAGATTAAAAGAAGTATCCGGAAAATAATAGGTGTCAATATTGTTAACATCAACCTGCCTGGCCATAATCACTGCTATGTGTGATTAAAATTACAAAATTAAAGTGAACCGTGAACCGTGAACCGTGAACAGTGAACAGTGAACAGTGAACAGTGAACAGTGAACAGTGAACAGTGAACAGTGAACAGTGAACAGTGAACTAACCATTAACCATTATTCTTTATCCCATCCTGAAAGTATTACCACTGTTCATCAGATCGTCAACCGTTTTGATAGATGATCTGTGCTGGGCATGTTCAATCTGATTGTAAAGTGCTTCTTCATAAATTGTGCTTTCCGTGGAACGTATTACACCCATAGCAACCGGGTATTCAGGCAGGATCATTCGGGCCAGCATATAATGCCGGGTGTCATCGTGTTTAAACGCATTATGTATTAAGATATCCTCTTTTCGCACACCGTTCTCTCCGATTTTTACCACGACGAATTTGCTCCCGCTTTGAATAATGCCTTTTTCCTTGTTTTTACCAAATAACATGGGCTCTCCGCTCCGAAGGTAGAGTTGATTATCTTCGCGCAAATTCTTGTCGGCAATTTCCCTGTGGATGTCATCGTTAAAAATAACACAATTCTGAAGTACTTCAACCAGTGATGTTCCTTTATGTTGGGCTGCCTGTGTGAATACATCCGTCATCATTTCCATGTCGTTGTCGACGACCCTGGCAAAAAAAGTTCCCTGGGCGCCCATGGCCAGTTCACCCGGTAAAAAAGGATTCTCAATGGTACCGTCAGGAGATGATTTGGTGATGGTACCTTTGGGTGTGGTTGGAGAATACTGTCCTTTGGTCAGTCCGTAAATTTTATTATTGAAAAGCAGGATGTTGATATCCAGATTCCTGCGGAGGAGGTGGATGAAATGATTGCCTCCTATGGCCATGGAATCTCCGTCACCTGTTACAAGCCATACGCTAAGACGGGGATTGGCGATTTTTATTCCTGTGGCAATGGCTGCTCCTCTTCCATGAAGGCCGTGAAAACCATACGTATTGATATAGTATGGAAACCTCGATGAACAGCCAATACCGGAAACAAATACAACATTTTCAATTTTTATACCACAGCCGGGAAGAGCCCGTTGCACGGCTGCCAATACCGCATGTCCACCGCAACCGGCACACCAACGGGCGGGTTTATCCATTTTATAATCCTGCGCAGTGATTGTACAATGATTGCCTTCAAATGTCATGACTTGTTTTCTTAAGAATGTCTTTAAACTTTGTTTTCAATTCGGATATTAAGAAGGGCAGACCCTGCACTTTATTGCACTGGAGATAATTGAACTGCGGGAACTGGCTTCGTAAATAGTTAGCAAATTGACCCAGGTTTAGTTCGCAAACCACAATTTGCCTGAAACCCGAAAATACTTCAACTGTATTCAGGGGCAAAGGTTTGATATAATTGAACTGGGCCAGGCTGATGCTGTGTTTTTCTTCCTGCATTTCTTTAACAGCTGTATAAAGTGCTCCGTAAGTTCCACCCCAGCCGACCACAAGCAAATCACCTTCTTCTTTGCCCAACACTTTGAGCGAGGGAATCCGGTTTGCCACACGTTTTATCTTTTCGTCCCTCGTATAGGTCATGAGCTCATGATTAAGCGGATCATAGGAGATTTCACCCGATACATCGGCTTTTTCCAAACCTCCGATCCGATGACGCAGCCCTTCCTGACCGGGTACAGCCCAATAGCGTACCAGGGTTTTAGGATTACGGCTATAGGGGTTATAGGAATGATCATTATCCTCAACCACAGGTGGATTAATGGCTGGTAAATCATCAACCTTTGGTATCTTCCATAATTCAGAGCCATTTGCAAGGTAGCCATCAGACAGCAAAATAACAGGAGTCATATGCTCCATTGCAAGACGGGCAGCTTCATAGGCATAATCAAAACAATCAGCGGGGGTGGAAGCTGCCAGCACTATGCAAGGGCTTTCTCCGTGCCTTCCATATAAGGCTTGTAATAAATCAGCTTGCTCCGTTTTTGTTGGGAGGCCGGTTGAAGGACCTCCACGCTGCACGTCAATAACAACAAGTGGAAGTTCAGTTATAACAGCAAGTCCGATCCCTTCACTTTTTAGTGATAGGCCGGGCCCTGATGTTGACGTGACACCAAGGCAGCCTACAAAGGAGGCCCCGATTGCAGAACATACGCCAGCTATCTCATCTTCAGCTTGAAATGCAATGGCCCCAAGGTTTTTCATCTTGGTGAGTTCCTGAAGTATCTCCGATGCCGGTGTTATGGGATAAGATCCAAGGTAAAGTCTTCGCTTTGCTTTCTCAGCAGCTGCCAACAATCCCCAGGCTATGGCAACATTCCCGTGGATATTGCGGTAAAGCCCGGGTCCTTTTTCAGCAGGCTTGACTTCAAAAACCGTTGCGATAGCTTCCATCGTTTCAGCGTAATTATAACCAGCGCGCAGGACTTCTATATTGGCATCAATCAATTCATTATTGTTTTTAAACCTTTCCCGGAGAAATTGTTCACCGATCCTGATATCACGGTGAAAAAGCCAGAAAAGCAATCCGGCTACAAATTGATTTCTGGTTTTGACAGCTGTCCGGGTATCCAAACCAAATTGTTTGACCACATCTCTGGTCATATCGGTAATTGGGGCCTTGATAACGTTATAACCTTCCAGTGATCCGTCATGAAGCGGATCTTCTATGTATTCAGCCCTTTTATAATGCCTGGCGTCAAAATTGTCCATATCAATAATGATGGTTGCACCGGGTTTGATCCATTTCATATTGGCTTTCAATGCGGCAGGATTCATTGCTACCAGCACATCCGCCTTATCACCGGGAGTCTGGACTGCTCGATGCCCTATATGCACCTGAAATCCCGAAACACCTGCTATTGTTCCCTGTGGAGCCCTGATTTCCGCCGGATAATCGGGAAATGTGGCCAGGTCATTGCCGAGAAAAGCTGAAGTGTCCGAAAACTGTGATCCGGTGAGCTGGATCCCGTCTCCCGAATCTCCTGCAAATTTTATAACTACAGCTTCACGTTCAACGACTTTTATGTTCTTTTTCATTTCGAAAGAAATGCGTTGTTGGAAAATTTCCGAAACAGTATGTTCAAATATTATTCAAAGATTGCTCTTTGATACATGAATTGGTATGATAAAAATCAAGATTATCAAGGACAAAAACTAATCGTTCACCCGGTTTCGCTATGTGTATGTAAAATGAATTCATTCGAACATTTCTTCGTACAACAAAATTACTACAAAACGTGACACATTTGTCAGAAAAAGGTCTTTAATCAGACAGGTGATCGATATCGCCGAAACAGACAAGACTTTCACCCGGTATTAGCTGGTTGATAGCATTGGCTATGGTAAACCCTCCTATTCCCGAATAAAAAATACCGCTAGGATTCACTTTGGTACGAATGGATAGTTTTTGGATGCAATTATGCTGCAGATTCAAAAATACAGAATAATGTGCAAGGAATAAAGACAAAAAAGCCAGTCCTGTAGCAAGAACTGGCTTAATAAGGTTATGCAGGACGGTTATTCCAAACCGAGTTTCTTCTTAACAAGCGGTAAAATATCAATCGTATTATCTGCGGCAAAAACGACAGTACCGACTGCCATATCAAAAATATAGGTAAAACCATTCTCCCTGGCAACATCATTAACTGCTTTCAGCGCTTTATCCTGAACAGGCTTGAACAGTTCCGTCCTTTTTCTTGATATTTCATTCTGTGCTTCCTGCTGGAAACTTTGTATCCGTTGTTGCAGTGTCCCGAGTTCTTCCTCTTTTGTACGCAGGATTAACTCACCAACGGCAGGATCCTTTGTGAGTTTCGTGAACTCATCGTATTTCTTATTGAATTCAACCTGAAGTTGTTCCAGTGTTTCTTCAAATTGTTTGGCGATGGCTTCAAGCTTTTTCTGAGCTGAATCACTCTCAGGCATGGCCATGAACAGATCCTGGCTGTTTATGTGCCCAAGCTTAATTGTACTCTGTCCACAGGCTGTATATCCAACAGGTAACAAAGAAACTATTAAAATCAATTTAACAAGTCTTTTCATAGGTGTTATTTTTCTGGCACAAATGTAAACAATTAATTTTTATATCCTAATTTTTGCAATACCTCATCGCTGATATCATACCTTGGATTTGTGTAAATAAGGGTCGGACCACTGGATGTATCGAAAATTGCCGCGTATCCGCTTTCGGTAGCCATATCCTTAATAGCTTTATAGATTTCATCCTGAATGGGTTGGATCAGTTCCTGCCGTTTTTTAAAGAGAGCCCCGTCTTGTCCGAAATAGCTTTTCTGTAACTCTTTGACTTCTTTTTCCTTATTGATAATAATTTCTTCCCTCTTTTTCCGCATATCTTCAGCCAGCAAAACCCTTTCAGCCTGATAATCCTTATACATATTTTCAATTTCGGCATATTTAGCCTCTATTTCTTTCTGCCAGTCCTGTGACACCTTATCCAGTTGATCCTTAGCCGCTTTATAGGCGGGTATGTTGTTCAAAATGTATTCGGTATCAACAAATGCATATTTCTGTGCCATCGTCATAAGGGTACCAATACATAAAATGGTGATTATCCATACTGTCTTTTTCATAATTCCTGGTTTTTTGAATGTTAATATATGATTTTGTCCGGATACCTTCAAATATAATACCAAAATACACTTTCAGGACGGTTATGCAAAAGATTAAAAACTTTGTCCCATGATAAAATGGAATTCACTGCCATGGTGCAGATCGCTTTCACCCGGTTGCTGGTCAAGGCCGTATCCCCAGTCAACACCAAGCATCCCAAACATAGGCAGGAATGCCCGCACTCCGACACCCACGGATCTTTTCATGACAAACGGATTAAATTCTTTAAAACTCTGCCAGCAGTTACCTCCGTCAAAAAAGACCATGCCGTATATGGTGGCTGATTGGTTCAGGGAAACGGGATAGCGTAATTCAAGTGAGAATTTGGTATAGATATTTCCATTATCTATTCTATTGGATGTTTTGGGTGTGAGGGCTCCTTCCTCATAACCTCTCAGGGCAATGATGTCGGCACCGTATAAGTTGTAACTGTACATACCGCTGCCACCGAGGCGGAATTTTTCAAACGGTGAAGTACCTATATTTGAATTAAAGAATCCCAGGTAGCCAAATTCAGCTTTCACGGCGAGTACCAGGTTTCCGATAAGACTTGTAAACCAGGCTCCGTTGAAAGTCCATTTATGGTATTCGATCCAGTTATATTTTGCTGATTCTTCCTGTGCACTGATTGCAGCTTCTATGCCTGCGTTTGTGATCGCTGTATCTCCCTCCAGTATCTCCGTGCGAATAACGTTCTTTTCAGCATCAGAGAGCAACCAGAAATTATCCTGTTTAAAAAGCGAAAAAGGAGGTGTGATCTGAAGGCCCAGGGAAAAAACCGAGCCTTTTCTGGGGTATATCATCTGATCCTGTGAACTGCGTGTAATGGTTGCCCTAAAGCTTAAAATATTGGAATAACCTGTACTGATAAAAAAATACGGCCAGTCATTCAGGTGGTAAAGCTGATAGCTCAGTTCGGTGGAAAGTATAAAATAATCATCAGGCCATTTCAGCCGTTTACCAAGTCCTATCGAGGCTCCGTATATTTTAAAAAAGTCGTCGGCTGTCTTTGCAGTCTGTGAAGTATAGTAGTTTTTTGTTATGGTATGGTAAAAGGAAACTGAGAAGTTGTTTGGTTTTTTACCTCCAAACCAGGGTTCCATGAATGAGACATTGTATGCCTGATAATATTTCCCGTTTGATTGGGCCCGGATGGAAAGGGACTGTCCGTCTCCTGTAGGCACGGGGCGCCATTCGTCAAGATTCAATATTTTGCGGATGGAAAAATTGGAAAAACGTATTCCCACCGTTCCGACAAATCCATATCCGCCCCAACCCCCGGATACTTCAAGCTGATCGTTGGCCCTTTCCTCGAGGTTATATTCAATATCAACAGTTCCGTCAGCCGGATTGGGAATGGGATTAGGACTGATATTTTCGGGATTGAAATGACCGAGCGTAGCCAGTTCTCTAACAGACCGGATGATGTCCGATTTACTGAATAATTCACCGGGTCGGGTACGAATTTCCCGTCGGACAACATGCTCATTGGTTTTTGTATTGCCTTTTATGATGACACGGTTAATAGTAGCCGGAGAACCTTCAGAGATCCTCATCTCCAGATTGATAGTTTTTATTTCCTGGGGAATGCTGTCTTTTGTATGAAAAATAGAAAGATCGAAAAGGTTTTTAAACCAGTTATCCGATTTTGCAGCCATCATAATGGTATCACTGTCAATTTTAAGTTCTACCGGGTCAACCGAAAAGAATAAATAACCCTCATCCATATAAAGGGATGTGATGGCATCTTCATCTGAAAAAAGCCTTTCCTGTATCCTGTTCTGGTCATAGACATCGCCTTGTTTCATGCCCAGAATCCGGTCAAGAAATTCGGCCGGATATTTTGTGTTGCCTACCCATTGAATATTACCGACATAATATTTATCTCCTTCCATAAGTTTAAGCACCAGCGCTATTCTGTTATGGGAAGTAGGTATCAGCGATTCTTCAAGGATTTTCATATCGCGATATCCGTCTTCATTATAGAAATCAATCAGCTTGATCTTATCCTCCTTGTAATCTTTTTCTGTGAATTTTGAGGGTTTGAAAAAATTCAGGTTCACCTGCTTGGTTTTTTTCATGACTCGTCTGAGCCGCTGATCTTTATATGCCTCATTTCCTTCAAATTCGATTTCGGATATTCTGACCTTATTTTTTTTATCCACATGGATATCCAGAAATACTTTATTGATAGCTCCGGTATCGGCTTTCTGTATTACCGTAATGTTGCAATTCAAAAAACCTTTTTCGACATAATGTTTCCGGATGACTATTTTGGTGTTGTTGATAACATTATCGGTAACCTGACTACCCGGTTTCAGTTTTATCAATTCTTCCAGGTCGGTGATCTCCGCTTTTTTAACACCATGTATGCGTGCTTTGGTTAGCCTTGCTTGTTCGGTAAGCTGTATTTCGAGGAATGCATTTTTACCTTCGGTTTTATTCAGCAGAATCTTAACATCGGAGAAAAGGCCGAAAGCCCAGAATTTGTCGATGGCCTTTATAATGTCATCTCCCGGAATTAAGATTTCCTGGCCTATTGACAGGCCGGAAATATTCACAAGGTATGCAGGCTGAAGGTACTTAACACCGGAAATGCTTATATCAGCAATGATATATTCACGGGGATTATTGTAGTCAACAAAATCAATATCAGCGGGATCAGTGGTCTGGGAAAAGGATACAAGAAATGGGAAAAATGCAAATAATAAGGCCGCTTTTTTCATCATCGGGAATTAACTGTTAATTTTCATTGTTCTGTGCAATTGTCCTGTGGTCTTTCCAAATCTTCTTTCCCTGCGCTGATAATCAAGCAAGGCTTCATAAAGGTGTTCCCTTCTGAAGTCAGGCCAAAGTGTTTTGGTAAAAAAAAGTTCGGTGTAGGCGATCTGCCATAATAAAAAATTACTCAACCGGTATTCTCCGCTGGTCCTGATCAGCAGTTCCGGTTCAGGCATCCCGGCTGTGCCAAGGTATTGTTCAAATATGTGAGCATCGATGTCGTCCGGGTGAATCTCACGTGCCAGAATGCGCTTTGCAATATCCTGAACGGCTTTGATAATTTCCCAGTGCGAGCTGTAGCTGAGGGCCAGCACAAGGTTAAGGCCATTATTCTGTCGTGTAATATCAATGGTTTGCAGCAGCTGGTGTTGCACGTTGGGGGGCAGGGCCTGTATATTTCCGATGGAATACAGTCGGACGTTATTGTCAACAAGGGTTTTGGTTTCTGCATCAATGGTTGAAACCAGCAAGGACATCAGGGCATCGACTTCTGTCCTTGGCCGTTTCCAGTTTTCGGTAGAAAACGCATAGAGGGTAAGGTAGTGAATTCCAAGTTCAGCAGCTGCTTCAACAGTATCTCTGACAGCAGCTACAGCGTTGCGGTGCCCGAATATTCTTTTATTGCCCCGTCGCATAGCCCACCGGCCGTTGCCATCCATAATTATGGCAACATGTTGTGGTAACCTCTCCCTGTCAATCCGGTCTTTAAGATTGATATGTGTGTTTCTAATCATATGCGGGACAATCTATGGCAAAATTAATAAACTTATAGGTAATAAAAATCCCCAGGTATGAGTACCAGTCATTATTATGGATCAGCGATTGATCACCGGTAGGATTTTCCTGTCCGTCAATGATATCGCTGAAGGCTTTTCTGAAACTCCATTCCAGTCCCGTACTTATTTTCTTTGTAAGATTAAGTTTAACACCAATGCCAAAGGGAAGCGTAAGATGGTGGGCTGTACCGGCATCGCTTGATAATGCCATGGAGAAACCGAGTCCGCAGCTGACATAAGGCGTATAATTGAATTTGCCGACATTGGGAGTAAACGGAAGGAAATTGAACTCTCCCTGAAGATTCAGATCGAGCAGCGAAGTGCTGAATGTCACGGGTTCATATGGACGGTCGGGATGCAGCAATTCCGGGAAATCCAAATCACTGCCGCTGACAGTGGTGTAATATGCATTTCCCCTGATGGCATAGCGTGTATTGATGTTGATCCGGTAAATTAAACCACCGGCAAAAGAAGGATTATAATAATGCATGGAAGGATTAATATCTCCCATATAGTATGAAATGCCACCGATGATGCCGAAATTGGCATTACGCTGAGCCATAGTGGGGATACTTATAAATACAAAGACCACAAAAAATAATTTACGCATTATTCTGTCTGTTATTGATGGTGACATTTAAACGCAAAATAACAGAATTTTAGCGCGCAAAATTAAAAAAAAAGATAAAAAATGTTAAAAGGGTGATGAGGATTATGCATTTAAAATCGTGCCCTGCGCCATTGACGGTCAAGGAACGTGGGAATGCCTCTTCTTGAAGTGGGTATGCGGTAGCTCAGATTCAGGGAGCTTATCCAGTAAACGTCCGAATTGTTGGACCAGGGTGTTTTAATGCCATCGAGGTAATCCGACAGGGTATGACGGTAGCCTAACTCCCATCCCAGCATCCAATGATCGCTGATGACGTATTTAATACCAAGACCTATTGGGAAGGAGGCAATGACTTTGGTTTCTGGTTTGTATACGTCGGAGCTCCTCGGTTCCAGCTCCAGATCCGCCCAGGCAATTGTAGCTCCTACACCGGCAAAAACATAAGCCCCGATGGCGGAATAGTTGTTGACCATCCCCCTGCGGTTAAACATAGCAGCTGATCTCATCTTTCGCTCTTCCTGCAGGAAATAAAACTCATATTGTCCCGATACTTCAAATAAATTAACAACCGATACAAATTCCCTTTCCTCGAGCCGGGAACCGGTATAATCTTCATGCCTGCTGAAACCATAAATCAGGTTAAGTTTCAGCGCCATTTTCGGATCGATTTTGTAACGTAACGCAGCGTATATAGAAGGCCGGGTATTCCTGAAAGTAAAATCTCTGATAAAAAGAAGACTCGACGCGTTAGGTGCCCCGCCCAGATCGCCGTATACATTGGTTGTGCCTATACCCAGTGCCCCCTCATACCGCAAAAGTTTCCAGGGTTGAGAATACGATGACAATCCCAGCGATAACACGATAACCGGCAGTAGTAAACGCTTAAGCATCAGATTTATTTCTATCTTAACAAAGATAGGAAAATATGTAATTATTTCTAATGGCTTTCGCAGAAAATTACTTTTCTTCTTCAACAATGTCCTTGTCCACTAATATCCTGCCACAATATTCGCAAACGATGATCTTCTTGCGTGAACGAATATCCAGCTGTCGCTGGGGTGGGATCTGGTTAAAGCAACCTCCGCACGCATCACGCTCAACCGATACAACGGCAAGCCCGTTCCGCGCATTTTTCCGTATTTTTTTATAGGCGGTAAGTAACCTTTCTTCGATCATCTTTTCGTATTCAATCCGTTCTGCTATCAGGACTTCCTCTTCCTTCTGTGTGTCGGATGTGATTTCTTCCAGTTCTCCTTTCTTTGATTCCAGGTCATTTGTACGTTCTTCCAGCGTTTTCTTTGATTCTTCAATTAATTCATTCTTTTCTTTTATCTGGGCAGCAAACTCTTTGATTCGCTTTTCGCAAAGTTCAATTTCAAGTGTTTGATATTCAATTTCTTTCGACAAAGAATCAAATTCCCTGTTGTTGCGGACATTATTTTGTTGTTCTTTGTACTTTTTAATATGATCTTTGGCTGTTCCTATCTCGGTTTTCTTACTGGCTGCGGAGGTTTCAAGGCTCTTTACTTCCTCCTGAAGCTTCTCAATACGGGTTTGCAATCCGGCAATCTCGTCTTCCAGATCCTGAACTTCAAGAGGAAGTTCGCCCCTGAGGGTTCTTATTTTATCGATCTCGGAATTGATTTTTTGAAGTTTATATAAAGTCCTGAGCTTTTCTTCAACAGAAAGCTCCACTACCTCAATAGCTGTTTTTTTTGCTGCTGCCATGTTAAAAGTACTTTATCGGATTTGTGATTGTTTTTGAAAACCGGATGGCAAAGGTAGGGAATTTTTTTATAAGTAGTTCATAAAATATTTCTTTCGTGTATTGTTCGGTCTCAAAATGGCCGGCATCAATTAACAGGATTCTGGATGCTGAATCCAGAAACTGATGGTATTTAATATCACCGGTTATAAAAGCATCTGCACCTGCTGCGATGGCCTTCGGGATCAGGAAGGACCCGCTTCCCCCGCAACAGGCTATGGTTTTTACGTTACCTGCAGCGATTCCGGAATACCGGATGACGGAACACGCAAGATTCTTTTTAATATGGCCAAGGAAATCTGGTATTTTCATTGGTGAATCCAGGTCCCCGATCATTCCTGCTCCCAGCATTGGAAATTCATTTTCAAGTCTGTATATGTCATAGGCAGCCTCTTCGTATGGGTGTGATGCCAGCAATGAAGCAATAACAGATGATTGGATGGCCTTCGGGAAGATTGTTTCAATACGTACTTCTTTTTCAAAATGCAGGTTGCCTGTTTCACCGACAAATGGAGTGGTTTCTTCTGAACCCCTGAAACTGCCCATGCCTTCGAGATTATAACTGCACTGATCATAATTTCCGATATGACCTGCTCCGGCATTGAAAAGGGCTGTTCTAACCCTGTCGGCATGATCCAGTGGTACAAAGGTCACCAGTTTTCGCAATTCACCCGAAACCGGGGCAAGGATATGTGGATTCAGGATACCCAGCTTTTCAGCCAGCTTCCGGTTTACACCGGCATATACGTTATCCAGGTTGGTATGAGCACAATAGAGTGCAATATTGTGACGGATGGCTTTGATGAGAACCATTTCTGCATTGGTTTTTCCGGTAATACTTTTTAAGGGTGTAAAAATTAATGGATGATGGGAAATGATCAGGTCGGCTTTTTCGGCAATGGCTTCATGAAGCACTTCATCGGTTATGTCCAGTGTAAGTATAGCCGACCGGATCTCATCATCCGGATTTCCCGAAACCAATCCGGTATTATCATATTGCTCCTGATAAGCAGGTGGCGCAAATTCCTCAATGGCTGACACGATAACCGATAGTTTCATGCAATGAATGATTTTATTGCCGGAGAGAAATGGGTTAACGACTTGCCAACGCCATTCAAACCATTAAAGTGATTCTTTTATTTCCAACAGCACATTTTTAATCTCGGTCAAAGTCTTGATCACTTCAAAATTATTTGTGGTATCGTCACGGTTTTCCCTGAGTTTTTTCTTGGTCCCGGCCAATGTCAACCCTTTTTCTTTAACAAGGTGGAAAATGAGGTTAAAATTCTCAATGTCCTGTTTTGTGAAAAACCGGTTACCTTTTTTATTCTTCTTGGGTTTAATGATATCGAATTCTTTTTCCCAGAAGCGGATCAATGAAGTATTGACATTGAACATTCTGGCAACTTCGCCGATGGAATAATAAAGCTTTTCCACCTTTTTTTCTTTGTAGGGCATGTGTGAAAGATCTTAATTAAAAATCTAATTTAATAAATAAATTATAATATACCAATAATTTATGGTTATTTACCTAAACAATAAAAATAAGCATTGCTGGCGGATTAAACAATTTCCTTCCCCGAATAATCAGGGAAACGAAAACATGATGTTTAAGAAAGGAACAGGGAATATTAAACCTTCAGATTCCAGTATAGGTTTCGGTTGTTATGTCAATCGAATGTCTGACCCATGCTCATGGATATCTCTATCATCCGGTCAAATTCTTCTGCTGTGAGGTCGTTGAAGAAATAATTGATAGGATTAACCTTATTTCCGTTCCGGATCACTTCATAATGCAAATGCGGGGAAGTAGACATACCCGTATTGCCCACAAAAGCAATAACATCTCCGCGTTTTACTTTTTGACCCTGTTTGGCAGCAAATCCGTTCAGATGTGCATAAAGGGTTTTCATACCGTATCCGTGGTCGATAATCACACAGTTACCATACCCTCGTTGCGACGATTCGATTTTTTCGATGGTGCCGTCGCCGGTGGCATAAACTTCAGTTCCTGTGGGAGCTGTAAAATCAATACCATAATGGAATTTTCTGATCTTGTATATAGGGTGAATTCTGAATCCCCAGCCCGAAGCTGTACGTTTCAGGTCTTTGTTGGCAATGGGTTGAATGGCAGGTACAGACGCCAGCATTTTCTCTTTATTCATCGCCATTTTGATCAGTTCATCGTAGGATTTTGACTGAATGACGATCTTGCGTGTAATCTTATCCAGTCTTTTGGCAGTTTGCAGCACAAGTGTCGGATCAGCCATTTTTTGCAGTTCATCATACCGGTCAGTACCACCTGTTCCGGCTTCACGGATTGATGCATTAAGTGGTTCTGCTTCAAAAATTGTACGGTATAAATTGTCATCACGTTGCTGCATATCCTGCAACGTCATTGAGATCTTATCAAGTTGCTTGTTGAAAAGCTCAAGGTTCACCATGAGTTCGCTGTTCTGTCTTTTTAATCCCTTAACTTCAGGTGAATCAAATAATAAGGAATAAACCACAACGCCAATGACACTGATTGCAATAAATACAAGGGAATATCCAATTACTTTAAGAATCTTTTGCCGGAAGGTTGTCTCAATCCTCGAATAAATCAGGGATTCAGGATTGAATTTGTATTTTGCCTTTGCCATAGCTGAGAGATTTTAATTAACAATCGGTTTAATCAGTTGGTTTTGTTTGTCAACAAATGAAATTCGTTATCAGTTAGATCATTGGAATAATAAAAAGCCGGATTTACCGGTTTTCCTTCATACCGTACTTCGTAATGCAGATGAGGTCCCGTTGACCTGCCGGAATTGCCTACCAAACCAATCAACTGACCTCTTTTGACGGAATCATTTTCAGAAACAAAGAACTTTTCCAAATGTGCATATCGGGTACTATACCCAAATGAATGATTGATAACTAACTCATTCCCATATCCTGTACGTGAATATTTTAATAAAGTTACAATTCCGTCACCGGTTGCGTATATTTTTGTCCCGACAGGGGCCGTAAAATCCAGCCCGTAATGATCAGCTTCATCCTGGATGAATGGATCAATACGTTTTCCAAAATACGAACTGATCAGGATGAGGTCTTTTTGTGCAATGGGTTGAATGGCAGGGATTGCTGTGTGTCTTTTCTCTGTTTTAATTGCTGTCTCTTCAAGGATATCAAATGAATTCATCTGAATATCGATTTGACCATTTAACTGACTGATCTTTCTTTTCAGATTGAGGGTTATGGTTTTACCCGGTAAAAATGCTTCAACCTGTCCTGATCCGCCCGAACCTGCCGTACGCATTGTTACAGGAAGTGTATCAATTTCCAGGATGGTCCGATATAAATTGTCACGTGAGAAATAATAACCTGCCAATATTGAACCAACACTGTCACATGCTTTGGCAAGTCGGTTCATTTCTGATTCAAGAAAGGTGATTTTCTTCACCAAAACATATTTTTCCGGAGCAAAGGCATAATGATAAAGAATATATCCGGTTGTGCCGCAAAGAAAAACACCAAGTATGCAAAACAATATGAAACGCCTTGCACTTTTCTTCCCGGTTAACTTAATTTCCTCAAATACCAGTGTGTGTTCGTTATAGTGATATTTTTTCTGCCTCGTAATCAATGAATAGCAAAAGGTTAATAATTAAAAACTTAGGTGAATCAACAAATCTATAAGAAAAAATTTAATTTTGCAAAGCTTTTATGACCAGATATTATCCGACAGAGCAATTATTTAATAAATTTTCCAACAATACATACATGAATTCCACATCCATACGTAAAAAGTATCTTGATTTCTTCCGCTCAAAGGGGCATGAAATAGTTTCATCGGCACCAATGGTTATTAAGGACGATCCGACATTAATGTTTACCAATGCAGGTATGAATCAGTTTAAAGATATATTTCTCGGAACAAATCCGGTGAAATTCCCTCGAATAGCTAATTCTCAAAAATGCCTCAGGGTTTCGGGAAAACATAATGATCTGGAAGAAGTCGGGCATGACGGATACCACCATACCATGTTTGAAATGTTAGGAAACTGGTCTTTTGGTGATTACTTTAAGAAAGAAGCTATCGACTGGGCATGGGAACTGTTGGTTAAGGAATTCGGCATTCCCCGTGAAAGGCTTTATGCAACTGTGTTTGAGGGCTCCGTTGACGAGTCCATTGAAAAAGACGAAGAGGCCTGTAAATATTGGAAGCAATACCTGGATGAAGATCACATCCTTATGGGGTCAAGAAAAGATAATTTCTGGGAGATGGGTGATTCGGGTCCATGCGGACCTTGCTCTGAGATACATATCGATATGCGGCAGGATAGCGAACGCAAAAAGTTAAACGGTCGTGAACTGGTAAATAAAGGTAATCATCTCGTTATTGAAATCTGGAACCTTGTTTTTATCCAGTATAACCGCAGGGTAACCGGCGAACTTGAACTGTTACCGAAAAAACATGTTGATACCGGCATGGGCTTTGAACGTTTATGCATGGTTCTTCAACAGAAGACCTCGAATTATGATACCGACATATTTCAACCGGTCATCCGGCAGATTTCGACACTATGTGGCAGTGAATACGGTTCGGATCAAAAACCTGACATCGCCATGCGTGTTATATCCGATCACCTGAGGGCTATTGCATTTGCCATTGCTGATGGTCAACTACCTTCCAATACCAGAGCAGGATACGTTATACGCAGGATACTTCGCAGGGCTGTGCGGTATTATTTTACGTACCTTAATCAAAGGCGGCCATTCATGTTTAAGCTTATTCCGGCCCTGGTATCCGCCATGGGAGATTCATTTCCCGAACTTCAGGGACAGCAACAACTGATTGAGAAAGTGATCCGCGAGGAAGAACTGTCTTTTCTCCGCACCATTGAAAGTGGTATTAAAAAGCTTGATCAGGTGATTGGTGAGACAAAAGCCGGTAATAAACAAACAATCAGCGGCAAACTGGCTTTTGAACTGTATGATACCTATGGATTTCCACTGGACCTTACGGAACTTATCCTGAAAGAACAAAACATGATGGTGAACCAACGTGAGTTCAATGACGAGATGAATAAACAGCGTGAGCGGTCGAAATCAGCTGCTGCTGTTGATACAGAAGACTGGATCGTCCTGAAGGAAGGAGTGGAAGAACAGCAATTTGTCGGGTATGAGCAAACTACCGCCAACGTTACCATTACACGATACCGTAAAGTAAAATCCAGAGATGGAATAGTTTATCACCTGGTATTTGACAAAACTCCATTTTACGCAGAAAGCGGTGGACAAGTGGGTGATCGGGGATATATTACCGACGGCCAAACTCGCATTCCTGTGATGAATACGCTGAAAGAACATAATCTTAACATCCACCTGGTCAAAAAGCTTCCGCCGGATATAACTGCTTCAATACAGGCTTGTGTGGATGCGGATGCCCGGAATGATACAGCTAAAAACCATTCAGCCACACACCTGTTGCATTATGCCCTCCGGAAGGTACTGGGAAATCATGTTGAACAAAAGGGATCACTGGTACACCCGGATTATTTAAGATTTGATTTTTCCCATTTTCAGAAAGTCACACGCGAAGAAATTATAAAGACGGAGTTATTGGTAAATGATATGATACAAAACAACCACGTTGCACGTATTCAGGAGGAAACTTATGAAGATGCAAGGAAAGCAGGAGCCATGGCCCTTTTTGGAGAGAAATACGGTGATCGTGTAAGGGTGGTCAGGTTTGGAAATTCTGCGGAGCTGTGTGGCGGAACTCACGTTGAGAACACCTGTAAGATCGGTCACTTTAAAATTGTGTCCGAAAGTTCAATTGCAGCAGGTATCAGACGTATTGAAGCTATAACCGGACGAAAATATGGACAATTTGCAGAAAAACAGGAATCGACTATCCGTGAACTGAATGAATTGCTGGGGAATCCACCTGACCTTGTAAAGGCGGTTAAAATCCTGCTGGAGGAGAAGGCTGCAATTCAGAAAAAGATGGAATTATTTAACCAGCAGCAAGTCAATACCACTAAAACCATGCTCTTAAGTCAATCCAGGAAAATGGATGAGGTCCATCTTGTTTTCGGAGAGACAACCTTGCTCGATTCGGCTGAAGCGGTTAAGGACACTGCTTTTCAGCTGAGAGCACAAGTTGATAACCTTTTTCTGGTTTTGGGTTCGGTGATTGACGGAAAGCCATTGCTAACCGTAATGATAGCTGATAAACTGGTCAAGGAGAAAAATCTGAATGCTGCTGAAATTGTTAAGCAGGCGGCTAAAGAGATACAGGGTGGAGGAGGAGGACAGCCTTTTTATGCTACTGCAGGTGGTAAAAATCCGGAAGGATTGTCAAGGGCCATTGAAAAGGCAGTCGGATTTGTTTTGAATGTTACGAACCGATAGTACAACATGAAAAAACAGCTCCCGCAAAATAAACAGCCTATCAGGTGATCATTAAAAGTATGTCTTTATATGGCTCAGGATCAGGCGTGAAGATTTTTGATTCCCTGTATCCCAGTTCCATTTTCCTCACAGATACTTTCTAAGCAGGCTTAATTGACCGATGTTGCCAGAAAGCCTCGATGCCCGTTGACGTAATCAGGCTTTTCACTACCTGTATATCAATAGCAATGCCGATACCGTTACCCGAAGATTTATATATTTCGTTAGAAAGCTGCTTGATCTGTTTTTGCCAGGCGATTAATACCTGAATGGGATCAACACCCTTTATGTCTATCTCGCCCTGTGCTTTTTCCAGCATTTTAATATTCGATTTAATGATCTCAACCATCTGTTCATAAGCCTTGTTCTTGACGTCAAGTTTATATCCAATAATTCCTATAACTTCTTGTGTTTCAAGATCAATTAATGGACTGCCGGAATTACCCCACATGACCGATCCGTCAAATTGCAGATACCGGACCTCATTATGAAAAACAAAAGTCGAGAGAATTCCTGATTTGATGGTCAGGTTGGGATTATCATATTGAAATCCCATTACTGCAACCGGTTGTCCGATTGCAATGGATTCGTTGTTTGCCAAAGGTAACGAGGGTATCGCTTCAAAATCCATGTCCGTTGTACTGATTATTGTAAAACCTGTGATTTCTTCATCGTAGGAGGTTATCAGTACATCGTCAAAATCATGTTGCGTAAGCCGTGCTGTTGCCGAAGGAGTAAATCCGTCATCCGCAACAAAAGTAATTTCTGCAATCTCATAGGAATGAGGCTTATTAACCAGATCGCTGGTGAAAATATAATTACCGGCTTTGAATCCGGTAACGGAAAGAATTTCAATACCGTTGCTGTTAATGAAACGAATAGAACATACTGATTTACAGCTTTTTCGCCAGATGCTTTTGTAGAGTTTCAACATAAATCCGATCACAGTGGGTTTCTGTGCAAAAAAACAAAAAATTTCCGTTTATTTGGTTATTATTCGGCAGGATTTTGCACAAATATAGCACATTTCAATTCGTGTCAGTCTAATTAGAATGTATTCAGCTTATTAGAAAAAGGAGTAAAAAAAACCAGGAATCGTGAGATTCCTGGTACCAAAAACCCTAAAAATTAGAAAACCCTGATAATTAATTATTAACCCTAACTAAACCTAAAATCTATGAAACTAACCTGATTAATAAACGAAAAAAAATAGTGTTTGTTACAACTCAATGCTATTTTTATTAAAAATGACAAAATATATGCCAAAAGGCTGCTCAGAACGAAAAGAATTTTCGTTGTGAATGAAAAACCATTTTAAGCCGTTAACTACATTTCTGCCAATTACCGGATGCCGATTACCGGTTAATGATCGCCTTATCCACCTTGAACACATCTTTAAAAGCCTGCTCAAACGCATCCTTCGGCAAAGCGCCCATCGCCATTTGAGGCTGACCATCAAGAGGAACGAACAAAATGGAAGGAATACTCTGGATGCCAAACATGGATGAAAGTTCCCCTTCTTCTTCAGTATTCACTTTATATATATCGACTTTATCTTTATACTCTTTCGAAAGATCTTCCAATATGGGCGCTACCATTTTGCAGGGGCCACACCAGTCTGCATAAAAATCGATCACACAGGGCTTACTCCCTTCAAACTTCCATTCCTTGTTTTTTTCGAAATTAAATACCTTGGTTTTGAATGTTTCTTTGGTCAAATGTTCTAACATAGCTTTACTCTTTTTTAAAATGAAAATTCCGGAATAAAATTAACAAATAATATACCATCATATAAATTAAACCTATCCGCATACGAAAAGTTTAAATAATAGTAATTTTGTCAGAGAAAATAACATATTGTCATATATAAATATGAATATATGTCTTAAAAATAAAATGTTTTCTATTATTTCGGATATTGTATCGGGCAAGAATTTGCCGTGTTTTGTTATCGGTGGTTATGTGCGTGACATACTACTGAAAAGGGATTCGAAAGATATTGATATCGTTGTTCTTGGTAGTGGCATCGAACTGGCGAAGGAAGTTGCCCGACGGATAGGTCGCGGTACGAATGTTAACATTTTCAGGAATTTCGGGACAGCCATGTTGCGATATAAAAATCTTGAAATTGAATTTGTCGGAGCGCGAAAGGAATCCTATCGCAGGGATTCACGAAAGCCGGTTGTTGAAAACGGAACCCTTGAAGATGACCAGAAAAGGCGTGATTTTACCATCAATACACTGGCTGTATCACTGAACAAGGCAACATATGGCGAACTTGTTGATCCGTTTAACGGCCTTAACGACCTTAAGCATAAAATTATCCGCACACCCCTTGATCCGGATCTGACCTATTCGGACGATCCCCTGCGGATGATGAGGGCTATCCGGTTCGCCAGCCAGTTGAATTTTAACATTGAAGAGCAGTCTCTTGAATCAATTACCCGTAACCGTGAACGGATAACCATTATTTCATGGGAAAGGATTACAGACGAGCTTAACAAAATTATGGAAGTCCGAACTCCGTCACGAGGATTCAGATTGCTTGACAAAACCGGATTATTGCCCTTGTTGTTGCCCGAGCTGTCCGCTATGAAAGGCGTTGAGGAAAAGGACGGGAAAGGACACAAAGACAATTTTCACCACAGCCTGAAAGTGCTTGATAATCTTGCTGCCAAAAGTGATAATCTATGGTTGCGCTGGGCCGCTTTGTTGCACGACATCGGAAAACCAGCCACAAAAAAATATTCAGATGAACAGGGATGGACTTTTTACGGACATGATTTTATTGGTTCAAAAATGATCCCGGTTCTTTTCAACCGGCTCAGATTGCCCATGGGTCTGCCGATGAAATATGTACGGAAACTTGTTATGCTGCACCTCAGACCCATTGCACTGGCTCAGGAGGAAGTCACCGATTCGGCTGTGCGCAGGCTTCTTTTTGAGGCAGGAGATGATATCGATGACCTGATGAACCTTTGCGAATCTGATATTACTTCCAAAAACGATGTGAAAGTCAAACGATACCTGAATAATTTTAAACTGGTGAGGCAAAAACTCATCGAAATTGAAGAGAAAGACAAGATACGTAATTTCCAACCTCCTATAGATGGAGAACTCATCATGAAAACATTTAACCTGAAACCATGCAGGGAAGTCGGAATGATAAAAAAAACCATAAAAGATGCTATTCTTGACGGGGTTATCGGGAACAACTATCAGGAAGCTTATAAACTTATGCTTGATAAGGCTGCTGAGATGGGACTGAAAATCAAAAAAACAAGAGTATAGTTTTATTGTTGGTAACAGGCTGATAAAAATGTGCATTACATTAACAAAGACAACAAAGAAATACTCAGCTCAGTAATTCCAATATCTGCTCTGTGGTGATATCTTTCAGCGAACTGTTGCTGCCGGTAAAAACCTCGGCCAGTTGCGATTTTTTTTCCTGCAGTTTCAGGATCTTTTCTTCGATGGTATCCCTGGAAATGAAACGGTAAATGAACACATTTTTCTCCTGGCCGATTCGATGGGCACGGCTTAGGGCCTGTTCCTCCACGGCAGGATTCCACCACGGATCAAGCAGGAACACATAGTCGGCAGCGGTTAGGTTAAGTCCGAACCCGCCTGCCTTAATGGAAATAAAGAACAAACGCATGTCCTCATCTTGCTGAAAAGCCTCTATGATATCCTGCCGTTTTCTGGTTTCACCGGTGAGCAGTTTGTAAGGTATTCCGTTCGCATCACAATGGTCGGTGAAGAGCTTAAGATGCTTTACAAACGATGAAAATACCAGCGCTTTGTGTCCTTCTGCCAGCACATTTTCCAGGTTATCCAGTATGATGTCGTATTTTCCCGATCCGGCTACGTAAGTTTCATCTACCAGCAGCGGATGACTGGCGATCTGCCTCAGCCGGGTGAGTGATTGCAGAATTAAAATGGCTGATTTTTCGAATCCCAGGTTTTTAATATTATCAAGGATAAGGTTACGTACTTTCGATTTTTCCGACTCGTAAAAATTGTTCTGATCTTCCGACATGTCACACCAGATCATTTGTTCCATTATTTCAGGAAGCTCGGGGGCCACTTCTTTTTTTGTCCTGCGTAGAATAAAAGGTTTAATTATGGTTTGCAAGGTAAGTTTCTGATGCTGGTCTTCTTCCTTTTCAATGGGTGTTACAAATTCATTCCGGAAGAATTCAAATGTTCCCAAAAGACCGGGATTCAGGAAGTTCATTTGAGCCCACAGATCGGTCAGTGAATTTTCAATGGGAGTGCCGGTAAGCACAATGCGGTGTGAAGCCTGCAGCCGGCTCACTGCTTTGTATGTTTTTGAATGAGGATTTTTAATAACCTGACTTTCGTCCAGAGCAACATATAAAAATGAGTATTGTTCCAGTTCTTCACAGTCGTTGCGGACAATGCCGTAGGAAGCAATAATCAGGTCATAGGTATCGAAGCAATGTTTAAAATTCTTCCGGTTCAGTCCTCCGTAGAAGCCTGATCGTATTTCGGGCGCAAACCTGCTGATTTCGTTAAGCCAGTTGTGCACCAGTGATGTTGGTACGATTACCAGAGAAGGTTTTGTTTTAACTGAGCAGACAGGCAAAGCGTCAAATATGGTCATTTGCCGCTCATACTTTGAGGATACCGGGCCAAAAGATTTATCCTGCTCTTTTTTTATTACCTGCTGTAAAAGGGTTAAGGTCTGCAGGGTTTTACCCAGTCCCATATCATCGGCAAGACATCCTCCGAAACCATGACGATACAGATGAAACATCCACTGATATCCTTTTTTCTGATAGTCTCTCAGCGAGGCCATTATGCCTTCGGGCAGGTCATAATTGCTATCAATATCCGGATCATACATTTTCCGGAGTTTTCCTGCGTATGCCATAGCAAAATCCTTCAGGCTGTTTTCGAGAAGTGAAAAGTGTTGTTTGCCAAGCCTCAGGCAGTTTTCTTCAGGTGTTGAGAAGGAGATAAGGTCTTTGAACCGTGCAAACCATTCTTCAGGCAATACGATGATACAGCCATCCGGCAGGGTATATTCGCGTCGCCCTTCAAGAATATTCTGGCGGAAGTTGGTAAACGGTATCTCATATCCATCCAGTGTGACCACGGCCATAAGGTCGAACCAGTCGGCCTGCTGCTGATTAAGGTCTATCCGGAGGTCGATGGTCTTCAAGTAATATTGGTTCGTGGTTCCCTCCTGCCGGATTTCAAATCCCTGTTGCTGCAATTCCCCGCTATTGAGATTCATCCAGTTGATCAGGTCATGCATAATTGAGTAGGGTTCACATTGTTGAAGTTCAATGGGTATGAACCACGAATCCGTATGGTTTATTAAGCCCAGTTTCAGCAGTGTTGAAATGAATCGATTTTCAAGACTATAATTTCTTACCAGCCGGTGAAAAACTACCACTCCGTTAGTCTCGGTGTAAGTTACTTTTTGATCCGTTTTTATATTAGCCGGATAGGTGGTTTTTTCATCGTACATGAAGCTGAGATTGTAGGCGGGCTTGCCATCAAGGGTCTTTTCCAGTGAAAGAACAGGCCGGGGATTCGGGATTATATCGCGGATTTCAAAGCCCTGGGCGTGTACCGTGTAATGCCGGATGCTCTTTTTAACAAAACTCTCGAAATATTTGCGCTCAGAGTCTTTTTGAATAAGTATGGATGGTTTCTCAAAGAAAGGACCCAGTTTTTTACCGTCGATATCATCAAACCGGTATATCTTGTTTTCAAGGAAAATGGTGCAGGGTTCGTTGGTAAGCACATAGGCTCCCTTCCGGTTCAACTTTATCTCATCTTCTCCGTAACGGATGGTCAGAAAATACTTCAATCCTTCCTGAATTTTATGAAAATTAAAGATCACTGAAGCTTTTTCGTCTGTAATAGTTATACGATCGGACTCATAGACATTATGCAATTGCTTCTTCTGATAAACCGGTATATCATTTCCAGTCAGGATCTCGATACAGCGGAGTATCCTTTTTTCCACATAGGGACGCAGCTGATGTGCATAAAAATCCGTACTGACAGAGGCAAAAAAATCCTGAATGCCAACCTTCTTTTTTGAGAATGTTTTCAGCAGCTGATAATCGCAGTATTCTTCAACGATGCGGATAATATCAATGCGGTCCTTATCCAGCATCGGTTTGTACTGATCCTGGTTGGCGCTGGAAATCCGGTCAGAAACTGTAAAGAACTCCTTGCCTTGAACCCGGGTCAATAGTATGGGTTGGAATACATATCCCATAACCCGGTGATGTGTCAGCGCAATGGCAAATCTTCCGTTCATCCTGCAAATATGCAGAAAATTATTGAAGAGACGTTGCATGCAACGTCTCTACAACGGTTTTTAATACAAGTCAACCATTACTGGTAAATGATCGCTGTATCCTCCCTTGTATATCGGGCCTTTATAGGTTCTGAAGGGTTCGGATCCCAAATAAATGGCATCCTCTGTCAGAAGAAATGAAGGCGCAAAGACCGAAAAGCATTCTTTGCTGGTTTTCATGCCCTTCCCGGCAATCAGCATTTCTCCCGATACTATGATCTGGTCGAGCATATTCCACTGACCCTTGTATTTATGTGTTCCCAGTTTATGGCTCTTTTCATAATCGGTTGCAAGATTATATAAAATACCCGGCAAGGGACTCTCTATAACGGGTTTTGCCTGTAATCCATCGATAAGGCTTTTATCATAAGGCCCGTCGTTGAAATCTCCCATAACCAGAACTCTTTGATGCGGATCAGTCCGGAAAACTGAATCGATCTTCAGTCGCAGTATTTTTGCTGCATATAGCCTGGCAGGTTCTGTTTCAAGTAATCCGCTGCTCCTTGATGGCCAGTGATTTACAAAAATGTGCACGGTGTCGCGTTGCCGGATAATCATTTTACCATAGAGTATATCCCGTGTGGTTTTTCCAGCATTCACGACAAACCGAACCGGAATGAAGATGTTTTCAATGACCCTGACGGTACGCGGGTTATATAACAATGCAACATCTATACCCCTGGCATCGGGAGAGTCCTTGTGAATATACCGGTATTCACATTTTACAAGGGGGGTATTATCCGTGAGATCCTGCAGAACACGGCTGTTTTCGATTTCTCCTAATCCTACCACATCAGGAGGATTCCATCCTCCTGTGGCGATGATCACCTTGCAGACCTTTTCAAGCTTTGCCTTGTATCTGCTGTAAGTCCAGTGTAAAGCACTTCCCGGAAGAAATTCCTCATCGCTCGTCAGGGAATCGTCAACCGTATCAAACAGGTTTTCGGTGTTATAAAAAACGATTCTGATCCTGTTGATGGTTTTATCCGGTCCGTTTATGCATTCAACGATTTGGCTTTTCGCTGCAATACCTGTGATGTGAAAGGGAAGCAGGCAAGATACGATGAAAGAAATGATTGTCACAGCTTGAAATGGAACAGGCTTCCATGGTTTTAGCAACGATCAGTCCTCCTTTCTTTCAAATGCTCCAAGATCGGGTGCGGAATCGAGCAGACGGGAAGTTCCGTCATAATCGAATTCGAGGATGGGATAAACACTGATGATTACGGCACTTCCGCTATCCTTGGCAGGTGAGAGCGTGTCAAGCCGGAAATCCAATTCAAACCGGTCGGTATCATTCACGAATTCCGGATCTTTATTAAGGACTATGGATTTGAAATGCGAAGTATCATGGATCTCAATTGAGTCAGGATTCTCTTTGATAAGACAGTGATCAAAATAATAATTAAAAAGATTTTCTTTATTTTCGACCAGTATCAACTCATTTTCCAGCGTACCATGGATAATGGTATTATAGAATGATGCCTCTTCCATTTCTCCGGTTTTTTCAACTTCAACATATTTACCTTTTGTTTCGTCATATTCGGCATATCTTATGAAGTTGGTGAGTACGATTGCCGGATTGGTCCGGTTGCCAGCAATCTGGCCACCGTAAGGTGATACGCCGTAATTGGCAAAGGTACAATGGCTAAACCTGTATTTTCCTCCCTTCAGTAAAGCGATGAGGTAATCACCTCCGTTCACCACAATAGTATTATAACAATTGATTTCGGCATCAAAGGCATAAATTCCTGCAAATGAAATGTTTTGAATGAGGGTATTCTTAAGTTCGAGGGTGGGCCGGAGATCGGATGCATAGTAGCCAATCTGAATACCGGCAATAGAATTTCGGATGACAGCATAGTTAATGATGTTGCCGGTACTGATTGGATCAATATAAACCGTTCCCCACTGACCGGCTATGATCCGGTAATCTTCTTCAAGCCTGTCTCCCTGAAACATGACCGGCGCTTCTTTTGTGCCGTTAATAATGATTCTGCCCCATACCACCAGGCTGGACTGATCATGCAGAAATACCTGAACACCCGGTTCAATAGTCAGGGTATGGCCGGTATCAACCGCCATGGAATTATATATAAGGTAAGGCTTGTCAGCGATCCAGGTTTCAGTTTCAATTATTTTTCCCCTGATCAGGTGCACATCCTGGCCATAAGCGATTAATTTAATATCCTGATAAGTGCCATTGGTAATGAATATTACCGAGTCTTTAACAATCAGCGGATTGTTGACACCGAAGGGATCGATCGTTACTTCAATAAATACAAAAAGGCTATCCTTAGGTGGAATTTCAACATTGGAAATTTCGCGTACCGGTTCACCGTCAAAATTCATCCGGTAGAACGAACTTTCGCCTCCTCCAAGGTAGACAGAAGAAATTTTTACGGGCTTGCTGTGCCGGTTGTATACCTTAAATCCCAGTGTGGCTGAACCGATGGTTGTGAATACGGTATCAAAAGAAACGGTATCCGTTGAGAATCCGAGGACTGCCCCAGGTTCGGTATAAAAACTTTCTTCCCTGCATCTCCAGCATGTGAGAATAAAAAAAAGAACAGTAATCCCGAATAAAAACTTTTTCATCTCAATTTTGTAAACAACCATCAATATTAACGAACGATTTTAATTATTCGTGCGTAAGTTAAGGTACACGCAGAAAATAAATTTAAATTTTCGCGGACAAAGGTAAAAATAACAGAAATATGAAAGAGATACATCATCCGTTATTTTAATTTTATATTTTTATTATATTTGATTAAGACTAATTGAAGTACATGATATCTATACAGTAACCTACTTCCGACAAAGCAGTACCACATGGAAATAATGCAGGCAAGAGAGGCGGATTTAATCGAAATTCTTTATTTGTTGAGGATTTGTATTCTGGATATGAATGAGAACGGACTGAAGCACTGGAACAGTGTATATCCCGGCCCGGATATAATTTGCGACGACCTGACAAAAAGATCCATCTTCCTGGTCAAGGAAAAGGGAGTATGTAAAGGGATGGTTACACTCGACAGTGTTGAACCTGAAGAGTATAAGAATATCGAATGGACTACACCGGCAAGGAAACCGTTATTTCTGCATCGGCTTGCCGTTCATCCCAATTGGCAGGGACAGGGTATTGCCCGGATGCTGTTAAATTTTGCGGAAGAATATGCACAGAAGAATGGATATGATGCACTCAGGATTGATGTATACAGCACCAGCACGCATGCAAAGAATTTATGCAAAAAGCAGATGTTTAATGAAGCCGGAAATTACTTCAGCGTTTTTCAGCAACAACCCTTTGTTTGTTATGATAAAAAAGTAGGGTAAAACATTTCAACAGGAATATAAGGGATGATCTTATTCTGATCATGTAGAGAAATGATATAGAGCATATTGCGTTTTAAGGTAAAATTCTGCATGAAAATTTTTTAAACAATACTTAGCCTACCTTTATTTTATATTGAAATAGTCATTAATCTTGCAGAAATTTAATGAGGCTCAGTTTTTCAGGAGCGTACCCGCGAACCTGCCTGCAGCAGGCAGGCTGAAAACTAAAAGCCGAACTTTCTCACGAACGAAGTGAGTAATTATCCCGATAGCGAAGCGTATGGGGATCTGGTAAATTCCCCGCCGCTTGTGGCGAAGAGCATGACAAATTGTTTATAAAAATACCCCGTCCGCTTGCGGCAGGGAGATTCATAATATCTTATATACTGTAATGTTTTTCTAAGATGAAACAGAATGGTAATCAGGCCGGTAAATCACGTAAAAACGGCCATTCCCTGACACCGAAATTCGGCCCCGTCGACAATCTTGAAAGTTATTTACAGCCCGACTGGTGGAGAAGGATATTTAACTCAATGTATTTAAAAACTGACGCCGACGTGGTTGAAGATAAACAAATCACCAACCGTGAAATTGACCTCTTCACAGGATTTCTTAATCTGGATAAAACAATGGTAATCCTTGATCTGGCCTGCGGCCAGGGACGTCATACCCTGGAGCTGGCCCGTCGGGGATTCCGGTTTGTCAATGGCCTTGACCGTTCGCATTATCTCATCCGTAAGGCTAAAAATATATGTGCATCCGAGGGTCTTTCAGCAAGTTTTAAAGAAGGTGATGCCAGGAAACTTCCATACCAGCCTGACACATTTGATGTGGTCATGATATTGGGTAATAGCTTTGGGTATTTTGAAAGTCTTGATGACGACATTAAAATCCTGAAGGAGGTCTTTAGGGTTTTGAAACCCAATGGCCGGTTTTTAATTGATGTTGCCGATGGAAATTATCTCCGGAACAATTTCAGCCCGCGCAGCTGGGAATGGATAGATAACAAGCATTTCGTATGCCGTGAACGTTCCCTGGCTTCCGACAATCAACGGCTGATTTCACGTGAAGTGATTTCCAATATCAACAAGGGAGTGATTGTAGACCAGTTTTATGCAGAGCGTTTGTATTCCCGGGAATCGCTGGAGGAAATACTCTCCAAAAGCGGTTATAAGGAGATCAGTTTTCTGGGCAGTTATTCCACTGAATCCAGGCGCAACCAGGATCTGGGTATGATGGAAAGAAGGATAATTGCCACGGCAACGGCACGCAAGGAATGGACACCTGTCAGGGCTAAAAAAGCGGGACTTAAAACGGTAGCCGTTGTTATGGGCGATCCTGAAAGACCGGATATCATTAAGCCAAGCAACGTATTTGACAAAGACGATATAGAAACCGTCATGAATTTGAAGATTGCACTGGGAGAACTTAAGGAATATCGTTTCATTTACCAGTCGAACCATACTACTTTGTTTAATGACCTGCAAAAGCTGAGGGGCAAAGTTGACTTTGTATTTAATTTATGCGACGAAGGCTTCAATAACGATCCGAGAAAGGAACTTCATGTTCCGGCTATGCTGGAAGTCCTGAATATTCCTTACACAGGTTCCAATCCGCAATGCCTGACCTATTGCTATGACAAATCACTTATCCGTGGTATAGCAAAAGAAATGGGAGCCCCTGTAGCAGATGGGCTTTATATTAAGCCTGAAGATAATGTCTTCGAGATGAATATTGACTTTCCGGTTATCATCAAACCCAATTTTGGTGACAGCAGTTTTGCCATAACAAGGGAAAGTGTTGCCTATAACCTCGAAGGGCTTAATGATGCCATTATCAGGATTCGTGAAAAAGTTGGTTATGAAAAACCCATTTTGCTCGAAGAGTTTCTTACCGGAAAAGACCTGACGGTTGGCATAATTGGTAATCCTCCGGATCCATACACATTCCTGCCGATTGTGGAAGAGGATTATTCTGATCTGCCCCCTGATTTGCCCAGGATTTGCGGATATGAAGCCAAATGGATCGTTGATTCACCGTATTTCAGATTGCTGAAATCCGTGCCGGCTAACCTTCCCGAAGAAACCGAGAAGGTAATCATGGAGCATTGTCTAAGGTTGTTTGAAAGACTGGATTGCAAAGATTATGTTCGGTTTGACTGGCGCCTCGATCAAAATGGTGCACCTAAATTGCTCGAGGTGAATCCCAATCCCGGATGGTGCTGGGATGGTCATTTGGCCAAGATGGCTGCCATTAAAGGCATATCGTATCCGGAGATGCTGCTGAACATATTGCAGACAGCAGAACAACGGATCAACAACGAAATGCAGGGGGTGAAAACCGATGAAAAAAAAATAGTAGAGACATTGCATGCAACGTCTCCATATAATGTTATTTAGAAAATAATTTATTCCATTCGCGTCCGGTCCGCTTTTCCCATACCCGGCTGTGATATGCATAACCGGCTATGAGTGGCAATACCGTGGTTGCTTCAGCATATACCATCTGTTCATACTTGGTGTCCACTTTACCCCATGATGATGCTTCCTGTAAGGTGGATGATGAACAGGCTCCATCCCTGACATCGGCAACGGTTATTTGTACGGCATATTTGTGAACCGGAACAGGTTTCCCGAGTATTTCAGCGCAAACAACTACATCCTGGGCGAAATTCTTCGGAACGCCACCCCCGATCATAAATAATCCTGTAGTGTTGGCAGCAATCTTAATCATGGTAAGTTCCCTGAAATCTCTTACAGAATCAATGGTGACATGCCTGTCCGGACTTTCCCACTGGTGTTTAACGAGACCGAATCCGGCACTGCTGTCTGAAAAGGCGGGACAAAAAATCGGTACATTATTCTCATAGGCAGCCTGCACGAGTGAATCCTTTTTTATCGAGTTTTTTATGAGATACTTTCCGAGTTCCTGGATGAATTCACGTGAGCTGTATGGACGTGGTTTCAGCGAATCAGCCACCAGTTTTATTGTGCCATCACATACCTGTAGGTCATCCTCATCTATGTATGTGTCGTAAATACGATCAATATAAAATTCTCTCAGTTTTTTGTCGGGTATTTCCAGGTTGCCTCTGTAATGTCTGAAGCCAAGGGCTTCAAAGAAATCCATGTCAATAATGGAAGCGCCGGTGGCGACAATTGCATCGATCATACGGTTTTTTACCATGTCAACATATACCTGCATACATCCTCCTGCGCTTGTGCTGCCAGCCAGGGTGAGAATAATGGTACATTCCTTGTCATTTAACATCCTCAGGTAAATGTCAGCAGCATTGGCCGTATCACGCGATGAAAATGACATCTTTCGCATGGAGTCAATAACCGTGGTTGGATCGAACGCTTTAATATCAATGTGTTCAATCGGCTCTTTCAATAATTCACGTTTTGCAGTCATCCCTTTTTAAGTTTATGCAAACTTATAATTTAACCCGAATAATTCACAACGCGTGTAAAAAAATGTTTGATATTGTTTTTTATACTTATTAAATTTGCAGCTCAACATGTAGTTCTTTTAATACCTCACTCCAAAACTGATCCTTATGGACAAATGCAAGTGTATTAAGCAGTTCGATGATACTGAAGTGTCATTTTCCGAGAATTACTTTTATGATTACGATTATATTCCTACAGTAGCCGATTATCCGGCTACATACCGTGTTTACCATGACATGAAATCTTTCAGGAGGTTTTCGTTAATAGAATTTAAGCAATATTTTAAAAGATATTAGATAGTTTATCTTTCTTTCGGAACAGGTCTGATAAAACATTCATCGGAAGAACTGGCATCGAATGCTGAAGAGCTTACCGGTCAGGTAATTGATGGAATTGATGTTTTTTTTCTTACCGAAAGCTCGGCGAACTTTCAGGAAGAACAGAAAAAACAATTGCTGCGGTTTCCAAGGATTTCCGGGATGCCACAGTATTAACCTTACCGCAAAAAAGTAATCCGGTAAAAGGACGGTATAAAAATGACAGGGATTTTAAAGGATGGATTTTTCGCATATATGATCTTCATTTCTTAAGAATAACTGGTATTGTCGCCGGGGGAAATATACTCAAATAATAAAGATGTGTGAATTATGTAACTATTTCCAATAGTTATGTAATACTGTAGTTAATATATTGCCATACATTCGCAAAAATTGTTTACATACTTATTAATCGGCCTTCAGGTTTTTAACCGTTTTATGAAAATGTAAAACAGCATTAAGACAGAGCAGTCTATCATTTTTCTAAAGGGCCATAATGCTTCTCACTGTATATATCTTTTTACAATTATAAAGAAATTAAAAAATGATAGAGGTTAAGAAAGAAGGTATAATATTAAAGAAAACCCATTTTGAATTTGAAAACGAAGGTGTACTAAATCCCGCAGTAATGCGCGAAGGCGACAGCGTTCATCTTTTCTACCGGGCTGTGCGAAAAGGAAATCATTCCAGTATTGGTTATTGCAGATTGGATGGGCCATTGACGGTTGCTGAACGGTGGAGTAAACCTTTCATGGTTCCTGAATTCGATTATGAATCACATGGTGTTGAAGATGCACGTATTGTAAAGATTGATGATCAGTTTTATATGACTTATACCGCTTATGATGGAACAAATGCCCGCGGAGCTTTAGCGACATCAAAAGATTTAAAGCATTTTAAAAAGCAGGGGATGGTTGTTCCTCTCATCACGTATGCAGAATTTGTATTCCTTGCTGAATCTGCCGGTAGAGTAAATGAAAATTATTACCGCAATCATAAGTTTTATTACCAGAAAGCAGATCCTGAAAAAAAAATAATGTTATGGGACAAAAATGTAGTTTTTTTCCCCCGAAAAATCAGTGGGAATCTGGTATTCCTTCACCGGATCAGACCTGGCATTCAAATTGTTTCTGTAAACAGCATGCAGGAACTCACCAAAGAATATTGGGAAAAATATTTCCTCAACCTGCAGGAACATATCGCCCTCGACCCTGTTTATCCGCACGAGTCATGCTACATTGGCAGTGGCTGTCCTCCAATTGAAACAGAACATGGATGGTTATTGATTTATCACGGAGTGGAAGAAACCCACCATGGTATTGTTTATTCCGCCTGTGCTGCTTTACTTGACCTGGATGATCCTTCCAAAGAGCTGGCACGGCTTCCCCATGTATTGTTTTCACCGGAATATGAATGGGAATTGCATGGCGAGGTGAATAATGTAGTTTTTCCTACCGGTACCGCCCTGTTTGGGAATTCCTTATTTATTTATTATGGTGCGGCTGATACACATATTGCCTGCGCTTCGCTGAAATTATCGGAGCTGGTGGCCGAACTGTTAACTTATACTGCGAAAGATGAAAGATGAAATCGTTTTAAATGAATTTGATTATAATATCGTGAATCAAATAGAATTGTCTGATATAAAAAGTTTAATTCATACAGGGATCATCCCTGAAATTAAAGGACAAAAACCGGACCGTGATAACACGAATGATCTTGCTGAAATTTTGTTTATTACTTCATATCCACCGCGGGAATGTGGCATAGCAACCTATTCTCATGATTTGATTAAGGCGCTTAATAATAAATTCAGTAATTCATTATCCATAAAGGTTTGTGCATTGGAATCAGGAAATGCAAATTATGTCTATCCGAATGAAGTAAAATACATTCTCAATACCTCATTGGCTGCGGAATATGAAAAACTGGCATTAACTATAAATAAAGACAATCACATTAAAATCGTTTTAATCCAGCATGAATTTGGCTTTTTCAACGCACAGGAACAGGCATTTATGCAATTTATATATATACTTTCAAAGCCGGTTGTTGTTGTTTTTCACACGGTACTGCCTCATCCTGATGAAAAGTTGAAATCCAAAATAAAGAGTATTGCGGCTGTTTGCGGGTCAATCATCGTAATGACCCACAATTCGGCTAATATTTTAACGAATGAATATGATTTGCCGCAACAAAAAATCTCAGTAATAGCCCACGGTACTCATTTGGTTCCCCATGTCAGTAAAAAATATTTGAAGATGAAATACGGACTAAAGGGCCGGAAAGTTCTTACTACATTTGGTCTGCTTAGTTCCGGAAAGAGCATAGAAACTACCCTTGAAGCATTACCTGCCATTGTTAAACTGATACCGGAAGTAATATTTCTGATTATTGGCAAAACGCATCCCGAAATAAAAAAAGTAGAAGGAGAAGTGTACAGGGAAAGGTTGGAGCAAAAAGTTAAACACTTCACTCTTCAGGATCATGTCATTTTTATTAATAACTATCTGCCATTACCGGATTTACTCGAATATTTGCAGCTTACCGATATTTACCTGTTTACCACCAACGATCCTAACCAGGCCGTAAGCGGCACTTTTGCTTATGCCATGAGTTGCGCCTGTCCTATCATTTCAACTCCCATTCCTCATGCAAGGGAAATACTGACTGAGGACACAGGAATTATTTTTGATTTTCGAAACTCACAGCAATTATCGGATAGTGTTATCCGGTTACTCAACAATGAACCATTACGAAGGAATATTAGTTCAAATACGTTGCAGAAAATAGTTTCCACAGCCTGGGAAAATTCTGCCGCTGCACACGCCCTATTGTTCGAAAAAATGAGTGGAGGCAAAATTACAATACGCTATAATCTTCCAGCCATCAATCTGAACCATCTGAAACAAATGACGACCGGTACCGGGATCATTCAGTTTTCAAAAATCAATCAACCTGATATCGGTTCCGGTTATACCCTGGATGATAATGCCAGGGCACTGATAGCCATGTGTATGTATTTTAAATTGACAGGTGATGAAAAGTGCGTTCATTACATCCGAAAATATCTCAGTTTTATAAAACGATGCTTGCAGCCTGCCGGCGACTTTTTAAATTATGTAGATAAGGATAACAAATTTACCGGTCAAAACAAAGCCGTTAATTTGGATGACGCAAATGGAAGAGCTGTCTGGGCTTTAGGATATGCAGTATCATTAATGGGTCTGTTACCCTATGAAATTGTATCAGAGGCCATGACAAGCATTGAAAAATCCCTGCTTCGTATAGGTACAGTGCATTCTACAAGGGCTATGGCTTTCGCTATTAAAGGGATTTATTACTACTATAGCGCCATCAAGTCTCCTAAAAGTCTCATCCTTATAAAAACATTCGCCGATCGTTTAGTTCAGATGTACAGGCATGAATCGAACAAAAAGTGGGAATGGTTTGAGAGTTATCTTACCTATGCCAACAGCATATTGCCTGAGGCCATGTTATATGCCTGGTTGATAACCGGAGATACCATTTATAAAGATATCGCCGGATCCTCGTTTAATTTTCTATTGTCTCAGACTTTTAATGAAAACGGGATTGAAGTAATTTCAAACAAAAACTGGCTGTTAAAGGGAAAAGAAGCAGAGCATTTTGGCGAACAACCCATAGATGTTGCATACACCATATTGGCATTAGGCACATTTTACGATGTATTTCAGATTGAAGATTATCGTGATAAGATGGAAATGGCGTTCAACTGGTTTTTAGGGAACAATCACTTGCATCAGATTATTTATAACCCTTGTACTGGCGGATGTTACGACGGACTGGAGGAAACTCAGGTAAACCTCAATCAGGGAGCAGAGTCAACGGTAAGTTACCTGATGGCAAGATTAACCCTTGAACAGTATAAAGAGAGGTATCTTTAATCCAGAAATTGATACCAAAAGGTTAATAAATCAATCATTATATAAAACTCGCATAAAAATCAATTAATATGGAAATTAAATTTGATATCATTTATTGGAATGAACTTAAAAGCAAACTCAATGAGAAATACCCCGTATTAACAAATTCCGATTTGCTGTGGAGAAATGGTACAGAAGAAGATTTGTTAAGGATGATAGCGCTTAAGCTGAGAAAAACAAAGAAAGAACTGCAGGCAATAATTGAAAGTTTTTAACCGTCAATGAAGATTGTAGTCTTAGAAATAACCAATAATTTAATAAGTATTCAGTATATCGGATATTAAAGCTGATGTCTCAGTTTTAATATGTATCTTTGTAAAATAATTAAATATCATATTATGAATAACGGAACAGTAAAATTTTTTAATGACTCGAAAGGATTCGGATTTATTAAGGACGCAAATTCAGCGAAAGAGTATTTTGTACATTCCTCCGGATTACAGGAAAGTATCACGGAGAATGATGAAGTAACGTTCGATCTCGAACAAGGAAAAAAAGGTTTAAATGCAGTAAATGTTAAACTAGCTTAGTTTATATATTATAAAACATTTAAAATTTCAAGCCTCATGTTAAGTGAGGCTTTTTTTATTAAAATCTATGACTGATTTGAAAATTAGGATAACACCCAGGTATCAGAAAATGTGTGAATGATGTAATTTTTTCCCAATCTTATGTAACAAACAGGCCGAATTAAGATAGTACATTTATGTAGTTTATTCTCACGGTACAAATTAAATAATGTGCATTAATTTGACTTTTATCGGGGTGATGAATTTTTTTGATGAAAATTATATCCGGACAAAGATCCCGATCACTTTATCCGGAATACCTTTAAGGAACAATTTTGGAAACGAAAAATAAGGGTGAAATGATTTATTATATTAATACAAAACTCCATGCCAGTTTTGAACAAACCGTTCATTTTGTCACGGAAGCATTGAAAGTTGAAGGCTTTGGGATTCTGACCGAGATAGATATGCACGAAAAACTGAAGGAAAAACTTGGTGTTGATTTCCGGAAATACAAGATTCTGGGTGTGTGCAGCCCGCTTCATGCCTATAAAGCCCTTCAGAAAGATGATAAAATCGGGACCCTGTTACCCTGTAATATTATTATCCAGGAACTCGCCAGCAACGAGGTTGAAGTTGCCACAGCCGATCCGGTTGCATCCCTGTTGGCTGTCGAAGATTCAGCACTGGCTAACATGGCAAAAGAAATCCGGGAAAAATTAACCCGGATCATCAGGTCTCTAAAGGATAAAGGTCGTATTCGTTATAACACCTTGAACGGATAATCTCATGGATAGTAAATAAGATAATAATTTCTTCGACTTCTTTAGACAAATCTGTAACTACCGTCATAAATTATACCAATATAATACTATTTTCAAAAAAAGAAAAATCCTTCTTTGATAGTCAAAATAAAAATCAAGACACCAAAACTAAGTCGTCCTATATTTCTATCGGTTTTTTTCAGCCCGTTTGGCTGCTTTTGCTGCTCTTTTTTCTTTCAGGCTCTTTGTCGGAGCTTTTTTGTTCTTTTTTTCCCTTGCTTCTTTTTCTTTTACCATTTTTTAAATTTTTATGATTAATGAAATAAAGCTTTAAGTTTACCGGACAAAAGTACACCATAACCCTTTTCATTAATCGTGTATAATTCTTCAAGTTATTAACAATATTGGATAGCTGCATTTTAACTTTAACTGTGGCATAATATGGGTACAGGAATATGGATATTCTGTGTTCATATTGTTGCTAATGTTATTAAACAAAAACGCAGCCGTATGCTGCGCTTAAAATGCAAGTTTAAATCCTGTAATTTTCTAACAGGTGTTTTATTGCATTAATTATATTATGCTTCCTTCATAACCACTTTTAATAATGGTTGAAATCATTTTAAACCGTTCATTGGCCTTAACAATATTTGATGTATGAGCCGGTATTATTATTGCCTGTCCTGTTTGAAGCATATTCGATTTTTCATCAATCACGACTTCGGCTTTACCCTCAATAATTTGAAGATAGGTGTCAAAAGGAGAAATCTTCTCTGCCAACGTTTCACCTGTATCAATGGCCACAATACAAATATTCCCGGTGGTTTTACGGATTATAGTTTTGGTTACAACCGAATTAGCGACATACTCGATAATTTCAACCAGGGCATGCGTTTTAGATTTTTCAAATTCGTTAGTTTGCATGTGTTTACTCTATGAGTATTTACATTAAAAGTACGTCAACGGATTTACGAAAGTGTTATACAATTGATAGTTTAATTTACATCATTCACACATTTCACAACGCTAAGCGGTTTTTTTATTTCGCAAACCATAAACCATTTGATAATGGTAGCCATAAACTGTATAGGTTATAGCATCAACAATGGATCCGGGCCGGTTGAAAAGGGTCCATAGCAATAATTTCCAGTATTCACTTCTTCCTCTGTTCAGGAAGCCTATAATATAAACCGATTTAAAGAAAGCCCCCAGAAGTGAAAAGTTAATTTTGGTCTGCCTGTACTTAAACCGGTTATAATTCAATAACAACTGGCGTATCCTTTTATAATAAGGCTTGGTTGCATAGATATTATGAATAATTTCTTTATACCCTTTTATAAGTTCACTTTGATTCATTTTGGGTATGAAATTCATGGAATAATCGGTGTTGTTTCCGGTGGCTTCGGTTGTCAGCCTGTTTTCTACTTCCAACCGTTTGTACAGCCTTGTATTTTTGGGCGCATTTAACAGTCCGACCATAGCCGATACAATTCCACTTTTTTGTATAAAATCAATTTGTCTTTGAAAAACACTTGGCGTATCACTATCAAAACCCACAATAAAACCGCCTGACACATGCATTCCAGCCTTTTGTATTTTAATTACACTTTGTAACAGATCGCGGTTTACATTCTGGTTCTTATTGCACTCATGAAGTGAATTTTCATCCGGTGTTTCTATGCCAACAAAGGTGGAGTTAAAACCGGCTTGCACCATCAGTGACATTAATTCCTCGTCGTCAGCCAGATTAATGGAAGTTTCGGTATTAAAAACAAACGGGTACTGATGTGCCTGCATCCAATCTTTAATTACCGGGAGTAAACTATTCTTTATCACGTTTTTGTTTCCAATAAAATTATCGTCAACAATTAATACCGATCCACGCCAATTGAGCTTATACAGCTTTTCAAGCTCGTTTATTATTTGTTCCTTTTTCTTCATTCTGACCTTATGCCCCAGCAGTGTTGTTATTTCACAAAAATCACAGGCATAAGGACATCCCCGCGAAACCTGGATATTCATAAAGGCATAGTCTTTCCTTGACAACAAATGGTAATCCGGTATCGGGGTATGTGTAATATCAGCATATTCTGCAGTCTTATAAAGTTTTTGCGGATGACCTGCATGCAGATCATTTAAAAACTGAGGTAAGGTAATTTCAGCTTCATTCAGGACAAAATGATCAATTTGGGGATAGCTTTTATAGTCCTGGGTAAAAAGAGGCCCGCCGGCAACAATTTTCGTATTGTGTGTTTTACATTCATCAATGATTAAATTAACCGATTCTTTTTGTATGTACATGGCACTTATAAAGACATAATCGGCCCATTGGATGTCACTTGTACGAAGGGTTGCAACATTCAGATCCACCAGCTTTTTCTGCCACGTCGACGGGAGCATTGCCGATACAGTTATCAATCCTAAGGGTGGTACAGCTGCTTTTTTCGATATAAACTTTAACACATGGCTATAACTCCAAAACGAATTTGGATAACGCGGATAAATTAACAGTATTTTCATCATTACTTTTATAATTGGCGATCCGCTTATATATGGCAAGTAAGGTCAGCAGATGAATAACAATGCCGGTTATTAATTTTATAATAGTTGGAATACAAAAATAATGAGACAAAGCAACCGGATTATTACATAATTTCAGGAAAAGCTTACATAATTCACACATTTTCCAGTGTACCCCGCCGCTTATTTTTGAGTTTTTTAAAGTATGAAGGGGTTAACCCGGTAAATTTTTTAAATTGATTTGACAAATGGGCTACACTGCTATAATGCAATTTATATGCTATTTCGGTGAGATTAAGTTCATCGTATACCAGCAGCTCTTTTACTTTTTCTATTTTATGTGTAAGATAAAATTTTTCGATTGTAATCCCTTTAACCTCCGAAAAAAGATTGGCCAGATAAGTATAATCGTAGTTGAGTTTTTCACTCAGGTAGTCCGAAAGGTTCACCCTGATTTGCTCTTCTGTATAGTGTACCAGTTCGATAATAGCACTTTTAATTTTCTCAACCAGAATACTTCTTTTATTATCCATCAGAAGAAGTCCTGATGTTTTTAAAGCGATATCCAACTGCTTCACTTGTTCCGGTGAGATATCTTCAATGATATCCGCCTCTCCGATTTTTACATCAACATAACGGATACCAAGTTTTTCCAGCTCGGATTTTACTACCATCTGGCAACGGATACAGACCATATTTTGGATGTAGAGTTTCACGAGATATAAATAGCAAATTAGATTTGAAATACTGTCAAAGACAAAGTTATGAAAATTATGCAAGGAGTTGATTTATAATCGTTGGCTTTGTCTTTGACCGGACTCAACTGCAAGTGTTGCCTTATTGCTTTGACCTCACAGGGATTTATTGCCTGTCGAAAACCATCGTAATATTGTGTTTCCTCCAGAATGAAGAAGAATATTGCTGAATGGAAAGAATGCTGTTCTTTTCCTGAAGTGTCCAACGTTCCTCAGTGAAGATCTCATATTGTCGATCACCCCATAATACGTTTACTTTTGATTGAATGACAAGGGTATCCCTGCTTTGATTGAACTGAGCGGTTGTTATTCGCGGAAAATTCATAAAGGCCGATCTGTTTTCTTTTCCGTCAAGGGTCAGTTTTTCCTCCGTTGTTCGGTCATCCGCATATTCTAAAATGACAGTACGTTTAATGGCAAGTTCATTTTCGTTTTGTACAATTTCAATTTTAAAAGGCAGGTTGCTGGCTCCAAAATTGTCCAGCATACTCTTTTCTTCATTGAAAATCCATTTACCTGTAAAATCCACAGGCATAATAACCGGTTCGGGTATTGGAGGTAAACCACAGGATGCCCGGTATTGTATCATAATATTCCTGTACACAACATCTTCCAGGCTTAGTACACGGGGATCATTGACCAGTACATGGTATTGTTTCTTCAGCGTATTTCTGACCATCCCGGCCCATGTAACATATAATCCCCATTTTGGCTGGCTGTCGAGTATTTCGAGTGAAGGCGGGTTACCTACTTCAGCAAGTATGAGTGGTTTACCGGTTGACAAAGCCAGCAGACTGTCATAATATACCTGGTTGAAATCATTTCTGTAAACGTCGAGTGCTAATACATCGAGATACGTATTGCCCGGATGAAAGTAAGAAAACTGCATTTCGGGCTTATTTGGCCTGTCAACGCTCCATACCCAGATAAGGTTGGTAAGTTTGTGATGGTTGACAAATCGTAAAAACAATTGCCGGTAAAGCATAGTTGTACTATACTCACCGGTGTGTCCTCCCCACCAGAACCAGTCACCATTCATCTCATGGTATGGTCGCCAGAGGACAGGGACACGGGCCTCCTGAAGTTTATTAAGGTATTTGGCGATACTGTCAACCTGGGCACACCAGCGCTTGTACAGTGAAGTGCCCGGTGTAAGCACATCCCTGAATTGCCCGTCCGGCAACCTGCCCTGTATGCTGGCAAGGGAATCGGGCCGGTCCGAAGATTTTGGCCTGAACGTTACAGGTTCATCAGCGGTTGGAGGCACTGCATGCCAGCATATAGTGATAATTGAGCCCAGATGGTGTTGCCGTATACATTCTTTAACGATATCCGGTCGGGCAAGGTAGGAATCCGTATCTCCGTCCCTGGCAAATCCCCAGTCAGTGCTGAAAACAGCAGGGGTTTTCCCAATAAAGCCGGCAGCAAAACGTGTGTTCCTGTCCCTGATGTTGGGATAGTTATGCTGACCGGTAAGGGTATAATGACCCGATACGGAATATAAAAGATGCAACAGCGCTCTTGCTTCGGGTGAAGCATTGGGAGTAACCGGTTCAGGAGCAACAGGCTGGCCAGGCAGTATTGAACAATACAACCATGAACTTGCTGACAGCAATATGAATATCTTTTGTCGGAATATCATGATAAGGCCTGTATTGAATGTTAACTTTCCTTTCCCGACATACGCTCAACTGCATCGGCAATCTGGTCTGGTTTTCCCATGATATAAATAATATCACCCGCATAAAAAATGACGCCCGGATCGGGATGTTCCAGTAATATTCCATTGCGGAGGATTGCAATGAGAGTTACCCGGTACTTTTTCCGGAATTGCATCTCAATCAGGTTTTTCCCAACCAATGGAGAACTTTCAACTACCTTAAAGGCAGTGATCTCAATGTTCGGTAATTCATTTAGAACAGAAATTCCTTTCTTGTCTTTTTCTTCACGGAATATTCCGTAATTTTCTTCCCGTATCTTTGCAAGTGCAATATTAATATCGCGTTGTGGAACCAGCATTTTTTTGAGTATACGTTCGAAAATTTCGATTGCCGTTTCAAATTCTTCGGGAATCACCTGGTCTGCTCCTATTCGGTATAGCTCTTCAATGTCATCAACATATTTGGTCCGTACAAAAATATAACCGTGTTTGTTCAGGTTCCTGATCTTTTCGACAATAGACATAGCTGTTATCAGATTACCTACCGAAACGACAATAATTTCTGCAGTATCGGTATGTGCTTTCAGCAGAATTGGCTCGTTCACGGCATCACCGTATATGATCGTATCACCTTTACGTTGCCGCTGCCGCGCAGTTGCAGGATCAAAGGCAATGGCTATATAAGGAAGATTCATGAATCTCGCCATCTTTGACAGATTCAGTGAACGGGAATCCTTACCGATGAACACAATATGATTTTTTAGTTCGGGCAAATCAATTTGCTGCAAAGGAAATATTCCTTCCACAATACGTTTCGGCACCGGCAATTTCAGCAGAACATTGGCCAGTGGCCTGGAAACGTGAATCAGGATCGGAGAAACGGATACCGTAATCACTGCCACTGCAAGAAACAGATGAAAATAATAGTCTGACATAATATGATAATCCAGCCCCTTTTTTGCCAGCAGGAATGAGAATTCCCCTACCTGGCTTAAGGCAATACCTACCATTACGGTGCCCCGGAAAGTGTGCCCAAGTACAAAAGCAGTACCCCCTGCAATAATTGTTTTCATCATAATGACCATTGCCACAGTTCCTAAAACCAACAGGGGATTCTGAAGTACAAATTGCAGGTCGAGCATCATTCCGATGGATACAAAGAAAAAGCTGGTAAATGTATCCTTAAAGGGGACAAGATGACCGAAAGCATTATGACTGTATCCTGATTCAGAAATCATCAGTCCGGCAAGAAATGCCCCGAAAGCAAGTGACAACCCAAGCTCTGATGTAAGCATTGCCACCGAAAGACAGATCAGCAGGATGCACATGAGAAACAATTCCTGGTTCTTAGTCAGGGCTATAAGGTGCAGAAACCATGGCATCAGCCAACGGTTCCCTGCATAAACGATAACGATGATGATGATGGCCTTTACCAGTAAAAGGGCCAATTGAGATCCCTGCCCCGATAACTCACCTCCCAGCATAGGCGTGAGAAGCAAAAGAGGTGCAAGGAGGATATCCTGAAAGATAAGGATACCCAGGACGGTACGGCCATAGTTGGATGACAGCTCGGATCGCTCCTGCAGAAGTTTCAGCACAACAGCAGTACTGCTCAGGGCAGTGAGGAAACCGATAAATAATGCTTCGGTTTCATTTGCTCCGAACAAACGGGCAGCAAACATTGCGGCTACTGTGGTCAGGATGAACTGCATGAACCCCCCCAGAAAGACTATCTTTCTGATTTTGAGCAAATGATTAAGGGAAAATTCCATCCCGATGGTAAACAATAGCAATATCACTCCAATCTCAGCCATCAGCTCAATCTCATGCGGTTGTTTTATTACGGCCAAAAGATGAGGCCCGGCAACAATGCCGGTTAACATATATCCGATAATAGTGGGGATCTTGATCCGTGTAAAAAGGAAGTTCACTGCCGTGGAAAGGGCGAAAATAATGATGATATCTTTCAGTATATTGATTTCCATACCGGATGGCAACGAATGAAATAAAGGTAGCTATAATTCTTTTATTACAGTCACCCGGTAAAATACGATCTTATATTTTTTTTAAACACCAGATTTATAATTTTAACCTTAATCTTATTTTTGATACCGTTGCATTTTCTTCCTGAACAGAATATTTTTATTGAATCTGTTTTTATTGTAGGTTTGAATTTAAAAATCAGCAACTATGAAAAAGATTATTTCCCTGGCTGTTCTGTTAATTCCCGTTTTACTATCGGCTTCGTGTATATTTAACAGGGATAAATGCATATCCTGTGAAATATATGATGATTATGGCTATTACCAGGAGTATTATGGCAGTGAATGCGGTTCTTTCAGCAGACTTGAAGACTTTGAGGAAGAAGCCGATGATTACGCCTGGAATTATTATAACGGTTATGCTGTTTGTTATGATGATTAACGGGTTGATTTTTCAATCTGTCAATGCAGAATTAATAAGGAGTATCATTTAAGACCAGGCGAATATCGAAATACTATGCATTGCATAGAAAAACGCGTTGCGGGCTATACTACAAACCGGGTTTATGTTTTATGGTACCGGGATTCACACCTCCGGTATTTTTCATACTGCTCCTGGAAACAATTATGGCATATGCCCACCAGTTAATTACGGCATTGTTGAGATCTTCACTCCGGTAATACCTGTCGAGTCCTTTCAATGTGTCATTTAAATATTTTTTTCCAAAACTATAGGGATCATAGGATTCATAAAAAATCTCACCATCAACTACTTTATAGCCTTTTATCACTATGAAATGTCCCCAGCCTTCTTCTTCTGCCGAATAGAATTTGTCGACATGCCATCGGACATTTTGCTCCTTTCTTATATAGAACATATCAAGACACAGGATTGCAATATGACCGGAATGAATTTCGTATTGCAGTGAATCAACATGGGGAAGGCTTATGGTCTTATTATTTATTGCATACATATTAAGGTAGTTTATAATATCATTCGTGTACCACCATCCTCCGTCTGAACGATAGGTGTTTCTCGCATCTTCGGCCGTTTTGTCAAAACTTTCGTTCACCCATTTAATGGCCATTGTTACAGATGCCGGGCCACAATTGTTATAGGCATGCAATCCGGTATTCATCTGGTCAATATACCAGTAATAACCGGTGTTGTTGCTTTCCCCGTCTGTATATTCTCTCCCCAGCCCATACAACCTCTCAACCGTTGTTTTTGGAATGGTTATACCTTTTGAAATAATATCCGATAGATCTCCGTCACTCACGGTTAATTCGATGTTAGCCTGTCTTGGTTCCGCAAGTTCAAAAAGGTAAAACACCGGATTCTCTGCATATGGATCATCAAAAACCACAGCATCCCAATCTGAATTCCACCGGTAGATCAGGGCATCCCCGTCCGGGTCACTGGAGCCGTTGTGAAATTCAATCCGGTCAATTTCATCAGTATAAGTATAATCAGCTATGGGTTCATGATTGTGCTTTTCTTTATCCTCTGTGCAGGAAAAAACAAGCGGGAACACTATTGTTATCAAAACCGTAAGCTTGTAAAAAAGTTTCATTATCTTACTGCTTTTTAAATGCATATTATTTGCCGTCAGTTTACATCTTTCATGTACGATGAAGCGTTGTCATAAGATTTCCTGGTTAAATTAATCCAAATTTTACAGCGGTGCAATCGACTGATCAAATCCATCTTTTTTTACATGTGTGGTATGAATAAAATCCTCCTGAATAAAGCTGCCGTTAATTAGTTGATTCGGAGCGTATGAGGATCGGTATACTTCCCCGCTGGTTGCGGCGGGTTTGTTCATTAAAAAAGAACGATGGATTCAATGTGTTGTTGATGTGTTTTCATCCTGTTTCCCGTTCGGATTATTTTTATTAATTTCAAAGATGCTTTTTCATTTCTTAAATACTTATAATATGTATACCAGATTTTTAGCAACGGTTATATTCTTCGTTCTTACGATGGAATGTTTCACTCCCTATGCCAATGCTCAGTTTCAAACGGCCAGGATATTCACAAGCGGTATGGTGTTGCAGCGCGACCTCGAGATTCCGGTTTGGGGAACCGCGGGTGTAGGGGATACGGTGATTGTAATCCTGAATGCGGTTTCTGATTCCGCATTTGCCGATAGTGAAGGAAAGTGGGAAGCAAGACTTCCGGTGATGACTGCAGGTGGACCGTATACCATGACACTTGTATGCAAAGGTAATACACTGACCCGCACAAATGTATATATCGGGGATGTATGGCTTGCAGCTGGGCAGTCGAATATGGAATTCAAATTAAGCCAGAGCGATGGAGCCGCAGCGGAAATAGCCGGTGCCTCTAATGATTCCTTGCGTCAGTTTCTGATACAAAATACACTGGGCAATGAACCGGCTGAAGATGTGCCTGCAGGCAGTGCATGGACGGCTGCTGTTTCGGCCACTGTCGGTAATTTCACTGCCGTGGGGTACTATTTTGCCCGCGATCTTCAGCAGGTGATTGGTGTTCCCATTGGTATTATCAATGCATCAAAAGGTGGCGCACGCATCGAAACCTTTATGAGCGAAGAAATGCTGGGATATGATGAACAGGATGTTACCCTTGCTTCGGGAGAAAATGAAAGACAACCAACGGTGGCTTTTAATACCCTGATAAATCCCTTGCTTCGTGTGCCGATGAAAGGTATTATCTGGTACCAGGCCGAGTCAAACGGTGATAATATGGAGGATGCACTATCCTATGGCTATCTGTTTAAAAAATTGATTGTTGCATATCGTAATTTATGGGGATTGGGAGATATCCCTTTTCTTTGGGTACAGCTTCCTTCGCAGGGGGCTGCTGCGGTGGAAAGTTCTCCCAATGCCTGGGATGCCTGGCCCAGGCTAAGGGCTGCACAGAGCAGGGCATTGGCGTTGCCCAACACGGGTGAAGCCACGACCATTGATGTTGGTGATGTGGATATACACCCTACTCATAAGGAACCGGTGGGGCACCGGTTGTCACTGGTTGCACGCAAGGTTGCCTATGGCGAAGATATCGTATATTCCGGTCCCCGGTATAACGGTCATACCCTTTCCATAGACGGTCGTGTTAAAATAGGATTTGATCATACAGGAGGAGGTCTTGTCGCAAAGAACTCGGTCAATGATTCCATTCACTGGTTCTCTGTGGCCACAGCTGACGGAACATTATATCCTGCCAAAGCCGTTCTTGAAGGTGACTCCGTTGTCGTATGGAATGAAGAAGTTACTGAACCTGCAATAATACGCTATGCATGGGAATATAATCCTGAGAATGTGAATTTCTATAATGCAGAAGATCTGCCTGCAGTGCCCTTTCTGATAAACACCGTCAATCCCGGCTTTGGAATAAAGTCGTTCACAACTACGGACTCAACTATTGAAAGATGGAAGAGCGCTGTTCTGTCATGGGAAGTGTACGGTACATCATCCGTGACCTTGAACGGCGAACCGGTCGATTCCATCGACGGGATCAGGATATTCCCGACGGATACCACTGAATATATACTTATTGCAGTTAACAGGAATAATGCAAGTAACAACATAGCCGATACCATAACCATAAACGTAATTGAACCCTTGCCCACCATTACGCTGAAATCCGATCAGGGGGACATTGTTGATCCGGGAACCGAAATCACCTTCACAGCAGACCTGACCATTCCTGCAGGCTTAACCATTGTGAAGGTCGAATTTTTTGTTGATGATGTTTTACTGTTTTCCGATACTGAAGCCCCTTATGAAACAAAATGGACCACTCCCGATGCGGGTGAGTACAACATCAAAGCGGCCGTTACGGATGCCAACAGCGCTGTTGTTGAATCAAACACCATAAACTTGCTGGTGACAAACGTCTCGGTGTTAACATTCGAGGCTGAAAATGCTGCCCGTACCGGGAGCGGAACAGTGAAAAGCAGTTCCCTGGCCAGCGGTGGGAAATATGTAGATATGACTGACGCCTGGACCCTTACCTTCAGCGGGATAAATGTTCCGGAAACAAAGGAATATCAATTGAGCATCCGGTATCTTCTGAATTATGAATCACCCAAAACCCAGAATTTAAAGATCAACGGCACACTTTTTTCAAGCATTGAATTTACGGCTCCCAATACCACAACCTGGATGACATACAGGCTAAATATTCCATTGGCTGCGGGCGAAAATGTAATTGTCATTGAAGGCGTGTGGAACTGGATGAGTTTTGATTATATTGCCATAGCCGGGGAGGGACTGACAGGCATAGAAGATGTTGAAGCGGATCAGCCTGCTGATCATGTGCTGATTCATAACATCCCGAATCCGTTTTCAAAGTCAACCCGTATCGTATATTCGCTGGCTGAGCCGGGACATGTGTTGCTGGAAGTGTATGATATGGCCGGAAAGGAAGTAACACAATTGGTTAACGGGATCAAGATGGCAGGAACACACACCTGTTGGTTCACTACCGGGGGAGACCTGCCCGACGGAGTTTACCTGGCAAGGCTAAACTTCAACAACAGGGTGATGGCAAGACGAATGCTGTTGATCAGGGAATAAAAGGAGAACAAGCTGAAAGCCCAGTAATGCCTTTCCTTTTACATTAAGGTTTTATGATTTTACCGATCTTTATGGATGTAGTATTATTTAACCGTAATATGTAAATCCCATGATCAAACGGCGACATATCGATTTCAACCGGTTCGTTCGCCCGAAGTTCATTTAACGATCCCGAGAGTAACAAATGACCCGAATTATCGCACAGGGATATTAAGATTTCATGGCTGATATCGGAGTCTGACATTATGTATATTTTATCGGAAGCGGGATTTGGATAAAGGGTTATGGTCGTGTTTTCAAAGACATCAATAATGGTATTTGGAATAACACCTTCCTGAATGAGCATAATGATAACAGAGTCTGCATGCTGACCTGATACAAATATTTCTGCCTGGCGGTTTTCAGCATTACTATTCTCCTCATATGTGACGGACAATGTGGTATCATTGGATATTGCACATGACAGCCAGTCATAATTTTCGCTGTATATCCAGTTTATGTTTGAAATAACCGTAAAGGTCGTTATACCGGAGTCTGAACTGACTGTTCTTGATAATGGCTCTGCGCTCAATACCGCAGGTGTTTTTTCCTGATATACCGTTACCGTTTGTGAATTGACATCTGTGCCTGTAACGGTGACGATTGCATAGCGGCAGCTGTCGGTTGACGGATTGGCACTGTCTGCCGTCATAATTATTGTGCTGTCATTCGAACCATTTGCGGGTGATGCCGTCAGCCAGCTTGCATCACAGATCACAGTCCAGTCTGTGTTTGAAAATATCCTGAAACTGTCTGAACATCCTGAATTATATCCCAAGGATATAGTGGTCGGTAAAACTGTCAGGGTTGGGCAGGGGGCCTGGGTTATGGTTATGGTTTGCTGAGAGACATCGGTACCCGAAACAGTAATGATGGCTGAACGCGAACTGTCGGTTGATGGATTCGCACTATCTGCAGTGACGATTATCGTGCTGTCATTTGAACCGTCGGCTGGCGAAACCGTCAGCCAGTCTGCATCACAGGTAACAGTCCAGCTTGTATTTGAAAATATTCTGAGACTATCTGAACTTCCTGAATTATAACCGATGGACAAAATAGCTGGTGAGACTGTCATCGTGGGTAATGGCATCTGTATAACAATTACATCGGTTAGAGTTAATTGAGGGCCTGAAATTCTTACAGTTGTATACCTCGAGGTGTCGGTTGACATGTTTGCGCTGTTTGTCGTGAAGGTAACCCATCCGTCATCCGTACCGTTTGTCGGAGTGACATCCAGCCAGGTTGTAAAATTGTCAACCTTCCAGTTGGTATTTGACCAGACCCTCACGCTTCTTGAACTTCCTGAATCATATTTCAGGCATATAGTTTCCGGTATAACATTAAAGTTAGTGGGTTCCTGAATTACAGTTACAGTCTTTGAGCTAACACCATCAGCAGAGACCGAAACGATTGCCGTCCGGGTAGCAAGGGTTGAGAGATTATCATCTTCTGCCGTAACAGTTACCCATCCGTTACCCAGGCCACCTGCGGTTGTTGACAGCCAGGCTGCATTATCGGATACAGTCCAGCTGGTGTTTGAAATAACATTAAATCCTCCTGAGCCTCCCTTCCCCGGTCTGATGAATACCGTATCCGGTGAAACGGTTAATGCAGGAGTCGGTGACTGCCTTACGGTGACAGTCTGCTGACTGACGCCGGTGCCTGAAATCGTTATGGTTGCAATACGTGTGTTGGCGGACCCATTTAAATTGTTTGTGTAGACGGATATTGTTCCATGTTCTGAACCTTTTGCAGGATATAAATCCAGCCAGGTAGCATTTTTGGTCACTGTCCAGCTTGTGTTTGAACTTATCCTTATTCTTTTCGCACTGCTGCTATTATATTCAAATGAAACAGTTGTGGGGGAGACATTTAAAGTTAAGGGTCTGTATCTGCTGACAACAGATTTGGTTTCTCTGATGGTCCTTGCATTATCACCATCGTTTATATCTCCTGTTGCCGTCCCTTGATATTTTATTGAAGGATTTGAAAAATGAGGTACTCGGTTATGATAATAATCATCGGCAAAATATTCTCTGTTTTCGTAAGTCATAACAGAACAATAACCGATCTTATCAACACCAAACCAACGCCAGCCGGCTGAATATGAAAACAATCCTGGACCCGGCTCTGTATTTTGCTCCTTGTGATGATGGCAGCCCAAATTGTGACCTATTTCATGAATGGTCGTATATTTCCAGTTTGGCCGTCGTACATTGGTTAAAGAAAAAGCATATTCAGGATCTCCTGTGATCGTGTCCAATAACCATCCAAGCCCATTTACGAAATTTATATTTTCCAACAGTATCACTAAATCGGCGGCATAGGTATTTCTCAGGCTATGGACATTGTCCATATAGCCATCATTATGATTTCTCAGGTTATATAAATCATCGATAGTGTTAAGTTCAGTATAATTGACCTGCTCAGAATGAACAAGTTGCAGAATAACCGATGTGTTGCTGTTGTCTAAGGCTGTCTGAGATCGTGCCATTATAAAACTTATTTTATTCTCTATACCGGTTTCATTTACCTCGCACCATTCTGCGGCAGCATGTGTATATACAATCATAACGGTTATTATCGTAGGAGAGCCAGGGATTTCCTGGTTATCTGCGTAGACCGGTTCCGACCAAACATCAGCCAGTGAAGCAAGTAATTTGGTTTTTGAGGAATTCCACATTTCTACCGTGAAATCAAGGCTTGTGTTCCCCGAAATACCCGTAAAATCTGTCTGATCGAATGCAAAATAACTATAATCCGACAATGTATTGGTTATTGTATCTGAATCCGGTAACCACCAACTCTGTCCCGTTGTGTTGCATATTATTTTCCAGTAAACAGTTGAAGGGAAAGGCCAATGTTGTCTTCCGCATAATCCAATACGGAATGAGTAAGTTTCATAATATCCGTCATTGTCGGCGTCAGTTCCGCCTGTAAAATTATCAATCATCCCGTACAAATCAAAAGTTACAGAGAAAACCAAAAGTATATCTGCATAAATCGGTTCACGATAAACTGCGGCATTCGAAGCAAGCAAGGTAGTCTTTAATGAATCCCACATTTCCACGGTGAAATCAAGACTTGTGTTGGCCAAAACAATATTAAAAGATACCTGGTCAAACGGAAAGCAATAATAGTAGGTCTTTGAATCTGTAATCGTGAGCGCAACTGGGGACCACCAGCTCTGGCCCGTTGAAGTACAGATCATTTTCATATATACTTTGGCAGTTCCCGTTTCTATGGTTCCGTTTATGCCTATGAAAAAAGAATAAATCTCATAAAAGCCATCATCATCTTCGTCACTTCCATATTTTACACCGGCAATCTGCCCACTTACACTATATTTGTTTGTATCCGATTCTCTGGCAATATTACCTGAATCACTTGCAAGTTTCGCTTTTTCTTCAGCAAACATTGATTCAATCAATGAATCTTCACGTATCCTACCAACAATATAAGGATCAGGAATTAATATATCCTGCTGTACCATATGCAGGAATGAATTAAACTGAATTTCATTCTGAGGCATGCTGTTTTGCTGTTTGTCACCAGGTGATATAAGAGTCGGGCCTTCCCTGAACGACTCCATTTTTGATTTGTCGATTTGCTGTAAAAAATATTTTTTTGCCTGGTGATCGTAACTGGCCATAAAAAACTCATTGTTTTCAGGCACTTCAATTTCCAGCAAACTTTTACCGCCATAAGTAGAAATGAAACAGTATCCAAATTCATAATCCATCAGCCGGGCCCTTATGGCAATTGTCCCGTTTACATCCGCATCAATTTTGTCGATGCATGCATGGTAGTGTTTGTTTTCAAAAAGCGCAAGGAATATTGTATCTCCGACCCTGATTCCCTCCGTTTGCTGAAGGACAGGATTCAAATTCAGTTCACGGTATTGTATCGCATTATCAAAGCGGACAGCAGTATTAACAGCTGTAACCGAAGTTTCTTTACAGGGAATATCCGGTGCAACATTTATGTTGTGACATCTGTTTTGTCCACCGGCTGGTTTGGCAATAAAAAGGATCAGAAAAAACAGTATTAATTTCCGCTGCCGGGCGATGAACATTATAAATTCTGCAGGATCATGAAAATGAAGCCAACCCGGGATTAATTCAGCTGTATCAGTTGGTTTTTTTTCCTGAGCAAATGAATCAATATCAGTGATATCGGATTCCAACGTTGAAGAAGAGTGCAAATAACTTTACAAAGTTCGGTTATAAATTATTAACATACAAATATTTAGTCAATTTATATGACAGTTTGTCAAAATCATTTAATCGCTGGCTGAAAAGGGATATGTTTTGCGGGAAGTTCATGATATAACCGGGAAGAAAGTGACATAGTTGGTGAAGAGATCAAACTGGCGGGATCACATGCATGTGCATTCTATGCCGGAAGAGACCTTCCCGGGGGAGTGTATGCAGCCCGGTTAACTTTTAATAACTGGATGGTCAAAAAACGGATGCTGCTGATCAGGGAGAAGAACTGATAGCCTATTATCTGTCTTCTAATTTAACATACTCTCTTTCTGTTGCCACACTTTTATAGGCAGGTCGTATTATTTTCCCCTTATTGGCAATTTCCTCCATGCGGTGTGCACTCCATCCTGTTATCCGGGCTACTGCAAAAAGCGGGGTGAACAATTCGGGGGGTATGTTTAACATTTTGTATACAAGTCCCGAATAAAAATCGACATTTGCACTTATCCCTTTATACATCTTTCTGTGTTCTGCTATTACGTGGGGAGCCAGTCTTTCCACCCGGGCATACAGGTCGAATTCTTCCCTTAATCCTTTGTCTTCCGCTAATTTCTCGGCGTATCTCTTTAAGATTACGGCCCTCGGATCTGACAAAGAATATACGGCATGTCCTAACCCATAGATTAATCCAAGATTATCAAAAGCCTGTTTTGATAATATCTTATTAAGATAGGCCGCAACTTCATCATCGTCTTTCCAATCTTTTATATGTTGTTTAATGTCTTCCATCATTTGTGTGACTTTTATGTTGGCTCCTCCATGCTTCGGGCCTTTTAAAGAGCAGATGGAAGATGCTACCGCTGAATACGTATCTGTACCGGACGATGAAACCACATGATTGGTAAATGTTGAATTGTTTCCGCCTCCATGTTCTGCATGCAGCACAAGTACCAAATCAAGCAGTATGGCCTCTAATTTTGTATATACATTATCCGGTCTGAGCATGTGAAGTATATTTTCAGCTATCGACAATTTCTTTAACGGCTTATGAACAATCAGACTTTTGTTTCTGAAGTAATATAAAATAGCCGCATACGAATAAACTGATATTAAAGAGAAATTTGATATTAAACACAGAGACTGCCGCAAAACATTTTCTAATGATGTATCATCCGGATTATCATCGAAACTATAAAGCGATAAAACACTTCTTGCCAGCGTGTTCATTACATCGTTGCTGGGTGATTTCATTATGGTGTCCCGTATAAAGCCAACGGGCAGGTTCCTGAATTCAACCAGTATTTTTTTAAACAAATTTAATTGTGCTTCATCCGGCAGGTTGCCGAAAAGGATTAAATAAATGGTTTCTTCAAATCCAAATCTTCCTTCCGAGGTGAATCCATCAATTATTTTATTAATATCAATACCCCTGTATATCAACTGACCTTCTATCGGATGAACTTCATCATTTTTTACTTCTGTACCGCGGACTTCCGCTATTTGTGTAAGCCCGGCCAGTACCCCTTTCCCGCTGATATCCCTTAGCCCGCGTTTAACATTATATTTTATATACAATTCATTATCGATAATGCTCGATTTTTGAATTTCTTCACTGAGTGCTTTTAATATTTTTTTGTCCATATCTGACTCCTTTCAATAACTATTTTGTATTCATCCTTTTGCATTTATTCCTGAGTATCAGATTGCAAGAGTGAATTTGCATGCCGGAGGCATAGCCGAAAGTTCTCCTGCTCCTTTGGACAGTATCTGGTTTGAGATCCTGTCCTGGAATTCACAGCTGGGATTATGCATCTAAGAAAACCGGACATATAGATACCATTGTGTTTATGGCTGTTTATTCGTGAGACTCAAATTTCAGGAGTGAGCGAACTGAAATTTGTTAGTCGAACAATCCCGACGAAGTCGGAGGGTATAATACCC
>JAFGKY010000017.1 GCA_016928305.1 Bacteroidales bacterium
AGCCCTTCGAGAATTACAGTTTCCACCATCGGAGTCATTCCGGGCCTCGAGCAACTTATTGAAAAAAGCCGTTGTCACATAGCCATCAGTCTTCATACCCCTTTTGAAACAGAACGCCAGGAACTTATGCCTGTTGAAAAAGTGTTCCCTGCCAAACGGGTGGTTGATCTGCTCCGCAAAAAGAACTTTGACCATCAACGAAGGATTTCGTTTGAATACATTATGTTCAAGGGGGTAAATGATACAGCCCGTCATGTAAACGGGCTGACCCGTTTGCTAAACGGACTCCGGTGCCGCATTAATTTAATAAGATACCATGCTATTCCTGAGGTGGCGTTGGAACCTTCAGACGAAGAAACAATAGCATGGTTTAAACAACGCCTGAACGAAAAAGGATTGCTCACTACCATAAGAGCCTCACGCGGACAGGATATCTTTGCCGCATGCGGTATGCTTTCAACAGGATATCGAACCGATAAGCCCTTGCACTAGCAAAAGCAACTAATGCTGCTGTGCTGCTTTCTTTTTTTCAATTAGGTCAATGGCCTCTTTGTTGGAGATTTTTTTGCCCTCGCTGTATGCAACCACAAAAGCTTTCTTAATATCCGTTTCAATACGAACGGTATCTGCCTCCTCAAAGGTTTTATAAACACCTATGGAATATTTGTACCAGCCCTCCTCAAAAATAAGATCGATAGGAATTTCACCCTTATATATGAGATTGAGATATTCCTGACTGAGCGGCATGGTATGAGCAGCTATTTGAACTTTAAAAAATACATCTTTCAATACAACCGAATCTACTTTGACTTCCTTGTCAACTGTTGCAAAAATGTCTTTAGGGGGTTCCTTAACAATCGGGTCCTTCAATATTTTAACAATTTCTTCTAACGATTTATCATCGTCCCAACCGTAATTATACTCAACCGGATAATCGGTACAGATTTGCAGTGCTCTTCCCTGATCGCGGACAGCGAGCTTCTCATGTTCTATAGCATCTTCGAGGATTTCGAGTGAATATTCATACCTGTCACTTTCTTTTACTTGCTGGTGACGGATAAGCGACCGGTTAAAACTTTTCAGCGCAGCACTTTCATAGTATTTTGCCTTTTCCATGCCAGCAGCGCGGTGATTTGCGCGGCTCATCTTCAGCCAAAAGCTTGCATTTTTTTCACGAAATACCGAAAATGCAAGACCGTAAGCTTCTTTGGTCGTTTCGGCGCTTTCAAATAGTTTCTTCAGGGCGCTGTTATAGGCCTGGGAATACCTTTCCTTTTTTTCCAGGTCGGAAAGTGCAAGATATTGGTTGTTAGCTTCCTGCAATAGTATTGTTGCATCATCCAGTAATTTGGCAGCCCTTTCCAGTTTTTTTGTTTCGAGCAGATCAAATTTCACATTGAGTTCGGCGGTAAAATCACTGACGACTGCCTGACTGTATAGCTCTTGCCTGTCGGCCAGCCATAAGATCATTGTCAATGCAGGGATTATTATGTACTTCCAACATGAATCGTATGCTTTCACCCGTTTGTTGTTGACGCTACCCAAAATCATATCTCACTAATTTTCTGTTGATTATTATGTAAAGAATGTTTTTTGTTTTTTATACGCAACTTTTACCGAAAGGTTAAAAGCCATGCTTGGTGTACATGTTTCAAATAACATGCCATAATATTTTGTATCCGGCAACTATTAGGAAAATCCTGTTAACGAACGTTTTCAGGAGAATGCATAAGTGGTGATAGGGCTATTCCTCCTGCTCCAGGAGCCATTTTTCAGCTTCTCTTCTGTTAGAGAAAACTTTTCCCTGGCCACCACGATTGTAGGCAACAGTTTCGGCGAACCTGTTCATTTCAAGCTGTTGCAGCTGTTCATCCACAAATGCAACAAACACATTCTTTGGTGCCATCTCGCACAGCTTTTCTCCCAATATGTACATGTCAATGGCAGAAATGTCGTTCTGGAAATTTTCTGATGCCAGAATCCTTTTAAAATTCCGTGCTTCACTCATTTCAAAAATATCGTGCCAAAACATGATCGAAACATCAAGCGAATCTCTTTCACCTGAAACGATAGCTTCGAGGTATTTTTCGTGTGTATGAAACGCTATGGTATATGGCTTTTCTTCAGTCATAGACCTTAATTTTGGGTGTATCAAATGTATATAAAAAAGACTTAAAAGTCAATGGGTTCATCATGGTCTTTTACGGCCATTTAGGATTTGGGTTACCTCTGCAGTAAAATTTCCACAGGTTAATTCAACCCTATTGATTATTGACCAAAGCCTTATAAAGAATTTCTGCTGGATGCAGAGCCTGAACCCCGGTTCCATCGGCAATTTGCTGTCTGCAACTTGTTCCTGCAGCACAGATAATAGTTCCGGGAGTTGCCTCTCTTACAGCAGGGAAAAGAACCAGTTCCCCTACCTTCATAGAAAGCTCATAATGTTTCTTATCATATCCAAACACGCCGGCCATACCACAACAGCCCGATTTGATTTCTTCAACGGTATAGTTTTCCGGTATGGTAAGCATAGTTTTGGTAGCGGCAGTTGATGCAATGGCTTTCTGCTGACAATGCCCATGCATTTTAATAAATTGCTTTTCCTTGGTAAATGAAGATCTGCTGATTCTGCCAGCTTCAAATTCCCTGGCTATAAATTCATCCAGGGTAAAGGTATTTGAGGCCACAAAACGCGCATTCTCACGCATTCCTTCTTCCACCAGTTCGGGATATTCATCCCTGAAAGTCAGAATGGCAGAGGGTTCAATTCCTACCAGCGCTTTATGTGGGCCTAAAACCTGCTGGTAGAGCCTAATATTATAGGTTGCAATACTTCGGGCTTTTCGCAACAGTCCCTTGGATATAAATGTTCTGCCGCTTTCTTTTGATGGCAGGCATTCTATTTTGTATCCCAGTGATACAAGAAGCTTCACAGCAGCAATACCAATTTCCGCGTCCAGAAAATTGGTAAATTCATCCAGAAACAAACATACAACAGGCTTATCATTGGTTTCTGCCGGATGATCATTTCCGATGTATTTGTTTTGACGCAGCCATTTTTCAAAGCTTTTGCCGGAAAGCGGGGGCAAGGACCTTTGCTGCGCAAAACCAAGTATTTTCTTCACCAACGCACCGGTAAGACTATTTTTAATCAACGCGTTGTATAACCAGGGAAAAGCCGAATTAATGCGGTAAATCCGGGCAATGTTGCCCACCATCCAGGCAAGCATGGATACACCCTTAATATCGTAATAATGTTGCAGAAATTCCGACTTAAGTTTGGCCATGTCAACGTTTGACGGACATTCCGATTTACAACCTTTACAGGCAAGGCATAGGTCGAGAATGTCATACACCGCATTCAGCGACATTTCCTTTGATTTTCCGGGATTCAGAATATATTCGCGCAGCGCGTTGGCCCTGGCCCTTGTAGTATTCTGCTCATCGCGTGTGGCCATATAGCTGGGACACATTGTTCCACCTATCAGGGCCGATTTACGGCAATCGCCCGATCCGTTGCATTGCTCAACATGCCGTAAAAAGCCATGTGTTGATGAGTAATCGAAAACTGTATCGAAATGAACCTGTTGTTCCACTTTTCGGGTGCGGAGGAAAGTATCCATCCGTGGTGTATCGGTTATTTTACCTTTGTTGAATACCCCCTTGGGATCCCAGGCTTGCTTTACCTGCTTCATCAATTCATAATTCTTCTGCCCAACGATTATGGGTATGAATTCCCCGCGCAATCGGCCATCGCCATGTTCGCCGCTAAGTGATCCACGGTATTTTTTCACCAGGTGAGCCACGTCGAAGGCAACGTTACGGAAAAGCTCAACACCTTTAGGTTCCTTGAGGTCAATAACCGGACGCATATGTAGTTCGCCGGTAGCCACATGGGCATGGAATACACAATCGAGGTTTCTTTGTCCAAGTAAAGCTTTGATATCACGGATATAATCGGGAAGCAAGGCGGGCATAACGGCTGTATCTTCCACGAGCGATACAGGCTTGGCGTCACCGGGTATGTTGGAAAGTACGCCTAAACCCGACTTTCGCAGGGCCCATACTCTGCCGATATCGGCTCCGGTAACCAGCGGAAAAGCATAACCGTAACCGGCTTTACGCAAGTCCCTTTCGAGATTATCCCTTATCTCGTTAATTTCTTCAATGGAATTTCTTGCAAATTCAACAATCAGTAAAGCAGCCGGATCGCCCTGCAGGAAGAACCTGTTTTTTCGCTGCGTAATGTTGGATTTGGTACATTCGAGTATGGTATCGTCCATGAGTTCAATTGCTCCGGGATTGTGCTGCAGGCAAATAAGGTTGGCCAGTAATGCCTCCTCAAGTGAATTGCAATGGATACAAACAAGGCCTTTAACCTTAGGCGGCAAGGGTACCAGGTTAAGCTTGATCTCTGTTGAAAAAGCCAGCGTACCTTCCGAACCTGCCAGTAATCTGCAGAAGTTGAAGTCGGGTGCCCCGGGTGTAAAGATACCCGAGTTTAAAAGAAGATCAAGTGCATAGCCAGTATTGCGCCGTTTAATGGACGGGTCTGGAAATTCCCTGATGATCTCTGCTTTGTTAACAGGATCAGAAAGAATATCGGAAATATGACGATACAAACTGCTTTCGAAGTTCTTTCCGGAACATTTGTTTTTGAAACCTTCTTCATCCAGCGATTCAAAAATGGCCGTTTCTCCGTTGCTTAACAAAGCCTTAACAGAAAGCAAATGATCACGTGTACTGCCGTAAATAAGCGAATGTGCCCCACAGGCATTATTTCCAACCATGCCACCGATCATGCAGCGGTTTGATGTAGAGGTTTCCGGTCCGAAAAACAAACCCTTTTCGGCAACCCGGAGATTCATTTCATCCAGCACTACACCAGGCTGAACAAGTGCGTAACCTTCGGATTCATTTATTTCCAGTATGGAAGTAAAATACTTTGAAACATCCACCACTATGCCATTTCCGACAACCTGACCTGCCAGTGAAGTTCCTGCAGTTCTCGGTATAAGCGTAGTTCCATGTTCATTGGCATAGGTAATCAGTTTTCGTATATCTTCTTCGTTAGCCGGCCGTGCAACAGCCATCGGCAATTCCATGTAAGCCGACGCATCTGTCGCATATAGCAACCGGTAATTCATATCGGTAAACAAGTCGCCCTTAAGGTCTTTGGCAAGTAATTCAAGCTGCCGGCTATCGCCATTCATCCTACTTGAGAGTATTCGTTTGTAAAATAACAATTAAGGTTGCAAAACTAACAAATTATGCAATACCTAACTTATCATCACCGGCAGACCTTGATATTTGTCAGCGGCTGCATAAAAAAATAGCAATAAATTTCTGCAGTGTTTGACGGATGGACAAAATATCTTTCCTTTGTAGCAAAATATTGCTTATAAGCGTTGTTTTCAACGGGTGAACCAAGAAGAAAATTTTATAATCGATTGAAGATGAACTTAATAGATCAGATTAAACAACATGCCAGGCAAAACAGGCAACGGATTGTATTACCGGAGAGTTATGAAGAGCGCACCCTGAAAGCTGCAGATATCATTATTGAACAGGGAATTGCCGATATCATTCTGATCGACAATCCCAAATCAGTTGGAGAGAATGCCAGAAAGTACGGGTTAAAAAACCTGGAAAAAGCACAGATTGTTGATCCGGCTCATTACGATAAAACAGAAGCGTATGCCAACTTAATGGTCGATTTACGTAAGTCAAAAGGTCTTACTAAGGATGAAGCCATTAAATTGCTGCAGAATCCGCTATACTTTGCCACCGTTATGATCAAGTATGGCGATGCCGATGGCGAGGTTGCAGGTGCCGATAACGCCACCGGCGATGTATTAAGGCCTGCTTTTCAGTATGTAAAAACACTTCCCGGCATCAGTGTTGTTTCAGGCGCTTTTCTGATGTTTATGAAGGATACCTCGTTTGGCGACAACGGATTGATGATATTTGCCGATTGCGCAGTGCATCCTGACCCAAACGACAAAGAACTGGCTGAAATAGCTGTTGCCACTGCCAGAACCACACGTGCCATCGCGGGAATAGAACCCAGACTGGCCATGTTGAGTTTTTCGACCAAAGGGAGTGCCAGTCACGAAATGGTTGATAAGGTTGTTAGCGCAACGCAAATAGCAAAAGCCATGGACCCTTCGCTTAAAATCGATGGTGAATTACAGGCCGATGCTGCCATAGTGGCTTCTGTTGGTCTAAAAAAAGCACCTGGCAGTGAAATTGCCGGTAAAGCCAATGTATTGATCTTTCCCAATCTCGAATGTGGCAATATATCTTATAAGCTGGTTCAGCGATTGGCACATGCCGAAGCCATCGGACCTATTCTCCAGGGAATGGCAGCCCCAATCAACGATCTTTCGCGGGGCTGTTCGGTTGACGATATTGTAGATCTGGTTGCAATTACTGCCAATCAGGCACTTGGTCCCAAATAATACATAACTATTCAATTTTTAAAATAATATGGCCGAACTTGTTGTTGAATCCATTGAAAATTTTGGGCTTGTTCATAAGGCGCCCTCACGTACCCTGTTTTCCAAGGTTGGAATTGTTGGCTGCGGGACGGTTGGTCAAAGCATTGCCCTGTTAATCAGCCAGCGCGAACTGGAAGTTGTTTTTATCGAATTATCGGAGGAAAGAGTACAGTCTGCCTTTGCCCGCATGGATGAAGAGCTGGAAAGTATGATCGAACGCTGGGGTATGACACCAGGGGAAAAGCGGGCCATTCTTTCGCGTATCAGCGGTTTTGTTGGTTATGAGCACCTGCGGAACTGCGATCTGGTTATTGAGGCAATCCGCTCAAAAAACCGCGATCAAAGGGTTACCTGTAGAAAGGAAGTCTTCAAAAACATCGAAAAATATGTTTCCCCCGAAACCATTATTGCCACCAACTCCACCACCATTGCCATAACTGAGCTTTCATCAGAACTGGAGTTCAAGGAGCGTTGTGTAAGCCTTCATTTCCTGACCAGTACACCAGGAGCCAGGCTTATTGAAGTTGTCCGCAGCCTTTACACTTCGGAGGAAACCTTTGAAAAGGTGAGTAAATTCATCACCATGATCGGCAAAACCATGGTTCAGGTGCAGGAATCACCGGGACTGATCAGCATCAGGCTTTTTGTTACCATGGTAAACGAAGCCTGCGAAATCCTCATGGAAGGGGTTGCCAATAAAGTAGACATTGATACAACGGCACG
>JAFGKY010000018.1 GCA_016928305.1 Bacteroidales bacterium
TTATTTATTACGTCCGATTGTGTATCCGACAAAATCGTGTAAGGACTGACGCATTAAGGCATTAGGAAATTTTTCGAGTTGATTAAGTGCCAATTGAGCATAGCTGTGCATAGTTTTTTCGGCAGAAGCAAGACCTTCGTATTTATTTATAAAATCAAGCACTACCGAGAATGTACGTTTGTTTTTTCGGGAATTATTGATTATCCTCAAAATATGGGTCCTCTCTGAACCAGTGGCATGTTGTAAGGCATAAATGAGTGGCAGGGTAAGCTTTTTGTCCTGAATATCCTTACCGGCAGGTTTCCCGGTTAGGCTATTTACTTGATAATCAAGCAAATCATCTTTAATTTGAAAAGCAATACCCAGTTTTTCACCAAAGTCCTTCATCGCTTCAACCGTTTCGGGAGGTGCCCCGACAGATTGCGCACCCGATGAACTGCAACATGCAATGAGTGTAGCTGTTTTCTTGCGAATGATTTCAAAATAATCCGCTTCTGTCAGATTGAGCTTACGTGTTTTTCTCAATTGCAGCAGCTCGCCTTCACTCATCTCCTTAACCGCTTCGGAAACCAGATTGAGAATATCATATTCTTTATTATGAATGGCAAGCAACATACCTTTGGCCAGCAGGTAATCACCCACCAGTACGGCAACTTTCGACTTCCACAATGCGTTTATGGAAAAGAACCCTCGTCTTTCGTTGGATTCATCCACAACATCATCATGTATCAGCGTGGCGGTATGCAGAATTTCTATAAGCGCTGCGGCATTGTAAGTCGATTGTGTGGGTTCGCCGTGCAGTCTGGCACTTAGAAAAACAAGCAGGGGACGCATTTGCTTTCCTTTCCGGCGAAGTATATAATTGATGACAAGATTCAGCAAGGGTACATCGGTTTTCATAACCTGGTTGAAATATTTGTCAAATTGTTTCAACTCCGGAGAAAGCAATTGCTTGATCTGATCTATACCTGGCATGAAATAATGATTAGGATACAAAGTTAGCAAATAATTTATACGACAAGAAATCAGTAATTTGGCTGAATATTGTATATATTTGTATGTGTATATGTGTAAACAGATGCCGGAATATTTGGTTCTGTTGTTTTCCTGTATAACCCTTTTTTATGATAATTGAGCTATGAAATTTGAAGGCCTTACGGCTGAACAACTCGAAAAGGCTGCCAGCATGTTAAAAGCTATTGCTCATCCTATGCGCATTGCTATTTTACAGTACCTCGACGGAGGAAATCAGGTGACGGTCACCGAAATACATGAATTTCTGAATATCGAGCAATCCACCACCTCGCATCACCTGGGTATTTTAAAGGATAAGGGTATTTTGGGTTCAAAACGTGAAGGAAAAAATACCTATTATTTCGTCCGAAACGAAAATCTGAGCAGCATTATCGAATGCGTTAACAAGTGTGCGTGCTGATTTTTTCTGCTATTGATTTACAGCACCGGGTGAATTTTTTCAACCGGTTTTTTCTTGTTAGCATATGAAACAACACCCCGAAAAAGTCTTTTTGTTTGATGCCTACGCATTGATATTCAGGGCATATTATGCTTTTATCAACCGACCCATGATTAATTCGGGCGGAACAAATACCTCAGCAATATATGGCTTTACCACAGCACTAACCGATATTCTTAATCGCGAAAAACCTGATTATGCTGCTGTTGTTTTCGATCCACCAACGCCTACATTCAGGCATCAGCTTTACAGCGAATACAAAGCCAATCGACTTGCCACGCCGGAAGAAATCAAAAAGTCGGTTCCGGTAATCAAAGAAATAATCAGCGCATTTAACATTCAGGTTATTGAAGTTGCCGGTTTTGAGGCCGATGATGTAATCGGAACGTTGGCAAAAAAGGCAGCGGCGGATGGTTATCAGGTATTCATGGTAACACCGGATAAAGATTACATGCAATTGATTACAGAGCACATTAAAATGTACAAACCCGGGCGATCGGGCGGCGACTATGAAACCCTGGGCGTAGCAGAAGTTAAAACGTTTTTTGGGGTGGAAACGCCGCTTCAGGTAATCGATATTCTTGCACTCTGGGGCGATTCCTCTGATAATATTCCGGGTGCCCCCGGAATCGGCGAAAAATCGGCACGGGAGTTAATATCCAAATACGGCTCTGTTCAAAATCTGCTTGAGCATGTTGGTGAATTAAAACCCCGGCAACAGGAAAGCCTTGGTCAAAACAGGGAGAAAGTATTGCTGTCTTATGAACTGGCAACTATTAACCTGGGTGTACCCATTGATTTTGTAGCCGGGGAACTTAAAACTACCTCATGGGATATGCCCAGGCTTACAGCCTTGTTTCGGCAACTCGAATTTAAAACTTTACTGGGCCGGCTTACCCGGGAAACATCAACGCCTCCTTTGCAGGGCAGTTTGTTTGAAGCACCGGCAGGAAAATTGTCCGAAAGTGCTGACAGCAGCCTTCAAAACATATCAACAGTTGGTCATCAGTATCACCTGGTAGATACCGATGTCAAGGTTAAGGCTCTTGTTGATAAGTTGGTAGAACAACAAGCTTTTTGTTTCGATACGGAGACTACCGGTTTGAATACGCGTAAGGCAGAACTGGTGGGCCTGGCCTTTTCGTTTAATGCCCATGAAGCTTTTTATATTCCGGTTCCTGAAAGAAGGAGCGAGGCGACGGAATTGCTTGATCAGTTACGTAAAGTATTTGAAAGAACTGACATCAGAAAAGTAGGTCAGAATCTGAAGTTTGATATCCAAGTGCTTATGAATTATGGTATTTCAGTTGAAGGCGAACTGTTCGATACCATGATTGCGCATTACCTTTTGCAACCAGATCTGAAGCACAACCTCGATTACCTGGCTGAAATATACCTGCAATACAGCATGGTCTCAATCGAAACGCTCATTGGCAAAAAGGGACCGCAGCAGCGAAACATGCGGGAAGTTGATCTCGATGCCATCCGGGAATATACCGGCGAAGATGCAGACATTACCTGGCAGGTATACCGGTTACTTTTACCAGAACTGGAAAAGCAAGGTTTGTTGGAGCTGGCATTAAAGGCAGAAATGCCGTTGGTTAGGGTACTCGCTGAAATGGAAAATGCCGGGTTCAGAATTGATCAGAAAA
>JAFGKY010000153.1 GCA_016928305.1 Bacteroidales bacterium
AAATAAGAAAACGCTGCAATTTTCAACAGGATGATTGGATATAATATTATCGTTTTAGTTGTTGTTTTTAACTCTTAATTGGCATTAGTAGTTAGTAGTTAGTAGCTCCTAACTACTGACTACTTTCTTTCAAATCCCCTTGCGAACGGCCGGCTGACATCAAAATAAAAGCCGTCAATGCCATAATCGTTGTCCGATACATAGATAAAATCACACAGGCTTTTACTGAGCATTTTTTGTTGTCCGGTAGACTGAAATCCCAGCGCATTTATTAATTCATACTCATCGGAGATCAGGATAACGCTCCATGCACTTTGTTCGGTTGCCCCGTCGCCCGATGAAAGAATGGCTGAAATAATTCTGTCGTATTTGAAATAGTATTTCCGGGCTTCCTCGCTGTTGCCCAGTTGCGCGCATGCAATGGCCATGATCAGCAGATAACGTGTGCTGAACGGATGCAACGGAAGGATTTCCGTACAATGACGGTAAATCTCTGAAAAATCAGACGGGGTAAGACTGTCTTTCATCATCAGTTCGCTCACAAGGGTTTCACCGTCATGTTTTTTATAAGGCCGGTACTGCTCCTGAAAGGTAAATCCGTAATACAGGTAACGGAATTCTTCAATACTTAATGTCGTATCAGCATCGCGGTAGCGTTCAAACAGCGTGGGGTAATAGAAGGCAGTGTTTTCCAATGCAACAGCTGACCGGATCTGGTCGAAATCAACACGTGTAAACGTATGTTGCTGGGCGTACAAGGTGACTGTCATTGCGAGGCCTGCCAGGATCATATATTTTCGGTTCATTCTCATGGAACTGAATTAGATTTTTTGATATATTTAAGAAACAGCTTTTCCTTATTTACCTTTTTCGACCCTTAATTCATATAATTCACGCTATGTTAGAAACCCACCGAATAAACGTTTGAACAAACCCGGGCAAACACAGTTATATTCATTCCTCTTCTTCTCCTTCTTTCGACCGGTCAATTAATTCCTGGGGCAGCGATTTGGTATTGGTCGCTCCGAGTAATCGCAATGTCTCAATTCTGTGGATAAGATTCCCTTTACCGGTGTGCAGTTTATTCATCGATCCCCTGTAGAACTGCTGGGTATCATCCAGTTTCTTGCCCAGCTGAATAAGATCCTGCAGCAGTCCTTCAAACTTATCATAAAGATTGCCTCCCTGCCTGGCTATCTCCATAGCATTTCGTGTCTGGTTTTCCTGTTTCCATATGGAAGCTATCGTCATCAGAGATGCAATCAGTGTAGAGGGGCTCACGATCACTATTTTGCTGTTCCACGCTTCATTAAAAATTTCACGGTCTTCACTTACGGCAACGCTGAATGATGCTTCAATGGGTATGAACATCAGCACATATTCAGGAGCATTAATGTTAACAGCGGTCTGGTATTTTTTCTGGCTCAATTCCTTAATATGATTCCGAATGGATTTAATATGCTCCTTAATCCATTGCTTTCTATCTTCTTCATCATTTGCACCAACATAAGAGTCATAGGCAACCAGCGATACTTTTGAGTCGATGATGATATTTTTTTTATCGGGCAGGTATACCAGTGCATCCAAAACCTGCCGGTTGCCGTCACGACTTGTAATGGCAACCTGCAATTCATATTCCCGGCCTTTCTGCAAACCCGAGCTTTCCAGAATCCTCTCAAGCACCACTTCACCCCAGTTGCCCTGTTTCTTAACATCACCTTTCAGTGCCAGGGTCAGGTTGTGTGCCTCTTCACTGATCTTGTAATTCAGCTCATGCAGCTTTTTCAGTTCAGCCTGAAGGGCGGTCTGGTCCTTCAGCCCTTTTTCATACGTATCCTCTACCTTCTTTTCAAAGTCCTTTATCTTTTCACTAAGAGGTTTTAGCACTTCATCGAGGTTGGAACGGTTTTGCTCGGTAAACTTCTTTGTCTTTTCCTCCAATATTTCATTGGCCAGGTTTTTGAATTCATGCGTGAACTTTTCCTGCAGTTGCCCCAATTCAGCCTTTTGCAGTTCGAGCTTTTCCTTCAGGTTTTTATTCTCCGCCAACTGTGCATTGTATTCCCCGTTCAGGTCAAACAAAGCATTTTCTTTTGATTCTGCCCGAAGTTTCAGGTCATCCAGTGCCGATTCATACATCCTGTGCTTTTCTTTTGTCAGGGCAGCTATGCTTCGCTGGCGAAGGTAAAAGAAAAGGAAGGTGAGGATCACACCCACAACCAATCCACCGGCAGACCATAGTATTTCCATTTTATTTCAGTTGTTTCCGGTATTATATTCAAATATATGGGTTTGGCTGAAAATAAAAAAGTCCGTTTTATGAACGGACCTTTTGTTTTATATGCTGCAATGTATATCAGGCCGGACTGATTGCTTCTACCGGACAAACATCAGCACATGCACCGCAATCCGTACACTTATCGGGATCAATTTTGTAAATATCTCCTTCGGAAATTGCTTCGGCCGGGCATTCCGGAAGACAAATGCCACATGCGGTACAGTCATTATTTATTACATAAGCCATAATAACAAATTTTATAGTTACACTCAGACAAATATAAATTATTCATTCAAATGAAAAAATGATTCTTGTATAAGATTGTAATTTTTTAACGGTACGATGCATTAAAATGTTTATTCGTGAGACTCAAATTTCAGGAGTGAGCGAACTGAAATTTGTAAGTCGAACAATCCCGACGAAGTCGGAGGGTATAATACCC
>JAFGKY010000154.1 GCA_016928305.1 Bacteroidales bacterium
ATAGCTGCCAGCCGGGATAGAGGCTGAAGTGGTGAAAATATGGTTTGTGGCATCCGATGCATAGGTCCACGCGTCGTTATTCAGCGGGAAACCGCTTAAAACTGTCAGGGATTGGCTAAACGACCCGTCAAGGTCCCATTTTGTATCTTTAGGGATATTGACTGTAATCGTTCCGCCGGTATTGATGATGTTCAGTTCGGTAATTCTCACGATCACGTCGAATGTCGTCACCCCGTGGCTGATATTGGGTGTGACGATCAGGGTGGGTGTAAGGTCGGGCGGGCAATTGCTCACGGCCAGTCCCGTTGACTGCGCACTCTCGTTCCCGGCAGCATCCTGGGCCGACACGGAGTAGGTATAGGTGTTATACCCGGAGACGATGTTATCGGTATAGGTTAAGGTTGAGGATGAGGTTGAGCCGAGCAGGGAACCGTTGCGGTACACCCGGTAGCCTGTCACGCCGACGTTATCGGTGGAGGCGTTCCATGAGATATTAATTGAGGTTTCAGAAGCTGAATTTAATGTCAGTCCGGATGGCACTGAGGGGGGGGTGGTATCTTCGCCGCCGATGTTCCCGTCCCAGCCGGCGATGCGGGCGAGCATCCACCACATGGCTTTGGCGAGGCGAAGGGCGCCGACAGGTGAAATGTGCCCCGTAGTTGCCGGTTCAACATTTGCGGTTGTTATTACAGGATAGGTATATTCTTCCCAGGTTGTAGTATTAGGCGTTTCTGAACCATTATCATAACATAATATGTCTGCGTAATCAAAAAGCACCCTCGCAGGATCTGATCTTACATAATTTCTTATCTGTTCATAACCAAGGTGTTTTAAATAACCAGTCTCTCCAAAATATGTATCAACCGTACCGGTTGTGAAAAATACCTGTGTGTTGATACTGTCGTGACAATAATCAATATACTGCTGAGTGGCATCTAAATAATCCTGAAATTGATCACTTGTTGCAATCCAGGTATCCCAACACCATCCAAAACCAAAAGCACTGATAGTAAGATTATTTGTATTACAATATGTTATACCTGCTTTGGTTCTTGTTATTGCCAGTTCACTTGTAAACCAATCATTCTCCCCATAATTATATATCCATCCAGAATCATTATTTATATCTCCCCATGTTGCCCTGCTTGCTCTTAAATGCTGATCGGTGTAAGCTTCTGGAATTCCTTCGTCCACTATACTAACAGCATATGTTGCATCCATATTTCCAAGCGTCCAAAGGCCACCTCTTACAGCTCCTGAATGACTTTCCCCCGCATAACTTAACCACATGGTTTTAACCGAATCTATCCACTGTTGCGGTATATCAGCATATAGATCAACAACAGAATGATCTGCAATAATCTGACCATATTGGGCCAATGAAAATTGAAACAATATTAATAAATAAAAGACTCTTCGCATAGGTCCAAATTTACAAAATTAAATGGTCTGCCAAACAAATGCTTATATTAAGTAAAGCTATCCTTTACGAGTTATAATGTTCTTGTCCTGGTTTATTGAATCTATATATCATGTTTTAAGTAATCAGTTTCAGGTTTATTTTTTCCCCATCGCATCATTGTTGATTTAGGTGGGTAAACTGTAGTATTGTCAGGAACATCACTGAAAACAGTTGCATTAGCACCTATTTTTACATTGTTTCCTACTGTAATATTTCCAATTATAATAGCTCCCGGGTAAATTGTTACGTTATCAAGAATTGTGGGAAAACCATGATACGAACCAATGGATACCTGCTGATAGATAATGCAATTCTTCCCTATCGACTTGGCTCCGATGGCAGTAGAAAATCCTAAATGAATATAAAACCTTTCACCAATATTTTTTGTGGCAATAACAAGGTTACGTTGTGGAATACAAAACCATTTTAATAAATATTTAAGATTTCCAATTCTCATATAAAACAGAGATCTGAAAGATGGATAGGATTCCAACAAATAAATAAATCCAACTATTGGATTGAAGGTTAGTTCTCTAATCTCCATCCAAAACATCGTATCGCTCAGGATAATAGTCTTATTCTTATGAAAGAACAGGACTATCAGATGAGGAAAGCATCTTATAAAACCAAAAACAATTTTTATAAAATATTTTAATTTCATCATTACTGATCAGCTGTTGGTAAGTATTATTATCAGATTTTTATGTAATAAATTCTTTCACTATTTTCAGTATCCTTCTCCTTTCTTTATCAGACATATCAGAACCTGAAGGCAGGCATAGTCCTATCTTAAAGAGATCCTGTGATAGGCCATTTAAATAGGCAGGATAAGATGAAAATACAGGCTGCAAATGCATTGGTTTCCATAATGGTCTGGATTCGATATTTTCCATTTCAAATTGTCTTCTTAAAGATTCACGTGTTTTGCCTCTTTCCCTGATTTTTAACAGAATTGTTATAAGCCACCGGTTTGAAAAATATTCTTCACCAGGTTCTTCCAGGAATTTTATACCCTCAAAATTATCCAATTTTTGTTTGTAAAAGAGGAAATTATTTCTTCTTTCTAAAACTCTTTCATTAATAACTTCCATTTGTCCCCTTCCAATTCCAGCCAGAACGTTACTCATCCGGTAATTAAATCCAATCTGACTGTGTTGATAATGTGGAGCCTTATCCCTTGCCTGGGTAGCCAGGAACCTGGCTTTTTCAATCAGCTCCCTGTCATCTGAGATCAGGGCACCCCCTCCTGAAGTCGTTATTATTTTATTCCCATTAAACGACAGGACACCCACTTTCCCAATAGAACCTAATGGTTTCCCCTTGTATTTACTGCCCAGGGCTTCTGCAGCATCCTCAATCACAGGAATTCCATATTTATCAGCAATCGCTATTATCTCATCCATCTTTGCCGGCATCCCGTACAGATGAACAACAATAATAGCCTTTGGCAAGTTGTTAGTTGTGAGTTGTGAGTTGTGAGTTTTATGTGTTAACCGCTCTTTAATTGACTTCTCAAGCAATTCAGGATCCATGTTCCAGGTTTCAGGTTCACTGTCAATAAAAACCGGAGTTGCTCCTTGATAAACAATCGGGTTCACCGTTGCAGAAAATGTAAATGTGGGGACTATCACTTCATCACCTGCATTTACACCCAGAATTATTAAGGCAAGGTGTATTGCTGCTGTTCCTGAACTTAGCGCAACAGCGTGTTTAACACTGCAATATTCAGCAAGAGATTTTTCAAAAGCATCCACATTCGGGCCCAAAGGGGCCACCCAGTTAGTGTCAAAGGCCTCTTTGATGTATTTCATTTCATGGCCCGACATGTGGGGGGGGCTGAGGTAGATGCGTTTATTGGTTGGTGACATTGTTTTGTTTTTTAAATCGGAAGTTTATTTAAAAAAGGGAAACGTGTACAGTTAAAGAACATGGTATTCGGTATTCGGTATTCGGTATTCGGTTAGGATTTATCACCGATTACCGACAACCGATTACTGATTACCTGCCAGGTTAATAAATAGTTTTACGCTATTTAGCCAACGCTTCTTCTCTGAGCTTTCTTTTCTCAAATATCAAAAAACTCGCAATCTTAACATACTCCCCCAACACCTTCTGAACATCTTCCCTGTCCCTCCACCACTTTTCTGCATTAAAATTGGTGTAAGGGCTGGGACTGCACAGGATTGTTACGGGATTTTCGAGGGTTTTGAAGGCAGTTTTGAAGATCATGGATGCCCGGCGGGTATGGGAGGCCGAGGAGACCAGAAGGATGGTATCCAGGTCCGGTCTGGCCTGCAGATATTCTCTAATGATTTCTGCTTCCATCTGTGTACTGGTTGCGTCTCCTGGAATGATAGTAATATTTTCGGCCGGAATGCCAAGCGCCACGAGGGCATTTCGGGCCTGATTGCTATTGGAAATTAAACGGACCCCTCTTTCTTCCAATTTTCTGTACGCACCCATGCTCTCCTCAACCATCATAATCTCTGCGCTCATTTTTTCTTTATAAAGATCAGCGGCATGCAGTACCCTGTCCGGAATACTTCCCATCAGGATTACAATAGCGTCAGCCGTCACCGGTTCATCCTTTTTAACAAGCCAGCTTCCTGCCCTGGGGCAGCTTCCGATAATTAAAAACAAAAAAAAAATGCACAATCCGAAAAATAAGATTCTGGATCTCATGTTTCAGGCTTTTTCTTGTACGTATAATTCATTTAACTGAAAATACCTGATCTTAAAGTGAATAACGATGCATTTTTATTGCAGGAGCTGTTCATGAGAAAGGTCCATTGTTCTTCAATAGATGGTCGCTGATAATATCGTTAATTTTCTTCTGTCCATAAGAGTTATAGTGTAAAGGATCAGAAAAGTTCCGGGCATCATATATTAAACTATCCCGGTTCAGATTAATGAACTCCACTTTTTCTTCTTTAGAGGCATACTCTTCAAGATATTTGCACAAATTTTCATAACTATCCTTATCAAAGGTTTCAAGCTTAATATGAAATATTGGCATCATAACCAATAAAGCTTCTGAATTATGCGACCTGATTAAATCCATAGTATTTTTAAATATTTCCAGTTTGGATTTCTCCATGGCAATATTTGTTCTCCCCTGCTTTTCCAACATTTGCTTAATTGCAATAGAATCCAATCTGTTTTTTTTGACATTCTCATCAATTCCAAGATATCCCTTCATGACCGTTATAAGCAGGCGGGAATCAAACCTCATTGATCGAATTATTTTATGTGTAAAATAGTCTTTTTTATTGGCATGAGTCTTAATGTATTTATCAATATTCTGATCATCCAAATAAGGATAAAAATGGGTATACACATTTTCAGCAGTTCTAATACCTGAAAAAAGAACCGGATTGACCTCGTAAATTACTGTTTGCAAACTTTCCGGATACATCTGAAAAAAATGACTTATCATCGCAAAACGATCCTCAACAGAAACCCCCTCAAGGGTATACTTGGCGACATTCAATTTTGTTTGATTTTCAATGTCTTTCCTGTTGAATCCGGCTCCCGACATGGAGGCCCCATTAATTAACACATCCGGATTCTTATTGAAACCAAAATAATTATTAAGGCCCTTTATTAAAAAAATCGAAATAATAAAATCAAAAAAGAAGAATAAAACTATGAGGAATAATATCCTTTTAAAAAAAATAAAATGTTTCATTTGCTGTTAAAACTGGAAATATATAAAACTATTTCCTTCCAACACTCCGAATAGAATGATAACTAATAACACTGTAAGATATGAGCTGTATCTGACCCAAATTTTTTGGTTATTGAAAAACGATAATCTGCCGGGAAAAAACTCATCCTTAAAATCTTTAAGCAGGAGTATCAATATTCCTATCATTGAATAAGAAAGCGTTGTAAGATCCAGGTATGGCGATCCCAATCCGGTAAATATCCTTCTAAAAACCATAAATGAATCCTCCAGGGAATTTGCCCGGCCAAATATTTGTGATGAAGAAAACATGACAAATGTTACTACCATACATATAAGCAAATAATAAGGTTTGCTTTTCATTTGATACTTATTCTCAAAAACAGTTCTTCTTTTATATAACAGGGCCTCAACACTTAAAAAAGTCCCCTGCATCAACCCCCATAAAACAGAGGTCATATCCGCATGATGCCAGATCCCTGCTATTAGAAATGTAACCATCAATGCAGATATGATTCCCCATATCCCAATCCTCCTGAAAGAAAATGACAAAGGTGTATAAACATAATCCGTTAACCATGTAATCAATGACATGTGCCACCTGCGCCAGAACTCTGCCATACTGGTAGCAAAAAACGGACGGCTGAAGTTCTGCATTACAGTCAGTCCCATAACCTTCGCTACACCAATCGCAATCAATGAATACCCTCCCAGATCCGCATACACCTGGAAGGGATAAAGTATGGAGGCAATCAATAAACTGCTCCCGTTATGCCCCGGAATATTGCCATAAACCACATCCACATACATCCCTATCCGGTCGGCCACTACCAGTTTCATAAAATAGCCCCAAAGCATCATCTTTAACCCGGCTGTAACATTCCCGTAATCAAGAGGACGAAAACTCCTGAACTGGGGAATCATATTCCCGGCCCTTTCGATTGGTCCCGAGAGTATCAACGGAAAAAAGGAAACAAACAAGCCAACAATCCCTATATTCTTTTCAGCCTTCATCGCTTCATTGTATACATCTACAGTGTACCCTATGCACATAAACGTATAATAGGATATCCCTACAGGCAGTATAAATTTGATCTCCGGTAATGGCCATCTAAGGTTATTTCTCTCTAAAAGATCTAAAAGCTCATTATTGATCACATTAAAATATTTAAAGAAAAATAACGGCAT
>JAFGKY010000155.1 GCA_016928305.1 Bacteroidales bacterium
GCGCCGTAATCATACCAATTCAAAGGCATTTCAAGCTCAGCTATTATTTCTTTACCATTATATAGGTACTTGTTGCTGTACGATTTGCCTGTACTGCTTGCCATGCGCAAACCAAAGGGATAATAATCACTGCTTTGCAACACTGTTACGCTTGTGCCCCATGGTTTAAATGCAATCCTTACATTGCCCAGATGGTCCTTCACATGATATTCATAATAGCTGAAACTGGTCCCGCTGTATACCGCCCTTCCTTCACTTGTAAGTATGTAAGCAAGTGTATTGTTTTTATAAACAAACGGACCGATATAGTCTGTTCTAATATCATCATAGGAATCCATCTGACTTATCTTTTCTCCTAAAGCACTATAGGTAAAATACATATCGTCATAATTGGAAAGTGTCCATTTGGGTAAATTTAGTAAATTATAGTATATGCATATGCCTTTATTGTTATCATCTGTTGCATTTCCGTTATTATCATAATAATATTCCTGGCTTGCAAATCCATTCGACCAGCTTTCTTCAAAATCACCCCTTCCCGATACATCAGCAGCATTGTCGCCAACAGCCCATAAACGATTGCTCCTCTGGCTATTGAAATATTTATAAGTCAATTGATCAATATAGCCAACCAATCCTGTGCCATCGTTTACAACACCCTTTCTTGTCACGGTCTGAATATTTCCGTTTACATCATATGTATAGCTTTCAGAATATTTGTTGGTTTCAGCAGTGGGATAATAATAATAGGCTGTCGTTAGCCGATCCAATAAATCATAGGAAAAACTATACTTTCGTTTTACCCCGTCAGCATTCTTCCAGACCATGTCAGAAATATTAGTACTGTTGCCATAATAAACATATCCGAGTTTCAGACTAAACATCTTCTTGCTGTTGGATGCATCAGGATCGTTCATTTGCGTGAGCCATCCCCGGATATTATATTTATAATCATTTTCCTGTAAATAGGATGTACTTACCTTACCCATCTTTTTAAGTGACACCTGTCCGGCTTCATTGTATGTTATCGATGACATTTCAGTTGGTGTCGCACCATTTATACCATGACTTGCAGTCAATAATCTTCCGGCATGATCGTAAGTATATTTTTCCACTACGGTAAATGTAGTACCGCCGTTAATATTATGCTGATGCTTTTTCTCTTCTACCAGGTCACTGTTTTTATACTTATGTTTGAAACTAATCCTGTCAATCCCGTTTTTATGGTTATCCGAGACTGTTTGTATTATTTTTCCGTATTTATCATAATAGGTAACGGATATTAATTCGGTTTTCATTCCTGCGGCCGGATCAATAACTTTGGTTTTTACCACGGTAGCTTTTCCTTTGACATTTAAGTCAGCAACAATTCCAGTATACGCAAGAACAAACTTAAATGAACTGCCAGGTGCAGCATAATCAATATCGTGATCGTATTTATCATAATAGGTTTTTGTTAACCAGCTCTTAGTTGATCCTATATAAATACCGGTTTCAACAGGTCGTGAAAAATCATCATAATCTATGTACGTCTTGTTACCATTCGGATCAGTTGTTTCTGTCAACCGGTCAAGATCATCATAGGTCATGGTATAAATGCCGTTTGTTCCCGCGAGCTTCTTCTTTATCATGCGGTTACGATGATCATATTCATAATAATAACATAATTCTTTAAAATCAGCATCATTCGATGTAAATGATATCTTTGATGAAGCAGCTAATGTTGGCGAAGCAAGGGGTGGAATCACACAACGAAGCAATTCAAAATTGTCATATATATAGTAGGTTTTACCTCCATTGGCATCTACTTTTAAAACCACCTTCCCTTGTTTATCTTTATATTCAGTCACCGGATGGCTGTTTTCATCTGTTATAATATTCTTAAATAAAGCATTTAAAGCAAATGTTTTCTTTGTAAAGGTAATGGTTGAGGTTCCTGATATTGTCCAGTAATAAACTGTTTCGCTTGAATTTGAAGCATACTGATAACTGGTAACTAATTCATTGGAAATCCTTGCAGTTGTTGTCATAACAGGTTGCCAGGAATTACCGGGCGCTCCCTGTTTCATAACACGGTTAAGAGGCGAATCTTCATATTTGGTTTGTGCATATGCTTTTGTTCCATCGGTTGAACCAAAAAGATTTGTATGAAAGGTTGATTGCGCAGTTTTCCAATCGCTTCGGTATACACCGCTTGCAGTGGATGAATAAGGCAGGTATTTAACGACTTCCCTGCCGTATGCATCGTATTCAAAGGGCTGGATTATATCTTTTGTTGCCGGACTGTTTTTATAGTAAACAGTCTGTAAAGGTCTGCCCAGTCCGTCGAAATACTGCATAGTTTCGATGGTGTGGGTACCTCCGGCGGTCAACAGATTGTTTGTTTTGGCATAAACATAATTATTTGCTTTGATGGCAGAATTATTAAAATCGATTTGTGCCTGTATCTGAAAACAGGTAAAGAAAACCACAAGCATGGAGGGAATATATTTCATTTTGATCATATATTACGTTTTTTCCTGGTTTCGAAAATCATGAAAGAATTTCAGATTTTGTGAGCACTATTTATTCAATGACAATTTCTCCGTTATAAATAAGATTCTCACCGGTATAGATCATCACAATGTAAATTCCACGGGTAAATTCTGTAACATTGATTTCCTTCCCGAACCATTTATCGGTTTTAAAATTTTCAATATAGACAGTCTGACCACTTTGAGCGAATATTCTCACCGTGACAGATTCGTATTTGTTGTTATGGATCACTATTGAAAAGCTTTCACCGGCCGGATTGGGGAATATGCATGTAAACATATCACCACCATCGTCATTCAATTCTGTATTATCTTCTTCTTCTGTACTTTTCCTTTTTGATTTATCCCCGGTATATTCCACCGCACCCAGATCAATCCTGCCGTTCACAATCCGGTTCTTTCCCAGCAGGTCAACGGTTGGCAGTCCCAATGACGCCGTATCGGGAATCCCCGTGTCAATGCATCCTGAGGCTGATGCCAGTGCATAATCCCCTCCTGCCGGGCTTTTAAATTTCGGAGCAACACTGTAATTATCCGAATAATCAAATGAAACTTTGCATGTACTGTCCTTTTTTATGCCCGATATATCCGACTCGACACTGCAATAACGAAATGAAGGCCTGCTCTTGCCCATAAGAAATACCTGGTCGTTTGAATTACCATAGATTATCGAATTGGTCAGCTGCGGGGCAGCCGATTCACAATAAATACCACCGCCTGCCGTATCGGCAACATTATCGCTCAGTGTAAGGTTGGTGAATTCAGGCATGGTGGCCGACAGCCCGATCCCGCCACCGGTGGCAGCTTTGTTCTGGCAAATGACGTTGTTGATAAACCGCCCGTAATAACTGGTCGAGTTCCGTATCAGCACAGAATTCAGGTTGGCTTTCTCAAATGCAGCGTTCCGCGGAAATTTAGCTTTCTCTGCCGGTGAAAACCTTCCATTATTCAGGGAAGGTCCCCGCTTTTGCTCGCAATAAACAGCACCACCGCTGTTTTCAGCATTATTTCGTAAAAAAGTATTATTTACCACATAGGGAGAAGACTCATAAAAAAGAACAGCCCCGCCGTTATAGCCGGAACTATTATCGACGACAGTATTATTCAGGATAATGGGCCCGGAATGAATAAATACCATCGCTCCTCCGCTGCTTTGTGCACTACAGCTGATGATACGGTTATGTGTGATCACTGGCGCCGCTTCCTTGCAATAAATGGCACCACCGGCAAAGGCAAAATTATTTTCAAACAAACAGTTGCTTATAATGAGATTTGAGTACCTGTAAATATAAATGGCCCCACCGAAAACATAAGGTTGCGGCTTCCCTTCGGACGTGGCATATTCAAAACGGCAATAGGATAACTGTGATCCCTGGCTTATGAAAAACATACTATCATTCAACGACGTGTCATTTACTATATCTTCTATTTTTATTGCAAGTTTTATCCTGGTTGTAGTATCAATACGTCCATTTTTAATTTTATCTTCAACTACTTTTTTAACATCCTCATTTTTTGGCATTTTAAATTTTAATGTATCCCACTTAACCGGCCTGCGGTCAAAACGTATACCATTCCAGCCATATTTATCTCTATTCTTTATTCCTGTGGTATCCGATACGGTGAATAAAATACTGTCTTTTTCTGTTCCGACAGCTAACAGTGTCCCCTGTACATTAATGGTATATAATCCCTCAAATCTAACCGTTGAACCGGGCTGAATCGTCAGCGTGTCACCAACAGGTATGTTTATATCACCTTTAATAAGGTAGGGCGATGATTTTTTTAACCATGTTCCACTTGCTTCTCCCGGATTAATGATTGTTTGAGCATTTAGTCGCTGAATACCTGTCATCATTACAGTGCAGGCATATAAGATTATGATCTTTTTCAAATGATATATCATATTAAGGATTGATTTTATGCTTATTCTTTATAATGATATTTGTATTCCTGGATAGTGTTCCTATCCATGTCCTTGATATATTGCAGTCTGCCGAAACTATCGTATGTATAATAGGTGGTTTTGCCGTTGGGATCGGTTTCGGACGTCATGCCAACCAAAGGATCATATGTGTAGGTGGTCATTAAGGCATTTGAAGGGAAAAACCTTACTTCATCGACAGGATATGTAGTACTTGCAGAAATATAAATCGTATAGGTTGTGCCCGTCACAGAAATGGAACTTGTTTGCAATGACCATGTTGATCCTGTTCTTTTCCAATATTGCAATGTATGAACACCAGGGGTAAGTCCTGAGAGACTTTTATAGTAAGTTGAAGTCCGTATTTTTCGCCCTGTCTTGCTGTTTGTATTAATTATTCCTTCAGAATCCTCAAAACTCGTATGGAAGATGTCCGACCAGTTTGCGTTTTTAACCTCTGCTATAGGATATGTGTTATTATAGCCCCAGATATAAGACTGATATATATCTTTTGTATTGTTTGGTCTATGAAACTGAAGAAGATTGCCGATATTGTCATATTTGTCATAATAAAGCTGAATTTCCGTTGCATTGTTTCCTATTTGATTTTCAACATTTGCTGGATTTATAACTGATGTAGAGTAATTTGTTTTAGTCCTAATCTGATTTGCAGTATTATAAATATATTCAATTGTTTCAATAACAGGATTTATTCTGTGAATGCTTTCCTGGGTCATAGATTCATATATGTTTCCCGGTGAACTGAAATCATGTGGATATTTGTATAGTGTATATTTAGTCTTATTATCACTATTGACTTGTGTAATTTGCTCGATACAATAATTTGTTAAATCATAAGCATAGGTTGTAATGTTGCTAAGATTACCATTATCATAATAATCAATTATTTCTTGCTGCGTAATATGATTCCAAAAACTGATGTTGGGATAAGTAAAAGCTGTCCACCGATCTTGTACACTTATTCCATTAGGTGCTGGTTCAATTCCATGATATGTGTCTTCAATAAAAACGTTAAGCGACTCCATTTCAATATCATCATTTGCATAATTAAAGTTTTCAACTTTAATTGTCTCATTTTGAGCATTCAAAAAGTAGCGATTTAAGAGATTTCCATTGTTTTTTTCAAAGAAATATGCTTTGTCCCAGGTAACATAAGGCATATCATTTTCAAAAACCAATATTTCTTTACCATTGCTTCCTACATCCAAGATATTTTCTATTTCAATTCTATCGTAGCCCACATTTGTACCTATAAGCGAGGCAGCCAAGGGAAAATAACTATTACATGAAAGCATATATTTTGTTCCATAAATTATTGGCATATTCAATTCTTCTCCGTATTTGCATCCTCTTGTAATATAATTTTTTAAAGGAGCTAAGTGCTTTCCACTGCTTTGTCCTGTACTTAAATTATAACTGTACTTTTTGATTGTTACGATTTCTCCATGTTCATTAAAATTTTTAATTGTCTTAATGCGCAGACCACCACCTATTGGCTTTGCATCAGCAATAACACCCAAATCATATGAACTATTAATAAAATTGCTAATATCTTCAGCAGAAAGATATTGTTCGTTAGTAAATGCGTGAGGTTCAAATTCAAAAACAGTTTTTCCGCCGGTCGGATAGGTTATTGATTGAAGCATTGCTGTGGTAGCATAGGTGCTGCTCATGCCTCGATTAGCGCACCTTACAATCGTGAAATTTCCCGGAATATCTGAATATTCATCCAATATATAAGATAATGCCTTCGCATCAGGCATTAATGTGTGTTCTGCATAGTATGGATGAGAACCAAATAGGGTACTCCAATTTTGCTGACCATTATAAAAACCCCAAAAATCCTGAGCAAAGGATGTTTTATATGGCAATAAATGACTCTCATCGTAAGTAAAAAGATATTCTTCAAGTTTTTCATTTTGATTATTTGGGTTAAGTTTTGAAAAACTGACTAATTTCAATCGTTTCGTAAGGTTATCTTGACTTGGGGCATGGTTTCCCGCAGAGTTCAAATCATCATCTGTTAAATAATCACCCCCAATAGCGCACGCTTCAAAGTAACTATCATTTTCAAGAAAATAATGCAATATTGGAGTATTGTTTATTTTATCTGTTACAATTATATCCTGTAGTCTTCTGGCACCTGTTCCATTAATATCAAGCCTTCCTTCAACCAGGTTAAAATCAACTTTTACCTTTTCATTCCCGTTAATATCCTTTGCTACAATTTGAGTCAGGTAAAGATTTTGAATAGCATATTGTATATACGGGATACTTCTTTTTTTGCCACTAGCACCTGGTATTCCGCAGGAGTTAAATATGTTTTGTTCAGAAAAAACAGGTGTAGCATAAATCGATCCATAATTCTCATAATTGAATAAAACGACGTTTCCCTTTAAATCAATAATTTTATTTAAGTACCAGCAATTAGGAGACATAATACCTGGGTCGGTATTCATTTCTCTTTCCTCAAAATAATATTTAATTCCATTTTTACCTGTTATAATATAGGTTATATTTATGCCAGTACCGGTTCGATGTATCAGGCATTTGTTCTTTTTACCAACAAATAGAGGTTCATGAGTATCATTTGGGTGAATAATAAACTTAAATGAATAGTTTAAAAAATTTGCAGAATAGACATCTTGTTCACCCTCTCCTAACAATGCCCTCCCTAATACTTCAGTGTATGGATATGGTGGTGCACCATCATGCATATGATCAATTTGTATAGAATTAAACATGAAAGTATTTCCTCCAGTGATATAGAGGAAAAAATCTGCCCATGCGTCCCATGAGGGAAGTGGATCATAGGTTGGCCCATATACTATCCGTTCGTCTCCTCCAACGGGTTCGTATATAATACATCCTCCGGCAATCAAGTTCCACCCCAAACCTACATAAGTAGCTTCCTGATTTACTCTGATGCCGGTGGCATTATAAGACAAACTAACGGGTACTTCAATGTCTCCTATTTTAACAGTGTAAAGCGGAATGTTAATAGCTGGTGTACCTGCATACTCATTTACCAGAAAATTACCATAACTTCCCAATCCCGCTGCCTCGGGCGACTTTGGTAAAATTTCTTGTAGTTTAAAAGGGTCATTTGGCGGTATATTTTGGGCCCTAATTGTAATAAAAGAAAAAACAAATAAGAAGTTTAAGAATATTTTCAGTTTCTTCATAAATCAATTTCTAAAATTGAATATTATAACTAAGTTTTATACTTTTTGATAATATTCTGGTTATCTAATATTTAGTTTATACTATATAGCATATATTTCTATGTATTTGAGTAAAAATAAACCCCCCCACTGAAACCCCATTTCAGTGCCGTAATTTATTTTCATTCTAAATAAGAATAAGGTGTTATTCATGAAGCGATGTGCGAACCGGTAACGGTTACAGTGAACTTATGAATCCGATGAAAAAGTTGCCTTCGCCTTCATAAATGTAACTGTGACAGGGTTTGGAGTAAACAATAGGTGCCCCATAACTCTTCATCAGCTTAATGTAATTATATACACTTCTTTCGGTGACCTCCAGTTTTACTGCCAGCTCGCGGGCATTGCCCGTGGCGTGGAGGCGGATCAATTGATTCAGAATACTCAGACGGGTAATCAGGTCAGTGGTTTCCATGGTAAAATCATGTTAACGAATACAACGTATGCACCTCGCCAACCAATCTTGTCTTTCCTTACACGGAAGGTGCTTTTTACTATATAAGGTTAATTATCCGGTATAAATATACAGATTAATTTTAAAAAAACAAGTCCGGAACAGGATTCTTAGGATTATAAGGATGAACAGGATGAATGAATGTTATTTAGTACACATCTATGCATCACAGCATTCTTTAATCCTGAAATCCTGCAAATCCCGGCCATCCCAATTCAGACAATTAAATGTATGCAACCAGAAAAAAATAGAATGAGAAACAGAATGAGAATGAAGAAAAAAAACAGCATGCGGTTAACCTTTCTTTCCTCATTCTCATTCTCATTCCCGCTCTGTTTTTCCCCATTCTCCCTTAAAACTGCAAAACACCGTTGTCCCGTAAAACACCGTTGCGCTGACCGCCAGCTGCCCTTCCTCCGTCTCCTTTACCTGCAGATCGAAGTTGATCAGCCGGTTCACCTCCGGATTGATAAAGGACAAATACTTGATGGTGCCGGCCTTTCTTAGCTCCAGCCTGGTACCCAGGTGAAATATCAAAAGCTCTTTCATTATCTGAATCGTACAGACACCGGGCAAAACAGGACTGCCGGGGAAATGACCACCGAATAGGGCATGGTCAGGATTAATTTCGGTTTGTATAATTACCCTGCCGCCCTGGCTGTCTTCCTGGATGTCCTTTATGACGTACAGGTCATTCAGAAATTTCAGGTTTGTTTTCATCAAGCTTTGATAAATGAATATTCAGTTTTACTGTATAATGAGAAATGTCCACGGAATCAATTTCAGCTCCATCGGCACTGTAGACAATCATATTCACTTTCTTCGTCAGCCCCCTGGTGTTCATTATTTCATTCACTCTCTTTGTCGTGTCTTCAATATAGCTGAATGTCACTCCTCTATTGTCCTTTGACCGGATAACGGTTCTGCCGGTTTGCCTGTCCTTAAGCATTGTCGTTTCTGCACTTTCAGGAATGCTGTTAAGCATTAAGCCAATGTCGTTCTTCAACATTCTGATAACGGATCTCCGGTTTATTACTTCCATACAGTAATGCATTTGATAATCACCACTACGGAAGAACTCCATATCAAAAATCTTAATACCCGTTTCGGTGATAAACAGCACTCGGTGACTGGTATCGGTGAATGGCTTGACGATCATCAGTCCGCTGAAATGATTCCGGTATATATCAATACCGGCATGAAACAGGAAGCGGTTCGTGTCTCCCTGAAACCAGGGTATTACTTCATTTCTGCTGATCGGGGCTTCGGGTATCCGTTGAAAATTATTGACAAGGGAAAAGGAACACCCCGCCATCAAAAGCAAACTCAGGCTACTGAAAGCTAAATTTTTCAAGGGGTATGGGTGTATTCAGTTTCTTATTCCTGAAATCGATACGGGTATAATCTTCACCCGACTCCACCATTTTAAGGCTGGATACGGTCAAATCGTTTTTATCGAACCATATCTGTACTTCGTTCAGCATCTGCCTCATCTTTTCGGCACGGGGAATCAGCTTTACGTAATAACGTGTGTTGTTTTCATAATATTCAACAGCATAATCCTTGTCGTTTTTCAGTATATCCCCCTGTATACATCCGCTGATAAACCGGTTCATCTCCTGGAACATCTTGTTCGACTCGATGTCGTATTGTTTCTGGTTCCTATCATCGCGCATGTATAGCTGGCCGTTGCTGATGATGATCAGATAGCGGTATGGCTCCGTGTATTCCCAGCGTATGTTGTTTTCTTTTTGGAAACAAAACTGCCCTTTCGAAATAATCTTTTCGGCCAGCACACTCAGGTTCTTCTCCTGGACAAAATCACTGACAATGGTGCTGGTTGATCCGGACATGGCATTCAGCTTGCTTTTAAATGCCTCAATATCGCTTAAAGGCTTATAAGAATCCTGTGATGCAATATGCTGCATATTCAGGATAAAAAGAAAAACGGGTAAAATTGTTAAAAGTCTATGCATAAGCTTCAATTTGTAATAAGTAATCCAGCCGTTTAAAACGGTAATTGTTTTCTTTTGCAAATTTGATGAATTTCTCCAGAACCGGAATAAGATGCATACGGTTGTCATGAAGAAGGACTATATTAACTGTTCCAAGCTTCCTGATCAGCCTTTCATAGAGTTTCTGTTCATCCTTAATGACCGTATCTTTTGACCACAGGTTCCAGCCAATAACGTGATAGTTCATCTTGCGCAACGCTTTGGCCAGCATGGGATTTGTAATTCCATACGGGGGCCGGAACAGGGTTATTTTTTTATGGATGACACGCTGAATGATCTTTTCGGTTTTTACCAGCTCTTCCAGTATCTTTTTATATGAAAAAAGATCAAAAAGGTAATGATGCGAAAAGCTGTGCCCTCCGATGATATGTCCTTCATTATCCATACGCTCTATCAATAAAGGATGATGCATAACCTTTGATCCCACACAAAAAAAAGCGGCCTGAATGTTATGTTTCTTCAATAATTCAAGCACCTGTGGTGTTACCTTTTCATCGGGCCCGTCATCGAAGGTCAGTGTAATGACCTTCTCCCGGGAAGTTGCTGAACAGATGACCTCACTGTAAAAACCGGAACGTATTGCAATGGAACCATAAGCCAGTAAACCAATGGTAACAAGAATTATGCCGGCATACCACCCGATACCTACATAATAATAATAATCAAGGATCAAAACCAATACCAGCAGCAGGACAGATACAATAAGTATTTTTTGGTATCTCAGCATGATGATAACAAAAACATCGCGTGATTTTTATTTCTCAGATGATTGTATACAAGTACATTTCTTATTTTTCCCGGGGGTTTATTGTCGAGTCGCATTGCTTCAGGCACCTGCTGTTCTTTAAGTATCATCGCTGCCAGGTAGAGGGCAAACGATGAAGAGGTATCGTATTCACCGCACAAATGCTTGTAATAAGTGCATGCAATAGGATGGAATAGATTGGTTTTCAATTGGTAATATACCTCATCCTGCAATGGATCGCCGTTCAATCCCATAATTACCAGATCAACATCAGAGATATTCCCAACGTTCCTCTGAATAAAACCGGATAGCGCTGCTTCAACTTCGGCCGTATTTCCGGGTTTATAAATCGTACCCGGGGTATGGATCCTGGCCAGTGTATTTTCCTTTTTTTTCCTGCTCAGGACAAAGAATGCCGTTCCCTCACCGGCCAGGCTGCCCCTGGTTTTATGATCCAGCAGGGTGAGGCTGTTGATGCTTTTTCTCTTCCAGAGCCCCAGCCGATAGGTGATGATAAAGGATTTCTCAGTTAATTCATCCAGTCCGCCTACCAGTATATTGTCTGCAGCGCCCTCATGCAGCAGCATCAATCCGTCGAGCAGTGCATTTTCAAAGGAGAACCCCCGGTGTACATATGTATTGTTGTAATGGTTGCATTTAAATTTCAGGGCAATGCCTGCGGCAACGGTATTGTGTGTTGACTGTATAAAGGGGGTCGGATTTAGGAGCGTTTCCTCATTGGCATAAATTGATGTCAGAAATTTTTCGGTGTCCTCAATACAACCCAGTCCCGTACCGGTGATTATGGCGTCCGGACTTTCAACTCCGGCCATGTGCAAGCATTCCGTCGCCGCACAAACACCCATTTTAACAATACGACTCATGCGTCGTGCTGCCATAGGATCGAGATAGTCATTGTACCGGGACTCGATGCATTTGAGGTACTGTACATTGTTGTATTCCGTAACTTCTTTCCATAATCCTCCGCCTGGAAAGGTCTTTTGTGGTGAAATCGCGCTTATGCCATTGATGAAAGCTTCCATGTCAGTACCGCGAAAAAATTAAACTTGTGTTATTACCTCCGAAACCGAATGAATTCGACATCACGTGGTGCACCGGTACATCATATTGAAAATCGGTAACCGGAGAGAAATGCAATTCCTTCATCGGTTGGTTGAAACACAGGTTAGGGTATATCCATTGGTGCTGAATGGCCATAACACATAATACAGCTTCAATGGCACCTGCGGCACCCAGGGTATGGCCTGTAAAAGCCTTGGTAGAGCTCAGGCGCGGAACAACATTCTGAAAGAGCCTTTCAATGGCTTTACCTTCCGACAGATCGTTATTTTTAGTCCCCGTACCATGGGCATTAATATAATGAATCTTACCCGGTTCAAGTTTTGCCATTTCCAGTGCCTTTTTCATGGAAAGATAGGCTCCGTCGCCTTCGGGAGATGATGCGGTTTGATGATAAGCATCGCAGGCATTCCCGTATCCGGAGACCTCACACAGGACAGGCTTATTATCCTTCACGACTGTTTTTTCTGATTCAATCACAAGGAATCCCGCTCCCTCTCCCAGGGTCAGTCCGTTTCTGTCATCATCAAAAGGCCTGCATCCGTTTTTGTCGAGTATCATCAGGCAGTTAAAACCATTGAGTGTGAACAGGGTAAAGGAATCGACACCTCCGACGAGCACCCTGTCCAGCATCCCGTTTCTGATCAGTTGTGAACCGACCAGAATGGCATTTGCCGACGACGAACAGGCCGTGCTGATGGTGGATACGTAGTCTTTTATTCCGGTGGCATCGGCAATTCTTTCCGTACTGTCGCCGCAATCGTGCGTGATAATATCCCTCAACCTGCCGCGTCGGTTATCCCGAAGAAATTCTTTGTAAAATCTTTCACTTCTGTCCATACCCCCCGTCGTAGTGGCAGAAATAAGGCCAGTTCTGTATTGCCTTGCATCGTTAATTGCAGCATGCAGCAAAGCCTGCCGTGCAGCGATCAGTCCCAGTAAGGCAGTACGCGTGAACCGTCCTTGCTCCAGCTGTGCAGCCATTTCAGCCAGCTCTTTGTTGGTGGCCTTAACCTCTGCAACCGGTATCTCATCCTTATAGATCGTATCAAACAATGTGATCTTCCCGATACCGCTTTTTGATTGTTGCAACGCATCAGCGGCCGCTTTGCAATCAAAGCCTGTGGCGGCAATAATACCAATACCGGTTACAAAAACTCTTTCTGACACAATACGTTGAAATTAAGCGTTATGGCTTGTCTTTCTATTGATTATGGTTGAATTGGATACCCGCTGAAAAGAGCAGCGTGTTCAGGCCTTTTTGCCGGCAGTAATAAATTCTGCCATTGTCTGAACAGAATATAGGATTTTTTTACCTTCTTCGGCTGTATTGATCTTTAAACCATATTTTTTCTCGAGCAGAACGGTCAGCTCCAGCGCATCGATCGAATCAAGCCCCAAACCGTCAACGAAAAGAGGAGCCTTTTCATCAATATTCTCTGGTTTCATCTCCGACAAATTCAAGACTTCTATGATCTCTTCCTTCAGTTTTTGAATGAGTAGTTCCATATATTATTTCTCTTTAGCAAATATTTCTTTTATGGTTGCAGGCTCAAAATTAGCAATTCCGTCATTAGGTATGTCAGTTTTCTCAACAAAATAAACCGCCGATTCATAATTGTCGCCTTCCACTTCAACCCATCCGGCAAGACAACATTGAATTACCCCGGTATCAAACAAATGTTTTATATAGGTAACCATAAAAGTCGGATCGAATTCTTCCTGTATAAAGAAAGCGCCTTCGCCGAATAATTTATGCCGTATACTAATCTCACCGATAACAATATTGGGCAGTGTGTATACAAAGACTGCAGGACTGGGGAAATAATTCGCACGGTCAGTGATGGTGTCCTGGTAATGTCTGTCTGTATCCAGTGATGATGCGGCATTCATGAGAATTATTCCAACCTCGTGACCGGCATACTTTTGACTTATTTCTTTATCCCTGAGCAGCAGTTCGGCCGAAAGAAAACCCAGCTTGCTCAGCTTATCCATTTTATAAAATTTCGGATACTGCACTTCAAAATACTTGTATACAGCCGTGGCAAATAAATCAAAACTATCAGCTTCATTCTGATACACAGTCTTATGATGCAGCACAACCGAATGATTTCGAATTAAACAATAATCCTTTATGGTATAAAACCGGCTCATTTCTTCAGTAACAATAATGAAGCATTGCAGCCTCCAAAACCGGATGCGATCTTCAGGCAGTTCCTGGCTTTCTTTTTCACCACCTTATCGATGATGTTAACCGGATGTGTAACACCCAGTTCGTGGTACCCCAGGGTATTCAACAAAACATTCTCCCTGAGTGAATAAACACACATAACCGATTCAATGACTCCTGCTGCACCCAGCGTATGTCCCCAGTATCCTTTAAAGCTGTTCACGGGGACCGACTGCAATCCTGCCCTTGTCAGTGCAATCGATTCCATCTCGTCGTTGTATGGTGTTGCCGTACCATGGGCTGAAATAAAATCAATGGATACGGGTGATTTCTTTATCAACCGGTCAATGGCAATGAACAATCCTTCTCCTGTCCGTGAAGGGCCCGATATATGGTTGGCATCATTGGTGGAAAATCCCTCTCCCACGATAATATTTCCTTTGGTACCGGACCGGGGAGGTTTTCCGGTAAGGATCATAGTTCCTGAACCTTCTCCCAGCGACAAGCCATCACGCGTCCTGTCAAAAGGCCGGCATGCTCCGTTGCTGAGCGATTTAAAGGAAAGAAAACCCGACAGTACGAATTCGGTAATGATATCCGTACCATTAATAACAACATTATCAAACAAGCCGGCACGGATCAGCCGGGCTCCGGTGATGATGGCCTGCACACCCGAAATGCAGGCGTTGGAAATCACTACCGGTTCGTTCCGGAAATTAAAATAGCGCCGGATAAGCCGCGCCGTATTCCATAAATAAACCCTGTCCCCGCTGTATTTCTTTTCATTTCTCTTCTCCAGCAGATCAATATTGCCTTTGGTCGATGACAGAATAAACAGTGTTTTTGCATCCGTGCAGTCAATATTTGCTCCGGATAAAGCATTTTTTATCGAACAAATGGCCATCTGCTCAAAACGGGTATACTTATCGGGATCGTCAAAGGCTGAAAAAGTATCGCATAAAAGAATGGTATCAACAAGCGATGCATAAAAAGGCCCGGGTGCCAATCCGTCATCTTCTGAGAGCCGGATACCGGTTTTTCCGGCCAGCATATTGACGGCATTGTCACGGGTAGTAAAACCAAGTGAAGTAATTATATTATCGGAAGCTATGAAAACGTCGTTCACGAAATAAATATAGACTAATTGTAATATTATTATGCATTAAACTTCATGGTACTTTATGACTGCCCTGCTGCAGTATCATGTTCTCTCAGCAATCCGTTCCGCTTTTTCCAGTCAATGAAAAAAGGCGGAAAACCAAGCAGCAGCTCCCGGTTCAGATTCAGGAATACCTGCACACTGGAGCCGGTTGCAACAATTTCACGGGTCTTATGATTGGTTATGGTGTATTCATACAGGATTTTTGCCGCCTCGCAATTCACAAATCTTGTCTCTACCAGCGCTGTATCACCATACCTGAGAGGCTTCTTAAAATCACATACAACATTAACTATCGGAACCAGCACACCCCGGTTCCGGAAATCGAGGTAGTTGATGCAAAATTTATTGCCAAAGTCTTCACGACCATCTTCAAAATACTTTATATAATTACCATGCCATACGATTCCCATCGAATCGACTTCATTAAACCGGATCCGGATCAATGTTTTTACAACTAAGGCTTTTTTCTTCATGTTCGTTTATTTGCAGATCCGTAACTTCATTTTTGCAGACAAGCAAAAGAATTTATAATAAATATGCAAATCTGATTTAAAATAATCGATTGTCAAAATAAAAATGAATTTCGTCAGGATAATGATACTCCCCGCTGCAAGCAGACGGTGCATCTACATATGATTTTCTTCTTAATCGCCTCAAGAGGCGGGGCTCCCGCTTTCACGAATAAACGACAGAACCTGACGCGTTATCCCGACCCGTCAGGTTTAATCCTCCAACATAAAAACTCTGTCCAGGTTCGTATTCAGGTATAGATAATGGCAATGGCTGCATGCAACACAACGAATACACCCAGTAAAATGCCCAGGTTGCGGTGAAGCTTATAGGACATTTTAAAAATTTTAAGTCCGCCCAGGATTTGAATCAATACCAGTATGAGGTTGACTATGCCCAGGGGAAGTATTAATGCATACATAATGATTATTTTAATTTGCTTTAATCGTGGCTTTTTTAACGCCGGTGCTGCCATGGAGGTTGCAGTTCCCTTCGACCTCAATATTCAGGTCCTCGTTGACCATATATTTAAACTCCAGGGTAAAATTACCGCCGGGAGGTAAACTGGTTTTGTCATATTGCCAGCGTTTTACTTCCTCCCCGTTTATTTTCAGGTAAACCCAGTCGGTATGATGACCTTTGCTGTTACCGAAATGCGATACATTGATGACCAGGGTAACTTCCGTACCTTTTTTAACTTCGGAAGGCGCTTTTATTTCAACACTTGTTTTGTTAGCCAATACACTGGCCGAAGTGAAGAAAAAAAGACATGGTAAAAGAAAGAGCAACTTTTTCATATGTATAAAATTTAAGGTAAATGAATAATCGATAAAAAACCATTTCAACTTTATAAGATCATTCGGATGAATCCTGAAAGACTCTCCGAAGGCAATAAGCGTATTATGATTATACTTCTTTTGCAAGTTTTTACAATAGCCATCGGGCGTATTCCGGCTTACGCTACATCCATTCCTTCATAACGTTGTAAACCGAACCCGCCCAGTAATTCCTGAATCCAAACCCACCGGCTTTTCCTTCCATTCGCCGGGAGTCAATGATTTCTTTGGTCGCAATATCAAAAAAGACGACATAATAACTCCCTGTTTGATCAATTTTATTCAGGTTTTCAGCAACGAAGATCAACCCCATACCCGACTTGTCTTCTGTGCTGTATTTTTTTATCACGCTTTTAATATCTTCCGGGTTTATCCTGTGATCGCTGTTGATAACCAGTTTGGCCGGATCGATTTTGGAGTTGTATTCGTTGGCAAGGTCAATATTTTTAATTACATCGCTTTTATGAAAATACATATTGATGTTGTATTTCTCAGGTTCGGTAAGAACCACCATATTGATCGCCTTAAGATATTTGTATACAATAACAGATGGATCATCGGTAACAAAAGTGAATTTTGATACCGTAAAATCAATGCCAAACCAGACAACCGATTCAGCCGTTCTGGCTCTGTCCTTGTCCTGAGCCAGGGAATGGTTTAATAATCCAACAAACAGGATTATCAGGGGGATTGTGATTTTCGTTTTCATAATAGTATGAATTTTAGTACAGTATTAACAAATTTACGAAATAGTTTGTTTAGTTGCTGATTAATTCATTGGATGTTCACGGTCAACGGTCAATGGAACACAAACCACAACTCTCCACTCACCTCACACTGCTTGTCGACTTGTCACCTCCTTATCCATGAACCAGACCCTGACAGGTCCTCCGGACTCTGTCAGGTCTTTCTATCTTACTCATCACTTTTCAATTCCTTGTCCCTCGTCCCTGTTATTATCACCTCCTGTCAATCAACTTAATGGGCTTGCGGCTCATGCTTGGAAACTGCAACTTATTGATATAATCAACCGATTCAAAAGATATTGACGGGGCTACACGAAGTTTGGCCCTGAAATGGTCTTTAATTGTTTTTTCAAAGCTCTCGGAATGGTTTTCGGCTCCTATCCGTATCAATATTTCATCGGTTCCGATTGTATTGGTATACAATTCAACAATATAATTTTTAACACCATCGATGTTCTCAAGTATATCGTACAAAGCCGGGGGATAAAGTGTTGTGCCCTTGTATTTGATCATCTGGTTCTTCCGGCCGATCACAGGCCCAAGGCGCATTGTATTCCGGCCGCATTTGCAGGGTTCGTAATGAGCATGGCATATATCTCCTGTTTTAAAACGAAGCAGGGGCATTCCTTCCACACCAAGTGTTGTAATGGTCACTTCTCCGGCTTCTCCTTTCGGAACAATGTTATCTTTTTCATCAAGAAATTCAACAATTATCAGTTCGGGATGATGATGGCCCCCGATGCCGTACCTGCATTCGGTGAAAGACGTTGCCATTTCGGTGGAAGCATAGGTGGAATAACACGTTAATTCGGGCCAGCGTTCGTTGATCTTTTTCCCCAGCGTATTGAATGAAAAATCCGTATTACGTAAGTTATCTCCTATGCAAATCGCTTTTTTGATGCTGCATTGATGGTGGTCGATACCATTTCTCTCGGCATAATCAATAATATTTAAAATAAAGGATGGCACAGCGATCAGCGTTGAAGGGGAAAAGCGGTTTATCGTATCCCACTGCAGCTCGGGAATTCCATTGCCCACCCGTATCATAGCTGACTGTAATCGCCTGGAGCCTAAAAAATATGCAAGTCCTGCCATAAACCGGCGGTCGATGGTGGTCATCAGCTGAAAAACCTCATTATGGGTGCAATCAGCGCACCGGAAACCCAGGTATTCATTATAGGCGAGCCTTTCCAGGTCATTATCGGTCATTGCACAGGTCACCGGATCACCGGAAGTTCCGGATGTGGTAATGTAATCGATGATCTGATTCCGGTTCACGCATATCAGATCATCGGCTTTTGCCTGTAAATCTTCTTTCCGTGTTGGAGGGATATATTTCAGGTCGGCCAGGTGTTTTATTTTTTCTATCTGAATACCATGATTCCTGAAATGTCTTTTATAAAAAACCGACTTCGCTGCAAGATATTGAAGAAGCTTTTTCAATGCTTTCTCCTGAAACCGTTCTATTTCCGCTGGACTTTGTTTCTCAATTTCCGGTATAGGCATGGCTTAATCTTTTAATGTTTTTCTGGATAATTTTACGATATTGTCTCGTTGACCCATCCCCGCAATCTCTTTGGATAATGCAGTCTTATAGTTTTTATAAGCCTTCTTATAATCCTTTATCCCGCGGTAATATTCACCCAGGTGATAATAGGTTAGATACAGTTGCGGATTGGATTGAATGTAGTCTCTCTCAAAGGAGACGGGCAACGGTGTTTTATGCTTTGTGTATTCTTTTAATTGTTCAGTCATCTCAAGATACTCCGTATAGCTTTCATAGGCTTTTGAATACAGGAAAGTATCGGCAGGAATTGTGAGTTCTCCGGCATATATTTCGTGATTGCTGATAATCTGTTCTTTGGTGATTGAAAAAACCTTATTCAGGTCATACGCAACAAATTTACCAAGCTGGTAGGGAGATGTGGAAACCCAGACCAGCTGCCTGGCCGGTTTAAATATTACAGTGTGATGGGCTATTAACTGATTTATGGCCAGCGGATTTCCCATACCAAGGTTTGCATTGTCCATTCCCTGCCTGTTTCGCAAAATCGAAACCGCATCGGCTACATCGATCGCGGAATCCTGCTGTAATAATTCATTTAAACGGTTAAACCGGTATTGGCTGTCCGATTCACGTATGTTCTTTATGTTGGTTTTATCGTTTGCGAATACCTTTCCCTGAAAATGATTGGCACAGACGATATGGCTGGTTTTTGTACAGAATATATCGTATTGATGAGGTGATTTTTCAATAATAGCTGATTTACCATCGCTGAGCGAACCAACCAGGATGGATTCTGAAACGAATAATTTGCGCTTCCTGGCTATTTCGTATGCCTGATCAAGGGTATACGCATACTGCAGAATCTCCCTGACAAGCAGTGTTACAGGTGTTGAAGCCTGAAACGGAATAGCCGATTTTGAAGCATTGATGGTCACGGTGAGTCCTTTTTCATTCATGCCCGATACCACTCCAATCATATCGGCCCAGCTTATCATCATGAATTTGTATCCGTCCGATGGATTATAAAAACAGACTATTTTATTCTCGGCAAATTTCTTCCCGGCATAAAAATCAAAATTGCGGCCGACAAGTAATGTTGAATCTTCACTTTTCCCTTCCCAGCATGAAAAAGAAGTGCATCCGACCATGTTTAATCCCTGCAGTGCATGGCCGATATCGTGGGCAGCATGATAATTCAACTGCCGTTGATACCCCGATCCGATGAAATCATACCTGGGTGAGCAGGAAAACGATGTCCCGTAAATCTCAACCTTATATTCATCGGGTATATTTTTATCAAGATTGCGGTTAAACCATGCAAGAAAATATTTCAGGAACTTTAAATAAGCCTGTGAAGGAACGAGTTCCTGTATTTGTTCATAAAAAGCCGTTTCCTGATACAAAAGCAGTTCTTCCGTAAGTTTGCCAAAAGCAACACCCCGCTGAAACGGATCGCCTTCAACATACATTTCCCACAGCCCGCATTCGCTTTTCCGAAGCCAGTTATTGCCTATGATATAAGCATTCGGCCCGACCTTTTCACGTTTTATTTCCAGGGGAGATAAGTCTGTCACTCCGGGTGGATGGTCGATGGCCACAATCCGGAAATAGATTATGAAAACAAGAATCAGGATTATAAGTGCAAAGAATACTCTTTTCAATATTTTCCTGTTGACTGCCATTTTCTCAGGCTTTACGCATCTTATTTAAAAGTTGCTGCATTCCTATCAGCTCAGCACAGGTTAGGATCGAACAGATGGTAACACCAATCACCCCATGAATATTAATGTTTTGCCCTGTAAGAAAAAAATTAGGTATGTTGGTCCTGGGCATGATCATCGTTTTAAGGGGATTGTTGTAATCTTTTAATAATCCGTATATGGAACCTTTGTGTGTTCCGATATAGTCACGGTAAGTCAGGGGAGTTGATGTATTCCAGGCCTTCGTCTTGCTGCGGATTCCCGGAAAATCCTTTTCAAGAATATCCAGCATTTTTTCTGCTTTCTGTCTTTTGAATTCCCTGTATGAATCCCCTCTTTGTTCAACCGTTGTATGCTGCCAGTGTTTAACCTCGTTCCAGTTCATATAGGTATTAACAATTATGGCATCGGTATATTTTTCGTTTTTGGAATTTGGTGAAATATGCATCATATAGCCTTTCGGCCAGTTTTTTTTGGTATAGTTATCACCGTCCCATACATTATCTGTTTTATAAACGTAAAAATTGCTGTTAATGTATTCAAAGGCATTTTCTTTCATGGCCAGGTATAATGAAAAAATGCCATAAGTGTCTTCAATGCTTGATATCCTTTTACGGTATGCAGGTCTTATCGGAGCTTTCTCAATCAAACTGAACATTGCCTTCGGATGGATGTTTGAAATAAAGTATTTGCCCTCTACCTTTTCCGCATTATTTATTTCCACTGCTTTAAGCGAACTGCTGTCAAAAATAAATTTTGTAACCTTGGACCTTAGCAGAATTGTTCCTCCATTTTCGGTGATATATCCGGCCAGTAATTCACTCATCTGAGAGCCACCATCAATGAACCGGTAAGCACTTTCGATATAAGAAGAATGAATAATCATAGGAATATACAGAGGTGTTCTGTCCTTTACACCGGCGTATAAAGGGGAAGTACCAAGCAACACGCTTTTAAGTGTCATATCATGCGTAAGAGAATCAAGATAATTATCTATTCCTACGGCATAATATTCAAGGTATTTAGTTTTTTGCCCGGAAAACTCACGCATGTTATACAGATCCACTGAACTGCTTATCTCACGGAGTTTGCTAACGTATTTCCGAAGTCCTTTACCTTCCTTTGGAAAGTATTCCAGCATGGTATCCAGAAAACGTTCGTGACCCATGGCAAATTTATATTCCCTGCCGCCGAACTGAATTATCTCATAACCATTTTCATCCAGTTTTTTAAGTTGTAATTTACCGACAAGCTTAAAATATCGGAAAAAATTATTCAGCACCTGCCCCTCCTCCATACTGCCAATATAATGCATGCCCGTATCAAAAATGCTGTTATTCCTCTTGAAAGTCTGCAGACATCCTCCAAGCTGGTGGTTCTTTTCGATCAGGCAAACATTGTATCCCTCCCGACTGAGGATGTAGGCACATTGAAGTCCTCCCAACCCGCTGCCTATAATAACTACATCGTATTTCATTGTATAATAATCTGAATAACCTTTTTATGCGCTTCGAATTTTCTTCATCAACTGCTGAATATCAATAATTTCCCCGCAGGTAACCACCGAACCGATCGTTACTCCGAGAATACCATGTACATTGGTATTCTGACCTGTAAGTAGCAAATTGGGAATTTTAGTTCGTGGCAAGACCATGGTTTCCAGTGGCTTGTTATAATCCTTCAGGATCCCATATGCTGAACCGGAACGGGTGCCTGTATAATCACGCCACGTTAACGGAGTTGATGTATACCAGGTTTCAACGCAGCTGGTAATTCCCGGAAATTGCCTTTCCAGTGCATTCAGCAGAAGAGTTGCTTTTTCATTCTTGAACCGGATATAATCCTCTCCCCGGTTGCCCGTGAAAGTATTTTCCCATGTTTCAAGTTCGCTGTATTGCATATAGGTGATAAGCGATGCACTTTCGGCATAATAATCCGATTTTGAAGTGGCGGTGGGCAGTAATCCGTAACACTGTGGCCACTTTGACAGGTCATAATCCCCGGCAATCCATACGCTATCCTGGTTATAGTGATAAAAGTTATAATTAAAATAAGGAAACGTATTCTTCTTAAACACCAGGTACGTGGTAAACATACCGATTGTGTCCTCAAGCGTACTGATACGGTATGAAAAACGGTTTCTGATTTTCGGGGAGTCGGTCATTGAAAGTAACTGAGCGGGATGCGTATTGCAAATGAAATAGTTGCCTTCAACTTGTTCGCCATTGGCCAATACAACCGATTTTATCCTGTCGTTCTCAATAATGAACTTTTCGGCTTTTGCATTTCTTAAAATGGTTCCTCCGTTTCCGGTGATTTTGTCAGCCAGCAGTTTTACCAATTGATGGCTTCCGTCGGCTATCCTCCATGCACTTTCTATAAATGAATTGTTAATCAGTGCATGGACGAACAGAGGTGTTTTCTTTTCATGACCGGCATACAACAGATTATTTCCGGCAATAACATTCTGAAGCCGTGGATCGGAGATCATGGAACGGATAAATTCAGCAGCCCCGATGCCCAGCGCTTTATTTTCAAAAATATTGAAAGGTTTTTCTGAAAAAGTATACAGTGAGATAGAATGGCAGATACCCCGAATCTGTTCAAGATATTTTGTAAGACCATTTTTTTCTTTGGGAAAATACTGCAATAAAGTATCCCGGTATTTATCATGTTCCATGGCCAGTTTATACTTCCCGTCCCGGAAATTTATAACATCAAAACCATCTTCGTCCAGTTTTCTCAGCGGTAGTTTATCAAGCAGCCCAAAATAACGAAAATACTGATTCAACACCTGTCCGTCATCAAGGCTTTCGGTATAATTCAGGCCGGTATTGAAGATGCATCCTTTACGGCCGAAAGTTTGTAATGATCCCCCCAATTTATGGTTCTTTTCAATAATGCAGACATTATATCCTTCATTGCTCAATATATTTCCACACAATAGGCCACCTAACCCGCTTCCTATGATAACGACATCAAATTGCATTCTTCAGAGAGATTCATTGATAATAAGCATGGGTGGGATTTTTCATGGGATAATCGATGGTATAATGCAATCCGCGGCTTTCTTTACGTTGCTGAGCCATTTTGATGATCAGATAACCTGCATTGATCATATTGCGCAATTCACAAAGTTTCTGTGAAAGTTTCGACTTGGCGTATAAAGCCTCTGTTTCATGGAATATTATTTCAAGCCGGTCCATAGCTCTTTTTAGTCGAAGGTTCGACCGGACAATGCCGACATAATAACTGAATATTTGCTGAACCTCCTTATAATTCTGTGTAATCAATACGATCTCCTCGGGTGAGGTAGTTCCGGTATCATCCCATTTAGGAATACCTTCCTGTATGGAATACTTTGAGTAATGTTTCAACGTATGTTGTGCAGCCTTGTCGGCAAATACCATTGCCTCGATGAGTGAATTGCTGGCAAGCCGGTTTGCGCCATGCAGACCTGTTAATGTTGTTTCACCGGCAGCGTATAGCCGTTGTATGGAAGAACATGCATTGACATCCACCTGTATCCCTCCGCATAAAAAATGAGCAGCCGGTACAACCGGTATCCGATCGCGGATTATGTCAATACCAATGGACATGCATTTTTCATAAATATTTGGGAAGTATTCTTTCAGATCCTTTCCATCCAGGTGCGTACAGTCTAAGAAAACATATTCGTCACCGCTTGCTTTCATCTCGTTATCAATGGCACGGGCAACGATATCCCTTGGAGCAAGTGAAGCACGCTTATCATACCGCAACATGAAATCTTCACCTTTGTGATTCCTCAGAACAGCTCCATGTCCACGCAAAGCCTCTGTGATCAAAAAGGAAGGCCTTTCTCCGGGATTGTATAAAGAGGTAGGATGAAACTGCACGAATTCCATATTATCGACTATTCCTTTGGCACGGTATACCATTGCAATTCCGTCTCCCGTGGCTGTCAGCGGATTGGTGGTTGTGTGATACAGATTGCCTATGCCACCGGTTGCCATCATGGTCACTTTGGCCAGAAAGGTATGAATGATTCCCGTTTTCAATTCCAGTACATAGGCCCCGAAACATTCAATATCCGGAAAATATCGTTTGACAAGCTTACCCAGATGATGCTGGGTAATGATGTCAATGGCAAAAAAGTACTCGAATATCCGGATATTCGGATGTTCCTTAACAGCTTTTGAAAGGGTTCGCTGAATCTCAAATCCGGTATTGTCCTTATGATGCAGGATCCGGTGCTCCGAATGCCCGCCCTCCCTGGCAAGATCATATTTTCCGGATGATCCTTTATCAAATTCTGTTCCCCATTTGATCAACTGCTCAATTTGTCTTGGTGCATCCTTAACTACCATTTCCACGACCTCCGTGTTGCAAAGACCGTCTCCGGCAATATGCGTGTCTTCAATATGCTTGCCGAAATCATCCGGAGCATAGGTTACAGCCGCTATTCCGCCCTGGGCATAACTGGTGTTGGTGTCATTCAGACCGGCTTTTGTGACAATAGCTACCTTGCCCTTATCGGCAACCTTGAGGGCATAGGCCAATCCGGCCAGACCGGAACCGATTACCAGGAAATCAAACCGTTCTTCCATTTCCTTTTATAGCGTGGACATTCATGTATCATCTACGGGGTAAAGTTAAAAAAAAACCGTAAATTCCCTTGTTTAACCTGTCGTCAAACAAATGTTAAAAACACTTGCTTAAATCCGGACTTCCTTTCCGTTTTTTATGAAAGAAAAAGATTTTCAATTACATTTGCCACCAAATTGCGCTGTTGCGCAATTTTATTCGTGAGACTTAAATTTCAGGAGTTATACGAAATGAAATTTTCTAGTCGAACAATGCCGCTGAAAGCGGGAGCCCCGCCTCTTGAGGCGATACAGAAGAAAATCATCTGGAGATGTCCCATCTGCTTGCAGCGGGGAGCTTCATTTTTGAATATTTCAGCATTATGATACAGGAAGACATTTTTAAAAAGATCATCGCACATTGCAAAGAATATGGTTTTATTTTCCCGTCCAGTGAGATCTATGACGGACTGAGCGCTGTATATGATTACGGTCAGAACGGAGCAGAACTGAAGAACAACATCCGTCGTTACTGGTGGGATTCTATGGTAAGGTTGAATGAAAATATTGTCGGAATCGATGCAGCCATTTTCATGCATCCCCGGATATGGGAAGCTTCAGGTCATGTGGCCGCCTTTAACGATCCGCTCATCGATAACAGGGATTCCAAAAAGCGGTATCGCGCCGATCAGCTTATTGAAGAACATCTTGAGAAAATTGATGATAAAATTCAGAAAGAGGTAGAAAAAGCCCGGCATAAATTCGGAACATCCTTTGACGAGCAAAAATTCCGGACCACCCATCCGCGCGTGCTGGAAAACCAGAGGAAATACGATGAAATAAAAAGTCGCTATATCCATGCACTGGAGAAAGATGACCTGAAAGATCTATACCAGATCATTGTTGATACGGAGATTGTCTGTCCTGTCTCTGGAAGTAAAAACTGGACGGAAGTGCGCAAGTTTAACCTCATGTTCAGCACGCAGCTTGGCTCCGTGAGCGAGGAAGCCAATACCATTTACCTCCGGCCTGAAACAGCTCAGGGTATTTTTGTTAATTTCCTGAACGTCCAAAAAACCGCACGCATGAAAATTCCTTTCGGTATTGCGCAGACCGGAAAAGCCTTCCGGAACGAAATCGTCGCCCGCCAGTTTATCCTGCGCATGCGTGAATTCGAGCAGATGGAAATGCAGTTCTTCATCAAGCCCGGAACAGAAATGGAGTGGTACGAATACTGGAAGGAAAAACGCATGAGATGGCATAAGGCCCTCGGTCTTGGCGATCATAAGTACCGGTATCACAACCATGATAAACTGGCCCATTATGCCAATGCGGCCTGCGATATCGAATTCGAATTTCCCATTGGCTTTAAAGAGGTGGAAGGTATTCATTCCCGTACCAATTATGATCTGGGGAACCATGAGAAATATTCGGGAAAGAAAATCCAGTACTTCGATCAGGATACCAATGAAAGTTACACCCCTTATGTGATAGAGACTTCCATTGGTCTCGACCGGATGTTTTTCACGGTTATCTCCAATGGTTACACCGAGGAAAAAGTTGACTGGGAAGGCAGCGCCAAAGAAGAACGGGTGGTGCTGAAGATCCCTCCGGCCCTGGCACCGGTTCAGCTTGCTGTATTACCGCTTACCCGGAAAGATGGACTGCCCGAAAAAGCCCGTGAAATAATGGACCGTATGAAATTTGACTTCAACTGCCAATACGAGGAAAAAGATTCCATTGGCAAGCGATACAGAAGGCAGGATGCGATCGGCACACCATTTTGTATTACAATTGATCATCAAACCCTTGAAGACAATACGGTTACGGTTCGCTACCGCGATACGTTAAAACAAGATCGCGTGCCGGTGGAAAGACTGCCGGAAATAATGATTGATAAGGTGAGCATGCGGAAATTGCTAGAGAGCTTATAGAAAAGGCAAATAAACTAATACCGATGAGCAAATATGTCAACAGTATTATACCATTTGTCAAAATGGTGAATTGGTAATCGGATATTGTTCATACATTTAATACTTAATAACAATTAAATTCACCGTTATGAAAAAGATTTTGTTCCCTATTTTCATTTTATTGTCTTTTATAACAGGAGCAAATGCCCAGGTTGATACAATGCAAACCATTTTAACTGAAAGGATTCATATCGGAGATACAACATTATTCCCTGTATTCGCAGACGGCCCGATAAAAGTCGTCACAACAAACAACCTGAGTTATGGGGCTATCTTACTTAAAAATCCGGTTAGCAATCTTTGTACAGCCTTGGATTGTTACAACAACATGAATTCAAGAATAACTATTGGAATCGCAGGTTCTGAAAATCCAAATTTTTATCACAATATGGGTTATATTTTTATGTCTGATCAAAACAGTCTGGAACCTCCAAGAGGATTGGTAATTGGTCACAGATATTCTAATGCCCCTATCATTTTTGCTCAAAATAATGAAGAGGTTATGAGAGTGTCCACTGAAGGTAATGTGGGAGTTGGCATAAATATACCTTCCTATAAGCTTGATATCGCTGGCTTGATCAATACATCGGAAGGAATAAGATTTCCCGATGGGACAATTCAAACAACAGCACCGCCATCAACATACTGGCAAACTGACGATTCCGGAACCATTTACACATGGGATAAGGTTGGTATCGGAACCTCAGAGCCAAAAGCAAAAGTTGAAATTGCCGATGGCGATATATACATCAGCAATATCAATAAAGGGATTATCATGAAATCACCCGACGGGCAATGCTGGAGAGGAACCCTGGATAATTCGGGTTCGTTGAATTTTGTCCCTGTAAATTGTGAAGATCTTTCCACCAGCAGTTTCAACATTATATCGCCTGAGATACAAACCTTAAGCATCTATCCGAATCCGACCCGGAATACGATCACCATTGCATCACAGCATCATGATCTGAATAATATGGAAGCTGTTTTATATAACGTTGATGGAAAAATCATTAAAAAAGAAAGGTTGAAGTCTGATTATGCTATACTAAAACTGAATGATGTATCGCAAGGGACATATATCATTGAAGTAATGGATCAAACGGGTAAGGTCATCGGATCCGAAAAAGTGATCAAAAACTAAGAATAACCACCTATATATATAAATACCAAAGCACGCAAAATATTCAATATGGATTTACTTTTTTTGCATGTTGTGGTGTTTATTTGATTTTTCAGAGTATTATTGATAGTTGCAATTTGAAAAACGAGTGATTCCAGGTATACATATCTGTCACTTTAGTTATTTTTGTCCATACATGAATTTAATAACATGAACAAACTCATCAACTTCGAAAAGCTGAAAAACAAAAAAGTGCTGGTCACAGGCGGACTGGGCTTTGTTGGTCATAACCTGGTAAGAACACTTGTTAACCAGTATCATTGTGATGTTATGGTAGTTGACGACTGTTCCAACAGCAAGCCTTCCATTCTGGGTGATCTTACTAACAAGGTACGGTTTTATAACATTTCGGTGCTGGACAAAAAGGCCATGGCCCCTTTGCTGGCAGAGGCCAACTATATATATCATCTTGCCTGCAAGCAGATTTCAGTATCAAGTTCCGATCCTTTTGGTCATCTTGCCGTGAACGGTCAAAGTACACTGGAAATATTAGAGTATTTACGACACAATGATTTGCCGGATTTTGAGCGCTTCATCTATACTTCTTCCTGTTCAATCTATGGAAGTTCCATGCGTCTGCCTTCGCACGAAGAGAGTTCCAAGAACATACTCAGCAACTATTCGGCAACCAAACTTTTGGGAGAACATTTTGTTGAGGTCTATTTCCGCAATTACGGATTGCCGGTTTCCACAATACGGTATTCAAATGTTTACGGCTACGGACAGACTCCCAATAATCCCTATTGCGGTGTGCTGGGCAAATTCATTCACAATGCACTCGATAAGAAACCCCTTATGATATTTGGTGACGGAGAACAGACAAGGGATTATACTTTCATTACCGATGCTGTCGAAGCCACCATCCTTGCTGCCATACATCCCATGGCACTTGGGGAAGTTTTCAACATCGGCACTTCAACCGAAACCTCAGTAAGTCAGCTGGCAGCTATGATCGGGGAAATAATACCAGACATCCAGATCCAGTACCTGCCGGAACGGGATATTGATAATGTCCGCAGACGCTCCATAGATATTGAAAAGATACATCAGCGTCTTGGCTGGACACCAAAAACAACAATTCGTAAAGGCATTGCAGAAACCATCAACTGGTACAGGGATACATATTTTTGATCGCTTTGATTGATATTAAGCATAGCAGGAATTGGCTGCCGGTATACTTATTACTTGCAGTCAATGTGAATTTATTTTCTCAGGAGAATTCAATCTATGAAAACTACTATCTGACTCCTTTTATTATTAATCCTGCCATCACAGGAGCCGAATATTATCCCACAGCCGACCTGTCGGCCAGGCAACAATGGTCAGGTTTCCCCGATGCACCAACAACCTTCTTACTGGCTGGTAGTTTTCGAGTTGGTAGGTATGATTTTTATGATCCGAAGGGACTGGTTAATAAAGGACCGTTTAAAATGGCAGATCGTATTGGTCTGGGGGCTTCAATATACAGAGACAGTGACGGACCCCTTGTCTTTACCGGAGGTATCCTTTCCTATGCTTATCATATTCCCGTAAATGCTGAAACCCGATTGTCATTTGGTTTATCTGCCATAGGCACCTATTTTGCATTTAACAGCTCTTTATTAAAACCCGACCAGCCTGATGACCCCTATTTATTAAACGGGAATGATAATGTATTCAGAGCCAATTTTAACCTGGGTTCTTATTTTTATAATGATGTCTATTTTATAGGAATATCTGCCAACAAACTGCTGCCTGATATAAAAGCTGTAAATGATGTTAGAAAAGAACAGCCAAGCTTTTTCCTGATGGGTGGGTATAAATTCTTCAGAAATAACTATGTGTTTATGCTCGAACCGTCCTTGGTCGTTAAAAAGCTGGCCGACGCGAATATTTCTGTTGATATTCACGCAAAACTCTATATAAAAAAACTTCACTGGATTGCTATATCATACGGGACAACGGGTAGAATAAATTTTCGATTCGGACTGCAACTATACAGAATGCTTTATGCCGGATATAATTACGAATACACGCTTAGTCACATAGCATCATACAACTATGGTTCGCATGAAGTCCATCTGGGAATTAATTTGGGATTGATTGGAATTAAAGGAATCAGAGATACCCGAAAGCTTAAAAAATAAGAAAATGAAGATAATTGCATCCTCCTTCATCATAATCATTTTTTCAGCTTTTACACTAAAAGCACAAATTCCAACCGATGGACTTATAGCCTATTATCCCTTCAACGGCAATGCCAATGATGAAAGTGGTAACGGGATCAATGCCATTTTTTACCTGGTAACTTTCACAACCGACCGGTGCGGCATATCCAACAGTGCTTGTTATTTTAATGGTTCGGATAATTACATATCCCTGCCTCCGGCTAATTTTGTCGGTTTGAACGAATACACCTATTCACTCTGGATGAGAGTAACTTCACTCCCCTCCTCTTCCATTGACGGCTGGATAATGTTTGCCGTAGGATCTTCCGCAGAAAGCTATGAACAAGCCTTTTCAATTCACCCTGACGGATCGCTGTTCGGAGGCAGTTACAATATAGGTAATAATCCTGTTCTGACCATGGTTCAGACAATACCTGTTCAGACCGGCCAGTGGATACACGGCGTGCTGATCCGGGACAACCTAAGGTTAAGGATATACCTTAACGGTAACCGGATGACGAATATATTAACTACGGATACGCTTATAAACGGACAACCGGCGAATTATGGATCGGGCGCTCATGCCGCCATTATCGGCGGAAGGTCAAATCTGACCAGTCATAATTTCTTCAGGGGTGATCTTGATGATATACGGATATACAATCGCGCATTAAGTGATGAAGAAGTATTGCAACTGTACTATACGAAATGTACATTAAGGGAAATAAACGGCGAAACTGAAGTATGCCAGGGACAGCAACAGGTTGCTTATTTCATCGATCCGCCGGAAGGCGCAACCGGTTACTCCTGGGATTATAGCGGAACCGGAGTCGTTATTCATGGAGATAGCAACAGTGTAACCATCGACTTTTCGGCTAATGCCACAAGCGGATCCCTGACAGTAACGGTCACCGGGGAAAATATGGGAATCCAATCCCGGTCGCTTCCTGTTACCGTTTATTCATTACCCTCCAATGCAGGTACAATAAGCGGAAATAATGATGTCTGTCAGGGACAAGACGGAATATCCTATACCGTTCCCGAAATTGAAGATGCTGCATTGTACCATTGGCATTATAGCGGTAATGGAGCCTCTATTACAGGAAGTACAAACAGTATCCTGATTGACTTTGCAGATGATGCTGCCAGTGGAAATCTTACGGTATACGGCAGCAATGTTTGCGGGAATGGACTGCAGTCTGCTGAATTTCCTGTAAGTGTGGGTTCAGCTCCTGCTGATGCCGGTACTATCACGGGAGAAAACGCGGTTTGTCTGGATCAGTATGGTGTTACCTATTCCGTGCCTGTTATTCCTGGTGCAACGGAATATGTGTGGGATTACGGTGGTAGCGGCATCAATATTAACGGGAGTTCAAACAGCATAACGATTGATTTTTCTGATGATGCAACTGGAGGAAACCTAACCGTTACAGGCAGGAACAGCTGCGGAGATGGTACACCATCAGCCAATTTCCAGATCGTTGTGAACACCTGTGAAGATCCGGTTGATATCCATATTCCGAATTCCTTTTCTCCAAACGGAGACGGTATAAACGATTTCTTTGTAATCAGGGGCCTGACAGAAAATTCAAAGCTGAAGATCTTTAAC
>JAFGKY010000156.1 GCA_016928305.1 Bacteroidales bacterium
ATCTTTAGTAGTCCAGACTGCATGGATGTATATTTTAACAAATGACATAACGTAATATATAAAAGGGTTAAAACCCTAAATTATGAACACTTTCTATACAATTTCCCCAACCTGAAGGTTGGGGCTATTGAATTAACTTTTATTGTATCTTTTTAGGCAATGGTTTCAACCCTTAATTCGCATTACTAACTACTAACTACTAACTTCTAACTTCTAACTTCTAACTTCTAACTACTAACTACTAACTTCTAACTTCTAACTTCTAACTTCTAACTTCTAACTACTAATACCCATCACCTCTTTATCTTGGCGTATAAATCAGCTTCTCGGTTTGTATGACCTTCTCCCCTGCAATGTTCAAAAAGTAAACGCCGTTGGATGGAAGTATTCCTGGCAGGTCCAGGGTGATCCCTCCTGTAAATGAGCATTCGTAAACAACCGATCCTGTCAGACTCACGATATTCAGCTTATAGCTGTCAGAGATTGCTTCACCATTGGCAATAATAAACAGATACCGGCTGCTTGGATTGGGGCATATCCTGAGAGTACCCGCTGCCATTGAAGAAACGGTTTCAATGCCAACAAGGCTTGGATCATCAGCAAATGGAGAACCGTCAATTACTGTTGAAGCCATCCAGTAACGGTAATTTTCCAGGCCAAGGGTCGGATTCGCTTCACTGGCTGTCAGCGTATAGCCATCTCCGTCTGCTGATTCAGGGAAGGGGATCTCATCATCATAGTAAAAGAAGATTATTTTGTCATGCTGTGCATTACGCAATAGAACATATTCACCTGCATTGCTGAAGGCCTTCTGGCAATTTCCCGAAGGCGGTCTGCCGTATTTCCAGTAAAAATAACTTGGCTTGGTTGCGATCACAAAGAAATACTGCGGAGGCAGCAAATAACCGGCAGGGAATTCGTAATAGGTGGCAGAGTCGAGTACCAGACCGGTCAGATCAATGGTTGATGTACCGGTGTTCTTGAATTCAATAAATTCATAATTCTTCCCCGAGATCGTATCCGTACCGATAATGACATCCCGGGGATGATAATGCAGTTCGGTTATCTTCAACGATGTAAAATCATTATGGGTTGAATAGAAGTTTATCCGGTGTAAAGCACTCCATGAGCTGCCGTTGTATACACGTGCCTTAAATACCATGGGGGCATTAATGGCCAGTGTCTGATCTCCATCGAGCCTGACAGCCCTGGACGATACGGTACCTCCGATTTCACGGGGATCAGAACCGTTGGTGGTATAATAGACATTTCCTTCGGTGTTGGGATTTTGTATGGTTATGCTGCCTGAACTGCCCATATCATATTGCAGTTCCGTTATTTCTGTTCCGGAATGGCTTACCCTGGGTGGATCGAGTGCAGGATAAAGGCCGGACTGTTTCATCTGGTCAAGTAAGATATCGGTGCGGTATGGGAAAAAGCCGGTCTGGATTGTGTTGATCTCCGTCAGCCAGGTATCGTCTTTTGTATAGGGCGTTGTTACGGTAGCATCGCCCCACCGCGCTGATTCGGCGATGATGGCCGTTTCGATTTCAGTCACACGTTTGTTTAAGCGTTCAAGCGATTGTGACGGTGTCAGTATGCCATTCCCCGTCATATGCAATAAAACCCTGTCGGCAAAATGTGCTCTGTATTCTGCGTTTGACGATAGCTTATAATGCAGCCACTGCGGATGGAACTTCGAAAAGCCGGCCATAATCATCGCGATATCGACACGGTTTTCGTTCAATCCGGTTCCCGGACTTATGGGATCGACCATCAGTGAATGCTCGGCGTCGGAATTGAAGAAAACAAATCCTTTCGATTTGTCACTGCGGTTATTGACTGCATAAAAATCGTTCGGATCGTTATTGTTCCTGAAAGCAGTAACCGGGGCATCAAAATTACCGGTATAAAAAATGGTCAGCATGTAATCGATGAGGTTATCGATATCCACCAGTACTTCCGAACCTTTAACAAACTGACCGTAAGCGTCTTTCCCCTCCAGCCTGAAGTAATTTGCATTATCGGCAAAACCGGTTGTACACAGATTGTATATCTGCTGCCATTTGTCCAGAAATCCGTCTGCCGTTTCGATGGTATAGGAATCATCATCTGTCTCCACCGTTATCACATCATAGTCTGACCGGCTGTCGCCCATATAGTCTGCTGCAAACCTTGCCTCCGACTGTTCCTGTGTCTGGTAAATGCCCCAGTACATACCATTGAGGTACAGATGATAATACCGGCTGCGGGTGTAAGGTTGACCCATATCGCGTTGTGTATCCCTCGAGAATACTTCCCTTACCATGGTATGGTGCTCACCGCCTGTATTGGCCCAGGCAAAGTCTTGTTCACAGCTCAGGTCAATTTTGTCAAACTGGCGGACCCCTTCATCACCAAACAACGGATAATCCAGTTTGGCCGCTCCGTATTCACTGCGAAAAAACAACCGGAAGGCATGTTTACGATAACCCGTATGCTCATTCCATCCGCCCCGTATGCGTAATCCGGCATTTATCCGGAATCCGGGGGACCCATCAGGGTTGATCAACTCAACGGAGCTGAAACGTTCCCATTCATCACCGCGACTTGCAGCGTTAACATATATACCCAGGGTGTCATTGAAAAGGTTCGCCAGGTCTGTGACAACCGAAATAGAGGGTATGTTAAGTAAGGCATCATCTATATAATCGGTGTAACGACCGTCTGTGACCACGTCGGGATCCATTTCCAGGTCAATGATCTGATCATTCACCGTTGTGTTTGGCCAGCCTCCGCCCGGATAAGCCTGTGTTTTTACCTGGTCAGCAAAAATATAGGTATAGGTCACGGAATACGGCTGGGTATATGCGGCCCATTTCAGGGATGCCCTTACGATAAAGGCAGGTGTCTTAGGCCTGCCGCTGGTGCCCGACGGGTCAACCGTGATGGTTGCCTGATTACCGGCAACAATGGCCGTAGGAGAAGTCGGGGGATGGCTCCCGTCTAACGTATAGAGTATATTTGCTGTTGCATCAGGCGAGGTAAGTGTAAGCGTGAAGGATGAGCTGTAGAACCCGGCAGCATGACTGAATTGAACATACAGGGTATCCGATTGTGCCGGGATTGATTTTGAATTGCACAGAAGAAAAGCCAGTGAGATCAAAATAATCCTGAAATGGTTCATATTTAATATCCTTTCCCGTTGTTGATAAGCAAATTCATTATTGGTTCATATACGAAGGCGGTAACATTTGTGTTTCCGGGTGCAAAGAAAACTAAAATATCCAATTTTTTAGTGAAAGAAAGGGTTTTATTTTATTCTGAAAGCCAGCACTGCTGTTGCTGTAAAATAATCATAACAGGACAGGCCGGGATGAATGGATTTCCACTTATCCGGATGCTCCCGGCCCTTCACCGGAAGGAATAGCAAAGCTAAACGTGCTGCCCTCTCCCTGTTTGCTTTCAACCCATATCCTGCCCCCGTTACGGATGATAAAATCGTGGCATATTACAAGTCCGAGCCCTGATCCCTGCTCCCTGTCCGTACCTGCTTTTAGCTTCCGGCTGTCGAAACTGAATAGCAGCTGGAGTTCTTTTTCGTCCATGCCCATTCCATGGTCAGTGACGGTACAAATGATTTCCGAGTCAACAGCTTTTACGTCAACCGTGATGATGTCATTGTGATTTGAGAACTTCACGGCATTCGACAACAAATTACGGATAACGGCATCGATCATATTAACGTCTGCCTTAACCCGATAGTCTTTTTGAGTAGCAAGATTTACCGTTATGGACTTCTGTATGGCCGAATCATTGATGAGTTCGATATTTTTACTGATCTGTTCTGTTAAAGAAAACAAGACAGGATTGATCGCAGTTCCCTTTAGCTGGCTGGAACTCCACAGGAGCAGGTTTTCCATCAGCACCAGTATTTTCTTCAGGGAAGCCTGCATATAGCCAATATATTTATATCTGTAGTTATCGTCCACTTTATCCCCTTTCTTTACAAGCAATTCGGTAAAGCCCATGATGGTATTAAAAGGACTTTTCAGGTCGTGGGCGATAATGGACAGAATCCTGTCGTTCATTTTGTTCATTTCATCCAGTTCATCATTCTTTTTATGCAGTTCTGCCGTTCGCTTGTTAACAAGGAATTCCAGTTTGGCTTTTTGCCGGACAATAGTATTTAGCCGCCAGTAGTACAATCCCAACAGGCTGAGAAATAACGTTACGCCCAGAAAGATCCTGAAGAGCCAGGTTCCCCACCAGGGAGGACTGATTATCAATTCAATGCTGTCGCCGGTATCATTGCATATGCCATCGTTGTTACATCCTTTGACCCTGAACACATAATGTCCCGGTCGCAGGTTGGTATAGGTCGCTTCACGCCGGTTACCCACGTCGTTCCAATTCCTCTCATAGCCCTCGAGGATATATGAAAACTTATTGTTCCGGGGATTCAGATAGTTGAGTGCCGTATAATTGAATGTAACCGTAGACTGCCGGTACGACAACCGGATAGTCTTCCTGCCGGTTTCCTGAAGATCTGCATTACACAGGTAGTCCTTGCTTATGCTCCGGAAAAAGACCAGGACATCAAGGATTACGATGGGCGGGATATTCCGGTCGGGCCTGATATGCGACGGATGAAATGACACCAAACCATCATTGCTGCCAAAAAACATTTCACCGGATCGCGATTTGTAATAGGATCCATGAATGAACTCATTGCCGGGTAATCCGTCTTCTCTATATAGATTCAAAAACTTCATCGAATCGGGATTGAATTTTGAGATCCCGTTATTTGTAGTTATCCACAGGTTACCTTCATCGTCTTCAAGGATACCATCGATGACATTTCCGGCAAGGCCATCAGAGGCATAATACCGGGTGAATGTTCTACGATCGTAGTTATACTGGTTCAGTCCGTATGATGTGCCAAGCCATATCCGGTCTTTACGGTCACGATGGATACAATAGATCCAATTGTTGCTCAGCCCGGTGGGAGAGAATTCGGAATAATCAAAAAACAGGCTTGTATAATTCTCGGGATCCAGCAGGCAGGCACCGTTATATGTTCCTACCCATAGTTTTCCTGCAGAGTCCTCACACAAGGAAAGAACATGATCATCAATGATTTTCCCATCGATGGTACTATGAAATCTGAACTTCTCATTTCTGTAATCAAACATGAACAGTCCATGCCCGTTGGTTGCAATCCACAACCGGTGCTTTGAATCTTCCATGAACATTCTAACGTCATGCAGGCCGTCGCAACCCGGTTGGCTGCATATTACCGGGTATTGCTTCCATTTCCGGGTGAGGGGATTATAACAACAGATGGCCCCCATATAACCTCCGGCCCATATATTACCATTGCTGTCCTGGTAAAGGGCAAGGATGGAATTCGTTGAGATGCCATTGGATTTTCTCTCATCGGCATACAATACCTTTACTTTTCCGGTTGCCTGTTCAATAATATTCAATCCGTTACCGTCGGTTCCCAACCACAGATTGTTGTCCCTGTCTTCCAGTATTGAGGTAACAACATTCGAAGAAATGGTGTTGGCTTGTTCGGGTATCACCTGGTAGGTGAAAAATTCTTTCGGGTTGCTGAGGACAGCATAATTGATGCCGGCATATTGCATCCCCACCCATAATATACCACAGTCGTCAATGAATATTTTCCGGATGAGATTGCCATTAAGCGATTGGTCATCGAATTCTTTATGGTAATACCGGATACACCTTGCTGTTTTCTTTTGATAGTAAATGATCCCTTCCTTATCGGTGGCAACCCAGTAGTTTCCGTCACTATCCTGGATAAATTCCCTTATCTCCTTTTCAAAGAAATTACGATATTCTTTCTCTTCCGGCAGGAAGCGGCTTATTTCCCTTGTTTTTAAATCGAGGCTGAACAGTCCGTTCTGACATGAGATCCAAAGTGTTGATTTCCCTGACAGGGTTGTATTCCGTACAAGGCCACAAGGGTGATCAAGGTAACTGATCTTCCGTGAAGGGTATTCCGCAATAATAAATTTTTTAATGGAAGAAATCCAGAGATGTCCGGAAACAGGATCGATAAAACACTGGGAAAAGGCATCGGTGTTATCCAGTTCAGGTATATCGTACATCGAAATAAAATGTTTCAGGTATCCCGATTCCCGGTCATAATACAGAACCCTGTTGTTGGTGATCGCAATTACCGTGTTGTCCGGCAAAAGTTCAAGGTCGGAAATGTAATACCTGCTTTCATACGGGACATCGGTAACTATTCGTTGGAAATTATCACAGGTTTTATTGTATACCACCAGCCCCAGGTCAGTTCCGATCCATAACTGGTTATTTTTATCCAGCAAAAAGGAGACAATGAAATTTCCGTAAATGCTGCCGGCATCCTTCTGATCGTAATAATAGTTGCTGACATTGGTGCCGTCATAGCGTGCCACCCCATTTTCAGTGGCAAACCAGAGATACCCGTCAGCGTCCTTGATGATGTTATTGATCCAGTTGTTTGTCAGGCTGCCCGGATTGGATATCTTTTGAAATTTAAGCGATTGTAATTGATGAAACGAATCAAGTCCGGATAGCTCTGATGAAAGGAAGATAAAAAGAAAAACCGGAATTGAACAAATGATCCTGCGGTGTAATTGCGTTGCCGTATAAAGGAACAGAGTCATACCAGAAGGTAATCCAATGATTAAATTTTACGTTTATTCCCTTATTAAAGTTAGGAAAAATGTATTTGAAATTCAGCGTATGTAGGTCAGGATTTTTTCCCATTTTCTTTTTTCTTTACGAACGGAGGGATTTTTTGCCAGGCCGCCGTGATAACGGGGTAATGCGCATCATTTCACGCTGCTGAGTTTCAACAGGAAAACATCGTTTTCACGCATATCAATGCGTTTACGGAATTTTCCGTTTTCGACTTCAATCAATCCGGTATAAACAGGCAGACCGCTGTTTTCCTTCTTTATAATGTTCACCTGTTCCCTTGTAAGCTGAGCTGGAGAACCCAGCCGGCAATAGGTAGCATAGGCATCGTTAACTTTATATCCAACCTGGAAAAGCTGGCAATAGTAATTCCCGTCGGGTACGCCGGCAATTGTCAGTTCAACGTTTGTGGTTGGTTTTGCCGGCAGATCACGTTTATAATATACCTGGTTGTTAACGGAATCAACGGGTTTAGTAAGCGTAAAATCCCACAGCAACACCTGGATATTTCCCTTATCATCCCTGCAAGCCCAGGAGGCGGGATCGGAGTTCACCAGTTCGGTCTCCCCCATCTGTCCCAGGAAATAGAATGCATAATAGGCCGGTTTCCGGATACCCTGGTAATTCAGCATGCCGAATCCGCCGTGAAAGGGAGTCCAGCGGGGTCCGCTCTCCTCAAAGATATCGGTAAACACCCAGTAGGAAAGAGAAGTTACGTGGTTTTCCGTGCCCTTTACCTTATCGAGGATAAAAGCCGCCGAATGATAGGAATCGTGTATGGGATCAGCGGGTGTGTATGAACTGCTCCATTCGGTGAAATGAAGTTCGAGATGGGGCAGGGGAGACCAGTCAATGAGTTCGCGGGAACGGATCATCCGTGACGTGATGGCATTCCTGTCCTGATCGAGCAGGGTGCCTTTGTTCCCATTCTCATCTACGAATCCCTCCTTAACCCCGTAACAATGCGTGGAAACAAAATCGACCGGGATGTTGTTCTCAGCACAATGTTTTACAAAGGCTGTTTCGTATTTATAGGGTGATGCCGAAGCCGGTCCTCCTACCCTGTATTCGTTGCAAATACCTTTAATGGCCCTGGCAGCGCTTTCATACAGCTTAAAATACTCCTCCATGGTTCCGCTGAAGAATGCCGAAAGATCGGGTTCATTCCATACTTCGAAATACCAGGTTTTGACCTCATCCCTGCCGTAGCGCTGTTCCCAGTGCAATACCAGGTTACGGATCAGATCGGCCCATCTTTCATACGACTTGGGAGGCGTTACATTGCCTTCCCACCAGAACATCAGCTGGCTGCCGCTTGCCAGGGCTGACGGCATGAAGCCGAATTCAACAAAAGGTTTAATATGAACGCTCAGCAGGAAATCAAACAATACATCGACATATTGATAATTGTATTCCGGATTGCCCGTGGCGTCTTCCCTGTATATGCCCATGTCATCGGTAAGCAGTCCGTGAAAACGTATATAGCTGAACCCGATCTCATCCTGGATCATTTTCAGCTGCTGCTGCCAGTCGGCCCGCAAGCCCTCATTGGCTCGTCCGGCTCCCACACACATTTTAAAAGCTTTGATGTGGGTACCTTTTTCTTTGTTGTAATCAACACTTATTTTTCGCTCCAGTATCAGGGGCTTTAATTGCTGTGTAAATACCGTTGACGACAAACTGCAGATGAACACGATGAGAACAACAATTTTTTTCATAATATGCATATTTATCAATTATTATTTTTCCATTATGGCTTACTAAAGATATGATAAAGACTGTTAGAAATGATCATGGATTGATCAACGCATGATACAAATCCGGATAATCACCGATAAACCATGTCACGGGATCATGGAAAAATTTCAGGAAATCCGGTGCGGCAGTATGGCCCGGGTAGGGAACAAAATTTTTGTTCCAGATGGCCATATAGGTGATCTTCCGGGCAAGGCTGTCGTTTTTGATGGGTTTAAGCAATACCGATGTAAACCAGTCGGGTATCGACAGATCTGCCAATCCCGTTTCCGAAAGACCTGCGATCTTATTTTTCTCTGCTGCCAGCTGCGTCATTATCCTCAGTTGGTCCACAAACGCTGCACTGTCTGCTTTGTTTCTCACCTGCCAGTAGTTATCCTGCGCAAGGACATCAACATAGTCATCTCCCGGGTAATAGTCGAGGTAACCCATATCTCCGTCCCGTTTTTTAAACCGGTCGCAGGGTGAAAAAACGAACAGGAGGTTATTGACTTTTTTTACCGAAACGAGATAGTTGAAAGTAAACTGCCACAATTTTGCAAAAGTATCGGGTGAAACGTATGGTTTCCCCCACCAAAACCAGTCCCCGTCCATCTCATGGAAAGGCCTGAAAAGGATGGGCACAGACTCACCATCAGGGCCCTTCATCTGTTGAAATGCAAAGGCAATCCGGTCAAGCTGAGCCGTAAACCATGAATGGTATTTGCCTCCTGGCAGCAATTCATTCCCCGCTTTTTTTTCGGGCAGGTCTTTCAGGTAAATGCCACTTCCTGTGGGATCCACCATGTGCCAGCAAAACGACACAATACCGTTTTTGCTGTAGTAATATTCTGCTTCGGCTACAATGGCATCGTAACCGAATCCGAGGGCTATATCCTTCAGTTCCCACGATCCGAGTGCCGGTAACGATCCGCAGATATCTTCCACATCCGACTGAAAAGGCTTTCCGGTTAATGTAACGTTCGAGAAGAACGGATCCATCTGCCCGAAGAAGATATGGCGTCCCTCAACTGCTTTCATGTTGTTATAAAAATACTGTGTCTCAAGGGTGGCATCCGGATCGCATGTTCTCACCGGAAGCCGGGGTTTTATGACCGATGACTCAACGACGGCATTGGCCTTTATCAGCCTGTTTGTGGCTTTGTCAATTTCTGTTTGTGTCAGATCGCTGCAGTTCAGGACACCCGATGTATACTCAATTTCCTTCATATACTGAGCTACGGCATTATCATGGAATTGCCTTCCTGTCTTTTCCCTTGTGGATGAAAGGATGTATTTATCGGCTTTATCAATAAGTTTCTTCAGGATTTTTGTATCGTTTTCAGGGATGGGATTGAATCCTAGGGCCAGCTCATCCATGTACAGGATAATTGTATCTCCGGCCTTATTTCCGGGAAACAGCTGAAAGTACAGTTGCTTTAATGGTTGCTGCGACACGGAGTCAAGGGATAGTATGTTTTGATGCCACCGGTTATCGGGATTCAGGGCATGGGCATACGTTTTATTATACCCTCCATGGAATTTAAGTGTTATCAGTAAACGTACCGGTTTATCGGTTTGGGAGAGGAACCCGATTTGCGGGAATTCATCGATTGACAGGTCATCGCTGAGGGCAAATGCAAAGCAGCCGTGGGAGCTTCCCGGCGAGGCGGGCGGGGAGCTGATCCTGAGGGTGTTGTTTACCATGGTCAGATCACAGTTTTCTGAAGAAGACCACGTCGCGGGCAGGTTGCCATTGAAGGAATAGGTGATACCTATTGGCTTTGAGTAATTGTATACCTCCAGTTCCCATAGGGATATACCATACGGGGTAGCACGATTCAGGCAGAGAAGCTTTAAATAGCGGGTAAAAAGTGATGGCAGAATGATTTCATCGGTTTTACCATCCCCCTGTTCTTCGCTGTATGCATCATCCCATTTATCTCCATCGTGTGAGTACAGTAGCTTGTACGCTTTAGCATAAGCCGCCTCCCAACGGATGATCACATGATCCACAAAATAAGCTTGTCCCAGGTCAAGCTCTATCCACTCGTTATCGTTGAACGCACTGGTCCAGCGGGTAAGTGTGTCTCCGTCAACAGCCTTTTCAGCGATCAGCCCTTTTTCACCGACAGATGAAACAGTTACAACCGACCGTAAAGCAAGGTTCCGGAAGGTGAGCTCACCGTTTGCAGATTTTTGCGAAAGTGTATTTGCCTGGAATAACAAAACAGGAAAAAGGCTGATCAATACTTTTTTCATAGTAACAGCAATTGAATGCGTTATAAAGGGTTGTTCACCAACAGCAATATTACTGAGAATTGTTGAACAATGAAAGACCCGGCCGAACGGTGAACAGTGAAAAGTGAACAGTGAACAGTGAACAGCGAATGCTAAACAACTGACGAGCTTGTTACTCTCTTCATTTGACATCACACAAGTCCCCCCATTTGGGGGGGATTTAGGGGGGCTTCTTATTCAGTCGCTTGGCTTTGCCGAGTGACACATAAAAGTTTGAAAATTTGAGGTTTGAAAATTTGAACATTTTCCAGGATTTCCTCCTATCAGTCGCCCGGTTCCATCGGATAACTCAATCAATCACCCCTCTCGCAACTTAACTGTAACCCCCGGATATTCATCACAAATACTTGACTTTTGGGGTATAATAGTCGTAAATTAGATATCATTATTGAACAGGCTTCCCCTTATCTAAACCATTCGTCATGAAAAAAAATAAATTTAACCCGTTAACCTGTTTTGCAGGTTTTGTACTCTTCGCAGTATGCATCGGCTCATCTTGTTTCTGCCAGATAACGGATTTTTCAGGCCGTCATATGAAGATGTCAAAATCATCCGCAACCATAAAGCAGCGGCTCGATTCTATGGTGAATGAGTCATACAACGTTGAAAAAAGTAAGTGGATCGCTGATGAAAAGAAGACATACACTTACGATACGATGGGTAACAACATCCGGTACCTTGTCTCCAAATGGGACACAACCAGCAGTCAGTGGATTGACGATAACAAGCTGGAATATACACATGATACCTATGGAAATGTGGTACAATACATAGATTATTATTGGAATAAAAGTACCAGCCAGTGGATTACCGGGACTAAGTTTGAACAGGCATACGATGCAAACGGAAATATGACACAAGAAGTTCGTTATTCATGGATCAAAGAAAGCAGTGAGTGGCTTTGGTACTACAAAGAAGAATACATATACAATGCAGATGATGAACTTACTCAATGCACTCATTTAAACTGGGACGAAGTTGCCGGTGAGTGGGTGAAATATTATTTGGAAGAATGGTCTTACGATGATAACGGAAACCGGATCCTCTGGGCGTGTTACAGCTGGGACAAGCCGTCCGGTGAATGGACCATTTACTGGAAGGAAGAAATCACCTTTGATGAAAACAACCATAAAACACAATACATTGACTATAATTATGACAAGCCTTCCGATCAATGGACAAACAGTTGGAAAGGAGTGTACGATTATGATGGCGGTGAAAACATAACACAGTACGAAGGTATGAAATGGGACACCGTCACCAGCCAATGGATCAAAAACGTGAAATTGAATTATGTTTATGATACTGACGGAAATATGATAACATTCGTCCTTCAGTGCGATTGGGACACAACGACCGCTACGTGGTTTGAGGCCGGGCAGGAAGGATACACGTATGATAATAATTATGTACCTGAAGATTTAATACTGCCGTATCTATTCGGCACCGGGGATGAAAATTTCACATTCATACATCAGTTGCTCACGAAAACAATCTATGACTGGACTGATTCCACCGCCCAATGGTCGGCTTTTAAAATAAGCACCTGTTATTATTCAGAGCAGGATATTGCCTCCGTGTTTTCGCATGATAATACTGGTTTTTTGATATATCCCAATCCGGCCAACGGCTTTGTTATCATTGATGCGGATGATCCGCTGGCTGTTTTCGAATTGTATGACATGCAGGGCAGGAAGGTGATCTCACAGCCACTGAACGGCAGCAGTCAGGTACAGGTGAGCCAATTGAAAGAAGGGGTTTATCTGTACCGAGTTGAAAGCAGCAGCGGGATGTTTTCCGGGAAGGTGGTGATTTGTAATAGTGAAAAGTGAAAAGTGAAAGGTGAAAGGTGAAAAGTATACCTTGCTACTTGTCCCTTTAGAACAGTCGCTTGGCTTTGCCGAGTGACTTAAATAAGTTTGAAGATTTGAGGTTTGAAGGTTTGAGAATCTTCCCCGATTTCAATGGGACAAGTGATGAATTAAGCCCATAGACCTGACTGCCATTAGGCAGGGGCGATATGTTAGTAGCCCGGGGCTTTAGCCCCGGGTTAGCAAAAGGAGAAAACGCTGCACGCGCAACCTGACCATGTGCAGAACAATCCATGCAGCGTAAAGTTATAAAGCCGATTGAAGGTTGTCTCCATCTATTCTCATTCCATACAGTCGCCCGGTTTCACCGACAGACTTAATCAGACTACTCCCACACAACTCGTCACTTGTCACTCGTCACTTCTTCCTGTCCGTTTTCGTACATCCATCGACCACCCGTGTACAGATTAGCCATCAAACAAAACTTGGAAATTATCACGTAATATATTTATTATCAATTATATATAAACTTTGGCACGGACATTGATGAAGGTATGATACGAAACCAATAAAAAACCAAGGAATATGAAAACAAAAAACTACTTTCTGAATGCAGCCGTAGCGCTGATGCTTGTATTGACCGTAGGTTTTAGCTTTTATGGAAGTGATAACAGGAATACAGGCAGCATTGACCGTGAAAAAACAGAATTTGCCGATGCAGGATACTGGATCGATGAGGTTGTTATAACCGGCAATTCAGCTGTAAGTGACGAAGAACTTTTAAAGGACAAAGGGTATTATATAGATCCGGTTGTTGTGACTTTCGATGCCGATAAAGCAATGCTTGCTGACAAGGGTTATTATATCGAACCGGTAGTTGTAACATACGATCGTGATAAGGCAATGTTTGCTGACAAGGGTTATTACATCGAACCGGTAATTGTAACCTATCATCCCGAAGTTCCGGAGCTTTTGTATGCCTCGAGATAACTGAATCAATCAGCGCGGGGCTCTGATCGGAACTTAGTTAATACATCATATTTCAGCAACAGGTTTAAACAAAGAGGTTGAAATCTTTCAGCCTCTTTGTTATTTTATGGGGGTCTTACATTGTCGCCATTTTCTTTTTCCCTTTAAAAATCATGTATTGTCTTCTTGTCCTGAGCAGGTGCAGGTTTATGTTTACCTGGATGAGCATAAATATCTGCAGGGCCAGATACCTCATGAGGCCGGACTCAACATCCCTGATCTTTACCCATTTCAGATAACCCTTATAGCCCATAATGATGTCCGGGGTAATATTGAAGGTTTTCTCCACTTCGAGGCTTGACTGATGAAAAGATTTTACATAATGATCCAGTGTCCAGTGATAATAGAACATTCTTTTCTTCCAGTTTCGCAGCAGCAAACGCTTCTTATAGTTGCGTGACAGGATATCGGCTATCACAAATTCACCGTCATCCTTCAAAACCCGGTGAATCTGGGTGAGAAACAGTTCCTTCTCCGGGTAGTGAAATGCACTTTCAATGCAGACAATAGTATCAACAGAGTTATCCGCAATATTCTCGAGCTTGTGAGCATCGTCAACGTGAAAAATAACGCGGTTCCCTTTATGTTCCAGACGACGGGCAAGATTAATATTCTCCTCATTCAGGTCGATCCCTATCGTTTCGACAGGTTCGAACTTACTGGCAATATAGATGCTCTGGACACCATTGCCGCACCCTATTTCAAGAACCCGTTTATCTTTTAAACTTGCCAGCTGGGCAATGCAAAAATCGGTCAGGTTGGTCTGTCGTCTTTCGAGGCTTTCATTTTTTTCGGAGAACATCGGGTAGTGCATCATAAGGTATTTACTAAATGCCTTGTGATAGCTGCTGTTAAGCGACCGGTAATACTTGCCAAAAGAACTTGCCGTTGAGATCAATGTCATTTTTACCATAACTGATATTTAAACGGGTGTAAAGCTACGTAAATAATTTCATATCAGAGTTGTTCCGGTAAAATGTGCAAATATCATATACTAATAATGACAGGATAGTATCGCAGTCGCCCGGGTCTGCGGGGTGACTTTATATTTCCAAATAAGAATAACAATTCCAAGTATTCCTAATTTTAAAAAGATAGTGTATATTTGCCGACCGAAAACATTTGGTGATTTAGTGATTTGGTGATTTAGTGATTTAGCGGTGGGCATGAAGTTTTGGGCACAAGGATTGATTGAAAGATGGCACTACCCGAATCCCTAAACCCAAAACACTCAATCAATAAATCAAACAATCACCAAATCAGTAAATAATCTCGGGGTGTGGCGCAGTTGGCTAGCGTACTTGCATGGGGTGCAAGTGGTCACCAGTTCGAGTCTGGTCACCCCGACAAAAACAAAGCTGTCAAATATGAGACAGCTTTTTTGTTTAACGAAGGGGTGTGTCCCTGCCTTTAGCTAGCGTATCCCGGCACGGCGTGTCGGGATGGTCACCAGTTCGAGTCTGGTCACCCCGAC
>JAFGKY010000157.1 GCA_016928305.1 Bacteroidales bacterium
AACTCATTTATAGAAGTAGTAAAATTAAAATTACTTACTTCTAAAATATGAAATTTGATGTTTAGAAGTAGTTTTTCCGGATTTTTATTAACTACTAAATTCTTAAGTTTTAAAATTGATGTTATAGTCTATCGGATATAAAATTAGGAAAAAATCATTACTCTTAATGCCTTAAGACAGAATTTTTTATGATGCCCGGTTGTATTCTACCGGATCTCCAGTTCCTGCAATAAAAGACCTTTTGCACCCGATATTCTTAACCTGACCCGGTAACTGCCGGCATTTATTGATGTTCCGGTACTGGTTTTAACCGTTTGCCATCTTTCACCTCTGTTTTCAAGACGCAGCACCTCCCTGTGCAGGACAATTCCATCCGGTGTTTCTACCGTCATTTCAGCAGGCAGGGTTTTCCCCGTATTGTTCTGAAAATTGAAATGTATGCCATATACTCCTGCCAGTCCAACATAAAACGGCCAGCTTATTTCTTCGGTTGCATCATTTATAAACGCAATAATATGCCGGTCGTTCAGCATCCTTTTTTTACCGGTAATGCCTTTTACGATAGCAAGTTCTGATGAGTATTTCCTTACAGGCCGCTGATCAGCTGGTGCAGCAAGGGACGATACAGGAACAACAAATACAGAATAATGCATATTATCCCTATCACGGATATTTATATTTCCCAGGTTAACCGTTTCCCCATGCCCGTATCGTCTGCTGTATATCGGGTAAACAAATCCATCGTCCGTTTTTAACATCAGGAGTGTGCGATCATAATCCTCCATCCAGCCGGGTATTTTTACCAGCCGGGGATGCAAAGCAATAAAGACATCGGAATTTTGCCTCACGGTGAAGGAGGCAGGGATATCATCGGCATCCTCAATCGTTGATGGCGTTTGAATCCATTCAGTCCCATACAACAGGGAAGGCAGTTCGAAAAAACGAATATTGCTGCCCATAAAAGATTTGTCTCCGATATCCAGCCATGTCTCAACTTTCCATAGGTGTTTATGTTGAGGATTGCTGACCTTCAGACTGGTAATATTTAAGGGAGAGGGCTGCGCAGGTTGAATGGTTGAATTCTTGCCGGCTATGGCGATGGCTGAAATAATGGCTTGCCCTGACAGAATCGTTGGAAAATGTACACGCAGCATACCTCCTTTTACCGTAACGGTAAAATCCTTCTTTATTGCCCTGTCATGTCCGGCTTCACTCCAGATATCAAAATCTTTCAATACGACTGTATCGTTGACAGCTATATCAAAAAGTCTCCACCCTTTGCAATTCATACTTCCGCCAGTTCCATACCACGGCTCGCAGAAATACAGTTCAACAAGATACTCACCATCCGGAACCGGGAAATTAAAAGACAGCTGTCCCAATCCGTACCGGAATGTCTGGAAGAGCTTCCCGTCCTTTGTGCCATCGATAGCATCAAAAGTCCTTCGCTGGCTTCCGTAAAACGGAGAGACGCCCGCAAATGAATCGGTCCATGACCGGCTTCCCCATGTTGTGTCCGATCCCTGGTGCCTGTCGACCATCCAGGTATTACCGTTTTCATCGGTATAATCCGGCCCGCCGCAATTCACACGGTAGAGGTAATGGTATCCCTGCTTGGATTTGGTGAGTGATTGGGATGTTTTGATCAACTTGCTATATCCGGGAGATTCAGGCAGATGGTTCAGTATAACGACGTCGGTCGCAACTTCTTTACCCTTAACAAAACCTGCAGCAAATAAAACATTGTAACGGATATTTACTTTTTCCCATAAAAAAGACAACCCGATACCCCGGTTTTTTCTTTTTCCAAGTGAAATGTCACGTACATCATTGTATAATTCTACTTCATCGCAGTTTGAATAAACGATAATGCTGTCCTTCATCCCCGGTGTCAGCCACCGGTTAGGCCAGGTATGCGAAACAATATAAACCATGGGTTCGTTTTCTTTGGATACATAATTTGCACGAAACATGTAAAAAGCATCCAGCGGTTCGCCCCATGATGTAAATAATCCTTTGTAATTAACCGGTCCGATACGGTCTATATCCCTCAGCCCTTCACCGCTCTGTATCCTGCCCGGATTATCGTGTGAACTCAGTAACCATAGAAATTGTCCGCAGCATTGATCTTTCACCGACCCGGCAAGTCTCACCTTCATCTCCAGCAGCTGTGTCATACGGTCTTCGCTGAGTACTCCCTGCTGGTTGAAAGGTCCTTCGGTATGCAGGTCAATGCTTCGCCATGCCCCGTATTCGCCGTTCAGTCCCTGCTGTTTTAATTCGTTACCATAGTTTTCAGGATTTCCCCCGTAGGTACCCGACCAGTTTTGCACCACATTCCAGTCTGTTCCTGTACCTCCGTTGCAGGTTGTTATTAATCGTTGTGAAGAGCTGGTAGGATCGAGTTCACGGATGATGTCCACACATTCTTCAGCAAAATCTTCCGGCAATATACTCTCGTTCTGAAGTCCCCACATGATGTTACTCGGATTATTACGGCGCTCTTTTATCCAATCGCGAAGCAATATCTTAAAATTCTCCCGGAATGCAGGATTGTCAAACCAGATATGTGCACTCATCTGCGGCCACCATAGTATTCCTTCCTTATCCCAGTATTCCTGATACCTGAGGTTATGAGGCTGGTGCGCATCACGAAATGCATTGAAACCGGCTGCTATAATCTGTGCAGCCCGGACTTTGATTTGCTCGTCTGTAAAAGCATGGCTGCTCCCGAACATATGCTCGTATTCACCAATGCCGTTGATGAAATAAGGTTTCCCGTTGATTAGGAACTGTCCTGTGCTATCAGCCCGCATTACCGGCCAGCTTATCCTGCGAATACCGTATATCGTTTCAACCGCATCGATGATTTCTTCATTTTCCAGTATCTCTGACCTCAAGGTATACAAATAGGGAAGATCAGGTGACCAGAGTTTCGGATCCCTGACATATAGCTGAGTTTCTTTGATAACCCGCGAAGTTCCCGGTGCCATTTCACATTCTGCAACGGATTCTGCAAGTTTCTTTCCCGATTTGCTCAGAAGAGTCGTTTTCAGGACGACCCTTCGTGTTTCGGCGCTGTAATTTTTAATTTCGGTGCCGACGTGCAATGTCGCTTTTTTGTCGGATATGCTGGTATCATTCCACACGTGAATCCCGAAGGATTCGATGCGTACGTCGCTGGTAATGATGAGGGTCACAGGCCTGAAAATGCCCATGGGTTGTGATCCTTCCGAAAATCCCCATTCGTCAGAACAACCTCCGCATACCCAGGGCAGATCGCGGATGTTGGCCGGATGATCGGCACGGACAGCAAGGATATTAGGCCTGTCAAATACAACAGCTTCGGTAATGTCGATGGTAAAGGTTGTTCTCCCTCCCGCATGATAGCCGGCCTTTTTGCCATTTAGCCAAACCGTGGCATAAGAGCCAACACCTTCAAAAAACAGAAAATAACGCTTATCTCCGGAAGCTTTCTCAACGGTAAAGCTTTTCCGGTACCATGCGGTTCCGTGCCTGTTACCATGAAGCTTACGGAGGTATCCGTGGTAGTCGTCCCAGTTGTGCGGCACATCAACGGTTTTCCATTGTGAGTCATCGAAGCGAACTTCCTCAAAACCATCAAAAACCTGCAGATTTGAATCGCTGGCTGCGGTTTTCCATCCTGTGTTTAAGGGAATCTGCTGCCGGATCGTATGACTCGATGACCGCGTGCACGAAAACAATGAATACACCAGGAAGGTTATTGTTATGGTTGCAGCAATGGAAAAAGCGTGTGTTTTTTTCATGGGTTGAGATTTCTGATTATCCCCTGACTGAAGTCAGGGGAAAATGACAGATAGGATTCACTTATTTTATGAAACTCAATCAGCTGACATTTTCATTCATTTCCATTTTTCATCTAAATCCGGACTCTGTCAGGTCTTTCAGACTCTGACAGGTCTTCCATCCGGCTCAATTCTTACAGCACTATTTTTTTCTCTCAAATGTATACACCTCTCCTTTCTTTGTTTGAATATCGTACAAAAAAGTCTCCTCCAAAATCAGCCTTTTGATTGAGGCTTTTTCGGATATCAAGGGTTTTTTTATGGAATTGACCGTAAATAGAGGATTAACATTTTCTCCCACGGCTTTTTTCAGGGCAGTTCCATCGGCATACTGAAGTTCAGTCTTTGTTCTGATTCGGCAGTTCCCTCCTAAGTCGGAATGGATCACAAGGGTTTTTATTTCTTCCGTTTCCCAGGAGATATCCACTTCAAAGCCGCCCCTGGTTTTCAGTCCTTTTACCGAACCGGCCGGCCACTGATCGGGCAGGGCAGGGAGGATAAAAATAAATCCGTCGTGGCTCTGTACAAGCATTTCGGCTATGCCGGCAGTGCATCCGAAATTGCCGTCGATCTGAAAGGGTGGATGGGCATCCAGCAGGTTGTTGTATGTTCCGCCTTTGGCTTTTTCCTGTCCGGGTCGGATGGAGGGTGTTAATTGATCGGTGATGAGCTTATAGGCATGATTTCCGTCGAGCATCCTTGCCCAAAAGTTGACTTTCCACCCCATCGACCAGCCGGTTGATTCATCGCCACGGTAAAGCAATGTTTGCTTTGCTGCCTGGAATAATTCCGGGGTGCGGTAGGGGGAAATCTGATTGCCCGGATGCAGCCCGTACAGATGCGATATATGCCTGTGCCTGTCTTCGGGATTATCCCAGTCGAAAAGCCATTCCTGTAACTGGCTGTATTGTCCGATCTGCATGGGAGCCAGTTGTTCACGTAATGCTTTGAGACTATCAGCAAAAGATTCATCAATCTTTAAAATTTCTGATGAACGGATAACATTGGAGAACAGATCGAATATCAGCTGGTTGTCCATGGTTGTCCCCGCACTTGCAGAGGCCAGGTTCAGGTATTTGTTCTCGGGAGAGTTGGATGGACAAAGTACCAGATAACCGGTTGATGGTTCTTTTACCAGCACATCGGCATAAAATTCAGCAGCGCTTTTCATAACAGGATGGTATTCGCGCAAAAAAGCGGTATCCCCGGTGAACAGATAATGTTGCCAGAGGTGCTGGCTGAGCCAGTTGCCACCCGATAACCAGAGCCCGTAAAAAGCCCTGTCGCAGACGCCTGTACAACGCCAGATATCCGTATTATGATGGACCACCCAGCCCCGGGCCCCATACATTTTTGAAACGCTTTGGCGGCCTGTAACGGACAGATCCTTTAACATGCTGAAAAGCGGACCGTTCAACTCGGCAAGGTTGGTAACCTCCGACGGCCAGTAATTCATCTCGCAGTTGATGTTGATTGTGTATTTGCAGTCCCATGGTGGCCTGAGCTTGTCGTTCCATATCCCCTGCAATGTGGCAGGCTGACCGCCCGGCTGTGAACTTGAGATAAGCAGATAACGGCCATACTGAAAATACAACGTTACCAACTGGGGATCGTTGCCGTTTTTAAAGTTATCAAGCCTTACAGGAGTCGGATCTTTAGCGGCATCGGTAGTACCCAGATCGAGCATTACCCGGTCAAAATACAATCTATAGTATGCGGTATGATTTTTCTTAGCTGTTTCATAATCCGTTTTTAATGCCTGATCGAGATAACGGCTGGCTCTTTCACCGGGGTCTGCACTCAGTTCATGATAGTTGACAAAGTTGGTTGCGGCTGACAGGTAAATAACGACTTCATCGGCATTTTTAATGATAAGCATAGAATCGCCCGCTTCCAGCATGCCATTTTTTACTACAGGCTTAATCAATGTGGTGAATCTTACCTGGCCTGTGATACCTTCGTGATCAGTAGTGACGCCTGTCATAACAAGCCTGTCATTGTCTGCCCGTATTCCATGATGCTGAAGGCTGGTAAGCAGGATCCCGGTGTTGATACATGACGGCTTATCGGCACTGAGTTTAATGATGACTACCTGGTCGGTAAAGGATGAAAAATATTCACGGCTGAAGCGGACACCGTCAACCGAATAGGAGACGGTTGCAACCGCATTTTCAATATCCAGGTCACGGTAATAATCAGTAAAGTTTTCATGCCCGGGAAAACGTATGTACAAATCTCCCATCGTCTGGTAAGGCATCCCGTTCTGCGGCGAGGCGATCTTTGTATCCGCCAGTTTTTGTGCTTCGGCATATTTACCTTCAAAGATGAGTTCCCGGACTTCGTTAATAACAGGGGCAAATTCGGGGTATACATTGTTGTATGGCCCTCCGCCCCAAACCGTTTCTTCATTAAGCTGAAGATGTTCCATTGCGGGATCACCAAAGATCATTGCTCCCAGACGGCCGTTTCCGACGGGAAGGGCTTCGTTCCAGTCTGCCGCAGGGCTGGTGTACCAGAGTTTCAGGGGTGCAGGTTTATTGTTTTTTTGACAGCTGACAATCCCACAACTCAATATAAAAAAGATGAACAGATATTTTTTCATTTATCACAGGTTTAGCGTAATTGAATGCTTATTATACATGCGAATTATGCGTCAAACTTTATATAATTTAAGAACTAAGAATGAAGATTTTTGATTCAATGTTGAATCTGCTCCGAAAAGTCAAAGATTCACGAATAGCTGAAAATCAGGTTTACCCCTGACCCTA
>JAFGKY010000158.1 GCA_016928305.1 Bacteroidales bacterium
CCCAATCCCATCAGGTATTTACAATGAAGGGTATTTCTCTTCTGAAGATCATCTTCCCAGATCAACAGGTCGGGCAGAGAAATAGCAAAATAATCGATTTTAGCGGTGTCAAACAGGTGTTTTTCACCGTAGTCCCTGAGTTTGTTGAACCTACCGTTAGCCTCTCCTGTGCGACCAAGTTTGATAAGTGCAAGGCCCTGGTAAAATATTTTATCAGGTTGCTGATCGTTATAGAACATGGCAGCTGAAGGTTCGGGCAATCCGACAGACGCTTTGTTCCAGCATACTTTAGCATTATCCATATCAGCCAATCCCTCGTATGCACAACCCATCCAGTAATAGCTATCATTCTCCTGTGCTCCATGAAGTTTTCCTTCACCGAGGTTATGCGGGTAATTAAGTGTTGCGTTGAGATGTTCCAGTGCTGCTTTATAATCCCTTTTCTTTATTGCTTTTTTGGCAAGTTCAGTATGGGCAAGCAGATACTGAGCGGTGACCTTACCTTCTCCTCCTTCCCAGGGGTGAAATTTCCGGTTCATGATCAGTTTAAGGGCTTTTTTGTGATTACCAAGCAAATTATATAAAAATGCTCTTTCAAGGTAAAGATCATCACGGTAATCGACAGCATCAGGATATTTTTCAAGTATTTCAAGGCGTTCATTGTAAGGTCTACCGACTTTTTTATACAGTTGATCAAGCTCCATCAGTACACGAGCATCAGCCTTGTTCAGGTTAAATGCCTTTTCCAGTTCTTCCAGAGCACGGGTGGGATTGTTCAGTTTATTATAATATGCCAGTGAAAGATTACGGTGCACAGTAGGAAAGTTATCATCCAGACTTTTTGATCTTTCCCAGCATTCAATGGCTTCATTATATTGCCTGCAGGAATACCATAAGTTCCCAAGATAATAATGAGCTTTTGACCCACCCGGATTCAATTTAACAGCGCATTGAAGTGCAAGTAATTCTTCAAGACGGTTTGGAAAACAACAGGATGGATCCTGGTTTTCAGCTTGAATAAAATATCCGGTGGCTGTGGATGAATCACCCGAAAGCCATGCAAACCAGCCGAGGAAATAGTAAACCATTGGATAGGCTAACTCTTGTTTGCCTAGTATGTTTTCGAGAAATGCACTTGCCTCGGCGGGCATATCTGCAGCCAAATAATCAAGAGAGTATTCCAGATAATTATGAACATAATCCCGCATCAAATCCTTCATGGCTGATAAGACAGCTGAATTTCCGGTTATCAGATATTTCTCATATAGTATCCCGAAATTGAACCGGTCGAGAGTGAGCGATTCATCGGCCAGGGATAAGGCTTCATCCTTGCGGTTAAGATTTCTGAGAACAGCGACTTTAAGATGTCTTGCCTTATGATTATGCCAGTTACGAATGAGTGATCGTGATACCAGGTTAAGGGCGTCTTCCCATTGCCTTTTACGTGTCGCCAGCAGCGCAAGGTGAAAATAGCCTGCATCCAGCCATGCAGCATTCCAAACTGATTTATAAAAGGCATCATAAGCCTCTTCAAACCGGTATTGATACCAGAGAACCATACCAAGATTGAAAAATGGCTCACCATCATATGGATTTGGATTTCGCTCAGTAAGGGTAGTTATAGCAGCCTTAAAATGGTTCTCAGCTTTGACAAACTGGCCTCTTCGCATCAGCCATAAACCCATTGCATTGTTATTCCTAACATCGCCAGGTTCACGCCGCAATGCTTCGAGATAATACTCGACCGGGCTAAAGGTTGCATGCCGGTATTGTTCGAGATGAAGTCCTGTTAAATAAAGCTGTTCAATACTGGATATTTCCTCAGGTGTTTTTGCGGGTTTTGCCGGTTCGGGAACGGGATTGATTGTTGGTTTTTCGGGTTGCCAGAAGACCAGAGTTTTTTCCTCTTTTGTGATAACCATGACTGTAATTTCATGAGGATTGACTGAATTATCGAGGACAATTGATTTTTCAAATGAACTGCCAGGTGTAAAATCGTGGCTGGCCTCCATCAATATCCGGGCTTTATTTTTCAATAATACCTTGGCTCCCGGGTATTCAGCGGTACAATAAGCTTTAACCAGGGCCTTACCTTCGTTAAATTCAAGGTTAATCATGGCATCCTTGGTTGCATTTTTTACTACTCCCAGGTCGCGGTAAGGCATGAAATACTGGCAAAATGATTTTTCCTCATAGGGCATGAGCCAGGAAAAATCCGGTTGATTATCGGTAAATACCCCGCACATGATTTCGATATATGGGCCGTCGGAGTCCGTCAGGTTGCGGTCCCAGGCCTGTCCAAAATCACCACAGCCCCAGGTCCATTGCTTTTTTCCCGGGGAAACATGATGATCTGCAACATGAAGCAGTCCTCCCCGGGTGTCATTTTCATAGCCTCCCACAAAATCGTACCGGGAAACAATGGCCATATAGGAAGTAGGTACAGGCAGATTCTTATAACGTGAGATATCCACACCGGCTGAATAATCGACTTTATAATATGTACCGGTAGCGATGGGATATCTTGAAACATCACGTTTCCCGTGATCAAATACAGCATTTACGTCGGGTGGAAAAACCGACTGGTATTCATCATTGACTTTCACTGCCGGATTTGCCCACCATAGGAAGGTCTGTGGATGGGGGGTCCTGTTGTACAGTTTTACCTTGATTTCAAGATAGGCTTTATCAGAATATAACGTAAAACCTGTCATGCCGTGGGTACGGAACATCCGTTCCACCTCACTGCACCAAACGGTTTTGCTTCCATCAGCATTTTCTTCGATCGAATAATCAACCGGTTCATAAGTACTAGGCCTGTGATGCTGCGGCCAGTTGAATTCAATACCACCGGAAATCCATGGCCCGGTAAGTCCGACCAAAGCAGGTTTAATGACACTATTGTAATAGACAAAATGGCGTCGGTTAGATTTATCATAAGCCATCTGGATCCGGCCTCCCAGTTCAGGGAGGATCATGATTTTCAGGTACTGGTTTTCCAGGAAGAGGGCAGTCCACTCTTTATCTTCTTTGGTATCAAAAATTTTTTCAATTACTGGATTTGGATATACGACACCACTGCTTCCCTGATAAATTCTTTTTTCCAGGAAAACCGGATTCTTTTCAGGTTTACCAATATTATAGGTTGGTATTGTTACCAGCTCTTTCCATATTCTTACTTCCATAGACCTTCTTATTCTTTTAATAGGGTTACAAGTTCTTCCTCATAGATGCTTTCTGAAGGATTGAATGTGCTTCCTTCCATATATTTCAGCAGACTATAAAGCAATTGGCGTGCTTCAGGGCGTTTATCAGTATCGGTAAGTAGATCAATACCAGAAACGATGATTTTACCCTGGCCAACTTTTGCTTCGAAAATAAGGGCTAAGGGACGATTAGTAAACCAGTCATCGATGATGCGTACAATAGGTTTAATTTCGTGTTTAAAACTGGTAAGCAGAACAGCGTTGGAGTGGCTCATGGCATCCCACCACTGCCAGTTGCTGTGAAATTCTGTCGGAAATTCAGCAAGTGCAGGGTGATTTGGATTACACAGGATCCCCAGTGTGTGGGGAGCCTGTTGATGGGTCCAGGCAGTGTTCCAAAAGATGCTTGAGAAGCCGACGGCAACAGCCCCTCCCCGTTCAGATCTTATGCAGCCCTTTTCAGGTGTCAGTAATACCTTACCTCCATTATTAAGAAAATCCAACACCTTAGAATCAAGTTTTTGCGCAACCAAGATATCGTTATCTGTTTCCGGTATGACAGCAGGATACACCCATATGTCCCAGGTGTTTTCAAAATCCGAAACTTGCAGGGACAGTGTAAGCTTTTCCGGATTGTTGATGCTGTTGAGCGGTTGAACAATGTCGCCCAGTTTTATCCCATTGCCAAGGGGTATCGCAACAGGCGCCAATTCGCCTGTGAATCTTACCTGGCCTTCCGCATCGGTGATTTTCCAAACAGGTTTAGTATCTGACAGTTCAATAGGTCCGAAATGTGCAATTTCAGCGGCTGCTATCAGGGTTTCATCCGACCGGTAAATCATTTTGGGAAGCCGTACAAGAGGTACGGTTGCGTTACAGAACCGGCTGTATTCCCGCGGGGTTACATAACCCTTGCTGTCCCAGAAGGGATTTAATACACCAACCAGGGCTGTACCCTGTCCCGGAAAATCGTGCAGGTCGAGCAGTTGGAAACCCGCAAAACCCGGCGTACGCAAAGCGGCTTCAATGTCTGCCTTGTAACAGAGTGTCTGAAGTTTCCCTGATGCCAGCAGGAAGCTGTCAGCAAGATGTTCCATGTTATTTTTCCGGAGTGACTCCTGAAATATCTCGAAATTCCTGGCTTTTAATACACCGGTATATTGTGCGATCTCTTTGAAATCAGGATAAACGCACCATTGACCTATTTCATGACTAACGGTAGGTTTTCCGTTTTTAGGCAGCTTGTGAATCCAATCATAGTTTGTTTGCGGAGGCTTTGCATTGATGATGCTGTTCAATTCTTCGCCCCAAGCCTGTATCCTGGGCATCGGTGTGCTGTTGAAATCGGTTGCATCCAAAATGGGCCAGCCGGCTCCACCCGAATATAAACGGCGTGGATCTTTGTTTTTCCAGTAA
>JAFGKY010000019.1 GCA_016928305.1 Bacteroidales bacterium
ATAAAAACATCAATCAAGAATAAAGAAGAAATATTAATAAATCAATTAGTGGCTTAATAGATTGTCCAGATTTTTGTTGCAGGTTCATCTTGTCACTTGTCACTTGTGACTCGTCACTTTAGCATAACCTGTCCCCCGGTTACCGGCACTGCCTGCCCGGTTTCATATTGCTGATCGATCACATACAGGATGGCCTTCATCACATCGGCCACGGTGCAACCCCGGCCTGCCGGCACCTGCGCTTCATAATGTTTCTTGACATCTTCGAGGCTTTTGGCACCGGGCACCTTGCCTGTCTTCAGGTATTGCACAAACAAACCGCTGACCGGATCGGACCAGAGCGGACCGTCAAAGAAATTGCCCGGACAGATGGAGTTGACCTTTATCCGGTACGGCATCAACTCCATGGCAAATGACTGGGTAAGACCTATACCTCCGAATTTGCCGCCGGCATAGGTGAAATTTTTGTTGCTGCCCTTCAATCCCGATTTTGAATTGATCTGGATGATATCGGTATAATAAGTATCGTTATATTTCGACTGTGTTTTCAGTATCTCAGATGCGTATTTGACACAAAGGAAATAGCCGCCGTAGTTGATCTTTGTCATCCGGTCAAACGTTTCGGGATCCATCTCATCGAGGGCACCAGCGTGCAATATCCCGGCGTTGCTGATCAGCACGTCCAGCCCGCCAAATTCTTTCACGGTTTCAAAAACCAGGTTTTTTACCGAATCAGCATTGGAAACATCGGTTTTTACAAACAATGCCCTGTTCTTTCGGGCTGACATATTCAACGCTTCAGCCAGGGCTGATCCTTTTTCTTTATTGACATCGGCAATGACGACGTTGGCATTTTGCTCCATCAGGCTCCGGGTAATGCCTTCCCCGAATCCCTGTGCAGCCCCTGTCACGATGATGATCTTGTTCTCAACCACGCTGCCCAACCGGCTCCCGCCGGCCAGTTGCCTGCGGTAATTTTCCACCTCCCAGTTATCGATAAAGCTGATCTGGTCCTTGTTGAGAAATCGCGGGCCACCGGCATTCCCGGTGTACATGCTGATCTTCATCAGGTCTTCAAAGACATCCAGCACAATTTCGGCGGAAGCCCAATTGTCTTCTGCTGCTACCAGACCCACATCCTTAATCAGGATAATCCTGGGTATAAAACCATTCTCCTTTACGAACCGGTCAAGTTGCAGGCGGATGGCAGCAATAACCGACTCGGAGGAACCTGTTTCATCGATATATAAATACTTCGATTTGCAGTATACGATGATGTCGGGCGTAAAAGGGGCATGTATCTTCCGGAATGCTTCTTCATTCGTGTAAAAACCTTCGATAAGCTCATTATGCCGTATGCGTAATATTTTTGGCTTATCCCCGGTCAGCATCATCCTCAATGCAGGAAGAATGGCCTTTACAGTCTCATGTAACGGTTTACCCTTTGACGGAAGAGTAACCTTATTTTCTTTTTTCAGCAACCTTTCAACCTGTTCATACAGTTCTTTTATTTCCTTAACCGTATCAGCACTGACCAGGGTTCCATGGTTTTCAAGAAAGATGATGTTCGGATCTTTCCCTTGCTTCTCATGGTACTGATCAATCCTTTCCTTTGTCTTCGTGAAAAGAACATATCCGGGATCTGTATATTCAATGTATAATGCCGATTCGCCAAACAACCTGGTAATAACCTCCCGTGAATTTTTGGCACACAACACCCCGTTGATCCGTGTGGCGTGTGTGTGCACCACATACCGGTAAGATATGATGTCATGCAGCGACGTCTCTACGGAGGGTCTGCCCTGCTGATCCGGTTCAATGGCGGTAAACAGATCGGCTTTAACCTGTGCTTCCCGCTTTAAGGCATCATTGCTGTATACAGCCGTGCCAATACGCTGCAGCTTTTCGCGGCTGAGTTTCACAAAACCGTTTTCATCAATCGAGGCCAGGGATGTCCCGCTGGCCTTTATCCAGATGAATTCGCTGTTCTTGTATGAAGTATTGCCCCCACCGGCAATGATGTAGTCCTTGTTTTTACCATAATAACGGGAGATCTCAATTAAATCTTTAATTTCCGGATTCATGGATTATCGGATTATAAATTTATCAATCACAGCCCTGCCTAATGAAACGAAATTTTCTTTTTCCTGTACGTTTATTTTACCATCCCGCGAAATATAACCGGGATAACCTTTGGCTATAAGGTATTGGTGAGCAGCAACCAGGCAGCAGCCTGCTTCGGATATCTGTTGCAGCTCCTGATCGAGCGGTGTGTTTCCCCGTGTGGTTAGGGTAAGGGGTATCATTACAGGTGTATTATGCTCAGTGCCAAAAAGTATGACAAAACCGGCATCATCAAAATACTTCACAAACTTTTTCAATATCGTTACATCATTCCGGCCCGGTATCAGCTCGACCATACCAACATTCAGTTCCTGAAGCCTGCGCTGCAATGTCTGGAAATCGGATTCAAATTCAGTGAAATTACCGTTTTTATCATCGAGCAGCACAGGATAACAGGGAATACCGCCGGCTTCGATTATGATGTCAATGATATCATGAACCGGCAGAAAGGCTTCCGGGCTCTCCGGCACAAAGGCAATACCCCCTGATTTCAACAGGTTTCCGCGCAGCTCTTCCTCCAGTGCGGCATTATTCATCGGATTAGCCTTGCTTTCACGGCCTGCATAAAGGTCTGCAAGGAATTTTTTTCTTTCCTTTTCCTGATGGTAGCTTTCATTCAGCTTAACACGCAACATTTTGGCAATATGTCTTTCCCTCACGAGCTCTTTCGCCAATGCATTTTTTACTTCGTCGTATGAAATACTGAAAGGTGCTTTTTTTTCAGAAAGCCATGCCTGCAGCTTTTCAATCATTTCCACAACCTGTTGCTGACTTGCTATCCTTACCTGCTGCAGTTTTTCGGAGTTCTTCCGTTGCAAAGCAAAAGGATACCGTAATCCTTTACCGCAAAAATATGTCCTGCCCGGATTATTGGGGTCGTTAACGCGGATTTGCTGATGCTGTTCTTTTTCCAGCAAACCGATAAGTTCAATATTGAAGAGAGGGAAAATCCTGTACTGGTGCGCCAGCCGGAAGAATTCGGGATAACCATCCGTAACAAAAAAATCATTTATGCCCAATACCTTAATTTCTTCTTTTTCGGCATGTTCAAAGATATCCTCAATTCTTTCAAAAGCGCTGAAGGAATAGGGCGTATGCAAATGACTGTTTACCTTTAGTGTATCTCTCTCCGGATGTTGTTTGTACCCGTTCAGCAATTCATCTTTTCCGGGAATTTCTGCAAATGCATCCATATCTGTACTGACATATAAAAACCGAAAGTATTATTTTTTCACTGATTTGCCAAAACTTACATATTCCATCCACCGGGTCAGTCATCCGCCTGGCTAAAGGACCAGTTCAAGATGATTCAGGTGATGATTGATCGATTTCAATTCTTCATCGGTAAGCATAAAATCAACTGCTTTGGCATTCTCTTCCACCTGTTCGGGTGAACGTGCTCCTACCAGTGCGGAAGCAATACCGGGCTGCTGCAGTGTCCAGTTGATCACCAGTTGGGAAAGGGTTATGCCCCGGTCATCAGCTATGGGTTTAATCGTTGCCAGGAACCGGTTGATCCTGCTGATGTTTTCAGGCTGATAATAGGGTGTATCCACCCTGCTGTCGCCGGCATTGAAGTTGTATCCCTGCGTTACTTTTCCGGTTAGGATGCCGCGTTGTAACGGACTGTATGCCAATATGCCGATGTTTTGTTTTATACAATATGGTACCAGTTCAGATTCAATATCGCGTTTTACCATCGAATAAGGCACCTGATCGGAACACAGGGCAATGTGTTTCAATGCCTCATCAAGCTGTTCGGTGTTGTAATTACAAACCCCGGCATGCCTTACTTTTCCGCTGTTGATGAGCGACCGTATGGCTTCCATGGTCTCCTGGGCTGGGGTGGATTTATCATGCCAGTGGATCTGGTACAGGTCGATGTAATCGGTTTTCAGGCGTTTCAGGCTTTGCTCACATTCATGTATGATGCTCTCTCTCCCGGCATAACGGTGCATGGCGACGGCCTTGCCCTGATTATCTTTTGAGTCAAAAAAGAAAACGCCCTTTTTTGTGTCCCAGCGAAGTCCGTATTTCGTCAATAGCTGAACCTGATCTCTTTTACCCCTGACAGCTTCGCCTATGAGTTCTTCACTCTGGCCGAAGCCATATGCAGGTGCGGTATCGATGCTTGTCATGCCCAGGTCGATGGCCTTTTGAATGGCTTTGATAGCCAAATCTTTATCGGCCCCGCCCCACAGCCATCCGCCGATGGCCCATGCGCCGAATGTCAACCGGGTTAGATAAAACCCTGATGTTCCCAATTGTTTTTTTTCCATATGGATCGGTTGTTTAAGTTGTCTGATGTAGCCTGTTCGTCATGGCTATACCTGAAAAGATATAGGATACAAGATACCGGTATTGTTCACTGTTCACTGTTCACTGTTCACTGTTCACTTTTCACTGTTCACTGTTCACTGTTCACCGTCTCCCTCACCAATCCAATGCCGCGACCGGGCAATGCACCAATGAATCGCAGATCCAGTCAGCTTTTCCCAGTTCCTCGCGGCTGAAACTGTTGGTAACCGCCAGGCATTTTGCTCCTGCCGCTTTGGCAGCCTCAATGCCGTTAACGGCATCTTCCACCACAAGGCATTCTTCGGGCTGCAAATGCAGTTTGGCAGCGGTCGTAAGATAAATCTCAGGGTGTGGTTTTTTATTTATCACTTCCTGGCCATTCACCAGAACATCAAATATCTCTTTCCTGAGTCCTGTTTCATTAAGGTTAATCATCATCTTAATGTAGTCTGCACTGGTTGCAACAGCCAGCTTCAGTCGCCTCACACGACATGCATCGATGAATTGATGCACACCGGGAAGCGCTTTAAGGTTACCTTTTGCCAACTCTCCAAAGATCTTATACATACGTTCCTTGTCACGAGGAATATCAACAGGAAAATTATACTTCAGCGCCACATTTCCTATGTAGCTGTTTTCACCTGTACCGATAAAAGGCCGGAAATCCTCCTGTGTGACGGTTATACCATGCTCGGCAAACATGTTTTGTGCAGCCCGGAAGGTAAGTTCCTCGGTATCCACCAACACACCATCCATATCGAATAAAACGGCTTTCAGCATATTCATTTTTCAGGCCAGCAGGTCGTCAATCTCCCGCAATTGTTTGGGATTAAGTTCCTTTTTTTCATTCAGCAATGCTGTGATCAGGGTCATCTTTGCGGCTGCTTCCAGCACTTCCATCCGGTTAAAAGCTTCCAGCAGGGTCTGACCCAGACAAACCACACCATGATTTTCGAGCAATAAAACATGGGTATCAGTGACGTGATCGGAGACCGTTTCTGCGAGCAATGCCGAGCCCATTAGCGCATAAGGGACCCGTTTCGGTACACCGAGTATGGCTCTTGCCTCAGCCGTAAGTGTACAATTAATGCTCCTGCGCAGAACAGTGAATGTCGAGGCAACCGTAGGGTGTGCATGAACAATTGCATTGATATCCGGTCTTTTTTTATAAATGGCAATGTGCATTCCGCTTTCAATGCTGGGTTTAAGGGACGAAGTAAGATTCTCGCCCGACATCCGCATCAGGCCTACCTGGTTGCTCTTCATCCTTCCCTTATCCAGCGCCGAAGGTGTTATCAACAGCCGTTTTTCATCAATTTTATAGCTTATGTTACCTCCCGAAGTTGTGGTAAGGCCTTTATCATATAGTCTGTGCATGAAATAGGCCACCTCTTTCCGGTACTCGTTGAGTTTTTTTTCTTCCATCCTGAATTATACCATAATATCAACCAAATCGATGATGCCATTCAGCACATACCGGGGCCTGTAAGGGAAATTATCAATATTTTCCCGGGACGTAATACCCGAAAGTACCAGTACCGTATCAATATCCGATTCAATACCTGCCACGATATCTGTATCCATACGGTCACCAATGATCACCGATTCTTCACGTGTGGCATTTATTTTCCGGAGAGCATTTCGCATCATTAACGGATTAGGTTTGCCTATAAAATAGGCTTTTTTACCCGTAGCGATCTCAACGGGTGATATGAGCGCTTTGGTTGCCGGCACAATACCATGTTCACCGGGACCGGTAACATCGGGATTGGCGCCGATCAGCCTGGCTCCTTTCAACACAAGGTTAACGGCTTTTTCAATGGCCTCATAGGAGTAACTCCGTGTCTCTCCGATTACAACGTAATCCGGATCTATGTTGTTCATCGTATAACCTACGTTGTACAAAGCATTAATTAAACCCGCATCCCCTATTATAAAAGCACTTCCCTTCGGTTTCTGGTTGCTCAGAAACATAGCGGTTGCCAGTGCGCTGGTATAGAATGCATCACGCGGCACTTTAACGCCAAGCCTGTGCAGTTTTCGCTGAAGTTCTTCCGGGGTCCTTTCACTGGAGTTTGTCAGGAAGAGAAATTTTTTATTTGATTTCATCAGCCAGTCGGTGAATTCCAATACTCCGGGAAGGAGCCTGTTGCCATGGTAAATTACGCCATCCATGTCGATAATAAAAGCATCCTTGCTTTTAATCGCTTCAATCTGTTGTTTGTCGGGCATTGATGATATTTTATTATGATTGGGTCAATCCGATGGCCATACTCAGGAACCGTTTTATGGGATGATGCAGGTCATGATGGCATGTCCGGGAATGGAAAGCCCGCCTGTTTTTCTGTCGATGCAGAGATTAAAGTCGATTGCCTTGTCTGTCCTGTTCATTATGACGGTGACGATGGATCCGTCGGGATTCAGGAATGCGGTGGTCATCAGTTCATCACGGGTTGTTGAACAGGCTATCCGCCTGGCGCCCGGTTGCATAAACTTTGAGAAATGGCCGATATAGTAATACGAACTCATATAATGGATCTGTCCTGTCTTTATATCCCCTATCACGGGTGCCAGGCAGAAGTTGCCAACATGGTTGGGCCCGCCGGTTTCATCCAGCAGTATATTCCAGTCCGTCCATGCGCATGTAAAATTATTGATATCATGAATCATCGATGTGCCATATGTCTCACCCCATTTCCAGTCCTTCACATTTTCCATGCTGAAAGGGTATCCGCATCCTTCACTGAAGACAAGGCCTTTATCGGGATAGGCGTCATGCACCAGTTTCACGTTACCGAAATGATCGCCCATATACCAGTGAAACGCTGTTCCCCAGACATATTTGGCTGCAACCGGATCACCAAGAATCGTATTGGCGCGGTGGAACATAATATCCCGGTTGTGATCCCATATCATAAGTTTAAGACCGGAGTATACCGATTGCTGCAAACGTGGTCCGAGAAAGTCACGTACAAAGATCAATTCATCCCCGGCGGTGTATATGCATGATTCCCAGGTTTGCACAGCTAATGGTTCATTCTGCACCGTCAGCCCCCAGAATGAGATCCCTTCTTTACGGTATTCATCAAAAAAACGGATGTAATAGTCGGCCCATGCCTTCCGGTATTCAGGTCTGAGACTTCCTCCCCTCAGCATGTTATTATTGGTTTTCATCCATGCCGGGGGACTCCAGGGTGAGGCAAAGAGTTTCAGGTTTCCGCCGGTTTTCTCAATAGCCTTTTTGATGAACGGAATGCGGTATTTCAGGTCGTGTGCAATGCTGAAATTTACCAGGGATGTATCCCCCGGGACATCGGCATACGCATAGCTCTCACTCGAAAAATCACAGCTGTTGATATGGGTCCGGCAGAAGGAATAACCGATACCCTTTTGCGAATCGAAATAGGCCTCAAGTATTTCGTCCTGCTTATCAGGAGGCATTTTATAATATGTTTCTGCTGAAGCGTCAGTCAGTGCCCCGCCTATTCCTTCCATGATCTGAAATTGGACATTATAATCAACGATGATATGGGGAAAATTTTCAGTGGGTTGTGAAGCGTCCTGAAACAGCAGCGAATCTTTCCGTGTCAGCCTGTCATCGGTTTCCCTGGCGGTGAGAAAGACAGCAGACCGGGCAATGTCTTTTGAACTCCGGATGATTTTTTCTTCCGTTGATTTTGCCGGTTCGCCGGCTTTCCGCGGGTTGCAACCGCCCATCAGTATCAATATAATCGCAGTTTGCAGTATGATTCCGGGTTGGATAAGCAATTGACTGTTTCTCATGACGTAAGATTTTAAATGATTTCTTGCACAGTAATTTCACGGTTAAAAGACGGTATCAAAAATAAGAAAAAGAAAACTAAATTTGAGCTTAAAAGTGGCTCAATTCCGGAAACACGGTTTACCCCCATACGGTGTGGTGATGCTTCACGGTGGTCCCGGCGCACCCGGGGGCATGTATGAGGTCGCCCATACCTTATCGCAATATATAGGCATAATAGAACCTCTGCAGACAGGATTATCTGTTTCGGATCAGTTGTCGGATCTTCACCACATAATAATGGACAATTGCCCCGCACCCGTAAAACTGGTCGGGCATTCCTGGGGAGCATGGCTGGCCTGTCTTTTTGCGGCATACTATCCGGCTCTGACGGAAAAGATAATTCTTATCGGTGCTGGTTCATTTAAAAAAGATTATAGCAATGATATTATGAAAATCAGGCTGGATCGGTTACACGAAAAGAAAAAAAGCGAAGCCATGATATTGTCGGCTCTGGTGAAGGAAGGCAAAGCTTCCAATGCCAATTTCAGGCGATTTGGGGAATTGATGTCAGAGGCCGATTCTTATGATCCCTTGCCTGAAAAACAGGAGGTACAGGCTTTTTATCCGGAAGTGTTCAATGCTGTTTGGCCGGAGGCTGAAAAGCTCAGGAAAAGCGGTGAACTGACAACACTTGGACACAACATCATGTGTCCGGTCATGGCCATTCATGGTGGCTTTGATCCGCATCCCGCATCGGGGGTTAAAGAACCGTTACAAAAAACAGTACGCAATTTCAGGTTTGTATTGCTCAAAAAATGCGGACATTATCCATGGAGAGAAAGATATGCCCGAGAGGAGTTTTACCGGATCCTGACGGAGGAACTGGGGAGTAATGGTTAATTATCAATGGTTAATTATCAATTGATTGTTGATGCGAATTAAAAGTTGATTTGTACCTTTATTTGCCCGGGGAGCTTGCTCCGATTTATCGGGGGCATAAGGTTTTGCAGAAGATGGATCATTTATGAAGATTTCCCCGGAGGGGATAAGGTATTGTTAATGTATGATGGTGAACAGTGAACGGTTAAAATATGGATGTACGATATACGATTTTCGAAGACTTGCACGACCTGCCTTCCATAGCCTGGGCCAGTTCACTTCAGGCAGGCCCGCAATCTTCACAACTATATTCCCCATCCTGTTTCTTTCACACAAAACTGTTGTATCTTTAATGAATCTCCCCGCCGCAAGCGGACGGGGTATCTTGATAGACAATTTGTCTTGCTCTTCGCCGCAAGCGGCGGGGAATTAACCAATCCCGATACGCTTCGCTATCGGGATAATTCGGCTTCCAGTTTCCAGTTCGCGGGTACGCTCCTGAAAACTGAGCCTCATTAAAAATCCACTGTTATGAACAGAAAAATTAAATCCCTGTTTGGATGTTTTTTCCTGATAAATTCATTAATGGCTGGCTTTTGTCAGGAAATCGATATTCTCACATACAACATACGTTTCGATAATCCCAATGACGGAGTAAATCAATGGGACTTACGAAAGGGGAACCTGGTAAAACTACTCACCGTCCATGGGCCAGATATCTTTGGCATTCAGGAAGGACTTATCCATCAGGTTGAGTATATCGACAGTGTCCTTGCTGATTATAGTTATATTGGCGCAGGCAGGGATGATGGAAAGGATGCCGGTGAATTCTGTGCCTTGTTTTATAAGGAATCGGAATTCATCGTGTTAAACCAGGGCATTTTCTGGCTCTCTGAGACTCCGCAAATGCCTTCAACAGGTTGGGATGCAGCGCTGAAACGAATTTGTGTTTATGGACTGTTTGAACATAGAAAGACGCGGCACCGGATGCTGGTGCTTAATACACACCTTGATCATATAGGAATCACGGCACGGGAAAAGAGCACGGAACTGATTGCTGCAAAAGCAAGGGAACTCAATCCTAAAAAGATACCTGTAATTCTGCTTGGCGATTTCAACCTTGAGCCAGGAGACAAAGCATTAGATACCATCTTAACGGATTTTGAGGACGCTTTGTCAACCTGTTCCGGTGAAATTACAGGTCCGACGGGAACCTTTAATGCATTTCGTTTTGATTTGCCCGTAACACAAAGGATTGATTACATATTTGTAAGCAAAGGCCGGTCGGAAATACGAAAATATGCCGTGATCGGTGATGCCTGCAAAGGACGCTATCCGTCTGATCACCTCCCCGTTTTGGTAAATGTAAAGCTAAGATAAGAGGACGAAAGAACAGTTATTGGTAAGTGGTAAATGACAATCCGTGTCAGTGATGATGATTCTTACTTCTTACTGTTCACTATTCACTGTTCACTGTTCACTGTTCACTGTTCACTCCCCCTCCCATCCTGCTATCCTGGCCAGTATCCACCACATGGTATATGCCTTGCGATTGGAGGTAATATGTTGCGTATTATGAGCGCCGTAGGTAACTGATCCGCCGGGACTCGACTTGTTTTCATAATAATCTACACCCAGGCTGTGACTATTTTGCCAGTCGACATAAAAATTCCCGCCATAGTCTTCCGAATTTCCGTCGTCACCGGTGTCCTCCCAATAATTATCATTCATTTCATGTGTATCGATTCCATAATAATCGAGACAGTAATAACCCTTTGCCTTACAGTACCCTATTATGGTATCTGCCTGATTCCGGGGCCTTCCATCACCAACATTGCGGTTTGTTTCTGCATGACCGGTCATAAAAATAAAAGTCACCGGCACCTCACGCTGACCTGCACCGGTACCAATTTTTGTTCCTCCCTCACCGTATTCCTCAATCAGCGTCTGCATGCCGGGCAGGTAATTACCCGTGACATCATGACCTGAGATGCTGCACCATGACCACATGACTACGTTGATCTCGCTGTTGTCAGGGTCATCAAGATAATTACGTGTAGCCTGAATAAAAGCGGTCTCGTTCCTGCTCAGATCAGCTGCATCTTCTCCTGCAGCGGCATAACTTTCCATTGCATAATCCCTGAAATCAAGTTTTCCTGCAGTCTGATAATTATTTGTTATACCAAACAAAATTTCATCTCCGGGCTTATAATCCTGCAATCCAAAAAGCCCTCTCGATACGTGTGTTCCGTGTGAAGTGTGCTGGTATGCAATATGAAGATTATTCCGGGCAGCATTGATGTATTTTTCCGGAATGCTTCGAAGTACATTTTCCTTCGCCACCTGATAACTGGCTATGTATCCACCGGTTACGTCAAGCGGACCACCAGTATCTTCATCCTTTTCGCAACCAGCAAAAATCAAACTGCCGGCAATTAACAAATGACTTAGTTTAATGGAGGTTTTCATAACGGTAAGTTTAATGATTATTGTTATTTAATAAAGTGGTTTTACCTTAAACCTGTTATATTAAAGATTAATAATAATTATATACGTTAAGAATGATCATTTTGATACAGGTTGGGGATTTTTTTTGTTTTACGGAATTGTCATGAGACATCCGATCATGATTAATTGTTGTAATTAATTTTTCACATACCTCGCCAATTTCCGTAGAGAGCTTGGGATTGAAGACAAAAGTGTGTTGATCTTCATAAAGCCTGAAATAAAATAGAAAATAGGCCAATCCTGTCGTTGAGAAAATAACCTGTAATCCATTTCCGCCTGGCCTCACAACAGTTGAATTATCGATTATTCCCCGGGGATTACTGAAATTATTTGTAATTTTATTGTTATCCATTCTATGCGAATGTTACTCAAAGAAGCTTTATATTACCGGCAGGAAGAGAGTAAAGTCCGCTGCCTGTTATGTCCTCACGAGTGCCTTATCCCCGAAGGGGGCACGGGTATCTGCCGTGTAAGGCGGAATGAGAAGGGAAAATTGTACACCGGCATATACGGCAAGCTGTCTGCGATTCATATTGATCCCATTGAAAAGAAACCGCTATACCATTACTATCCCGGAGCTCAAATCTTGTCTGTTGGCACAGTGGGATGCAATATGCGTTGCCAATGCTGCCAGAACTGGCATATCTCACAATCTTCACCCGACGATTGTTTTTTGCAGCAATACACCGTTAACGATATCGTAAATACAGCAAAATCCACCTCCCGAAACATAGGAGTAGCCTATACCTATAACGAACCCGGTATATGGATAGAGTATGTGCTGGATGTTGCCCGGCAGATCCACCTGGCCGGTTTGAAAAATGTAATGGTTTCCAATGGATTCATATCCCCCGAGCCCCTTGATGAACTGTTTACCTGCATTGATGCTTTTAATATTGACCTGAAGGCCTTTTCAGATAAGTTTTACCGTAGCGTTGCAGGTGCCAGGCTTGAACCGGTTCTTACAACCCTGAAAAAAATAAGGTCATCCGGAAAACATCTTGAAATCACTAACCTGGTAATTCCCACACTCAATGATAACGACGAAGAATTTCTTGCCATGGTGAAATGGATTTCCGATGAACTCGGATCAGAAACCGTCCTGCATTTGTCACGTTACTACCCCACATATAAAATGGAGCATAATCCGACTTCTCCCACCACCTTACAACGGCTGGCGGAAATAGCCGGCAACCACCTGTTATATGTATATGTTGGAAATATTGCAATCCGTGATTATCAGGACACACGATGTGCAAACTGTGGTATCACTGTAATCAAAAGATCAGGATACAATACTGAAATTAAAGCAATTGACAAGAATGGTGCCTGTACCTCTTGTCATACAAAAATAATAGTTGTCTAAATGCGTCGTTTTTTTGTAACGAAAAGCATATCCGATCGTCTAATATTTTAACGAAGAACTGACCCGGTGACCTATGTTAACGAACTTCTTTAAAACCGCCATACGCAACATATTCCGTCATAAATCCTATGTAATAATAAACATTATCGGCCTGGCTGTCGGAATAGCCTGCAGCCTGCTGATCCTGTTATTTATCCGGCACGAGCTTGGGTACGATACCTTTAATGAAAACTATGACCGGATATACCGCATTATACTGGATGCAAAGTTAGGAGAAACCGAAATTAAAGGAGCCTTTACGCCTGCTCCCCTGGCAAAAACCCTGGTGACCGATTATCCTGAAGTGGAAAATGCCATTCGTATGGAAAGGTGGAACGAGGTTTTATTCCGCATTGAAGACCGTAAATATGTGGAAGAAAACGTTATGTTAGCCGATTCAGCTTTCTTTGATATATTTTCCATTCCTCTCATCAGCGGAAATACTAAAAAGGCTCTTGCAGAACCGTATAAAGTCGTTCTTACTGAAAAAACAGCTAAAAAATATTATGGTAATGAAGATCCTATTGGCAAAACACTAAGGATAAACAGCGATACCAATCTGTATACCATCACAGGGGTGATGGAGAATGTACCTGAAAACAGTCATTTTGAATTCAATATATTGATATCTTTTCTTTCACATTGGAGGGCAAAAGAAGAATTCTGGTTGTCCAACAGCTTTGCCACCTATGTGTTGCTGAAAAAAAATACTTCTGCTGAGGGATTGGAGGATAAATTCCCGGCCATGATAGAGAAATATGTCGGACCACAGGTCATGCAGGTGTTGGGGATTGATATCGAGCAGTTCAAATCTACAGGTAACCGTTACGGATTTTTCCTGCAATCCCTTTCGGATATTCATTTGAATCCGGGCATTAGTCAGGATTTCAGGCCACCTACAGACCGAAAGTACATTTATATTTTTTCTATCGTTTCGCTTATCATAATAATCGTGGCAGGCATAAACTACATGAATCTTTCCACGGCCCGATCGGTAAACCGTTCAAGAGAAGTGGGAATGCGAAAGGTTGTAGGATCCTCGCGAAGATTGCTGGTATGGCAGTTTTTAATGGAGTCCGTTATGCTGTGTTTGATGTCTTTGGTTGTTGCTGTCATATTGGTTGAAGTCATGCTGCCCCATTACAACAATCTGTTACAGGTGAAACTTTCCATCAATTATTTCAGTGAATGGTACACCATACCCGCTTTGATCTTACTGGCAGTGATCATTGGGATCTTCTCTGGCAGCTACCCTGCGCTGTTTCTTGCTTCCTTCAAACCAGTCTCTGTTTTATACGGAAAACTGAAACTGGGAATATCCAGTGTGCATATTCGAAGCATGTTGGTAATATTTCAGTTTATCATCACAATAAGTCTGATTCTCAGCTCCCTGGTCATTTACAGGCAAATTCAGTACATGATAAACAAGGACCTTGGATTCAATAAAGAAATGCTATTTGTCATATCCCGAACAGACGCCCTCAGAAAACGTATTGTCAGTTTCAGGCAGGAAATTGAAAAACTCTCAGGTATTATCGGATCTACAAATTCCACGGCCATCCCCGGATATCCTAACAATCATAACGGATTCCTGATGGAAGGGAAAACTTCAGATCAAACATACCTGATGCAGGTAAACTGGGCCGATTATGACTATCTGAAGACATATGGAATTGAATTAAAGGAAGGAAGGTATTTCTCTCGTGATTTTTCATCGGATACCCTGGCCATGGTTATTAATGAAAAGGCGATTGAGGAGTTTGGTCTTACGGATCCAATGGCTGCAAGATTCATTGAGCCTGCCCGGGAAGGAGAGCAGCGGACAGTGTATAATGTTATTGGCGTCGTAAAGGATTTTCATTACCAGGCGTTGCGCGAACGGATATTTCCTCATGTATTTATCCTTAAGCCCGAAAGATGGGACTGGACAGCATATATTACCATACGGCTTGCCCCTGAAAACGTAAAAGGCACCATTGCCGAAATTGAAAAAATATGGAATAAATTCACCAACAATGAACCATTGGAATACTTTTTCCTGGATGATAGCTTCCGGAAGTTTTATTTCGAGGAAATACGGACATCCCGCATTGCAGTTGCTTTTTCTATTCTGGCTATTATCATTGCATGCCTTGGACTTTTTGGTTTGACATCTTTCGCCACCGAATTACGGTCACACGAGATAGGAATCCGTAAAGTACTTGGATCTTCTGTGTACAGGATCATTATATTGTTCACCCGTGAGATCTTTTTGCTGATACTGGTATCAACAATACCAGCCTGGATATTAAGTTACTTTTTAATGAAACGCTGGCTGATGAATTTCCATTACCATATCCACCTTCAACCCTGGGAATTTGTTTCTGCTTTCCTTGTAGCTCTGTTCATCGCACTAATTACCATTTGCTACAGGACATACCGGGCCGCCATAGTCAATCCTTCCAAAGTGCTGAAGTATGAATAAAATAAAAACAAATGCCGGCTTTCGCCGGCATAACCCTAACCATTTATTAGAAACCTCTAAAACCTATTGATAACAAATCTATAAACCTTCGTAAATACTTTTTTTAAGCTCAGGTCCGGGAAGAATTCTTGAGTCACCATAAGCAAATTTCAGCAGGTTAAATTTAAAAACAGTCTTATTCTTGCCGGGTTGTGTCCAGCTTCTGCGAAGCCCCAACCGGTTCAGTGCATCCTTTACGCGCAATGAAAAGAGTATGGTACTATTCGCTTGCATCTGATGTCGATACTTTATTCTTTTACGATAAAATCCTTATAAAATATTCAATTATCCTTTGCAAAATCCCATTTATTTCCACAAGTGCACCTGTTATATTCACCGAAATACTAAATTAGCGGATTAAACAGCTGTTTTTATTGATTAAATAACAAGTTTTTAACAATTCCTGAAAGACTATTAACAAAAGGTCAATAACTGCATCTGCATCAACAAACATTTAACATCGAACTGTAACTATGAAAATGAATTTCACAGCTATTGAGACCATTATATTAAAGGCCCTGCACAACGTGCATGAAAACAAGCTTGAATACGAACAGCTGTATGGTTCAGCTGATAAATCAACACGGGAAAATGAATTCCTGTTTTTCATTAAGCCCGAATTAACGATGAAATCCCCGCTAATCAAATTTGATCTTATATTGAAGATGTTGTTTGAACAATTTAAGAAATTCAGGCTGGTTCTTAAGGATATGCGTATATTGAGTGCACAATATTTAAAAACGTATAATATAATAGCACAGCATTATGGGGTAATCAATGCAGTAAGTGCTTCTCCCCGGGTGAATATGACGGACGATGCAAAAGAACGGTTTCAGATCCTTACAGGAAAGAGCATCAACGAAGTCAGGATATTGGGAAGCCTTGAGATACACGAGCAATATCCGGACTTTTCTTCCTCATCACTGGACTACCTTTGGCAGAATGTAAGAACAGAAAAGCTTGCAGGAGGCACTTACCAGGCCAAAGTTTTCATTGATGGCGAAGAACTCTATATTATCAACGGTTTTCATCCGCGTCAGCTTGAGCATTATATTCAACCGGGCCGATGTATCATAACCATGACACTATCCGGAGATCTCTCCTGGAAAGAAGCACGAAATGCATTTATAGGGTTAACCAATCCGGAAGATGCACAACCGGGCAGCTTACGAAATATTCTTTTGCGTAACCAGTCCTTATATGGACTGCAAACTGTTTCATCAAGCCGGAACGGATTTCATCTGTCTGCCGGTCCTATTGAAGGTCTTGTGGAACTGATGCGTTATACATCCAACTTCTCAACAAATAACATTTACAACTATACCGATTTTAGCTTTGGCCAAAAGCTTGCTGAAAAATTTGGAGATGCAATTACCACAAGCATATTGCAGAATATGGCCGTTGATACAGGGGGTAAAAAAATTACCATATTTGACCTAACAGAAGAAAAAAACAGCGGTGAAGCACTGGATATTCTTGAAAGATATTTAAAAGCTTAAAGGATCCTATGTTTTAATATCCTATAATTTCAAAAGGAACATTTACATTCTCCTGAAATTCTATCCCCAGGTCAAGCATATCCTCATCATCCTGCTCATAATACCAGGATACCTTAACATCAAAACCCTTTTCCTGCAAATGCTCCAGTTTGATAAGGATATCCTGTACCAGTTTGGAAGTAGCTGTGTTGAAATAAATATATTTAAAAACGAAATCTGTCTTTTTCAATGGAGTCTGGTTGTATTCATCCAGCCAGTCAAGAACCGGTTGATAAAAAGTTACGACATCTTCCGGCAACGATCGTCCTGAAATTTCAAACAGGTTATTATCGGGGTCAAATAATACGCGCGGAGTATCATTTGTTGCTTTAATATCAAGTGGTTCCATTGCTGAAAGTTTCTTATGCCTCTAAAGGTATAAAAATATCCTATATTATAGAATATTTTTTTTAACACATCATCCATTCAAAAGGCAATGTTTTTCAACCGGTGTCAGGTCTTACTTTCCAGACCACATGTTTCCGGTCATTGCTTTTTCTTTTCTTCCTTTCTTCCTTGTACCAGTGAGGTCAGTATCATTAATAACCCGAATGCCAGCATAATCAGGCCTGTCCAAAGGTTAATATTGATTTCCAGTGATTTTTGATAGATTTCAGGACTGGATTTTGTAATGAAACCGTATACTGCAAGGACAGCACCCAAAATAGAAAACATCAGTCCAATCGGAAGTTTAATATCTATACCCATAGTTGTTCCTCCTTACCAGAAAATAATATTTAATACAATAGCTAAAGCCCCAACGATAATAGCCAGAAATGCAGGCCTTTGGTACCAGGCTACATCTTTCTCTTTAGGTCTTGGGGTCAATGAATAAACCAATCCTTTGAGCTCTTCCTCTGACTTTTTCTGTTTCGTCATCATAGAAATAATGATAGTGACAAAAAAACAGGCAGAAAAGGCAAATATTGCCGTCCAGAAATTCTGTGCCATTTCACTGGGATACCTGTGCAATACATTTTCAGCTCCACCAATCAGCCAGCCGCCTTTAATAAGGGATGTGGCGTTGGTGGGGGCTGTTAAGCCATGATGCAGGGCTGCAGCCAGGGTTCCGCTCAGTAGTCCGAAAAAGGCCCCATGACCTGTAGCCCTTTTCCAAAACATTCCCAACAGGAAGGTTGCAAACAGGGGAGCGTTGATGAATGCAAAGATAAGTTGCAGAAAATCCATTATATTATTAAACAATTTTGCTACATAAGCCGCACCAATACTCACAACTACGCCGGCAATAGTAGCCATGCGACCCATCCAGAGGTAATGATTATCCGATTTCCCGGGAGCAATATAGCTTTGGTAAATATCGTAAGTCCAAACGGTATTGAAAGCTGTGACATTGCCGGCCATACCCGACATGAAAGATGCCATAAGGGCAGTAAGGCCTAATCCCAGCACTCCTGTCGGGAAGAAGTGTCCCAGCATCACGGGAATCACCTTGTCATAATCGTAATCACCATTTTTCAAAGGTAGTTCAAAGCCGCTGTCCGGAAGGGTTGTAAGCGCCAAAGCTATCATCCCGGGCAGGATCACCAGGAACGGAAGAAGCATTTTAGGAAATGCACCGATTAACGGAGTTCTGCGTGCAGCCAACATGGAATTGGCAGCCATAGCCCTCTGGACAACAAGGAAATTTGTGCACCAGTATCCGAATGACAATACAAATCCAAGTCCCATCAGCATACCAAACCATTCAACTCCCATCGGATTGGCATTAGAACTGTGTGTAAATTTCCAGGTTTGCGTATATGCACCTGCAGCATACTGATGAGAACCGTTCATAGCCACATCAGCCAGCCTGATCTTTAGCTCTTCCCAGCCACCAATTCCCTTAAGGCCCAAAAATACAAGAGGCAGAAATCCCACAACAATCAGGAAAAACTGCAGAACCTCGTTGTATATGGCTGATGTAAGACCTCCCAGGTATGTATATACAAGGACAATAAGAGCTGAAACAATGATGCTCATGGTAAAATCCCATCCGATCAACGTCTCCATCAGCACAGCCAGTGCGTACATAGAGATCCCGGATGCAAATACCGTCATCACAGCAAATGAAATAGCATTGAATCCGCGTGTTTTCTCGTCAAAGCGGAATTTAAGATATTCGGGCACCGACCTTGCTTTAGAGCCATAATAAAAAGGCATCATGAAAAGTCCGAGAAATATCATGGCCGGTATTGCGCCAATCCAATAAAAATGACATGTAAGCCAACCGTATTTTGCTCCCGATGCAGCCATCCCTATAACTTCCAACGCTCCAAGATTGGTGGAAATAAAAGCCAGTCCGGTAATCCAGGCAGGAATTGATTTCCCGGCCATAAGAAACTGGTGGCTTGATTTCATGTAGCGCCTTAAAATAAAACCAATGGCCAGTGTGAAAACCACATACGTACCCATTATGGTCCAATCCACCCAACCCAGTGAAAAATGCGTAGCTGTCTCCATAGTATATAGGTTTAATTATTCCGTGAACACTTTATAATCACATCAAATATAAACGGATTTTTCGGAAAAATGCAAAACCGGGGAAGTTATAAATGTAAGGTGATGGCTGTGAGAGTGTATTGTTGTTGTCGGTTGTTAGTTATGATTGTTATGGTTGTTATGGTTGTTTTGATGGTAAGTATCTATCCATATTCCTTCAAAAATTGCTGTTCACCTTTATACATTATCAATCAATAATTAACCATTTTCCATTAATCATTATTCAATGAATCTAATGAATACATTTGCAGAAAAATAATCAGCGTCATATCTTTATCAAAAAAGTAAAAATCCACCTTCTTAGAAGGTGGCTTTGAATCGCCCCTATAAGGGGCTTAAAATTCAAACTTATGTTGTTGTTCTTCTGCAA